>CAYTLW010000180.1:0-12468 GCA_964438735.1 uncultured Enterobacteriaceae bacterium | reverse complement strand
AAAGCGGCGGCCTGGACGGCGAGTGGGCCGGGCGTCAGATCTGGTGCGCCCTAGGGCGCGTTCAGCTTCTTGACGATGCCGTCCACCGTGCCCAGCGTTCGGGTCGTGCCCACGCCGACGTGCCGGACGATGGCCTTCATGTCCAGCGCGGTGTCCAGGACGCCGCCAGCGGGCAGCCAGAAGAGCTCGCGCTCGCCGAATCTCAGCCGATCCTGGGGCGTCGACAATGCGAGCACCGCGGACCGCGCCGACTCGTCCGGCGCCGCGGCCAGGAACATGACCTGTGGCTTGCCCTTGGAGGCCGCCAGATCACTCTCGGAGAAGGGCCTTTGAGCGGACACCGCCTGCAGCTCTGCGGCGCCGCGCAGGTAGGTCGGCACGGCGTAGCCCAGGGTCGCCTGCAGTCCGTCTTCGATGCGCGCGATCCAGCGTTCGCCGTCGCCATCGCCGTCGAAGATGACGTTGCCGCTGGCGCGGAAGGTCGCCACGCGCTGGCAGCCCATGGCTTCGAAAGCTCGCCGCAGGTCGGCGTTGCTGATGCGATGACCGCCGACGTTCAAGCCGCGCAGCAGCGCGATCCAGGTTGGGGTCATGAGGAGCCTCCAGGGGGCAGCTCTGGCCCGTAGAGAGTCTCTGGGATGCCGGTCACGGAGGAGCGACCGCAATCACCGGCGGCGGCGATAGCGGCGCCAGCGGCAAATGCCAGCACGATGACCGCAGCTACCGACGTCGACACGGGCATCCGGCGGCTCAGGGTCCGGCCTCCGTGCTCACTCCGGCGCCCCACCAGCTCACCTTCGGGATGTTGAAGCCGCTGAGCAGCTTGCCCTTGCCCGTCGTGACGTTGATGTCCCAGACCTGGCCGCTGGAGGCGAAACCGTAGAAGACGCCATCCCACCAGGCGAAGCCATAGAGATTGCTGGCCCCGATGGCGCCCAGATTCTGAATCACCTTGCCCGTCTTTGGGTCCACCTTGACCAGCGCATCGCCGCTGACCCCGGGGGCTTTGACGGTGGCGAAGGTGCCCACGCCCAGCACGCTGAAGGCGTCGCCGCTGGAGCTGTAGCCGGCGCCATAACTGCCCAACAGCTTGAGACCGGGCTTGGCGGCCTGGTAGTCGACGCGATACCAGCCGCCGTTATTGGCGATGCCGATGAGCGCCTCCTTGTCCTTGTAGACGGTGCCGATGGGCACGAAGGTCATGCCGTTGAACGACGTCGGCAGGCTCATCAGCCACTTGCAGGTGGCGTTGGCGGTGGCGCAGGTGAACAGGTTGTTGAACGTCACCGCGTAGAGGGTCTGGGTGCGGTTCAGCGCGATGTCGGTGACGCTGCCGGCGGACTTGTCGAAGCTGAACTTGCCCACCAGGGCGAAGGACTTGGTCTTCAGGTCCAACTTGTAGAGTTGACTGCTGGTGTGGGCGTAGAGCGTGCCGTCGGCGACGCATTTGCCGGCGATGCAGACCTTCTTGTCGCCGCATGGCACCTCGTTGGGCACCACCTGGTGGGCGCAGCCCTTGACCGTATCGCAGGTGTCGTTGGTGCAGGGGTCGCCGTCGTCGCAGGTCAGCCAGTCGCCGACGCAGAAGCCGTTGGCGCAGGCGTCGTTCTTTGTGCAGGCGCTGCCGTCGTCGCAGGGTCCCGGGATGGCGGTGAAGACGCAGCCCTTGGCCGGGTCGCAGCTGCCCTTGCTGCAGTCGCTCAACGGCTCGCATGGATTGGCGCTGCCGGCGGTGCAGCTGCCCGCTTTGCAGAGCTCGCCGATGGTGCAGGGGTCGCCGTCGTCGCAGGCGGCCTCCTCGTCGGTCTGCCCGTCGCAGTCATCATCCTTGTTGTTGCACAACTCGGGGCCCGCGCAGGCGATGTCCACTTTGGGGCCGGCATCGGAGACCAGCGGGATGTCGGCGATCGGCGCTCCGTCCGGTGCATGGCCGGTGGCATCGCCTCCCACCTCGCCATCGCCGGCAGCGATGTCGGTAGCGCCCATTGCGTCGCCGCCGGCCGTGGAGGATTGGTCGGCGCCCGGATCTACACCGTCCGCCGCGGCCGTCGATGCGGGGCCTGCCTCCGCACCGCAACTCATGGCCAGCATGGCCAGCCAGGCCAAGAAGAGACGGCCTCTCAACGACCGACGCTCAGCGTGCAGTGGCCACATCTGAACTCCACCCATCAACGAGCCGCGGTCACAGCGGTCGGCAAGTCGGCCGGAAGCTCGCCCGCAACACAGTCGCGGAAAGCATGCTCCTGAGCTCGCTTGGACTCCAGGGTTTCATTCCAGGTGGCCCGCACATGTGCCAGCCGGCAGCTGCGGCGGGCGGCGTCGAAGCCAGGCGGCAAGGCGGGGCGGGCTTGCTCCTTGACCAGTTTGCGGATCACGAAGTCGGGCGTGGTCTGCAGGCCGCGCACCATGCGCTTGACCTGGTGGGCCTCCACCTCGTCGGTCAACGTGGCGAGCAAGCAGAGCATCATGCAGGAGTCAGCCGAGGTCAGGTAGGTCTCGCTGCCGGGCTTGGACTCGGGGCATTGTCGCTGGCAGCGGGCCTCCTTCCAGTCGAACAACGCCATGGTAGCGCCCTCGAAGATGCAGGCGTCGACAGCGTCGTGTTTGGCCTTCTCTACCGGCTTGGCGCACCAGAGGCCATGGGTCTTCCAGTTGACCTTGCATCGCCTGGCGCAAGGTGAGCGGTCGTGGAGCTCCGCCTCCAGCCGCTGCTGGTCGTCTCGCGCGGGTTCGGCCTCGGTGGGCAGCTGGCCGCATGCGGCGGTCTTGTAGTCGCCGCCCTTTTCGCCCGCGCCCTGTTCATCAGCGCAGACCTGCAAACACTCGACCCGTTGCGGCACGGTGCCATCGCAAAAGGCTTTGCGCAGGCGATGTTTGATCACATTCGGGCCGACCGGATCATTGCTGGACAGCACCGGGATGGCGATCAGCAGGGCCAGCGCGAAGAGGATGGCAACGCCGAAGAGGCTGAACACGGCCAGGACCTCTCTGCGTCGATTCGGAGTGGGTGCGTTCATGCCATCACCTCCCCCGCCGCGGTCGCCGGTGCGTCGATCGGCTCCTTCTTGCTATCGCCAGGGCGCACATTCCAGAGCACCGACAGCAACCCGGCGCCCAGCAGCGCGGCGACGATGAGCATCACCACCCAGCCGTTCCAGCCGTACGACTGGATGACCCGACCGCCGACCGAGGTGATCAGGAACATGCCGACATATTGGAAGGCGTCGATGATTCCAGCCGCGGACGCGGCGGCTTTGCGGCCACCGAAATCCATGGAGGCGGCGCCGCCCAGCAGGGAGTGCGGACCGTTGACGAAGAACGCCAGGAAGACGAAGAGCACGCCGCTGATGACCGGCCCCGCGACCAGGTAGAAGATGACCATCATGGCCGCCTGCCCCAGGTACATGAGCGCAGCCACGGGGGCGCGGCGGGCGGTGAAGATGGTGTCCGAGACGTAGCCCGCTGCCAGGGCGCCGGCCATGCCGGCGAATGGGATGACCACCGAGACCACCTGGAAGGTCGGCGAATCGGTCGAGATGTGGTGCACCTCGCGCAGGTAATCCGGGTACCAGATGAAGAGCCCGTAGCGGACCACGCCAAGGCAGAAGTAGCCAAAAGAGATCAACAGGATGGGCTTGGATGTGAAGACCAGCTTGAGGGTGTAGGCCATGCCCGGGGGCTTCTCGTCGTCATCGGCTGGCGCTTCGCCGGTATCGACCGATGGGTAGCCCTCGGCTTCGGGACGGTCGCGCACCATAACGAAGAGCATGATGCCGTACACCAGGGCGATCGTGCCCGGGATGAAGAAGGCCCAGCGCCAGTGCATGGCGGCGACGATGAAGCCGGTCATGGACAGGGCCAGGGCCGAACCCAGCTGGGTGCAGATGCCGAAGATGCCGGTGAAGATGCCGCGCTCGGAGAGGCCAAACCATGTCGAGTTGATCTTGACGAAGGAAGGCGCGCCCATGGACTGGCCGAAGCCGCTGATCATCCAGATGACGATGAACAGGCTGAGGCTGCCGACGGCGCCTGCGAATCCGAAGGCGAAGTTGGCCGCAGCGGTGATCATCGCGCCGACGAACATCATGGTGCGGCCGCCGATCTTGTCGGCGATCTGGCCATTGATGAACTGGCCAGCGGCGTAGGCGATGGCCCACATGCCGACCAGGTCGCCGATCATGGCCTTCGTCCAGCCATAGTCGAAGCCGACGAAGGCCTTGGCCACGTTCATGTTGTAGCGACACATGTAGAAGGTCGCGTACAGGAAGAAGATGGGCAGCCAGTTGCGCCGCCTGCGCCAGAGGAAATCGGCGGTGTAGTGGGCGCCGTTGGCGAATCTATGGGGGCTCACTGGGGGGGTCTGGGCGGTTGCGGTCGCGCTCATGTCATGCCTCCGTGAGCCGCGCGGGCCGGCTCAAAGGTGGCCGGGCGCCACGTTTGCCTCCTCGTAATCCAGCAGTTCGGCGGCCTCCAGGTCGTCGAGCCATGCTTTCAGGACAGCGTAGTCCTCTTCAGCCGGTACGTCGATGGCCACCAACGCTGGGATGAAGCTGGCCTCCACATGGCAGCCCCGGCGAAGGATCTGTTCGGCCAACTCCTCGACCGCAGATGGGTCGGCGACGATGATTCGAATGGTGCTGTGACCGCTGGCCTGCACCACACCGGCAAACTGACGCAGCCCATCGTCGCCGCGAGTCGCTTCGATCACGTCACCGCCGCTCACGCCCAGGGCAAAGAAGGGCACGTTGAGCAGTCGATAGCGATCGTCACCCAGCGGGCGGGCCCAGATGGGCTCGGTAGATACGGGCGGCCAGCCCTCTTCGTCCGGTGTCAGGGGGAAGTGCACCTCGACCGCTTCGTCGGCCGAGCCCTCGCGCCGGTCGCCGTCCAGGGGGGCGGACGGCTTGGGCCCCTCGCTGTTCATGACGTCTCCTGCCGGTCGGGCGGTTCTGGCGTCCACCAGGCATAGCGTCGCTCACCCTCGTCGAAGATGGCGCTCTCACCTGGGCGGAGTACGCATGGTGCCACGGGCAGTCCCGAGCGGTCGAGGAGATCGACAAAGTGGCGGTGGCGACCGGGATGCCAACTTGCCGGCGGCACCGGCATCCACTCGCCGCCTTCGTGGATCGGGATCGCCCACCGCGGCCGCAACGCGTTGCAGGCACGCACCGCGTCGGCCGGCCCCATGGTGGTGCGATGGCCGAAGATCAACGTGCCGCCCATGGGCAGCAGGGCGATGTCGAAGGGCCCCAGACGGTCGCCGATATCCTGGAAGTGGCGGCTCCAGCGGGCGTCGCCGCCGAAGAAGATGCGCCACGGCCCGGCCTCGATGAGAAAGTTCACCTCGGGCGGCGGCGGTCCGGTGTGCTCCGCTGGTGTGGCCACCAGCCCGAAGCCGGCCACTTCGGCGCGTTGCCAAGGCGCCAGCTCGACCACAGGGCCGACGCCAAGCTCGGCGCAGCGCTGAGCGGTGCCGATGGTGCCCACCACGCTCATGCCCGGATGGTTCAGTTGCTTGACCGCGAGGTCGTCGAAATGATCGGGGTGCAGGTGGGAGGCCAGCACCAGGTCCAGGGGCGGCACGCTGGCCAGGGGGATTCCGGGCTGCCGGAAGACCGGCAAAAAGCGCATCCGAGTTTCGAACCAGGGGTCCGTCAGCAGCCGCCTGCCGCCGTACTCGAGCAGCAGGCAGGAGGTACGCACCAGGGTGATTCTCAACACGCTCAACCGTCGCCTCCTGACCCTGCGCCTCCTGACCCACCGCCTCCTGGTCCGGCGCCCGCCGGCCAGCGCCGGGTGCCATAGATGTAACCCCAGATCTCCAGCACGCGCAGGTGGCGCTCTCCGGCTTCATCGACCATCTCGCCGGCCTCGCGGGCGAAATCCCAGTTCAGCGGCAGGTAGACGGCGGGCCACGGCCAGCCGGCGGTCAGCTTGGCGCGCTCGCGGGCGATCTCTTCTGGCGTCTCGTAGCTCTGGAAGTAGCGCCACTCGTTGCGATCGCGCTCGGCCAGGCCGGCCTGGGCGTCGGGGTTCTTGACCTTGTCGGCGTTGGGGAAGCGCACGTACCAGCGCTCATCGGCCGGCGCGCGGACCGTGCTGGCCAGGTAGAGGCCGACGTGGGCCAGGAAGGCCACGAGCAACAGGGTCGTCACCGGGATGCGCATGGCCTCCCACCAGCTGGTCTCCTTGGGCGAACGCTCGCCGGTCACCATGGCCCAGTCGCCGCCCCAGGCGGCCAGCAGACCAGCCGGCACCCACACGGCCAGGGGCGCCCAGGCCAGCAGCATGAAGGTCATCTTGACCTCCTCCCAGTTCTCCTGTGGGCCAAAGAGCAGGTAGACGGGACTCGCCCACGCCAGCAGCAGGATCGAGACGTCGCGCTGGTGGGCATGTAGCGCCCAGGCGCCGTAGAGCATCACCGCGATGCCCAAGGTGCCCAGAGCGCGCAGGGTGACCAGCGGAAAGAGCAGCCAGGTGGGGAAGGCGAAGTGCGGCGTGCGCACCAGGTGGTCGTGCAGGGGCCAGTTGAAGAGACCGTTGAACGTGAAATCCCAACCGAGGAGGCTGTGCGCAAACTCGGGTCGGAAGCCCTGGAAATGTGGGTACTGGCTGGGGTGCAGGAATGGATTCCCGAAGGCCTGGCCCTTGAAATAAAGCACGGGCGCCATGGCCACCAGGGTCAAGGCACCGACGCCCACCAGCCAGCCAAATCGGCGAGGCAGCGAGATCGACTTCGCAGGCTTGAGGTACCACCAGCAGATGGCCGGCACGAAGCAGACGGCCTCGTTGCGGATGGTGGCCAGCACGCCGAATGCCAGCCCGACCAGCAGCCAGCGCGGCCGATGGGCGACCAGCAACCACAAGACCAGCAACATCATCGGCAGGGCGAAGAGGTTGGCGTTGAGGCGGTCGACCGAGATCACGAAGGGATTCCAGGCCAGCAGCACGCCGCCGGCCAGGGCGCACCACTCCGAGGCGACCGCCAATCCCTGCTCACGTCTGGGCGGCACCTCGCCGCGCAGGGCCTGGCTGAGCCCGATGCGATTCTGCAAGGCGCCGAAGAGCAGCACCGTCAACGGGATGATCAGCGCCACCGCGGCGGCGAAGAGCACCCGGAAGCCCAGCAAGCCGAAGAAGGCAAAGAACGCCGACGCCACCACGCCGCTGCCCAGGCGCTGATCCTTGGTGATGATGCCGAAGTCATCCTTGTCGATGAGGTCATCGGGCAGCACGCCCTGCAGCGTCGGTTCGAAGGCGGGGCTGCCGTCGGCGAGCACGAAGTCCACCGGCTGGCTGTTCATGAACATCGCCGGCGCGGTGATGTAGGTATCCCAGTAGCCCTTGGCCGGGCCGTCGAAACGCAGCAACGCGATGGTAAAGGTGAACGCAGCGATGGCCAGCACGATGTATTGGAATGTACGTCGCTGCATGACGCCCCCGGCGGCCGAGAGTACGTCAGCGCGCCGGGATGTGTCCAAGTCTGCGCCGGGCGGTCATCGACCGCTCACACGTTCGCGTACGATCATCTTCAGAATCCGGAGACCATTGCGAATCCGGCGGAAATCCGTGACCCCAGCGGCGCGGCGATAACGGTTGACCGGCACCTCGACGACCCTCATACCGGAGCGCAACGCCGCGATCAGCATCTCGGTCTCGATCTCATACTCCACCGCGCGCAGGTCGAAGGCGCGCACGGTGGGCCCGTGAACCAGCCGGAAACCGGCCTGGCTGTCGGTGATCCGGGCCAGGAAGAGCAGGTCCAGCAGACCGGTCATGACCAGGTTGCCGACCAGGTTGGGACCGCTGATGGCACCCTCGCGCAGGCTGCCCAGGAAGCGCGAGCCGTTGACCAGTACGACACCCTCCTTCGCTTCGGCAAGCAGCTTGGGGATCTCGTCGGGATCGTCCTGCCCATCGGCGTCGATGAAGATCAGCCACCGCCCGGTGGAGGCGTCGATGCCCGTTCGCAGGGCCACTCCCTTGCCGCGATTGGGCGACAGGCGGATGACCCGGGCGCCGGCGTCGGTGGCCCGCTTGCCGGTGTCGTCCGATGAGCCGTCATCGACGACGATGACCTCGCAGGGCTCGCCCATGGCGGCGACCGCGCGACGCAGCACGTCAGCGATGGTGGCCGCCTCGTTGTGGGCGGCGACGACCAGGCTCAGGCGCGGGGGATCAGCCACACTTTCCGATGGCGACGCAGTACTGGCCGTCGGGCTGCCCGCAGCAGATCTCGGTGTCCTTGCAGTCCTTCTTGCTCTTGCAGGGCTTCTTGGAGCTGCCGCAATCCTGGGGGCAGCTCTGGCTGGTCTCCACCGGCGGCTGGCAGATGCCGTTGCCGCAGACGGGGCCGGGATTCGGGCCGCTGCAGTACTCCTTGTAGTCCTTGCAGCAGTCGCCGAATTCGACGCATTGCTGGTCGCACTGGCAGGGGGAGTTCTGCTGGTATTTGCCGCACTGGCCCTTGCAACTGCCCTTGTTGCTGCCACCGCAGTCCTTGGGGCAGTTGTTGGGCGACTCGCCGGGCTCGCATTGGCCGTTGCCGCAGACGGGCTTGGGCGGGCCACCCGGCACGCATCCGCTGGAGATGGCGCACTGGGCGAACTGCTGGAAGACCTTGGTGCCGCCGCTTTGCGATGCGCATTTTTCGTAGCAGGCGTCCGATGAGCAGGACTTCATGCAGTTGATGGCGTTGTTGCACGCCTTGTCGTTGACGCATTGCTCGTACTGCTTGGGGCAGTTCTTTTTGGTGCAGGTCAGCAGGTCCGAGGTGCCGCCACAGTCCTTGGGGCAGCTCATGGAGGACTCGCCGGGCTCGCACTGGCCGTTGCCACAGATGGGCTGGGGCGGTCCGCCGCTGAGGCAGTTCTTCTGCTGGGCGCATTGCGCCACCGGCATGAACAGGTTCTGCCCCTTGCCGCCGCCTTTCTGCCAGCACGAGATCATGCACTGGATGCCCTCGCACTTGGCGGCGCAGTCCATGATCTTCTCGCAGTCCTTGTCGGCGACGCAGGTCTTGACCTGCTTGCTGCACTTGTCCTTGACGCAATCGATCGGGCTGGGCGCCTTGCCGCAGTCCTTGGGGCAGTTGTTCTTGTTCTCGGGCGGGGTGCACTTTCCGTCGCCGCAGAACCATGGCGGTGGCGGTCCATCACAATCCTTGGGGCAGCTCTTGGGATTCTCGGGCGGGGTGCACTTGCCGTCGCCGCAGACAGGCTTGGGCACGTTGTCGCAGTCCTTCGGGCAGCTGAAGGGGTTCTCGCCAGGCTCACACTTGCCGTTGCCGCAGACGGGCGGCTTGTCGCCGCAGTCCTTGGGGCAGGTGTAGAAGTTCTCGCCCGGTTCTCACTTGCCGTTGCCGCACTGGGGCTTGGGGCCGCCGCAATCGGTGGGGCAGGTGAACATGTTCTCGCCCTCTTCGCACTTGCCGTTGCCACAGACCGGCTGGGGCGGCTTCTTGCAGTCGTCGGGGCAGGAATACTGGTTCTCACCGTCCTCGCACTTGCCGTTGCCACACTCGGGGCCCTCGTCGCCACAGCCGTGCTCCTGGGCGCAGGAAGCCAGGGGGCCGAAGGCCTGCAGGGCGCCGCCGCCGGCTTGGGAGACACAGGCGGAGTAGCAGTCGTCGGCGTCGCAATTCTTCATGCAGCCGATGAGCTTGGCGCAGCCGCCGTGGTCGAGGCATTGCTCGTACTGTTTGGGGCAGTTCTTGGCCGCGCACTCCAGCGGTCCGCCGCTGCCGCCGCAGTCCTTTTCGCAGTTCTCCGCGTTTTCGCCTTCTTCGCACTCGCCGTTGCCGCAGACGGGGCCCGGTCCGATGCCGCAATCCTTGGGACATGAGAAGACGTTCTCGCCCGGGTCGCACTCGCCGTTGCCGCACTCCGGCTTGGGCTTGTCATCGCAATCCAGCGGGCAGGACTTGGTCGTCTCCAGGGGCGGTTCGCACTTGCCATCGCCGCAGATGCCGCCGCCGCCGCCGTCGGTGTTTCCGGGATCGCCTGCGTCCTCCAGGGAGCCGCCATCTTCACCGGGATCGACCGCGCCGTCCTTGCCGTTGCTGGTTCCATCCTGGTCGCTGGGATTGAGACCGGGGCCGGCGACGGCCGATCCGCCCGCGCAACCGCCGATGACCAGCAGACCGGCGCAGAGCGCAAAACCGGCGATATGAATGAGCCTCATGCTATCTCCTCTGGCCTCGGCCCGCGCATGATGGACCCCTCTTCCGCGCGCGAGCAGGGGCACTCTACGATCCTAGCCCTGTGGCCGCAATGAAGAATCGGGCACCTGCAAGCCGGCGCTGGGGTCTCGCTACCAGCGCCAGGTGACGTCGATGAGCGGCAACGGGATGCCAAAGCCGGGCACCGGCAGGAATCCGTTCAAGCGCTGCCTGTCCAGACGGGAGCTGACCCACATGAATCCCAACGAGGTGGACACGCGAGTCGACCAGGCCCAGGCGGCCATCATCTTGCCGCGCAGGTCGATGTTGGCGTCGTCGGCGAAGGGACCGCTGGCCGGCGACCACTGCACGTCCAGGTCGACGAAGAAGGCGAGCCGTTCGCCCGGGTACATATCGATGTCCAGGCCGATGATGGTGGTCGGGCCGTCGGTGATGTGGGCGACGGACTCTTCAAGCAGAGGCGTGTCGTTGTGCACGATGTCGGTCTCGCCGATGAGGGTTGGCGCCCAGCGCTCGCGCAGGTGCAGGGACAGGGCCAGGGGGCTGCCGGCGGGTTGCCAGGTGGCGATGACGGCGACGTCCAGGCTGAGCATCCAGCCGATGCTGTACTGGTCGCCCCAGAACTGGGTCTGGGCCAGCTTGAGCAGGCCGGTCGGCACGCCAAGACCGCCGCGCACGGCCAGCCAGAGGTCGCCCTGGTGCCAGACCTGTCGCTTGATCATGGCGTTGGGTGCCACCAGGAAGGCCAGGGGATGGCCGGACAGCTCGGTGCGATCGTCGTAGCGCCAGCGCAGCGGGCCGAAGACCCCCACCTGCCAGGGGCGGGCGGAGAGCAAGGCGGTATCGCCAGGCTCGAAGAGGGGATGGGTGTTCAAGCCGGTGGCGCCAGCGGCCAGGTCGACCGGTACGGCGGCTTCGACGGCCTGGGCGGTGGCTGGATTGGGGCCGGCCGCCCACGCCGTGATGGCGGTGGCGATGCAGAGCGTGGCCAGGGTGCGACGCGCGGGGCGATGCATGGTGTCCTCGTCTGAGCAATGGGTCATTGCAGCGGCAGCAGCGCGACCACGGGAGCGTGATCGCTGAGCTTCATGGGGTCATTGACGATCGGCTTGCTGAGCCACTTGTCGCCGGGGCGCTGCAGGATCGTCGCACCGGCGCTCCACTGGTCGCGGCTGAACAGATAGTCCAGGCGGCGGGTCCAGAACACGTCCTTGTTGACCGAGGCGGAGTAATAGCGCTTCTCATCAGCCTTGTAGTCGGCCAGGGGAATGGCGGGATTGAGCAGGTCGTACATGCCCTGCATCCAGGTGCTCTCCCCGCGATAGTGGACCGGTTCGGCCGTCAGCACGGCCTTTTCATCTTCGAAGCCCTCCAGCTTGCTCGCGCCAGGCGGCAGGGCGTTGAAGTCGCCGCCCACGATGAGCGCGCCCTTGATGGCCTTGGCCTCGGCATGCACCTGGTCGATCTGGCGTTGCTTGGTGCCGTCGGTGGAGTAGGCGGCGGTGTGCACGTTGAGCGCGTGCACCAGGCGGCCGGGCGAGATGCGCACGCCGGCCTTGAGCATGCACCGGCGCAGGTAGAAGGCCTGGGTGAAGGGATCCTGCTCGTCGATGACCCCCTGGTCGATGCGCTCGGCGTCTTCGAGCGGGTAGCGGGAGGCGATCATCACCCCCATGTCGACCTTGCCCAGGCCATGATCAGGAACGAAGTTGGCTTTCCAGGCGTGGCTGTAGGCGCCGTAGTTCAGCTTGCTGTTGTCGAGCAGGTATTGGGCCTGGTCGACGAAGGCGGTGCGCCGGCTGTCGCGATCCACCTCCTGCAGGAGCAGGATGTCCGGGTCGACCTCGTCGATGAGCGCCAGCACGCCGTCCAGGTTGTCTTGCACCTCTGCGGCGGTCATGTGCACGCGCTCGCCCCAACCGTCGAAGAAGAAGTCGATGCGGGCGCCGCCGAACTTGATGTTGTAGCTCATCACCCGCAACAGGGTGGTGTTCACGTCGGCGGGATCGACGGTCGCCGCCTCGAGCATCTGCGCCGCCTCGCGCTCGGGATACTCGGGGCCGATCTCCACGCATGCCGCGGTCACGAGGACCGCCAGCGGGATGACAATTGAGGCGCTGTGCTGCTTCACCTGGACCTCCATCAAACGGGACGTGTGTTGCACTCTGCCGCAGCGGCCCCGATGATGAAAGGGGGGGCCCGGAGGTGGCGGGGGGGGGGGGGGGGCCCCCCCCCCCCCCCCCCCCCCCCGCCGGGGGGGGGGGGGCCCCCACACCCCCCCCCAACGC
>CAYTLW010000179.1:4774-12565 GCA_964438735.1 uncultured Enterobacteriaceae bacterium | reverse complement strand
ACAAGACCTTTCCGCAAGCTTTCTCGCCCAAAGGCGACTTTGCGATCGCCCTGAGATCGCGCCCCACCGACCTTCGGCCCAGCCAGCATCGATGATACCCTCCCGCCCATGCGCAGCGACCGGCGACCCGATGCCCGCGGACCCGATCTCAGCCGGTCGCCGATCCCGTGGCTGCTGGTCGGCGGCGCATTGGTGCTGGCGCTCCTGCCGACGGCCACCGTTGACGCGGCCCGCAGAGCCGCCAGGTGGCAGAACAAGATCGACCCGGCTATCGAGCTCGCGCTGAAGCTGGGGCTCGCGCCGGTCGGGCCTTGGCGCTCGCCTGCGCCGCTCTCTACGGTGCCGGTGATTATCGAAGCCGACCGGTTGGTCGACGACAAGCTGATGCGCGAGGTGGAACGAACCGGCGCACGCATCGCCCGCGTCGGCGGCAAGCCGGTGAAGTTCCGCCGATTCGTGGCTGCGGAGGCACCAGCATCGGCCTTGCCGGTCCTGGACGCCATCGGCGCCATCGTGCGCGTCTCGCTGGCCCGACCGGGTGGCCCGCCACCGCTGAACGTGACCACCGAGTTGATCCACGTCGACGGCGCCCGCGGCGCGGTACCGAAATTCGGCCACCTCACTGGCAAGGGCACCCTGATCGCCGATCTGGACACCCTGGTGGATGTCTTCCACCCGCACTTCTTTCATGCCGACGGCGGCTGGTTCGACTGGATCGACAGCAACAACAACGGCGAGTTCGAACCGGGCAAGGACTTCATCGACCTGGACGGGGATGGCGTTGGTTCACCGTCCGAAGTGGCGCGCACGCTGCGGGCGGAGACGGTGATGGGCTATGGCTACCCCGTGGATGCGCGACCCAAGGGTTTCGCGCCGTCTGTGGACTGGCTCTACCTGGACCTGAACGGCAACGGTCGTCGCGACTACGGCGCGGCGGCTGGTTTCGATGACGATACGCTGGCCTTCGGCGAGCCCCTCTTCGTGCCCGATGATGTCGACCACAGCGAAGATCTCGAGAGCAATGAGCGCCTCGTGCGGCTGGGCACGTCCAAGATCCGCATGATGCTGGTCGACCTGCGGCCCTATAAGAACGTGCACCAGACCTTCACCCGCGGCACGGATCTCACCTCGGTGGATGCGCTCTATGGCCAGGGCCTTTCCAAGCACTACCTGGGGCTGTTCGGTCACGGCTCGGGCGTCATGTCCATCGCGGTCGGCGGGGTGCCGCTGCAGGGTCGACGCTGGGTGGGGGTCGCCCCGGAGGCGGACGCCATCATCGCCCATACGCCGGCCAAGCAGGGGTTTGCCGCCATCTGGCTGGCCCAGCGAATGCCTGACGTGCTGCTGCACGAGACGGCCATGTGGGTCTACGCGCCGCTCGATGGCAGCGACGCCCACTCCCAGCTGGTCGACGAGGCGGCCAGCCAGTCGCTGATCTCGCAGGCATGCCCGGTCGGCAATCACGCTGGGCACAAGAAACACGTGCGCAGCCTGCTCAAAGGCGGTGATTCGCAGTCCATGGATTTCGTCATCAAGCAGCCAAAGTACGGCGGTCCGCTGGAGCAGGTGCGCATGGCCATCAACGCCCGCGGCAGCTCGCCGGCCAGCGTATTGGTGAGCCTGGCACCGCCCGATGGCCCGGCGTTTTCGCCCGACAGCAAGGGCACCAAGAGCAAGGGGGTCTCCGTCTACGGCATGATGGAGGTGACACCACGCGATACGGCGTGGCACAGCATTGTGCTGGTGCGCGAAAAGGACAAAGCCGCCATGGGCGAGGGAACCTGGACGCTCACCGTCTCGGCGCCCGTAGGAGTGACCGCCACGGTCGACAGCTACGTGTACGACCACGTCTCGGGCTGGGGCAAGGGCGTCGCGTTCAAGAAGAACACCAGCGAGGCCTACCTGGTTGGCGTGCCCTCGACAGCGGATCATTGCGTCGCTGTGGCCGCCGTCGCGGGCAACGTGGCTGGCCTGACCAAACAATGGTTCGGTGGTTATCCGGAGTCCAAGGGCAAGCTGCGAAACTACTCAGCCCGCGGACCGCGAATCGACGGCGTGCAGAAGCCCGACGTGGGTGCCCCGGACAATCCCTGGGCGGCCTCTCCGCCCATGGAGTCCGCGTCGCCGAAGGTCCCTTCCATTCCCCACGGCGCCATGCGCGTCTTCGGTGGCACCTCCGGCGCTGGACCGCATGTGGCGGGCACCATGGCGCTGCTGGCCAGCACGGGCGTGCGCGGCGACGCAGCGCGAGACGCCCTGCGCGACGGCGCGACCAAGATGGCCGGTGTTGTGCCCGACAAGGGGATGGGGTGGGGCAGACTCAACGCCGCTGGAGCGCTCGGCGGGGTCGAGGACGCCAAGTCACCAGTGGTGACCCTGTCGTCCGAGCCTGCCGTGGCCGGCGCCAACCATCCGTTCGACCTGGTGGTCAAGGTCAGCGGCGGCAACGGCGTGGTGCAGGCCCGCTGGGATGACGGCTATGACGGCACCTGGGACACACCGTTTGGATCGCTGGCCCCACGCCAGGTCACGGTCCCGACGCCGGGCACCCAGCGCTACAAGGTTCGGGTACGAGACGAGGCTGGGCGCATCGCCGAGGCGGCCTTGTTGTTGGTGGTCGTCGACAAGCCAGCAGAGCCGGACGTGGTCGAGGACGTCTCCACGGCCGGCGTGACGCCCGAAGACGGCGCCACCACTCAGGAACCCGAAGATCCCGTGCCATCCAATCTCGTCGGCCGCGGCTGCACCGCGGACCCCAGATCGCCCGGTCGCTGGCCCGTCGGCTTGCTGCTGCTCCTTGCGGGCGTCTTCTTGTGGCGCCTCAGAGCATCTCCAGCGGACTCGCGCGGCGCCACTCGGCGCGCTCCACCTGCCAGGTCGTCTCGCTCCTGGCCATGACCAGCCGGAAGCGCAGCAGGTTGGCGGTCACCTCCACCGGCCGCTTGTCCTCGTCCACGGGTCCGCCGGCCAGCCCCGCCAGGGCGATCACCTTGGCCTTGCCGTCGTCGCGGATCTCCACGTTGCGCACCTTGATGTAGACGTACCGATTGCGATGGCGCCGCGTCCGGTTGCCGACCATGTGCAGCACCCGCTCCTTGTCGCTGCCCTGGTGGTCGGTATAGCGGTCGGCGATGTGGGCGCCGAGTACGTCCAGGTCGCCCTTGTCGGCGGCGTCACGCACCGTGGCGATGACCGCGCGGACCTCGTCCTCGGGTGTGGGGCCCTTTGAGCAGGCGCCCAACACGAGGGGCAATACCAGCACCCAGCCGACCGCCATGCGCGGACTGGGAGACGAACCTGGGACAGGCGTCATGAGCTTTCACTCCGGCTTTGGGCTGAGCCGACCTCGAGCCGGACCGGCTGGTCATAGAACGCCGCCCCGAGGCCGATATCGGTACTGTGCGCCTGTACCAGCCGATTGACGCAACGACCCAGGGCCAGCGCGCCGCCGCGGTGCACCACACAGCCACCCGGCCACAAGTCCTCGTCCAGGGCGATGCCTACGGTCAATTCACCGATGGGGCTGACCAATCGCGCTGGATCCCCGTCGCGGACTCCGGGCGGCGCCGCTTCGGGGTGGATGAAGCAGGTGGGCGGCGCGTCCTGTTCGCGAGCGGTCAGCTGCGAGGTCTGCCAGCGATGCGATGGCGGCGTCTGCAGCAGGAGTGGGAAGTCGCCATCGTGCGCTGGCACTGCGGGCAGCTCGTCGACCAGATGGGCCAGCCCGTCTGCGGTGTCGAATCCATCGGCCCAGGGCACCATGGGCTGGCAGGGATTGCGTTTGGGCCCGTCGTTACCGCTGTCGAACCAGCTTCGGGTCATCCGGGCCAGGGTGGCGGGCACGTCTTCGAGCAGGGGATCGGGCGGCAAACCGATCTCCGCCCGCAACGAACGCAGAATGTGCACGTCCGATCGCGGACCCTTCATCGGCGTCGCGGCGACTTCGCCGGCAGCGATGTGCTGGTGCTGGTAGGAGCCGACCACGTCCGCTTCTTCCAGCATCAGCTTGACCGGCAGGACCAGGTCGGCAGCGCGCGCGGTATCGGTCATGAATGCGTCGGCGACCACCGTGAAGTCGACCCCACGCAGCGCCTGGTGCAAGGCAGCCGAGTCCGGATATTGGGTCACCGGATTGGTGGTGGCGATCCAGGCGAAACGCGCCGGTGGATCGGTCAGCGAAGACAGCTGCCCGGCCAGGAAGGGCGCGGCGATGACCCGGCCGCTGCGACGAGCCAGCATGGTCGTATCCAGACCCCGGCGCCGGTCGCTGTTGAAGTTGATGCCGCCACCGCGCACCCCCACGTGGCCGCTCAGCACGCCCAGCGCGTCGATCCAGCGCAGGTTCCGACCGCCAAAACGCCGCCGCGTCGGGCCCCAGCCGACCCAGGTGCCCACGGGCGCTCGTCGGGCGTAGATGGCGCCCAGCCAGGCCACGTCCGCCATGCTGGCCCCGGCCCGGCGGGCGGCATCGGCCACGTCGTCGGTGAGCAGCGGCTCGATCCCGGCCAGGTTGCCAACCCGGGCACGGGCCCCATCCGGCAGCGCATCCCTGCCGCGCAGCCAGCGCAGCACGGCCAGCGCCAGCCAGCCGTCCCCGCCGGGGCGAATGCGGATCACCCGATCGACCAGGTGTGCGGTCTTTGTCGGACGAACCTCGATCAGGGTCACCGGTGCGCCACGACGACGGGCGGCGCGCACGAAGGGCAACAGGTGCAAGCCCGTGGTCGCAGGATCCTTGCCCCAGAGCACCACGGCATCGCTGTGGTCCATGTCGCTGTAGTCGTGGCCACCGACGCCACCGAAATCCAGCGCCTGGGCCGCATCGCCGGCCGCGCCGCAGACGCCCCCACTGCGCGTCGTGATCGGGCCGAGGCTGTGAAAGAAGTGGCCAATGAGCTGCTTGCTCAAGCCCAACGATCCTCCGCCGCCAAGCCAGACTACCGACGCCGGGCCGTGATCCTGCAGGGCTGCAGCGAGCTTTTTGCCGGCCAGTTTCAGCGCCTCCTGCCACGAAACTGCGGTCCAGTCGTCCCCCTGGCGCAGCATCGGCTGTCGCAAGCGCTCCGGATCCCGCAGCCGTCCCGGATGTCGACGGATGCGATGGCAGAGCATGCCGGCAGTGATGGGATGGTCGGGATCGCCGCGCAAGGTCAACGTCTCGCCCTGACCCGAGACCAGCAGGCTGCAGGCATCCGGGCAGTCGTAGGTGCACACCGCCCTTCGTTCTTCCGGCTGTCCGGTTGCGCGTGACATGTTCAGTACCGCACGACCGGGTGGATGTTGATGCGATTGGCCAGCTGCAGCGCGTCGCTGGCCGAACCCTTGAACACGGTGAAGCGCCACGAAGGTGTGCTCGCCGGCTGGAGCGACTCGTCGACGAAATCGATCTGCGCCACATCGGGCCGGATCCGGGCCGCCACGTGCACCTGGCGCACGTGTTTGATGGCCCACCAATCCTTGCCCAGACCCACCAGACCGTTGGCCAGGGGAAGCCACGCCTCGCCCTTGTCCCAGGAGAAGTCATCCAGGGCGTAGGTACGCACCTCGTCCTCGATGAGCCCCGGGCAATACGCCAACTTCGGTGACTTGCGCGGAAAGGACACGGCCAGGTGGCGTACATCGCAGGTGCCGCAGGGCTCGTCGGCGGGCGGACCGAAGGCCACATCCAGTTGCCAGCGCTGCGCACCCGGCTGACTCCAGGCGACGGTCACCGTGCGCTCTGCGGCGGTGATGGTCACCGGCAAGGGCGGCGCCGCGGGGGGCAACAACTCGTCTCCGGGCAACGACTTCAGCGCCTTGGCGGTGCGCGTCTTCAGGTCCACCTCGACATGCGACCAACCCAGCCGCTCGAGCCAGTCACTGCGCTGTTTCTTGGCCGTTTCGAGCAACATCGTGTTGGCGTCCAGGCCGAACATCACCTCGCCGCGCCACGGGTTGACGCCGCTGCAATCGCTGACCTGGGCGTGCCATAACAAGCGCCACTGCATGTCCATCTGCAGGGCGTCTGCCGGCTCCTCCAAGTCCGCCGCCTTCAGGTGCTCCAACAGGATCTGGCTGGCGTTGACGTGCATCCGGGCCACGGCGTTGCCCGTACGAACCTTGTCGTCTTCCTCGGCCGAAGAGAAGGTGTCGCTCCGCCCGCCCAGCCAGCGGTGGATGCTGTCGGTGCTCTGGGGCTGCCAGGTGCCATCCAGCAGTGGTGGGGCGGCCTTCTTGTCCACTTTGGCCGCTTCGAGGTGGCGCACGTAATCGCCGACGGTGGTCAGATGCCAGCCATCGTCCTGTCTCGCCTGCAACTTGGCCTCGAACTCGGCCACGCGCTCGGCCGAGTGGGCGGCCAAGGGCGCAAAATAGGGGTTGAGCTTGCCGGGCACCGAGCGCAACTCGCCGTCGTCGAAGAAATCCCAGGCCACCTCGATGCCGGAGTCGGGCTCCACGCCCCCCGGACCCACGATCACGGTGCCACCTTCGCTGCTATACCATGGCCATGGCACTTCACCATGACGTACATAACCCCAGAGATTCTTGGGATGTACCCCGATCTCATAGCCATGCTGCACCAGCGCCCGCTGGCGCCCCTCTCCGGCCTGACCCTCCTGGTTGAAGACCACCCGCGAAAGCGGCAGGCAGTACTTGGCGAATATGGCCTTGGTCGCCGTGACGGAGCGCGCGTGGTCAGCGAAAGGGAAAGCCAGGAAGAGCTGAGCGGCGTAGTGGAAACTGATCAACTCCACCTGGCCGCGCACCGCCAACTTGCGCAGCAGGGCCAGGGTCTGGGGATGTCGCGCGGCGAGCACCTCGATCATGTAGCCCTGGAGTTCGATATCCACACCCCAGCTCGGATGCTTGTCGTACATCGCCAGGATCGGCGCGAAGGTCTCGGTGACGATCCAATCCTCGACCTTGCTGTTGGTCCAGCCAGCCGCGGTCTTGGGGTCGATGAAGAGGTGCCGCTTGCCGGACCGGTCGGTGTAGTCCAGGCCACCGATGACGTACTCGATGTTGTAGTGAAAGAGCGACATGGCGAAGCGCGTACGCTTGGCGTCGACGTCGTTGATGGCCGCCTGCTCGCACGTTTGTGGAGCCACGCCACCCGGCGCTGCAGGGGGCGTGCTGGTGGGCGTCGGCGGACTGTCTGTGCAAGCGGCCAGCGACACGGCGACAGCGAGCCAAAGGGCCAGCAGGATTCGAGCCGCCATGTGCATTGGCCTCGCGTCGAGCTCGGGTCGACCGCCAGGGTAGCGGCAGGCCGGTTGTGTGCATAGGGCGATGGTGTCTGGCATCGAGATGTCTGCACAACCACCAGATGACGCCACCCACCCCGCAAGCTATGCTCCCCCGACTTCAACAGGAGGACGACGTGACCCGAACCCACCGTCCGAAACGGCAAACCCGACCAGCCCCCTCAACATGGCAGGCGGGCGCCTGCGTGGCCGCGCTATGCGTTGCGTTGTACGCCTGCAGCGACCCCACGCCGACCCCCGTGGCGACCGTGCCCGATACCACCGAAGACGTGCAGGATGTGGCTCCTTTTGACCCCAAGGACCTCTTCGTGCCCATCGACCTGTGCGAGACGGAGTGCAAGACCTGCATCTGCACCTGCAACGGTCAGATGCTGACGGCCGAGGGGGGCGGCTGCTGGAATCCGTGCGAGGCGACTGCGCCATCGTGCCCGGAGTGCACCGCCTGGTGCGCGGCTCAGGAGGACGCTGGCGCGGAGCCGGATGTCACCACCGACACCGGACCCGTGGATGCCGGCGCACCGGATGGCGGGCCTGCCGACAGCGGCGC
>CAYTLW010000179.1:0-4674 GCA_964438735.1 uncultured Enterobacteriaceae bacterium | reverse complement strand
CGGCGCAGCGGACGCCGGTGCTGTAGACGCCGGCGGAAACGACAAGTGCAAGCCCAAATGCAGCGCCATCGGCTCCAAGTCCGAGGGCTGGTACGACGGCTGCACCAATCAGCTGCTCGACAACCCCCTCGGCAGCGGCAAGCTCTGGGCGCAATGCGCCAAGTGCCAGGCGGTGTGCGACAAGATCGGCACCAAATCCGAGGGCTGGTACGACAACTGCAACAACAAGCTGATCGCCTGGGCCCAATGCGCGCCGTGATCAATGGAGCCGCCATGAACCGCACCACATGGATGTGGGCAATCGCCTCGGTCGCCATGCTGCTGGCGAGCCCGGCGTTGGCCCAGGACGCGCCGGTGCGCTCGGTTCAGCGCTTCATGGTCGGCGGCAACCTGGGCTGGAATTCGCTGACCGGCCTCGGCGTGGTCGCGACAGGGCATATCACCCCGATGATTGGCGTCGACCTGGGCGTTGGCATGTCGGGCATGGGCATCAAGGCGGGAGGTCGTGTTCGGGGCACGCTGTCCGAGAGCCGGACCCCGCCTTATGTGGCCGCCGGCGCCTTTTACACCTCGGGCAGCATGGGCGGACCGGTAGAAAACGTGGAAGATGGCAACGCCATCAGTTTCGAGCTGCTGCCATCGACATTCGGCATGTTCGTGGTTGGGGTCGATCACACGGCGGCCAGCGGCCTCGTCGTGCACGCAGAGGTTGGGTATGCGCGCTTGCTGACCGGCGACAACGTCAAGATGTTGACCGGCAAGATCAACGCGATGCAGCAGATGACCTTCGACCTGATGTATACCAGCGGCGTCGCAGTTGCGGTGACCGTTGGCTGGAGCGATGGCGATTCCGACAACTGAGCACCGGCCCCTCTCTATCGGGCCGGCTTCTGGGCCTTCTTCTTGGCATCGCTCTTCCGCTGACCAGACTTCTTTTGACCACTCTTCGGGCGCTTCTTCTTGCCCTTCTTGTTGCCCTTGGCCTTCTTCTTGCCCTTGGCCTTGCGCTTGCTGGCCTCTTCATCCTTCTTGCGCCACTTCGCCCTCGCCGCCAGGAATCGCTTGCCATGCAGGCGATAGGTAGCCACGGCCAGCTGGTCCTTGAGGCGCTCGAAGCGCGACCGCCACTCGGGCACGTCGGACAGGTCGAAGAGCTCGCCGTAGTCGCGGGTCCAGGCGTACATCTCGAAGGTGTCGTGTTTGCGGTCGTGAATCAGGTTCAGTTCTGAGGTCCGCAGCGAGGTCACCGGCAGGGGGTCTTCCTTCTTGTAGAGGCGTTCGTTGAGGAAGAACTGGTGCACCAACGGCCGGTCGGTCGGCGTCGCCTGGCCGAAGAGGTTGGCCACCAGGGACTCGCCCTCGTAGGGGAAGTCGCGCTTGATTCGAAGCAGGTTGATGATGGTGGGCGCGATGTCCATGGTGCTGACCAGCGAATCGTCCACCCGCGGCGCGATGGCCCGCGCGTTGAAGATGAGCGGCACGTGCAGGGTGACCGTGTGCAGGTCGTGGCCGTAGTGCTTCTTGGCGTGACGCTGCTTGTCGAAGGCGATGCCATGGTCGGCGGTGAGGATGACCACGGTGTCGCCGCCCATGCGCTTGTCGATCCCTTCGAGCAGGCGGCCGATTTCGCGATCCACCAGCATCAACTCGGCGTCGTAGATGTCGCGACGTGTTTTGCCGAATCGCGGGATGTCATGGGGTTGCTTGAAGGGTGAATGGGCGTCGTAGTAGTGGGCCCAGAGGAAGAGCGGTTTGATGCGCGTGCGATTGACGATGCGCAGGGATTCGTCGGTCACCCTTGCGCTGTTATGTCTGACCTTCGGCTTCATGGTGAAGGGCGACTCCACCACGCGTCCGAAGCCGCTGGTGATGCCGCGCCACCGTCGCTTGGAGAAGTACTTGTTGGAGACCACCGCCGCGGTGTCGTAACCGGCGTTGCGCAGGACCTCGGCCAACATCAACTCGGCCTTGTCGATGGCGTAGGGATGTTTGCCGCGCAACCCGCGGCGGATCTGCGAGTCCCAGCGCGAGGTGAACATGGACGGGAAGGACAGGCGCGTGGACGGGCCCTGGCTGAAGCAATGACGGAAGATCGCAGACCTGGCGACCAGGGCATCCATGTTCGGCGTGCGCCCTTTGGTGCCGCCGAGCGCCTCCAACCGCCTGGCCGCGAACGCGTCCACGGAGATCAGGATGATGTGCGGCCTCGGCGTCAACGACGGTGGCACCGGGTGGTTGTAGGGGCCCGGCTTGGGCAAACCCGCACCGTCGAGATCCCGTCCGTTGCAGTCCTCGTCGCGACCGTTCTCCGGCACGTCGATGGCGCCGGGATGGACCAGCTCGTTGAAGGGCTCACAATCCCCAGCGCCGAGGAAGGACGCGTGCTGATCCCCATCCACATCCAACAAGGACGCCACGGGTGGCAGGGTCAGGGTGCCGGAGAGCAGCTCTTCGCCGGTGAATTTTAATGATGTCGCACTGCCGGGCAGCATGCCGAGGGCCGCTACGGCGACAACGAATAGCGACGGCGCCAGGATGGCCGCGCGAACCGGGACTCTCGGCTTGGGTAGCCGACGTCGTACCGGGATCCACAAGGCGGCTCCTGCCAGCGCTGCCAGGCCTTGCAGGATCTCCGGCCAGGGCAGGAACCAGAGCGGCTTGCGCATGATCCATACGATCACAGCCAGCGCGACGGTCCCCCCGATGGTGACGGTCCAGGCCATAACCGGCGCGCGGCCGAAGACGGCGCCCACGGCAGGCCAGTTGCGCAGTCTGCGAGCCAGCAGGAAGAGGCCGGCATGCACGCCCGGCCAGGCCGCCAGGGCGATCCCGGCCAGGCAGCTGTGGGCGGCGATGATCGCCAGGGCGGTCAGATGCGGCTTGGCCATGCCCAGGATGAGCATCTGGCTCACCATGAACGCCGCCGCCAGCAAGCCAGCGCCCAAGAGCCCGGTCGCCAGCAACGCGGCGCCCTTTTGAGATTGCTGGTCGGCGTCCCCGGTGCGTAGCCACGCCATCGGTCGCAGTCGTTGCGCCTGGCCGCGCATGGACAGCCAGACCAGCCCGGCCAGTACAACGCCGGCCACGATGCCCACACATACCGACAGCGCGGCGGCTGTGCCCAGGGCGATCAACGATGTATCGGTCTGACCTGCATCGGCCTGCGACGCCAGGTAGACCCCGTCGAGGAGCCAGACCAGGAACAGCCAGCGCAACGGAAACCACAACCCGGGCGGCTGCCGCAAAGGCCGCCTCTTGTACGCGCCTGTGTCGCCGTGTCGGGTCCGGCCGTCCATGTCGACGCATCCTCAATCTGCGGGGCGCATCCCTGGTTGACGCCGCGCAAAGTAGCACAGCGGCGCCCCGGCGCGAGAGCCCGTGGGACACGCTGCGAACAAATCTGCGCGAACCGGCGTTGCATAGCCAGGCCGTCACACCCGGCCGCCGAGGTAACAGCCATGCGCCCCTGCCCCAGCCCCTACCGCCGCAACTCTCGCCATGTCGTGGCGCTGGCCGCCCTGGCCACCTGTGGCCTAAGCCTGCCCCTGACCGCCACCGCCAGCGACGGCGACGCGCACGAGTCGGCGGCCACGCGCTACCGAAACGCCACCACACCCGTACAGGCGGTGCGACGTCATGGCGGTCTGCATCTGCCCGAGGTCGCCCTGCCCCTGCGGGTGATCAGTCGCACCCGGTCCCACGTTCAAGGTGATCTCAACGCCGACAGCGTGCGCTGGTGGGCCGGGCCGCCCGTGCCGGACTGGCTGCCTCTGGGCTTCGATGACCTGGAGTTGACCCTGCTGGATGTGGGCAGCGACCACGTGATGGCGGTCTATCGCTCCTTCTACACCCCGCCTCCACCCACGGCCCGACCGACGGGCTGGCCAGGCGCCACCAACAGCCGCTTCGAAGCCCGGAGTTATGGCCTCGACGGCAAGCTGCGCTGGCGCGTCAACCTGAACCGCTACTTCCGCACCGGCTACGTGGAGCTCGGCGACATCCGCTACGTCGACGGGGTGCTCTACTTCAACGACGCCTGCCTGAGCTACGCCAGCCTGACCAACAACACCTGCTCCTCGCTGCTGGCCGTGAACCCACGTAGCGGCAAGGTCATCTGGCGCACGCCACCGCGCATCTCCCGTGCTCGACTCGCCGTCAGCGGCGCCTGGATCATCGCCGGCTACGGCTTCACCAGCGAGCGCGACCACCTGCACGTCATCCGCCGCTCGGACGGCCAGGTGGTGCACAAGCGCCGTCTGCCGTCGGCTTCCGAGCACATCGAGGTGGCAGGTGACGTGCTGCACGTGCGCACCTACAGCCACATCCAGCGCTACAAGATGCTTGGATTCGACGGCAAGCGACCGCACCTGCGTCGGCTGGGCCCCGGGCAACGTCGTCACTGAGCCCGGATCCGAAATGTTCAGGGCAGCGCCCGCACGTAGCTGGACAGCACCGCGCGGTCGATTCTTCCGCTGGTCAGGTTGGGCGGCCTGATTCCGGTAATCGTCATCTGTCGTGTGTCGGTGGCGCGACGCCGGCCCAGGGCACGCCAGCCAGCAAGGCGATGTCCCGGTCGAAGGTGACCAGGTCATCGAGTTGGAAGTCCGCCAGTCGGCGGTGAAGACTTGATCGAAAGTCCGCGACGTCGGCCGGATGCTGTTCCGAATCGCCATC
>CAYTLW010000178.1:0-12592 GCA_964438735.1 uncultured Enterobacteriaceae bacterium | reverse complement strand
TCGGTGACGCTGGCCATCAACTACATCCTGGACTCCATCCCCAGCTACACAGGTCTGCTCAAGGAGACCGCCTGGCAGGTGGGCCAGATGGCGGCGACGCTGCTGCTGGCGGACATCATCGACAAGGCCTTCCCGCCCAACGCCAAGGGCCCCAACGTCATCGGCCTGATGTCGGGCTCGGCGACCGTCATCCTCGATGGCTCGCAGTTGGGCGTGATGGGCACGGGCTTCGACTCGGACGGTGGCTGTACGGCGATCCTGGTCACACCGCTGGTCACCGGCGCGCTCATGAGTGGCATCAAGCTGGCCGTGGGCGGCATCCCCAGCTTCAAGGATCTCAAGGGCAAGGATGTGTGGAAGGCCGCCAAGGCCGTCAAGGACACCATCGACGGTGTGCAGAGCCTGGTCAAGCTGGCCGGCAAGGACATGCCCGAGGTCGCCAAGAAGGGTGTGGTCACCTACGAGGGCTCGCTGCCCGGTACCAGTGAGCCGCAGTTCATGGAGTTGGGCAAGCTGCCCAAGGGTGTCAACTGCGGCTTCCTGCCGCAGCCTGCGCTGCTCTATCCCATCTGCCCGACCACGGGCCGTGGGCCGGTGTTCAAGTTCACCATCATGCCCGGCAAGTGTTGAGTCGCGGCTGCGCTCGCCGAGCCTCGTAGTTTGCACGCGGTTCCGACGGCACCGTGGGTGCGACGGGCCCTGAGGTGCTACCCTGCGGCCGAACGACCGTGGGGAGGCGACGATGGGTGGGGCACCAGGTGGAATCTCGTGGAGGACTGCGCCAGCGACGAGACGTCTTGTCTGCCTCCTGGTCTGCGTGGTGGTCGGGCTGGCTTGTTCCGATGACAAGGCCGGCTCGGACCTGACCTTGCCGCAGGACAGCTCTTTCGTGCCCGTGAGCGACGTGACGGACTCCAGCACCTCGCCCGAAGACGGCGCCGTGGTGGCCAGCGATGTGGTTGGCGACGTGGGCGTGCTCGACGCCGGACCCGCCGTCGACGCCACTGGCTGCGGCAGCCACGAGATCTGCAAGGCCGCCGATGGCGCCAAACCCTACTGCGACCCCGCCAAGCAGCTCTGCGTGCAATGCCTGCTGGACGGACATTGCTTCGCCACGACCAAGAACTGCCAGGACGGCGCCTGCGTGAAGGTCCAGTGCAAGCCGGGCAGCAAGCGCTGCAAGGATGGCTTCATCGAGACCTGCATCACCTCCGGGGATGCGTGGGATACCCAGGTCTGCCCCGACAACCTGCCCGCCTGCGTGGTCGACGCCTGCAAAAAGTGTCATCCAGGTGAGCTCTTCTGCGACAAGCCGGTTCCCGGCGGTCACTCCATCGCGGTGTTGAAGTGCAACAGCGACGGCAGCGACGCCAAAGAAGCCAGCAAGTGCACCGGCGACCAGATCTGCACCCAGGGCAAATGCACCATCTGTTCGCCCGGCGCCAAGGTATGTGTCGGCAACCTGGCCAAGACCTGCGCCAACGACGGCGCCTCCTGGGCCAGCGAACTGGACTGCGGCGCCAAGGGCAAGAGCTGCCTGGGCGGCTTGTGCATCGACCAGTGCTCCAGTGATTTCAAGACCAATACCCACGTCGGCTGCGACTACTGGGCGGTCGACCTGGACAACGCCAAGGAAGGCGACAAGGACGCCCAGAACATGCAGTTCGCGGTCGTCATCACCAATACCAGCGGCAGCGAGGCCGAGGTGACGGTGCGTTCGCTGGCCACCACGCCGGCGACGGAGAAGAAGTTCAAGGTCGCCGGCGGGGCGTTGTTGACCATCAAGCTGCCGCAGGAGCTGGGCTTGTTGACCAAGGATAGCAACCAGGAAGGCAGCAACATCAATACGCGCGTGTACAACATCTTCGCCACGCAGCCGATCATCGCCTACCAGTTCAACCCGCTGGACAATGTGGGCGTATTCAGCAACGACGCGTCTTTGCTGCTACCGCGTACGGCGTTGGGCAAGCAGTACTACATCATGGCGGCGCAGCAGATCACCAACTACCTGCGCAGCTACCTGACGGTGGTGGCGGTGGAGGCGGGCCAGACGAAGGTGACCGTCAAGCCGACCTGGAAGACCCTGTCAGGCAAAGATGTGCCGTCCATCGCCAAGGGCGCGAGCAAGGTCTTCACCCTGGAGCATGGCGAGGTGCTGAACATCGAGTCCGACGCCTTCGATGCCGACCTGACCGGCTCCATGGTCGTCGCCGACAAGCGCGTGGCGGTGTTCGGCGGTACCGAGGCGAGTCGCTCGCCGGATAGCGGCAACTGCATCAAGTGGCAGAAGGATAACAAGACCGTCTGCGCCGGCAGCAGCAAGGGGTTGGTCGAATACTGCACCACGAATAAGGAGTGTCAGTGGTCCTGCTGCGCTGACCATCTCGAAGAGCAGATGTTCCCGGTCAAGAGCTGGGGCAAGACCTACGTGGGCGCGCATCTCAAGCGACGCGGCGGCGAGAAGGATACCTGGCGTGTGCTGGCCAGCGAGGACAACACCACCGTGACCATCAAGCCGGCCATCGGGATCACCGTGCCGACGCTGAGCAAGGGGCAATGGCACCAGTTCCAGACCGACAAGGACTTCGTGCTCGAAGCGTCTTCGCCGGTGCTGGTCGGCCAGTACATGGCCGGCTCCTACGTCAGCGCCATCTGGGAGCATCCCACCTGCAGCACCGACGCAGACTGCAAGGCGAAATATGGTTTCGATGGTCGCTGCCAGATGGTCAACGCCAAGAAGGTCTGCCAGCCTATCGGCGACCCCGCGCTGCTGCTGAACATGGCCACGAGTCAGTACCTGGACGCGACCATCTTCCTGGTGCCGGATAAGTACAAGGACAACTACATCACCATCGTCGGCCCAACTGGCGCCAAGGTGACGCTCGATGGCAACCCCGTAGCGGCGAGCCAGTTCGCGCCGATTCCTGGAGCCACCTACAGCGTGGCCCGACTGGCCATCAGCAAGGGTTCGCACAAGGTGCAGGCGGACAAGCCGGTGGGTGTCTGGGTGTACGGCTACGACTACGCGGTGTCGTATGGCTACGCGGCGGGAGCGAAACTCTAGTAGACTTGCGCGTGCACTGGCTTCCATTCCTTGCCTGTTGGAGTCCCACCATGCGCCTGCCGGTTGTCGCCCTGCTGTTGGCCTGGTTGCCCATCGTCGCCTGCAGCGATCCCGCCAATACCCAGCAAACGGGCCTGCAAACCTTCACTGGCGGCGATGTATCGGCCGCATTTGGCAATGACGCCGATGCCAAGGCCGCCGAGGACGTTTCGTCGCCGGTCGTCGACACCTCGTCGCACGACGTCATGTCCGCAAAGGACGTGGCGCAGGCCCCTGACGCCGGCTCGAAGGTGGACGTCGTCGCCGACATCGCCACCGGCCCCTGTCCCGGCGGCGCCGGCTGCGTGTGCGCCAAGTCCTCTGACTGCAAACCCGGCCCCTGTATCTTCACGCCCGATGGCATGCGCTGCAGCGACACCTGTACCGACGACGAAGGCTGTCCCGATGGTTGGACCTGCCGCACCGATCTCGGCGGTCCCGCCGGCGGCCGCTGTGTGCCGCCCTGGCCCCATTTGTGCGAACCCTGCGCCTCTTCGAGCAGCTGTGGGCAGGTCGAGGATGTGCCCAAGGCCGGCGCCACCTGGCTGTACATCGGCCACGCCTGCGTCGATCGCGGCGACCTGGGCGCCTTCTGTGGCACGCCCTGCAACGCCGACGCGGATTGTCCCGAGGCGTTCGGCTGTCAGTCCGTCAAGACCGTGGAAGGGACCAGCATCAAGCAATGCATGCCCGACGATGTGGGCGGCAAACCTGGCGAATGCAACTGCTCCAAACATGCCGCCAAGCAGGCGCTGTCGACCAGCTGCAAGTCCACGCTGGCCCCGCCCGGAGGGGGGCCGCCCAAGAGCTGCGTCGGCACCCGTACCTGCACCGATATCGGCCTGACCGCCTGTGACGCCAAGACCCCCGCCGTCGAGGTCTGCGACGGGGTGGACAATGACTGCGACGGCAAGACCGACGACCTGCCTTGCGAAGATGACAACATCTGCACCACGGATTTCTGCGGCGCCAAGGGCTGCCAGAATGCCCCAACCACCGGCGGGCCCTGTGATGATGGCGACGCCTGCACCATCGGTGAGCTGTGCGGCAACGGCGTCTGCAGCGGTGGACAGAGCGCTTGCGCCTGCAAGAGCGATGCAGATTGCCTGACCGGCGACCTCTGCCCCGGCACGTTGTACTGCGACAAGGCCAAGCTGCCCTGGGCCTGCAAGTTGCAGCCTGGCAGCGCCGTGGTCTGCGACGCCAGCAACGACAGCGCCTGCGCCAAGAATGTCTGCAACGGGCCGACAGGCAAGTGCTTCATGGCCGCGGTGAGCACCGGCACGCCCTGTGATGATGGCGACAGCTGCACCGCCAACGACGCCTGCCAGGGCGGCGTATGCAAACCGGGGGTCAGCGCCTGCGAGTGCAAGGTGAGCGCAGATTGCGCTGCCAAGGACGATGGCAACCCCTGCAATGGCAAGCTGATCTGCAACGCCGCGACGAATAAGTGCGTCATCGATCCGGCCAGCGTGGTGACGTGTCTGGCGGTGAAGCTCTCCTGCCAGAAGAACGCCTGTGTGCCCGCCACCGGCAAATGCGCGCCGCAGCCCGTCGCAGACGGCGTCGCCTGCGACGATGGTGACCCCTGCACCGCCGGCGACCTGTGCAGTAAGGGCCAGTGTAAACCCGGCAAGTCCTTGTGCGAGTGCAAGACCAACGCCGACTGCGCCGGCAAGGGCGGAGGCAATCTCTGCCTGGGCAAATGGTCGTGCGTGGCCAACAGTTGCAAGCTCGACGCCGGCACAGCGGTCGTTTGCGGCAAGGACAAGGACACGGGCTGCCTGAAGAACGCCTGCGTGCCGGCCACAGGTGGCTGCCAGCTCAGCCCATTGCCGAACGGCGCGCTCTGCAAGGCCGTCGGGCCCTGCGCTGGCCAGGGCAAATGCAGCTCCGGCTCCTGCGTCGCCGCTGACGGAAAGGCCTGCGACGATGGCAACGCGTGCACCAAGGACACCTGTGACGGCAACAGCGGCAAATGCCTGTACGCGGTGCTGGCCGATGGCACCCCCTGCGGTGGCGGCGCCACGTGCAAGAAGGGCACCTGCATCGGCGCCACCAAGGTGAGCGTCAAGGCGCCCGATGTGGCCGATGCGTGGCTCGAGAAAGACAACGCCAACTACGGCAGTCAGGGCCTGCTGATCCTGGCCGTGTCGGGCAACTACCCCATGAAGCGCTCGTTGATTCGCTTCGACCTGAGCAAGCTGCCCAAGGGCGCCAAGGTGGCGCTGGCGCGCATGCGCATCTACGTGACCTACTGGCATAACGCAGGCGGCGGGGGCGAGAAGGCCATCGACCGCCAGATCGACCTGCACCGCGTGCTGCGCGCGTGGGATGAGAAGAAGGTCACTTCGAAGACGTCCGGCGTGGCCGGGCTGAACAAGTATTGGCAGGCCAAATACCTCGCCCTGAATGACTTCGACGCGGCCAAGACGCCGGCGGCGACGGCGTTGTGGAAGGCCGCCAGTAGTGGCTGGAAGGAGTTCGACATCACCGCCCTGGCCCAGGCGTGGGTCGACCAGCCAGCCAAGAACTTCGGCATCTTGCTGCGCGCGCAGAATGAGTCCAAGAAGGGCAGGGAGCCGCGCATGCACAGCCGCGAGGCGGGCGGTGCCGGGGCCAGCCTGCGGCCGCACCTGGTGATCGACTACTTCAAGTAGGGCGCTTCAAGGCAGCGTGTCGAATCAGCATGGGAGCGCACGGCTGCGCTGGGGGACGGCGAGGTCAATCCTCTTCGGGCACCTCGGTCCAGGGCTCGGGCTTTTCCAGGTCGAGCAGTTCGTTATGCCGGTCGCAACGCACGAACACCTCGTTGATATGGATGAAGAGCCAGCGCGCCGCGGCGGCCCCCTCGCCCTCCAGCGCGGACAACTGCGTCGGCCCGGCGGCGACGTCTTCCCCTTCGGCGATCTCGGCCTTGCCGTTGATCTGCAGGCTGATCATGCCTTCGCCGGGCGTCCAGAACGCCAGTCCCACATAGGGGTTGTCGGTGACGTTGGCGACGGTCGCATGCACGCCGTTGCCCGCGTACAGGGGGATGGCCAGCGCCTGCGCGTCGAGCACCCGGATGAAACCGGGCCGGCCGATCTTTACCGAGCAGTCACACGCTCCGCCGGCGCCAGAGCTGGCGATGAACACCTCGCGCCGGCGGCTCACATGGCGCTCCATCCAGGGCTCGAGGCGGTCGAATACGCTGTGTTTGTAGAAGATCCTGGCCTGCTCGGCGGTGCCGAATCGCTCCTGCAGACGCTGCGAGGTCGGCGAGCCGGCGCCATCTGGATCGGAACAGCCAACCTGTGGGCTGGAGTCGGTGGCTGTCGGCGGGCGCTCGGTCACGACGATCCTCCTGGCCGAACCGTACCGCCTCGTGGTGCTCCTGCCCAGTCCATGCCCCGCGCGAATCGCCCGACATTCATCAAGTCCCGCGCATACGCCGCCAAAGTGACGCCGCCATGAAGAGGGGCGAAAACAACGCCGCGCCGATGCTCAGTCCGATGTCGCCAGATACATGCAACCCCAGCGCATCCTGGAAGGGGTTGTCATCGACCAGGTAGGTCCACGTGGCCGACGGGCCTCGCACCTCCTGTTGCTCGTGCAACGCGGCCAGATCGGCGCCCGATTGTACGCGCTGGGCCAGGCTTGTTGCGGTCTGCGCCAGGCGCTCGTCCAGGGCCGTGGGTATGGCCTTCCAGGCGACGTTGGCCTGGCGCACGAACTCGAAGAGGGGATCGCCGCGCGCGATGCGCACGAAGTGGATGCCGTCGCGCAGGTGCGCCAGGGTCTGCAGATGATCGGCCCAGAGGCCATCCAGGGCCGACAGGGTGGCGCGGCGTTCCAGGGTGCCGGTCGCCGGCTCGCCGAGGGCCGCCACCATGGCCTGCCACGATTCCGTCGCCAGCGTCCGCCAGGCTGTGGGTGCCGCCTCGTCGAGCGCCCGGTCGCGCCGTTGACGCCATGCCAGGCGCTGTTGTTCGACGTAGCTGCTGTACTCCCAGAGGGTCCGGCGGATGTCCAGGTTCTGGCCTTCGATGACGCGCTGGGCCCAGTCGATGCGCTCCGCCACCAGGGGATGGTTGAGTTCGCCATCGCCGCCCTCGCGGCGGTTGGCCGGCAGCACGGCGTCCAGCCCATGGCGCACCACCAGGTCATCATCCAGCGAGACAAAGAACTGCGATGTGCCCGGATCCCCCTGGCGGCCGGCGCGGCCGCGTAGCTGGCGATCGATGCGGCGGCTCTCGTGGCGGTTGGTGCCGAGCACGCACAGGCCGCCGGCAGCCAGGACGTCGGACCGGCTGGCCTCGTCCGAACCGCCCAGGCGGATGTCGGTGCCGCGGCCGGCCATGTTCGTGGAGATGGTGATGGCGCCGGGCGCCCCCGCTTCGGCGACCAGGGCCGCCTCCAGCTCGTCGGTGCGCGCGTTCAGGACCTCGCAGCTCAACCCGCGCTGGCGCAGGGCGTCGGCCAGCGCTTCGGATGCGGCCACGCTGGCGGTGCCCACCAGGACCGGCCTGCCGCGCTCATGTTGCGCCTCGATGTGGTGCAATAACGCCGCCAGCCGCGCGTCGCCGTTGGCGTAGATGCGATCGGGCAGGTCGCGGCGAATGCAGGGGCGGTTCTGGGGCAGGACCAGCACCTGCAGCCCGTAGAACGCGTCCAACTCCTCCTGCTCCGGTCGAGCGGTGGCCGTCATGCCCGTCAGCCGGTCGTAGAGGCGGAAATAATGCTGCAGCGTCATCGAGCCCAGCAGCGCGCCCTCGCGGCCGAAGCGCAGGCCCTCGCGCGCCTCCAGCGCCGCCTGCAGACCATCGGGCCAGTGTCGATCGGGCACCACCCGACCGGTGAACTCGTCGACCAGCTCCACCACGCCGTCGCGCACGATGTAGTCCACATCGCGGCGGAGCAGGGCACGGGCCTGCAGCGCGTGGTTCAGTTGCGCCAGCAGGGCGCCGTGCTCTTCGGTGTGCAGGCTGTCGATGCCCAACGCCTGCTCTGCGCCCTCCTGGCCCGCGTCGGTCAAGTAGACATTGCGCCGCGCGTCGTCGGCTCGATAGTCCACGCCGTCCTGCAGGCTGCGCGCCAGGGCGGCCATACGGCGGGCGTCGTTGGGTTGCGCATCCTGGCTGCCGGCGATGACCAGGGGAATACGCGCCTCGTCGATGAGGATCGAGTCCGCCTCGTCGACGATGGCCAGCCCACAACCGCGCTGCACGCGCGCCTCGGGTGTCATGCACAGACCGTCGCGCAGGTAGTCGAAGCCGGCCTGTTGGGCGGTCAGGCAGGTCACGTCAGCCCCGTAGGCGGCGCGCCGGTCCTCTTCGCCCATGCCGGCGTTCACATGGGCCGCTCGCAGTCCCAGCGCGCCGTAGACCGGGCCCATCCAGGCGGCATCGCGCCGGGCCAGGTAGTCGTTGAAGGTGATCACATGCACCGGCTCGCCGGCCAGCGCCGCCAGGGCTGCGGGCATCACAGCGACCAGGGTCTTGCCCTCGCCGGTGGCCATCTCGAGCAGCTTGCCGTCGTCCATGGCCAGCGCGCCCACCACCTGGACGTCATGGGGCTGGAGCCCGATGGTGCGGGCCGCCGCCTCGCAGACCAGGGCGAACACCCCGGCGCGCGCCAGCTTTCGCGGCGTACCGGCTGTCAGGTCCTGGCGCAGACGGTCGGCGCGCTCTTGCAGGGTCGCATCCGGCACGCCTTCGAGCTCGGATTGCAGTCGCCGGATGTGCACCAACTCGTCGTGCCACGAAGCCGGATCCCAGGCCACCGGAGTGATTCCCCGCCACCGATCCAGCCGCCGGACAAACGGATGCGGCGCATCGCTGGCGGATTGCAGAGGAGCAGCCGGTACAGGGGCGGCGGGTCGGGGCATGACTTGTCCGGAGCAGGTCTCGGCGCTGCAGGACCACAATAGGACGACCGCGATTGGATGCCAGTTCCGCCAGCATCAACACGTGCCCCGGCGTCGCGTTGCTCTCCAGACGCGCTGCGAGATTCACCGTGTCGCCAATCACGGTGTGCTCCATTCGCACCCGGGAGCCCAGGTTGCCCTGAACCAGTTCGCCGGCGGCCAGGCCGACCCGCAGCGCCATGGGGGCAGGTGAGGTCCGGATCGATGTCATGCGGGGCAACGGGCATGGGGCGAGTATGGCCCCCGGACCGCGGCTTCAGCAACAATGATGCGGAACGTTCCGGCGTGGCGGATCTGTCCGTACCAACCGGCAGGCCATCGCCTTCCAAAGATGTGTAGGATCCCTTGCGTCGCCCTGGATCTCGACCACATCGCCCTTCACCGTACCGCCGGAGCCGCATTTCTGCTTCAGCTGACGGGCCAACGCCTTGAGCGCATCGCCCTGCAAGGGGATGCCCGTGATGACCGTCACGCCCTTGCCCCTGCGGCCCTTGCTCGACCGAGACACCTGCACGATGTCGTCCCTGGCGCGCTCGGAGCGGCTCTCGCCGACGACCCCCCGCTCAGAGGAGTAGACGAGGCGGTTCTTTGCGCGTCGGGGTGGGGGCATCAGCGTCTCCGGGCGCCGGCTCACAACGCAAAGACCGACGTGGGATTGATTCTCTGCGCGCCTGGCCATGGCGCGACGGAAGGCGTTGTAATACCACCGCTTGAATTCACCACTCGACGGGACGCGTTGGCGCGCACAAGCGCTATTTGCGAGCGTTCTCCCGAATCATGCGGATGTTCTCCAACCCGACCACAGCGCTCGGGCTGCCCAGCTTGACCGCGCGGCGGTAGTGATGCTCGGCGCGGGCGTAGAGCTTTTCACCAAAGGCCAACTTGCCGGCGAGCAGGGCCAGCTCGGCGAAGTCCTTGTAGAGCTCCAGTCCCGCCTCGGCCTCTGACAGGGCCACCAGGGCGTGACCGGTGCGATTGAGCAGGGTCACCATCTGGTAGTGCGCCCAGCGGTTTCGGTCGCTCGAGGCGATGACCCGGCGCAGGTAGTAGATGGCCCGATCCAGCTTGCCGCGGGTCTCCTGGATCTCAGCCAGCATCTGCAGCACGTGCAGCCGATGCTTGCCGCTCTCGGGATAGCGGAGCAGCCACTTCTCGGCCTCGGCGGGGTCGTCCAGCTCGCGGTAGATCTCGCCCAGGGACAGGGGGATGCGCTCCTGGTCGGGGTGCTTTTCGTAGATGCGCTCGAAGAGGGTCGCCGCCCGCGGCAGGTCGCCCACACGCCGGTAGGCCGAGGCCATCATCTTGGACGCCTTCAGGTGCCCCGGCTTGAGCTCCAACGCGCGCTTCAGCATGGCGATGCAGTCGCCCATGCCGTCGAGCATGTAGTAGGTCACCGCCAGGTTCAGGTGGCTCATGAAGAAGTCGGGCGCCGCGTCGATGCTGGCCCGGTAGTAGACGATGGCCTGGGAGTGTTTGCTGATTTGGAAGTACGTATTGGCCAGGTTGAAGTAGCCGATGGCCGGGTTCTCCCCCTGCGCCACCGCCTTCTTGTACATGGCGATGGCCTGCGGGTACTTGCCCTTGTTGTACAGGGCGTTGGCTTTGCGCAACAGGCTGGCGCCGGCCACAGAAGGCAGCGCGAGCAGCAGGGTCAGCAGCAGGATGGCCAGGCGTCGTTGCATGTCTTGGGACTCGATCTCCGCTATTGATCCAATTTGAACTCGATGAGCTTGCGCGCCCGAACCCGCACGGGCACGCCCTTGTTGCGGCCGGGCTTGAAGAGCCAGGTGCGCACGGTCCGGCGCGCCGCCGACGAGAACGAGGGATGGGGCGACCGCAGGATCTTCACCGAGCGCACCCGGCCGCTGCGGCCGATGACGATCTCGATGACCAGGTTGCCGCTCATGCCCCGGGCCCGGGCCGCGTCGGGGAAGGGGATGGGCGTGATGCGCAGGGGCACCGGGCTCTCGTCGGTCTCGCCCTCGTTGAAGACCACCACCTTGGCCTCGTGGGCGGCCACGGCGACGCCTTCGCCGCCCATGGTGCCCAGGTCGGGCATGAACTTCATGGACAGGCGGCTCTGGTCGCGCTTGGAGCGGGCCGTGCGCACCTTGCGGATGCGGCGGATCTTCTTCTTTTTCTTCTTCTCTTCCTTCTTCTTGATGATCTGCGCCACGATCCGCCGGTTGTCGGCTCGCTGCAGGCTGGTATCGACCGGGTTGCCGTACAGGGCGTGCAGCACGGGCACCAGGATGAAGAGCCCGTAGTTCACCAACACAGCCGCCGCGAGCTTGATGGGAAACGAAAACAGGCGCACCGATCCCTCCGCAGCTAGCGTTGCTTGTCCGCAGATAAGGAGACCTTCTTCGCCCCGGCGACCGAGCAGATGTCCATCACCTGCACCGCCTTGCCCAGCTCCGCCTGCCGATCCGAGACGATGACCACCGCCAGGTCGGGCTTCTTGAGCACCTCCTCCTGGATCAGCGATTGCAGCCGCTCGGGGCTCATCTGGCGGCCGTAGGCGTGGATGGTGCCCTCGCGCGAGATGCCGACCAGGATGACCTTCTGGCCCTGGGAGATGGCGGTCTGCGCCTTGGGTTTGGTCACATCGATGCCGGTCTGGCGGGTGAAGTTGGTGGTGATGACGAAGAAGATCAGCAGGATGAAGACCATGTCGATGAGCGGACCGATGTTGATCTCGGCGCCGCCGTCATCCTTGTCGAGCATGCGGAAGTGCTCAGCCATGGTCGGGTCGCCTCGCCGCCGGCAGCCCCAGACTGCGCGCGATGGCCTGCTCGTCGGTCACCAGCGAGCGCACCAGGCGCTTGCGCTGGTTGACCAGGATCACCTCGAAGACCAGCGCCGGGAAGGCCACCGTCAGGCCCGCCTGGGTGGTCAACAACGCCACGCTGATGCCCTGGGCCATGAGGTGGGGATTGCCGATGCCGAAGAGGTTGATGACCTCGAAGGTCTCGACCATACCGACCACCGTGCCCAGCAGGCCCAGCAGGGGCGCGACGGCGATCCAGGCGGTCATGGTCGAAAACCCCCGCTCCAGGTCAGGCACCACGTTCAGCAGCAGCTCGCGGTGGTAGAAGGGCAGGCTGCGGCGGCCCGATTGGATGTCGGGCAGCACGGCCAGGAAGCTGTTGAAGGCGCGCCCGCCTGTGCGGCTCTTCAGCTGTCCGTCCGAGGAGAAATGCCGCACCCGGGCCAGGAAGCGGCGCCGGACCCAGCGCACCCACAAGATGGTGGTCAGGCGGTCGAAACCCACGAACCAGATGACCACCGAGACCGCCAGGATGGGCCACATCACCAGCCCGCCGCGCTCGAAGGCCTCCAGGAAGAGCTGCCAGGTGCGCTCGAAGTTCATGCGGCGACGTCCTCTTCGATCTCGTTGGTCGCCACGTCGCCGGGCCAGATGCGGTTCATGATGGTGACGGCGTTGCGCTCCATCTCCTCCTGCAGGCGGTTCTTGCGATTGCGCAGGGAGTTGTGCAGCAGCAGGATCGGGATGGCCACGACGAGGCCGGTCTGGGTGGTGATCAGGGCCTCGGAGATGCCGCTGGCCATGATCTTCG
>CAYTLW010000177.1:0-12990 GCA_964438735.1 uncultured Enterobacteriaceae bacterium | reverse complement strand
GCGAGGTCAACGCCCGCCAGGAGAACATCGGCGCCCGTCGGCTGCACACGGTGATGGAGCGGCTGCTGGAGACGGTGTCGTTCGATGCGCCGGATATGGATGATACCGAGGTGACGGTGGATGGGGGGTATGTTCGCGATGGTCTGAAGGACATCGTCGAAGACCCGCAGTTGGAGAACTACATCCTCTAGTTGGGGGGCCGGGGCTCGGCCCCCAGCGGGAAAAGGTGTCATTCTTCCCGCTTCCCCACTGCATAGGCGGCGATCCGCCGCCATAGTCGCGGTCGCGTCGGCGTCTTTAGAAGCGGGGGATATCCACCCGGCCAAGATTCGCTCGACCTGCGGCGACGACGCACCCGGTAGCCGAACGCTTCGCCGTCTTCAGCGCCGCTTCGGCGAGCGCGAGCCAGGCCTGGGGTTGCTTCCAGGCGGGGTTGAAGCGGGCCACGCCGGCGTACCAGTCGGCGCGGAAGACGCGGCCGTCGGGGGCGAACTGGTCGGCTTCGACGAAGGTGCAGCGCAGGTTCTCGAGCAGGGCCGTGGTCTCGCTCTCGTCGTGGTCGTAGAGCAGGATGGCCAGCTCATCGCCGCCGTAGCGGCCGACCAGCCGGCTGGCGCGGGCGTGGCGCTTGAGCATTTCGGCCAGGTCTCGCAGGAGCTGGTCGCCGGTGCCGTGGCCGTGGCGGGCGTTGATGTGGGCCATGTCGACCACGTCCAGCAAGGCCAGCGAGCACGCGCCTTCTGGTTTGTCGCCGTGTTGCATTTAGGTTTCGAGGCGGTCGACAAAGGTGGTGTGATTGTACAGTCCGGTGAGCCCGTCGCGCTCGGAGAGGCTGGCCTGCAGGCGGGCGCGCTCGAGGCGACCGGCGATGGTAGACATGAGCAGGCGCGGTTCGATGGGTTTGATGAGGAAATCATCACCGCCGGCCATGAGCCCTTCCAGTCGCGCCGGCACCTGGCTCTCGGTGGTCAAGAAGAGCACCGGCGTGGTCTGCCAGCGGCGATCCTGGCGCAGGGCTCGGACAAGGTCGAAGCCGCTGAATCCGGGCAGCACCACCTCGGTCAGGATGAGATGTGGCCGAGACACTTCGAGCACCTTCATGAAGTTGCTCGGGTCGTCGCAGATGGAGATGCGGTAGCCGGCCGCGCGCAGCAGCCGGGTGATGAAGGCCGCCTGGTCGGGGTCGCTCTCGACATAGAGCACCCGATCCTCACCGGCGCGCTCGCGTTTGAGCAGTCCGCGCAACCCGGAGACGATCTGGGCCGGCACAGCGCCGCGACCGAGCAGGGCATCGGCACCAAATCCCGCCGCCTTGACCTTGTCCCAGACGCCGCTCTTGGAGTTGAGCAGCATCACCGCCACGTCGTCGCCCTTGGGCAGGCTGCGCACGTATTCGACCACCTGCACACCGGTGCCACCCTGAACCGAGGTGTCGATCAGCAGGGCGTCGGGCAAACGCTCGCGGATGATGCGCCGCGCGGTGGCCCGGTCGGCGGCTGCGCGCACCTTCATGCCCTCGGCGGCCAGCACCTTGACCAGGCGGTCGCGACTGGCGCCGTAGGATTGCACCACCAGGGCCATGAACTCGGGCTCTTCGTCCTCTTCCAGGTCGGCCAGCACGACGCCGCTGCTGGCCATGCCGAATTGCCGCCGCAGGGCGCGCACCACGGTGACCCACTGGGCGATCTCCCGCGCCACGGGCGCCATGCTCTGGTTGAGCAGGATCGTACAACGCCGCTCCACATCACGGGCCGACTCGGCGACCCCTGGGAAGCCATAGGTCGCCGCAGCGCCAGCCAGGGCGTGGAAGTGGCGCATACAATCCTGCAACGCATCTCGATCGCCGGGATCCCGCTCCAGTTTTCGCACGGACTCGCGCAGCCGTTGCAGGCGCGACTTGGTGCCCACGACAAACTTCTTGCGCAGAATCTCTGTGCTGATCTCGAAGGGATCCATGGGCCCGCCACGCTGGGGGGAGCGGAGGGCAGAGCCTAGTACGGCGGGCCTGTTGTGTCGATCTGTGCATGGTCCGGTGCGGGAACTCGCCAGCGGGTGCGCACGGATCTATGCTCGCGGCCATGGAAGCGCTCGATCTGACCAAAGCCAACCCCCTGTCCCTACAGAACCTCCTGATGGAGATGAGCATCGGGCTCGTGCTGGCGCTGGCCCTGTCCCTCCACTTCAGGAAGTTCGGCTCCACGCTGGCCAATCGCCGTGAATTCGCGGGGGTATTCCCGCTGATTGTGCTGACTACGATCCTCATCATCTCGGTGGTGAAGTCGTCGCTGGCGCTGGCCCTGGGCCTCGTCGGCGCCCTGTCCATCGTGCGTTTCCGCACGCCCATCAAGGAGCCCGAGGAGTTGGCGTACCTCTTCCTGGCCATCGCCATCGGCCTGGGTCTCGGCGCCGACCAGACCCTGCCCACCGTCACCGCCAGCGTATTCGTGCTGCTGGCTATCGCCCTGGTCAAGGGCGTCGCCCGCGGCCGGCGACGACGCAATCTCTATCTGTCTCTGGACTGGCATGACGGCGCCGTTCCCGCCGATGTGCTGGGCCGCGTCGAGCAGGTGCTGGCCAAACATGCCGAGGAGGCGGAGCTGCGCCGCTGCGACGCTCGTGAACAGGAGATGGAGGCGACCTACCTGGTGGATGTGAGCGACTCCGCCCAGCTGACGGCCATGGTCGGCGAGCTGCGCGAGGCCTTCCCGCAGATCGGCGTGACCTTCCTCGATCAGAGCCCCAAACCCGGCGAGTAACCCGTGCTGGATCCCCAATCGAGTCGCGGTGATGGCCGCTACGAGATCAAGGCGCTCACGGCCGAGTACGAGCTGGCGACACTGCAGCATTGGCTGCGGGTTCATCCGGCGGGATTCCAGCATCTGCACGTGCCGCGCCGGGTCAACAACGTCTACTTCGACACCTTCGACCTGTCCGCCTGCCGCGACAACATCGCCGGCATCAGCATCCGCACCAAAGTCCGGCTGCGCTGGTATGGCGACCTGGATCACTTCGAGCGGGCCCGTCTGGAGCTGAAGCTCAAGCGCAACCAGATAGGCTGGAAGGACGTCTTCGACGTACCCATCGCGGTGCAGGTGCGGGGCGGGCGCTGGCGCGAGATCCGTCGCCGGGTGCGCGCCGAGTTGCCGCCGGCGATTCGGCAGCGCTTCGACCTGTCGCCCATGCCGGCCATCATCAACTCGTACCAGCGCAGCTACCACGTCTCACACGACGGCAAGGTGCGGGTGACCCTGGACACCGACCAGCGGGTCTGGGATCAGCGCTTCAAGCCCTATCCAAATCTGGACCACCCGGCGCCCTTGCGACCGACGCTCATCGTCGAGTTCAAGTTCGACCCCGTCGACCGCCCGCGCGCCCAGCAGATCATGGCGGGGCTGCCCATCCGGGCCAGCAAGAGCAGCAAATACGTCGCTGGCGTTCTGTCGACACTCGGTCGCTGAAGTCCGACTCCCACACCAATTGAACGCACGACTGCGCGTTCGAGCCGAATCGACCCCCATATCGATTGCCAGGGTCCATTGCGCCCGGATCGCGACACCGCGCACAAAAGCGGACCTTTTCAGGCCGATTTTTCTGGACACCCGCAAACCCTCTCATGTACGTATCCGTTGACCTCGACCCGGTGCCTGGAGAGGGCACGCAGCCGGGTTCGGATCAACTCGTGGCTGCTCCCGACCGCAGCGCGAGCCCGCCATTGCCAAAGGGCACCGGGGCCTCGCCGGTCAGCAGGGAAAGCAGCCGCCCATGGAGTGCGCTGCGATGGATCTCACACAGTCGACCGCCCAGCACATGAATATCGCCACCGAGAGCGTAGTCACCAGCCCTTGGACCCGGGTCGCCGCCTTGATGCGCATGACCCGGCCCAGTGTGGTAGCGCTGGTCTTCTTTACCGGCGTGCCGATGCTGGCCCTGGCCACCGGCGCGTGGCCAGCCATCGGTCAGGCGGTGGGGCTGCTCTTTGGCGTGGCCCTGGCTGCCGGAGCGTCTTCGGTCTTCAACGCGTGGTTGGAGCGCGATCTCGACGCGCGCATGGCCAGAACACGAAAACGGCCGCTGCCGTCCGGCGTGATCGAGCCCATCGAGGCCCTGGTCTTCGGCATCGTGCTGACCGTCGCTTCGCTGGCGGTGCTGCTCGTCGCGGGCCACGTGCTCGGCGCCGTCATCGCCATGGCCACCATCGCCTTCTACGTCTTCGTCTACACCATGTGGCTCAAGCCGCGCACGCCGCTGAACATCGTCATCGGAGGCGCCGCGGGCGCCGCTCCGCCGCTGATCATCGATGCCGCGCTGACCGGCACCATCGGCGCCGCGAGCATGACCCTCTTCACCCTGGTCTTCCTCTGGACGCCGCCTCACTTCTGGGCCATCGCCCTGTTCCGCAAGCGCGAGTACGCCGCCGCCGGCTTCCCCATGCTGCCCATCACCCACGGCGACAAGGCGACCCGCTGGCGCATCGCCATGTACGGCCTGCTGCTGGTGCCGGTGGCCCTGGTGCCGGTCGCACTGGGCCAGCTGTCCATGGCCTACGGTGGCGCCGCGCTGCTGATCAGCGCCTGGTTCGCCTGGCGCTGCATCGACCTGTGGCGCACCCCCGACAATCGACTGGCACGCGGCGTCATGCGCGCCTCGCTGATTCACCTGTTCGCCATCTGCGCGGCCATGACCCTGGACCTGCTGCTGTAGCGTCCCGTCCGGCACCTCGAAGTGGGTGCCGATGGGGCCGGGATTCACCATGAAGCTCGACCTGTCCCAGATCCGCCGCCGCTGGCTGTCCCGTTGTGGACCGCTGTTGCTGGCGGCGTTCGTAATGCTGCTGGCTGCCTGTACCGAGGGCATCCACCCACGCGACACGCTCTCGCCCGTCAGCGACTCCGGCGAGGTCAGCGCCTGGTTCTACTGGCTCTACCTGTGGCTGGACGTGGTCATCTTCGCCATCGTGCTGGCCATCTTCACCTACGCCATCTTCCGCTTCCGCAAGCGCGCCGACGACGACGACAGCCTGCCGCCGCAGGTGCATGGCAGCACGAAACTCGAGCTCATCTGGACCATCATCCCGACCATCATCGTCGTGATCCTGGCGGTGGTCACCATCGGCGGCGTCTTCAAGCTGGCCACCCCGCCGCCCATGGACGAGCGCCACATCAAGGTCGAGGTCACCGGCAAGCAGTGGTGGTGGGACTTCGACTACGTCAACGAGAAGATCACCACCGCAAACGAGCTGCACGTTGAGGTCGGCACGCCGGTCATTCTCGACCTGACCTCGGCCGACGTCATCCACGCCTTCTGGGTACCGCGGGTCAGCGGCAAGCGGGACTGCACGCCGGGCCGCACACAGCCGCTCTACTTCACCCCCAACACCGTGGGCACCTTCGACGGCCAATGCGCCGAGCTCTGCGGCGCAAGTCACGCCTTGATGGGGCTACGCATGGTGATCCACCCCAAAGAAGGCAAAGACAGCTACGTCAACTGGGTCGAGCACCAGAGGAAGCCCGCCCGCGAGCCCGAGACCGACATCGAGCGCAAGGGCCTGGAACTCTTCAAGACCCGCGGCTGCGTGGCCTGCCACAGCATCAAGGGCGTGGCGGAGCTGCAGCCCACCGCGCGCAATTCGACCTCTGGCCCCGACCTGACCCACGTGGGTTCACGGGACACGATCCTGGCCCTGACCAAGCCGAACACCATCGAGAACATGGCCGCCTGGATCCACGATCCGCCGGCGGTGAAGCAGGGCTCGCGTATGCCGCGCCTGGGCATCTCCATGGACGACGCGACCACCATCGCCACCTACCTCCACAGCCTCAAGTAGCCAGGCAGAGGGAGACCCATGTCCACCAAGATCGCCACAGTCGACGACCTGCGCGGACCGGATCCGGTCGCGCATAAGACACGACCGGCGCACAAGTCCACGCTCGTCGACTGGCTCACCACGGTCGACCACAAGAAGATCGGCATCCTCTACTTCGTCAGCGGCCTCGTCGGGCTGGTCATCGGCGGCGCAGAGGCCTTGCTCTTCCGCATCCAGCTGGCGGGACCGGACCAGGACTTCCTGTCCGGCGAGTTCTTCAACGGCCTGGTCACCATGCACGCCACGTCCATGGTCTTCCTGGCCGTGATGCCCATGGCGGCTGGATTGGCCAACTATCTCATCCCGCTGATGATCGGCGCGAGAGACGTGGCCTTTCCACGCCTGAATGCCTGGAGCTACTGGACCTTCCTGGCCGGCTTCCTGGTGCTGAACGCCAGCTTCGTCTTCGATGGTCCGCCCGCCGCCGGCTGGTTCGGCTACGCGCCGCTGACCGAAAAGGGCATGACCGGCGCCGACCTGCCGCAGATGGGCATCGACTTCTGGTGGAGCGGGCTGGCCCTGCTGGCCGCCGCCTCCCTGGCCTCCAGCGTCAACCTCATCGTGACCATCCTGAACATGCGCGCGCCGGGCATGACCCTGCTGCGTATGCCGGTGCTCATCTGGATGCTGCTGGTGATCCAGTTCCTGCTGGCCCTGTCCTTCCCGCCCATCACCGTCGGCCTGATTCTCCTGGGCTTCGACCGCATGTTCGGCGCCGTCTTCTACCAGGTCGCCATGGGCGGCGACCCGCACCTGTGGCAGCACCTCTTCTGGCTCTTCGGTCACCCGGAGGTCTACGTGCTCATCCTGCCGTCCATGGGCATCGTCTCCGAGGTCCTGCCGGTGTTCACCCGCCGGCCCCTCTTCGGCCAGGTCGCGGTCATCTTCTCGGGCGTCTTCATCGGCTTCGTCGGCTTCGGCGTCTGGGCCCACCACATGTTCACCTCCGGCATGGGCCCCGTGGCCGACGCCGCCTTCGCCGCCACCACGGCCATCATCGCCATCCCCACCGGGGTGAAGATCTTCAACTGGCTGTTCACCATATGGGGCGGCAAGGTCACCTTTCCCACGGCCATGCTCTTTTCGGTGGCCTTCATCCCCATGTTCACGCTGGGCGGGCTGTCCGGCCTGATGCACGCCTCGCCGCCGCTGGATCTGCAGCAGCATGACTCCTACTTCGTGGTCGCCCACTTCCACTACGTGCTGGTCGGCGGCGCCATCCTGGGCCTGTTCAGCGGCGCGTACTTCTACTACCCGAAGATGACCGGCCGCCTGATGAACGAGACCCTGGGCAAGTGGCACTTCTGGCTCTTCCTCATCGGCATGAACCTGGCCCACTTCCCGCAGCATCAGCTGGGCAACAACGGCATGCCGCGGCGCATCTACACCTACCCGGCCGACGCCGGCTGGGCGTTCGAGAATATGCTCACCACCGCCGGCACCGTCATTATGATCGTGGCCGGCATGATCTTCCTGTACAACTTCGTCGTCAGCCTCAAGAAGGGCGAGGTCGCGGGCAACGACCCCTGGGATGCGTGCACGCTGGAGTGGGTCGCCACCTCGCCGCCGCAAGAGCATAACTTCGACTACACGCCCACCGTCGTGAGCGAGCGACCCCTCTGGGATCACAAGTACAGCGAAGGCATGCAGATGATGCCGCCCGAGACGTCCGAGCACTTCCACCTGCCCGGACCGTCCTGGAAGCCGATCATCACCTCGACCTTCGTATTGCTGATCATCGTCGGATTGCTCACCCACTGGGGCCTGTCCATCGCCGGCGCAGCCCTGCTGCTGGGCGCGGTCTGGACCTGGGTCAACGAGCCCGTCTAGGAGCATGTTGCGAATTGGAGCTCCGAGCGATTTCGAGCGAGGTTCAAGCGATGTGGTCGCCCAAGGGAGCAGGACTGGCCGTAGTCAATTCAAGCCCTTGCGGCGGCCGCAGCGCGCAGCAAGATCGCTTCGGAAGCGCCGGAGCGGAAAGAGCAACAGGCTCCTAGCGCGAGCAAATCACCCCACGCGGCAAGGCGCCGCGCACAAGGGAGCGCAGAGATGACCACCGAAGCCGCCACCGCCGACGCCGTGGCCCTCGACGTAGGAGGCGACCCGCACGCCCCGCTCGTCGGCGGTCATGGTGACGATGGCCACGACGGGCATCCCGAACTCGTCGAAACGAACTTCATGAACGTCCCCAACATCAAGTTGGCGATGTGGACCTTCCTCGGGTCCGAGTGCATGTTCTTCGGCTCACTGATCGCCACCTACTTCTTCTATCACGGCAAGTCGATCTCTGGCCCGCTGCCGATGGAGGTCTTCAGCGTCGGCATCACCTCGGTGTCCACCTTCGTGCTGCTGATGAGTTCGCTGACCATGGCCATGGGCGTGGACAATATGAAGCAGGGGCGCGTCGACAAGGCGGCCACCTGGACCTTCATCACGGCCATCTGCGGCGCCATCTTCGTCGGCTTCCAGGTCTACGAGTTCTGGCACTTCGCCGTCGACAAGGGCCTGTCCTTGAGCACCTCGTTGTTCGGCTCGACCTTCTACACCATGACCGGATTCCACGGCGCCCACGTCACCGTCGGCGTCATCTGGCTGACCATGATGGGCGTGATGCTGCGCAAGGGGCGCATCGTGCCCGAGCGCGCCTACGTGGTCGAGTCGGCCGGCCTGTACTGGCACTTTGTCGACCTGGTCTGGATCATCATCTTCACCTTCGTGTACCTGCTGGAGTTCATCACATGAGCGGCATTGTTCACGACGTTGGCGGGTATCACTCGCACAAGAAGCTCTACATCTGGACCGGCCTTGTCCTGGCGGTGCTTACCGTTATCGAGCTGTTGATCCCGTTTTGGGAGTGGATGGGCGACGCCCGCAACCCCGTGCTGATCATCCTGGCATTCGCCAAGCTGGCCGGCGTCGTCGGTATCTTCATGCACCTCAAGGACGACAAGAACGTCTTCCGCCTGGTCTTCCTGGCGCCCATGTTGATGGCCCTGGCGGCCATCGTGGTGCTCGGCCTGATGGCGGTGCGCCACTTCGCGCCCTACGGCGGCGGCTACGTCAAGCTGGCGGTGGAGAAGACGGCCGTGGAGCGGGGTGTCGCCGGCGGTGAGGGTCCGGCCGCGGTCGCCATACCGGCCTTCATGACCGAAACCGCGCTCCAGGCCGCCTACGACAACGCGGACGGCAAGCACGACGCGGGCGCCAAGGTGTACGCCGAACGCTGCTCCGTCTGCCACGGCCCCAAAGCCGCCGGCATGGCCAACCTCGGCCCCAACATGACCGACGACTGCTACGTGCACGGCGGCGAGATGTCCGAGATGATGGCCGTGGTCATCAACGGCGTGCCCGGCAAACCCATGACGCCGTGGAATGGTGTCTTATCCAACGACCAGATACGGGACGTGGTCTTGTACCTTCGCAGCCTGCGCGGTACCAACGTCGCCGGTCAGCCATGTGTGGGCGAGCGGGTGAAGTAGCCCGGCTCCGCCGGCGGGCGCAGGAGACGTCGTGACCGACCCTCGACGAATCACGCGCAATCGGACTCCGACCCGGGCGGACAACAAGCCGCTGCGGTCCGTTGGTTTCGCCGCCATCGCGTTCGTCACCTGCGCTCTTGCCCCGGCTCTCGCCATCGCCCACCCCTCGGGTGTACTCGAACTGAAGTCCCGCGCCACCCGCGTCTTCGCCACCACCGACGACTGGCTCTTCTGGGATTTCCACCCCTCGATCCTCATCGGCATCGCCATCCTCATCGTGCTCTATGTGCTCGGTGTGACCCACTGGCGTGTCCGTTACAAGCTCTCCGAGACGCGCGACATCCGGCGCGAGAAGCTCTTCGCCTTCTCCATGGTGCTGTTGTGGTTCACCCTCGACGGCCCGCTGCATCACCTGTCGGATGAGCTGCTGTTTTCGGCCCACATGGTCCAGCACCTGGTCCTGCAACTGGTCTGGGCGCCGCTCCTGCTGCTATCCCTGCCGGACTGGCTCATTCGCCCCCTGGTCCGCACCCGCCGCGCCCGCCGCCTGGCCCGCCGCGTGAGCCACCCGGTCACCGCGTTCTTCCTCTTTCAGGGCGGCACCTGGCTGTGGCACTGGCCGCCGCTGTACAACCTCGCCCTGGAGGCCCACGAGTGGCACATCGTCGAGCACCTGGTGTTCATGGTCGTGGCCTGCATCTTCTGGTGGCCGCTGGTCGGCAACCTGCGCGAGGTGCGGCGGCCCAGCTGGGGTGTGCAGGTGGTCTACGTCTTCCTGAACATGCTGGCCATGAAAGCGCTGGGCATGGCCATCAGCCTGCAGGATGGCGTGCTCTACACCTGGTATGAGAACGTGCCGCGCCTGTGGGGCCTGTCGGCGCTGGATGACCAGCAGATCGGCGGGTTGATCATGTGGCTGCCGGGCGGCCTGCTGTTGTGGGCAGGCGTCGGCTGGGTGTTCTGGCAGTGGGCCCGGCGCGGTACGCCGAAGCGGGGCATGACCGGCATTCCGTCGGTGGATCGCGAGCGGGCGGCGGCGCTGGCGGGCAGGGGGAGATGATGGGCAGGTTGAACGTCGAGACGCTGCTCTGCGTGGCTGCGATGGCCTGCATGTTCGCAGCGTGCGATCGCAAGGAGGCGAGCGCGGGCACGCCGGCCGCCGCTGTCGACAAGGCATCCGACAATGGCCAGCTGACCTTCCCTGGCAAGCAGGGCAAGTTCACCTTCGAGGTTCACCTGCGACCCCATCCGCCCGTGGTCGGCCAGTTCTTCAAGGCCGTCACCACCGTACGCGATGCGAAGACCAACAAACCCGTCGGCGATGGCACGTTCACGCTCGACGCCACCATGCCCTCTCACGGCCACGGCATGATGACCGAACCCAAACACAAGGCGGCGGGACCTGGCATGTGGGTGAGCGAAGGCATGAAGCTCCACATGCACGGGCCGTGGCGCATCTCGGCGGTATTCGAGGGCAAGGACGGCAAGGACTCGGGCCACATCAAGTGGGAACAGCCTCCGGGCACGCCAGCCGGGAGCGGGCCGAAATGACAGCTGGCCAGGGCCACTACCGAGCGCCCATGTTGGTGCCGCTGATGGCGCTGGGATTCACCATCTCCGCCTGCGCGGGCGGCTGCGATGGCGATCTCGACGGGCCCTGGACGTCCGCCGAGCTGGCCGTGTTGGCGAGCCTGTCGCCCATCGGCACACCGCCGGCCCAGGTTTCCAACCGGGTGGCAGACAAGCCGGGAACGGCCGAGTTGGGCCAACGCCTCTTCTTCGACACCGGCCTGTCCGCCAACGGCCAGGTCGCCTGCGCCACCTGCCACATACCCGATCGCTACTTCACCGATGGCCGCAAGCTGGCCCGCGGCATCGGCGACGCCGGCCGCCACGCCCCGACCCTCATCGGCGCCGCCTGGGCGCCCTTCCTGTTCTGGGACGGGCGCAAGGACAGCTTGTGGGCGCAGGCGTTGGGACCGCTCGAAGCGTCGGTGGAGCACGGCATCAGCCGCATGGGCCTGCTGCACCGCATCGCCGGCAATCACCGCGACGCGTGGTCGGCGACATTTGGCCCTCTGCCGGACCTGTCGGATGGCAGCCGCTTCCCACCCCAGGCGCGCCCCGTGCCCGCCGAACCGAAGCACCCCCATCACGTCGCCTGGCAGGCCATGTCCGAAGCCGACCGCACCCTGGTCAACCGCCTCGCCGCCGACGCCGGCAAGGCCATCGGCGCCTACGAGCGCAAACTGCTGCCCCAGCCGGCGCCCTTCGATCGCTACGTGGCCGCGCTGAAGGCGGGCGACGCCACCGGCGCGGGTGCGTTGGGCGACTCGGCGCGTCGGGGTCTGCGCATGTTCATCGGTCGCGGGCAATGCGTGGCCTGCCACAACGGGCCCATGTTCAGCGACCAGGAATTCCACAACCTGGGTCTGCCGCGCGCTGCAGGCACCAGCGGCGTCGACCTGGGCCGCACCCTGGGCGCCGACGCGGTGCGCAAGGATACCTTCCGCTGCGACGGCGACTTCAGCGACGTACCCGAACATCAACGGGCCGAGGCCTGCGCGGAACTGCACTTCCTCAACCCGCGCTTCACCGACTTCCAGGGCGCCTTCAAGACGCCGACGCTGCGCAATGTGAGCAAGACCGCGCCCTACATGCACGACGGCAGCCAGGCGACCCTGCAGGACGTGGTCGGCTTCTATCGGCAGGAGGGCAAGGAGCCGCTCATCGGCCATCGCGACCTGCTGCTGGACCAGGTCGCCCGCGACCTGCCCGTGGCCGACATGGTCGCCTTCCTCGAATCGCTCACCGGGCCCCTGCCGCCGAAGAAATGGCTGGCGCCGCCGGAGCCGACCCCATGACTGAACCCGGCACCGGCCGCCGCGTCTTCCGACCACGCCTGTGGTCGACCTTGCTCATCATCCCCATGCTGGCGGTGCTCATCGCCCTGGGCACCTGGCAGGTCAACCGCCACGGCGAGACCAGCGCCGCGCTGGCGCTCTACCACAGCCAGCACGACCTGGCGCCGACGGTGACCTCGCTGGCGCAACGCGACGAGACCGACGACAATCGCCTGCACCGCCTGCATTTTCGACGCGCGACGTTGAGCGGCACGCTGGAGCCGAAGCACGCCCAGCTGCTGACGGCGCGCTACGTACTCGGCCGCCTGGGCTATGGCGTGACCATGCCCCTGCGCCTGACCGAGACCAACGACGGCGGGGCAGGGCCCCATGCGAAGTTGCTGGTGCACCTGGGACGGGTGCCGGCGGACAAGCTGCCGGACTACCTGGCAACGGTGCGCGCGGATACCAGCCGGACGCTGAGCGGCCGACTGCAGGTGGCGACCATGAACCGGCCGGAGGGCAAGCCTGTGGGTGAGAAGGCGGGCCTGCCGACCTGGCGGACGTCCAATCCGGCGGCGCTGGCGAAGACCATCGAGGGTCTGGAACCGCGGCTGATGCTGGTGGTGGGCGAGCAGGCCGTGGGCAAGGTGGTGGATGCGGAGCGGATCCCGGTGGATGGGTACATACACCCGGTTCGGCTGACGCCGGCGAAACACGTCGAGTACGCGGCCACGTGGTACGGACTGGGAGTGACGTTGATCGCGATCTGGCTGGCGTTCAGCTTTCGGCGGCGTGAGGATGA
>CAYTLW010000176.1:0-13261 GCA_964438735.1 uncultured Enterobacteriaceae bacterium | reverse complement strand
ACACCTCTTCCCGAGTCTAGGAAACTGGGGAAGTACCTACGGTCCGTCGAACTAGGATTCCTGCGCGCATCGCCCACCTGACGGGTCCATCATCGCCATCGACACGAGGACAACACATGAGCCGACGACTCGCGCGTTCCATCGCACATACACACCTCATCGTGCCCATCGCCCTCTTGGCCACATGCTGCACAGGCACCAGCACGTCGACATCGGACGATTCCGTCACGCCCGCTGAGGACGTGACGTCCGACAGCGCCGCCGGAACCTGTCCTACCAAGGCGCCCGCCGTGTCCTACGGCTTGACGGATACCAACCTGAAGGCCTGCTACGACAGCAAAGGTGATGTCATCACCTGCCCGGCGGCGGGCGAGCTCTTTGCGGGTCAGGACGCGGCGTACGATCGCCTGGCAACCGACTACTCGCTGGTCTGCGATGACCAGGTCGTCCTGGACGGGCGCACGGGCCTGATGTGGGAGCGCAGCCACCATGGTGAGCGCGTGTCGTACAGCGTGGTTGAATCCTACTGCGAAGGCCTGTCCCTGGGCGGATTCGACGACTGGCGGGTGCCCACCATCAAGGAACTGCTCTCCATCAGCGACTGGAGCGGCAGCCAACATGTGAAGGGCGCCTACTACCTGGACAGCAAGTGGTTCGATTTCGACTATCCGGAGCTGGACTCGGGCGACCTGACGGGCACTCATTCCAACCAGATGATGGGCCAGACCTGGTCGAGCACCTCGCGGCCGGACACCGAGAACCTCAATGGAGACACGAAGTACTTCTATAACTTCCTGGACGCCCACATCAAAAGCCAGTCGGCGGTCAAAACCAAGGCGTCGCTCTTCTACCGCTGCGTGCGCGGCGACGTCAGCGCGCTCGCCAATGAGTTCGCGGACAACAGCGATGGCACGGTCACCGACAAGGCGACCGGCCTGGTCTGGCAGCAGGCCAATGGCCAGGTCAGCGGCGATGCGCAGTTCACCTGGAAGGAGGCGCTGGCGTATTGCGAAGGCTTGAGCCTCGCCAGCCAGGACGACTGGCGGCTGCCCGACGTCAAGGCGCTGCAGAGCATTGTCGACTATGCGCCCAAGGATTGGAGCAGCCGACGCATGGTGTTGGACCCGGTATTCGCGTTCGACTTGCCGGCGGGCAAGGACCTGAACACCCCTCCGACCACCTCGCCGCCATCGGGCAAAGCCGTGGCCCCCTTCTTTTGGAGCAGCACCACCCACGGCGACAATACGAAGTTCGCCGCCTATGTCTGCTTCGGGCCCTGTTGGGCCGTCGAGGAACAGGGTAAGGGGTACGATATGCACGGCCCGGGGGCCCAGCGGGCGGACCCCAAAGACGACGCCAAGGGCAACCTCTGGAAGAAACTGGGCGGTAGCATCGGCGATCAGAAAGACGTGGTGCAGGTCGACAACTTCGTTCGCTGCGTGCGTGGAGGCTTGAACTGATGATGCAATGGAATCGACCGTCCCGAGCCGCCCATGCTCAGTCGGCAATCCGCCTGCTGGCCGCCACGCTGGTCGCCTGTGCCCTGCCGTGCGCTGCCTGCAGCGATGAACCGGCCGCTTCGGACGATGCCAGCGCCAGCGCAGGCCAGCCAACTCGCGTGCTGCTGCTCATCGCCGACGACCTGGGGTTGGACCAGTCGCCGATGTACGCCGGCGACTTGAGTGGTGTGCCCACAGATCATGCGTGGCCGACCATGCCCACAATCTCAGCCATCTGCGACGGTGGCGTGCGCTTCAACCGCGCCTGGTCGGCACCGACCTGCTCTCCGACCCGAGCGACCGTACTGACCGGCCGCTACGGCTTTCGAACCGGCATCGGCTGGGCGCTGTCCAACAAGGATCCGGGCCTGGCGCAGAGCGAGACCACCCTGCCCGAGGTGCTGACCGACCTGGGCGTGCAACACGCCAACATCGGCAAGTGGCACCTGGGGCATAGCGACGAGGTCGGCGGTGAGAAGGCGCCCAACGACGCCGGCTGGGACCACTTCTCGGGTCTGCTGGGGGGCACGTTGTCGGCCTACGAGGACTGGGAGCGCACGGTGGATGGCAAGACCGCCACCAGCACCACCTATGCCACCTCCGCCAATGTGGACGACGCCATCACCTGGCTGGGCACGGTCGACAAGAAGAAGTCGTGGCTGCTCTGGATGGCCTTCAACGCGCCGCACACACCATTCCACCTGCCACCGGCTGCCTTGCACGACCAGACCGACCTCAACGGCAAGGGCATCGCCAAGAACCCGGCGCCTTATTACCGAGCGGCGGTGCAGGCGCTGGACACCGAGATCGGGCGCCTGCTGGCGTGGCTGAAGGCCAACGACCACGATGATGTGCACGTGATCTTCGTCGGCGACAACGGCTCGCCTTCGCAGGTGGCCGAGGCGCCCTGGTCGCAGGAACACGCCAAGGGATCGCTCTACCAGGGCGGCGTGCACGTGCCACTGTGCATGTCCGGTCCCGCGGTAGCCAAGCCCGGCAGAACGTCGGATTCGCTGGCCCATACGGTGGACCTGTTCGCGACCATCCTGGCGCTCTTCGACGGCCAATCCGCCTCGGGCGTGGATTCGCAGAGCCTGTTGCCTGTGCTGGCCGGACCGGAAGGTCAGGGTGCGCGCGGCTGGAACTTCACCGAGTCCTTTGGCGGCAACAAACAAGGCGGTGGCCTGCACGGCCGCACGGCATGGGATGGCCGCTACAAGCGCATCGAGTACGAGGACGGCAGCGCCGAGTTGTATGACCTGGATGCGGATCCCCACGAGGCCAAAAACCTGCTCACGGGAACGCTGGACGCCGAAGCGAGCGCTGCCGACAGCGCGCTGAACGCCACGTTGGCCAAGCTGAAATAGCGCCGTTCACCGCTGCGAGATGGGGCGCCCGGCGTCGTCTACATCACCTTGACCGGAGCGAACTGGTCCACCTTGTTGCCGTTGCCCAGCTGGCCATGGCTGCCTTTGCCCCAGCACCAGACCTCGCCGGGCTTGGTGAGCCCACAGGTGTGTGAGGTGCCCGCAACGATGACCTTCAAATCGGTGACGCCGGTCACCGCGGTGGGGTAATCGAACAGGGTCGGCCCTTTGGGTTGGCCGGCCGCACCGTAGGTATTCCGCCCCCAACACCAGGGCATGCCGCTGCTGTGGATGGCGCAGGTGTGGTGGTCGCCAGCGGCCACGTAGACCGCGTCCGTCAGGCCGACCGCCACCTGGGGCTTGTGATACTGGTAGTTGCCCGAGCCCTTGCCCAGCTGGTGGAACTCGTTGCGCCCCCAGCACCAGACCTTGCCACCCTTTTCGGTGCCGCAGCTATGCTGCTGTCCGCAGGCGACCGCCCCGATGGCACCCACACCAGCGATCTTGTTGGGCGTCGAGATGAACTTCTGCCAGGTCTCGGTGCCGATCTCGCCGTGACCGTTGTAGCCCCAGCACCACATCTCACCGGTCTTGGTGCGCGCGCAGGTGCTGTAAAAAGCCGCATCGATCTGCGCCACATCCTTGATCCAGACCACGTCCACCGCCGTCTTGCTCGACTTCTCTTCGCCCTGACCCAGCTGGCCGGAGTTGCCCAGCCCCCAACACTTGACGGTGTCGCTCTCGGTGAGCGCGCAGGTATGCAGCCCGCCGGCTGCGATGGCCTTGGTCTTGAAGCTGAGGGCCAGCAGCTTGGGCTTGAGCTGCTTCTTGAAGCCTTCCTCCAAATCCGCCTGACCCTGGCTGTTGTCGCCCCAGCACCAGACCTTGGCCGCCTCGTCCACGGCGCAGCAATGCTCGTTGCCGCAATCGACCGAGGTAAACACTCCGCCACCATCGACGATGACAGGCAGATGGCTGGTCTTGGCGCTGCCGCCCTTGCCATTGCCCAACTGACCCTTGGAGTTGTTTCCCCAGCAGAAGGTCTTGCCGTCACTGCGTATGGCGCAGGTGGTGTAGCCGCCAGCGGTGAGGTAGGTGATGTGAGGAGGTGGGTCGGGTTTGGTGTCTGGCACAGTTGCATCCGTGACCGTGTCTGTGCCCGTGACCGTGTCTGTGCCCGTGACCGTGTCCGTGACTGTGGCCGAGTCTGTGACCGTGTCCGTGACCGTAACCGTGCCCGTGTCTGTGACCGTGTCCGCAACCGCTCCGCCATCCACCGCCACGCTACCGTCGCCCAACGGGCCGAATACCGCTTCATCCGGCACCGATTGCGGACAGCCGGCCAAGGTGCACAGGGCCACCAACAAGAGCCGCACACGGATGGCTTTACTCATCGTCACTCCGCCGCATACTGGCCCTGCCTCCAGCAGCGGCCGACCTTCTACCATGTTCCTGGCCGACAAGCCCTTGCGAAGGGGCCGCGATCTCCTATCGTGTGCCGGCTGGCCGGCACTTCACGGCTGGCGCCCTTGCGCTTACAGGCCCGATTTCAGAACTCCGAGAGGCAACCCATGCGCGCCAATGGCCTTCGACGAGTCCGTTCGCCGGCCGTCTGCGGCGCGGGGCTGCTGATCGCCTTTGGCGCCGCGTTGACCGGCTGCAAAGCGCCGGAAGCCGCCCCCAAGGAGACCGCGCGCAAGGTGCAGGTGCCCGTGGAGACGACGGCAGTGGTGCGCAAGACCTTCGTACGACGACTCGCCCTGCCCGGTCGCTTCGAGCCGACTCGCAAGGCGCGGATCGCGGCCGAGATTCCTGGTCGGGTCATCGCCCTGCCGGTAGCAGAGGGCCAGTCGGTCGACCGTGACGCGCTGCTGATTCGGCTGGATCCGGCCACGGCGCGGGCGCAGGCGCAGCAGGCATCCGGCGCGGTGGAACAGGCCGTGGCGCAGGTCGAGTTGGCGCGCAGCAACGCCCGTCGGATGCGCCGACTGGCCGCTGCCAAGGTGGTCGACCAGGCACGAATGGAGCAGGCGGTCGGCGCGGAGAAGCAAGCCAAGGCTGCGTTGCTGATGGCACGCGCTGCCCATGACCTGGCCCAGTCAACAGTTCGCAAGCTTACGATCTCAGCGCCTTTTGCCGGCATCGTGACCACTCGCAACGTGGAGCTGGGCGAAGTGGTGGCGCCAGGCCCGCCGCTGGTGACCATCGCCGACTACAGCAAGATGAAGCTCCTGGTCGATGTGCCGGAGCGCTCCGTCAGCAAGGTCCGCGTCGGCCAGCAGGTGGACATCGTGGTGCGCGCCCTGGACGGCCAACGACTGCAGGGCGCCATCAGCCGGATCCCCATGCACGCCCATGGCGCCAGTCGCACGTTCCCGGTCGAGGTCGAGGTGGGCAATGTCGACGGCAAGCTGCGCGCCGGCATGATGGCTCGCGCCGAGCTGATCCTCGAGTCCCTGCCCGACCAGGTGGTGGTCCCTCTGGCCGCCGTCGTCGACGAGCCGGCCAGCGGCGACAACGCCGCGCGTTCGGTGGTCTTCGTGGTCGAAAAGGGCAAGGCCCATCGCCAGGACGTCACCACCGGTTCGATGCAAGGCGATGAGGCCGTGGTGACCCAGGGTCTGCAGGGCGGCGAACGCCTCGTCATCACCGGCCAGCGCCGGGTGGTCGATGGCGACGCCGTCGAGGTGGTGCGCGAGCACGACCGCAACGAAGTCCCTGCGCCACCGCCCGCCCGCGCCCCTACCGCCGCCGCAGCGGCCCCCTGACAGGCCCGAGGCGGCGCTCGCCCCGCTGAAGTCTGCCCCTGTCCCATGCCTGGAGACTGGCCATGGTCGTGACCCGCTATGCCATCCGCTTCCGCACCGCGGTCTTTGTATTGATCGCCAACCTTGTGCTGGCGGGGCTGCTCTCCTTCTTCGGCCTGCCGCGCGAGATGACCCCGGACATCGAGATCCCGGTGGTTGTGGTCAGCGTGCCCTACCCCGGCGCCTCGCCCGTGGACGTGGAGCAGCTGATCCTGACGCCGCTCGAGACCGAGCTGGAGGACCTGCGCGACATCGAAAAAATGGAGGGTTCGGCCTACGAAGGCGCCGGCGTGGTGGTGCTCACCTTCACCCCCGAGGCCAACATCGACGAGGCGCTCACCGGCGCCCGCGACCGGGTCTCCCGCGTGCGACCGAAGCTGCCCGCAGACATCCTCGACCCGACGGTCAAAGAGATCTCGTTCTCCGACTTTCCCATCCTGATCATCAACATCAGCGCCGACTACAGCCTCGAGAGGCTCAAGCGATTCGCCAAGGAGATGCAGGACGACATCGAGACCGTGCCCGGCGTGCTCAGCGCCGACGTCAGCGGCGGAGTCGAGGAACAGGTGACGGTCGCCGTCAATCCCGAGGCTGCCGCCCTGCGCAAGGTCTCCCTCGGCGACGTGGTGCGCGCGGTGCAGGGCGAGAACATCAACCTGCCTGGCGGCCAGGTCGAGGCCCAGAGCACGTCGTGGTTGGTGCGTACGCCCGCCGACTTCCGCGACGCCGCCGGATTGCGCGAGGTGGTGGTCAAGTCGCCCGGCGGTCGACCGGTCAAGCTCACCGACATCGCGACCATCCGGCGCAGCTTCACCAAGCCGACCAGCTACGCCCGCTTCAAGGGACGCCCGTCCGTCTCGGTACAGGTCACCAAGCGCGTCGGTGCCAACATCGTTGACGTGGTGGACAAGACCAAGGAGGTGGTCGAGCGCTACGAAGCCATCGCGCCCAACGGTACGGAGATCACCCTGCTCAACGACCAGAGCGTCTTCATCCGCAACCTGGTCGACGATTTGGTCAACAACATCATCACCGGACTGATCCTCGTCATCCTGGTGATCTTCTTCTTCCTGGGCGGTCGCAACGCGGTGTTGGTGAGCGTCGCCGTGCCATTGAGCATGCTGTTGACCTTCAGCGTGCTGGACATCATGGGCGTGACCCTGAACCTGGTCACCCTCTTCGCCCTGATCCTGGCCCTGGGCATGTTGGTGGATAACGCCATCGTGGTGGTCGAGAATATCTACCGCCACCTGGGTGAACGGCTCGAACCGGGCTCCAGCGCCAGCCTGCTGCGCCGGATGCGTATCGTGGCCGCCTATACGGGCACCGCTGAGGTCGCCTGGCCGGTCATCGCCTCGACCGCCACCACTGTGGCCGCTTTCGCCCCCCTGCTCTTCTGGCCGGGCATCATGGGCAAGTTCATGAGCTACCTGCCCATGGTGATCATCATCACCTTGGTGGCCTCGCTGGCGGTGGCGCTGGTCATCAATCCCGTCATGGCTGGCGCATTCATGGCCCGGCCCTCGGTACAGGGCACGCCATCTGTGCTGTCCGATCGATGGCGTGAGGGCTTCCCGGGGCCGATCGCGCGAGCCTACCACGCCGTCTTGACGTGGGCGGTGGATGCCGGCAGACGTCGCCTGTTCAAGCCCGTGGTCACGGTCTTCCTGGCGTTCGCCACCATGATCGGCTCCATCGTCGCTTTTGGCGCCAGCGGGCTCGGCGTCGAGTTCTTCCCCGAGACGACCCCCGACCGGGCCACCATCGCCATCAAGGCTCCCAACGGCACCCACCTCGACGGCAGCGACGCCATCGTGCGCCAGGTCGAGGCCATCCTCGCCGACACCCCCAACGTCGAATCCTGGGTCGCCACGCCCGGCGCCTCCGCGGACGCCTTCAAAAGCGGCGGTTCCTCATCCAGCGCCCACCTGTCCGGCATCAGCCTGGACTTCCACGAACGCATCGACCGGGTGGAGAGCACCCTGGTGACCATCGACACCCTGCGCGAGCGGGTCTCGCATATCGCCGGCGCGCACATCGAGGTGGTGCGCGAGAAGATGGGACCGCCCGCCGGCGCACCGGTGAGTATCGAACTCACGGGCACCGACTACGACCGACTGGGACGGCTCAGCCAGCGGGCCATCGACCTGCTGAAGTCCATGCACGACCACGGCGTGCGCGACGCCCGTACGGACTACGTGACCGGGCGGCCCGAGCTGCAGGTGCGGGTCGATCGACAAGCCGCCAAGGAGGTGGGCGCGTCAACCTTCGTGGTCGCCCAGGCGATCCGCGACGCCATCCACGGCAACGACAGTTCGGTCATCCGTGACGGCCACGACGAGTACGACATCGTGATTCGGCACGAGGCCGGCCGTCGGGACCGCCCGGGAGACCTGTCCTCCGTCTTCGTCAAGGGCCGGGACGACGCCCAGATCCCGCTGGACCAGTTGACCCGGGTCGTGCGCACGTCGGGCAGCGGAACGATCCGGCACAAGGACACGCGCCTGACCGTCAAGGTGGATGCAGACATCGCCCCCGGCGCCAACGCCAATCGGATCCGCGCCACCATCGCCGAAAGACTGGACGGTGCGCTCAAGGCACCGGCCGGCTATCGCTGGCAGTTCGGCGGCGAAAACGTGGAGCAGGACAAGGCCGCCAGGTTCCTGTCGCGGGCGTTGATGATCGGCGTCTTCGCCATCCTCATCATCCTGGTGACCCAGTTCAACTCGATCCTCAAGCCGGCGATCATCATCTCGTCGGTGCTGCTGAGCCTGGTTGGCGTCTTCGCAGGCCTGATGGCCACGCGCCAACCTTTCGGCGTCATCATGACCGGACTGGGGGTCATCTCGCTGGCCGGGGTGGTGGTCAACAACGCCATCGTGCTCATCGACTACATCGAGCAGTTACGCAAGGGCGGGCTGGATGCTTACGAAGCCGTGGTTCGGGCCGGACTGACACGTCTGCGGCCGGTGTTGCTGACCGCGCTGACCACCATCCTGGGACTGGTGCCCATGGCCATGGGCTGGAGCTTCAACTTCCTGGAGATGCGCTTCGAGACCGTGGGATCGAGCGGCGAGTTCTGGGGTGGCATGGCCACGGCGGTGATCTTCGGCCTGGCGTTTGCCACCGGGCTGACCCTGGTGGTCGTGCCGGCGTTGTACCTGGTGTTGGATCGATTGGGCCGAGCGGTGGCCCGATTGACCACGGGTAGCGACCAGGAGGTAGACCTGGAGCAGGAGTTGGAGTTGGCGGCGTTTGCCGGGGGCGCTGGCGATGACCGTGAACGTGGCGGTGGCGGCGCTGGCGGTGCGGGGTTGTTGCTGTTGGCGGTGCTGGGCGCTGGCTTGTTGGTGCCTTCAACGACCACAGCACAAGGTGTGGGCACGTTGGCCTTGGCGGAGCCCCCTGGGGCGGTGCAGACCCTCGAACTGCCCGCCCTGTTGAAGATGTTGGACGCCAAGGGACCTGACCTGGCCGGCGCGAAATTGCGCCTGGCTGGGGCGGTACTCATCGTCGATCGGGCGTGGGCTGCGCTGCAGCCGAATATCGACGGCGAACTGGCCTATCGCCTCAACGATCCCGTCCTCGAGGTCGACTTCTTCGACAGCGCCGCCGCCGAGGCGCAGGCCAAGGGGCAGGTGCAGGGCCATATCGACTCCATGAAGGCCATCAAGGCGCAGTTCGCCGCCAACGGGCAGTCCACCGGCGTGCTCGACCAGGCCATCGCTGCCCAGGAAGCCTATCGGGACGGCATCTCGGTCCCGGCCATGGAACCCATCCAGATCAGCCGCAGGCATGGGCTGTCAGCGACATTGAAGGCTCGTATGAGCCTGTTCGATATGCGCACCCTGGACGGCCTGTCCATGGCCAAGAAGAGCGCCGCCCTGGCCCGGGCGGGCCACAAGCTCACGCGACTCGAGCTGCAACATGCGGTCACGCGGGCCTGGTTGGGTGCCCGGCTGCAGCGCAAGGCGTTGACCGTCATCGAGCGCCGCCTGCAGAGCGCTCGCGTGACCCTGAACGCCAGTCGGCAACGCCTCGCCGCCGGTGTGAGCACGCCCCTGGCCACCCGCATGGCCGAGATGAGCGTGCTGCAAGCCGAGCGCGCCGCCGCCGGTTCCCAGCTGGCCTATCGAAGCGCTGTGGCGGCTCTGGGCCTGCTGGTGGGCGCCAACCATCGCTTCGACGTGGGCGACAAGACCCGGCTGAAGTCACCCGGCGCCGCTATCGAGGGGCTGCAGAAGACAGCCCGCAAGCGGCGGCTGGAGCTGACACTAAACCGTGACCAGGCCGAGTTCGCGAAGCTGCGCGCCGCCGAGGCCCGCAATCGATGGTGGCCACGCCTGGGCCTGTACGCCCAGGGCCAGTGGCAGAACGCCAGCGGCTTTGGCGACCAGAACACCTCGTCCATGTTGATGGTGACCCTGTCGCAGCAGCTGTGGGATGCCGGACAGAGCGGCCTGGATCGCAAGGCTGCCCTGCTGGAGGCCAGTCGGTTGAAGGTCGAGGCGGATCAGAGTCGTCGGCGCATCGCGGCAGAGGTACGTGGCGCCGCTGCGCAGCTTCAGGTGACGCGCAAGGATGCGGTCGCGGCCCGCAAGTCCGCCGAGGTGGCCCGCCAGGCCCTGTCGGACGCGCGCAGTGGCCTGGAGGCAGGCACCAATACGGAGTTGGATCTTCGCCGGGTCGAGGACAGCCTCATCGAGGCGGAGCTGGGCCAGGTGAACAAGGAAGTGGCTGTCGAGGCGGCTGTGCTGGGTCTACGGCGGGCTTTGGGGTTGGGGCCGCTGGACCGTGCCGGTCGGTGACCTCGAGTGCGTCCGGCGCGGCGCCCTTGGGCTCCGCCGCCAAACGCGCTACAACCCCGGCCATGAAGACCACCCGCATCACCGTACTCGCCGCCTCCTTCACCCTCCTGCTGGCAACCGCCTGCTGCCCGCCTGACGTCGTGCGACCCGATTCCCCTGTCGGCGCATCCGCCAAGGCGCCCGTCGCAGCCGCCAAGACGCCCAAAGCCCCGACGACGCCGGGCATCGCCGGATTCTCGGACTCGGCCAACACCGCGCTGAACGCGTTCTTCACCCGCACCGCCAAGCACACTGGCCGCAAGGTCGCCGTGTTCGACGGCGACGGCACCGTCTTCGGTCAGACGCCGCACTACCTGGCCGACGAGTGCCTCTTCGCCCACGCCAAGGCCAACCCGGAGCGCAATCCGGACATCATCGCCAAGATGCGCAAGCAGTCGAACGTCTCGCTGCCCTATGTGCAGAACCGCATTCGCTACATGGCCGGCCTGTCCTTGACCGAGATCCGCGACCTTGGCGTCAGCTGCTACGAGCGCGACTACAAGGGCAAGATCTACCCGCCCATGAAGGCGCTGGTGTCTCGATTGAAAGCCGCCGGATTCGAGGTCTGGGTGGTGACCGCATCGCCAGAGGCGCTCTACCAGAAGTTCCTCTCGCAGGCGTTGGGCATCGCCATCACGCGCGTCATCGGCGTCAAGAGCGTGGTCAGCGGCGGCGTCACCACCGACCGCATGGTCGAGCCGGTTCCCCAGGACAAGGGCAAACTCGAGGCCATCGAGACCTTCGTACAGGTCAAACCCCTGCTGGTTGGCGGCAACAGCCGTGGCGACAAGGAGATGATCGAGCATAGCGCCGACGTGAAGCTCATCGTCAATCCCGATGAACATGTGGCGCCCGACCAGACCCTGAGCGTGGCCGATTACGCCAAGAAGCATGGGTGGCTGGTGGTGCGCATCCGTGACGTGCCGGCGCCCGGCTTCCCGGCGGTGTCTTCGAAGGTCTTCGGGATGCGGCTGAACAAGACCCGTGACGTGCCCGCGGCACCGCCCGCGACCCCGCCCGCAAAAAAGGCGCCCTGATGCCGGCGCCCTTCCCTTTGAGCATCTTCGCCCCCGCCCCGCACATCGAGCCCCTGCCAGCCGATCGCGTCGATCCGACCTATCGCCGACTGCGCATCCAGGTCTTCGCCGGCATCTTCCTGGGCTACGCCGCATTCTACCTGGTGCGTAAAAACCTGGCCCTGGCCATCCCCGACATCCTGGCCGAGTACCCGCACTACACCAAGGCCATGCTGGGCACGGCCATGACCGGCCTGTCCATCGCCTACGGGCTGTCCAAGTTCGTCATGGGGTCGGTGTCGGACCGCAGCAATCCGCGCTGGTTCATGCCCGTCGGCCTGCTGATGAGCTGCGCCATCCTGCTCTTCGTCGGCACCCAGCGCTGGATCTACGACTCCATCGCCTTGCTGGTGGCCCTGATGACCCTGAACGGCTGGGTCCAGGGCATGGGCTGGCCGCCCTGTGGCAAGACCATGGTGCACTGGTACAGCACCAACGAGCGTGGCATGGCGGTGTCGGTCTGGAACGTGGCCCACAACGTCGGCGGCGGGCTGGTGGCCTGGCTGGCGGTGGTGGGCGTGTCTCTCTTCAACGACTGGGGCGCGAAGTTCTACTTCAACGCCTTCATCGCCGCCTTCATCGCCGTGCTGGTCTGGATTCTGCTGCGCGACACTCCACAGTCCTGCGGCCTGCCGCCCATCGAGGCCCACCGCAACGATTACCCGCCGGGCTACGACGCCGCCCACGAAAAGGAGTTCACCTTCAAGGAGATCTTCCTGGGCAGCGTGCTCAACAACAAGTATCTCTGGGCCATCGCTATCGCCAACGCTTTCGCCTACTTCGTACGCTACGGCGTCGTCGACTGGATCCCCACCTACCTGCAGAACGTCAAGGGCTACTCCTTCGAGGAGTCGTCGCTGGCCTGGGTGCTCTACGAGTTCGCCGCGATCCCCGGCACCATCGCCTGCGGCCTCATCTCGGACCGTGTCTTCAAGGGCCGGCGGGCGCCGGCCACGATCCTCTTCATGGCGCTGACGATGGTCTTCGTGATCATCTACTGGCTCAACCTCGACGGTCCGAAGTGGGTCGACTACACGGCGCTCATCGCCATCGGCTTCCTCATCTACGGGCCGATCATGATCATCGGCTTGCACGCCCTGGACCTGGTGCCAAAGAAGGCCGCGGGCACCGCAGCGGGCTTCACCGGCTTCTTCGGCTACGTCTTCGGTTCTGCCATCGCCGGCACGGGCGTGGGCTGGCTGGCAGACCACTACGGCTGGCAGGGCGTGTTCGCCACCATGGTCGTGTGTTGTCTGCTCACCATCGGATTTGCAGCGCTGACGCTGCCACACAAGGCCGTCAGCGGTGGCCGTTCGCCGGAGTCCGACACGACCGGCTAGTTCGACGGTACCGAAGTACTTCCCCAGTTTGGCGTCCAAGCCATGTGCCGCTTTGAGACGGTTCGTCCAAGGTGGTCGAGGGCGCAAGCCCGACGAGCCGCGAAGCGGCGGTATTCGTTAGCCTGGGGCGTAAGCCCCAGGATCTTGGACGTCACCCCATGTGGAGCCGCGAAGCGGCGGTATTCGTTAGCCTGGGGCGTAAGCCCCAGGATCTTGGACGTCACCCCATGTGGAGCCGCGAAGCGGCGGCAGGACGTTTCAGCCCAAGAGAAACCGCTCGTCGTAGTCCACGCCATGCCGCTCGAGCAACTCAACGAGTTCCTCG
>CAYTLW010000175.1:329-13347 GCA_964438735.1 uncultured Enterobacteriaceae bacterium | reverse complement strand
TCGGGCTGCAGTGCGCGGCGGAGGCTTGTCGGCTGGTTGGCTCGTTGCCGAAGCACCTGCGGTCCCAGCGGGACCAGGCGGTGCGCGCGTCCGCTCGCATTCCTTTGGCGATTGCCGAAGGTGCTGGGCGAGAGGGCGATGATCGTAAGCATCTTTGGCGCGTGGCTTATGGCACGGCTCGCGAGACTACAGCGGTCGTGGAGCTCCTGGTCGCGTTGGACGTCGTCGACGTCGCGGCCGGGCAGACATTGCTCGGTCGAGCTTCAGCAGCGCCTGCCGACCGGCCTTCGCGTCCAGCGCTTCGAGCGCAATGAGGAGCTCAACCACCGCAGACGTCTCCTTCGAAGTGCTGTACGCGACCCGGTACAAGTGCAACGAATCGCGGTCGACGCGGCCTTGCCCCTCCGCAATGGCCAGCGGAATGCGAGCCGCCGCCTTGATCGCCTGCTCCCGCTGCGAACGAAGCGCCGGCGGAAGCGTGCGAACCAACCGACAAACCTCTGCCGCCACCTCCAAAGCCAACCGCTGAACAACCAACGATGAACCCCGACAAACCCACTGCATTTCCTGAGAACTCATCCTGAACCTCCTGTAAGTGAAGGTCCTCCCACGCCATCGCCAGCCACCCTGCTCAAGGCCGGAGGCCCGCTTTGGCGGGCCGTAGAGGCCGGAGGCCGGTGCCTTGAACCGGGTGGGTGGCGGTGGCAGCTTGGTGGGACCGACGAGAGGAGGGACCATCGATAGCTGGTCGCTTCGATGGCATGGAGGCAACGGTTGCTATCGGGGCCCGTGACCGTATCCGTGTCCGTGCCCGAGTCCGTGTCTGTGCCCGTGTCCGAGTCCGTGTCTGTGACCGTGACCGTGTCGGCGTCCGTGTCTGTGCCCGTGTCCGTGCCCGTGTCCGTGCCCGTGCCCGTGCCCGTGCCCGTGTCTGTGCCCGTGCCCGTGCCCGTGCCCGTGCCCGCGTCCGTGTCTGCGTCCGTGACCGTGCCCCCACCCGCGACTTCCCCCGCGCCTTGGAGTTCTGCTAGCATTTCCCCGCCGCAACCGCGCTGGGATCACCATGCAAAGCACTGCCCCGCCCACGATTCGCCTGCTCTGGCCGGCATTCTTCCTCTCCATTTCGTTCGCCATCGCCTGTGGCGAGTCGCCGGTTGAAGACGACCCTGGCGACGCGATCGCGGACTCGGCGCCCGTCGCGGATGCCGGCACGCCCGATCAGCCCGACGTCGCCACCGCGGCCAAGGACACCGCTCCCGCCATCGTGGGCTGCGTCAACGCGCCCGATGGCACCCCCTGCGATGACGGCGAGCCGTGCAGCGTCGACGACCGATGCGCCGGCGGCAAGTGCGCCGCCGGCGAGAATGTATGCGAGTGCACCGACAACGCCGGCTGCCAGTCCTACGAGGATGGCGACGCCTGCAATGGCACCCTGTTCTGCGACCTGAAGGTCTTCCCCTATCGCTGCCTGGTGAATCCGGGCTCGATCGTCACCTGCGATGATGACGGCAAGCCCTGCTCGGTGCGCGCCTGCGACCCCTTGACCGGCGAGTGCGCCAGCAAGCCGGGGCCGGATGGCAGCCCCTGCCTGGACGCCGACCCGTGCACCGTGGAGAGCTCCTGCGTCGGCGGCAAATGCCAGGGCAGCGCGGCGTCGTGGTGCGCCTGCAAGGAGGACGCGGATTGCGCAAACGTGGGCAGTGGCGACAAGTGTGGCGGCACCTTCTTCTGCGACACTGCGGTCTTCCCCCACCAGTGCAGTGTTTCGCCGGGCAGCGTGGTCGAGTGCAGCGACAACAAGGACACCACCTGCACCAAGAACGCATGCGAGCCCAAGACCGGCAACTGCGCGCCGACGCCGGTGGAGAAACTGGCCAAGGCGTGCTCGGGTACGGGCGTGCAGATCTGCCGCTGGGTGCCGCTGCCAAAGGGCGCCAAGAAGCCAGTCGTGTCCTGCGATGACGGTGACGAATGCAGCCAGTCCGAGACCTGCGCCGACGGCAAGTGCAGCGCCGGACTGGATGTCTGCAAATGCACCAAGAATGCCGACTGCGACAAGCAGGAAGACGGCGACCTGTGCAACGGCACGCTCTACTGTGACGTGGCCGTCGGCATCTGCAAGCTCAATCCCAAGACGAAGGTGACCTGCCCAACGGTCGGGGATACCGCCTGCACCAAGAACACCTGCAACCCGATAACCGGTACATGCGCTCCCACGCCGGTCAAGCCCGGTGCGCCCTGTGATGACGACGACGTGTGCACCAAGGGCGAGATCTGCAAGGAGGGCCAGTGCAAGGCGGGCGCCAACATCTGCCAGTGCAAGTCGAACGCCGACTGCGAGGGCAAGGACGACGGCGACAAGTGCAATGGCGTCTACTTCTGCAACCTGCAGTCGGGCACCTGCGAGTCGAATCCCGCCTCGGTGGTTCACTGTTCCAAGGTCGACGATACAGACTGTGCCAAGGCGGCATGCGCGCCCAAGACCGGCCTCTGCGCGCCCGTGCCGGTCAAGAACCTCACCGCCTGCGATGACGGCGATAAGTGCACCAAGGGCGAGACCTGCATCGCCGGCAAGTGTGGCGGCGGACAGCCGATCTGCGTCTGCAAGTCCAACGACGACTGTGTCGCCGAGGACGACGGCAACCTCTGCAATGGCACCTTGTTCTGCAACAAGGCGCTCAAGGTGCCCGCCTGCGAGTTCAACCCGGCGTCGGTGGTCAAGTGCGCCAACGTCGACGATACCGATTGCCTGAAGAAGATGTGCTTGCCGCAGACCGGCAAGTGCGCCTTCCAGCCGGTCAAGACGGGCGGCAAGTGCGAAGACGGCGACGATTGCACGGTCGGCGACTGGTGCCTGGACGGCGCCTGCAAGGGCGGCACCGACACCTGTGAATGTCACAAGGATGCCGATTGCGCCGCCAAGGATGATGGCGACAAGTGCAACGGCACCTGGTTCTGCGACATCTCCGGCAAGATGCCCGCCTGCAAGCCGAACCCGGCCTCGAAGGTCTGGTGCTCCAAGGAGGGCGACAGCGCCTGCCTGCACGCCGTCTGCAATACCAAGACCGGGCAATGCGCGCTGCAGCCGCGCAAGGACGGCACGGCCTGCCCGCCTGGCAGCGCCTGTGTGGCCAAGGCCAGTTGCTCCAGCGGGGAGTGCAAGGGCTCGGGCAAGGTGGATTGCGACGACGCCAACCCGTGCACCATCGATTCCTGCCACGCCAAGACCGGCTGCGCCAACAAGGCGGTGGCCTGCGATGATGGCAATGGCTGCACGCTGGACACGTGCAACTCCAAGACCGGCGCCTGCTCCTCCCAGCCCGGACCGATGCAGGGCAAGGGATGCGACGCGGACGGCACCGGCTGCACCGTCAACGACTTCTGCAACGCCGGCAAGTGCGTGGTCGGCAACGCGGTCCTCTGCCCGAAGGCATCGGAGGCGTGCATGCAGGGACAATGCGTGTCCCTGACGGCGCAGAGCTATAAGTGCGCCATCGTGCCCAGCAAGGAAGGCAGCCCATGTGTCGGCAGCCACGCCTGCTTGTTGGGGTCGACCTGCAAGGCGGGCAAGTGTATCGCCGGCAAGCAGGAGAAGCTGTTCCGACGGGAGCGCTTCCTGGCCGGACAGTCAGCACATTACGCCGCCGTCGTCGGCCATCCTCAGGGTGGCTACGTGGCCGTTGGCGGGATCAAGCCAGACAAGGGCGGCGGCAGCTCCAGCTGGCTGGTGGATCGCCTGACCGCTACCGGCGAGCCCGCCGTGGCCAAGCCGCTTGTCCTGCCCTCACCGGCCGCCGACAAAGAGGCCGCCGCAGTCGACGCCCACGCAGCTGTGGGTGGCACGCTGGTCGCCGGCACGGTGACCACCAAATCCGCCGGCAAGCAGGTGCGCATCCTGGCCCTTGGCCCCGACATCAAGACCAAACTCTGGGATCGCAGCCATGGCGGCGCCAAGGACGAGACCACCGCAGGGCTCGCGCCCCTGGTCGGCGGGGGCTGGCTGATCGCTGGCCACCTGGGCTCGGTGGACAGCGACGGGCTCTCGTTGCGGCTGTCTGCGACGGGGCTGCTGCTGGCCACCTGGACCAAGGCGGAGGCGGGCGCCCAGGCGCTGCTCGACGGCGCGGGCATGGCGGACGGTGGTGCCCTGCTGGTGGGTTGGCGCAAGCCCGCTGGCGGCAAACAACAGGCCTGGTTGCTGCGCCTGGATGGCGGCTGGAAGCACCTGTGGAGTCACGCTCTGGGCGGCGCCTCCGCCCAGGCGTTGACGACGATCCAGCGGGTCGGTGGCACCACCGTCGCAGCGGGCTGGCAGGGCGCGCCCGTGCCACACGCGTGGTGGATGGACCTGGACGCCCTGGGCAAGGTGCGCTGGCAGAAGACCACCACCTTGCCGTCCGAGGCCTGGTCGATGGTGCCCGCTGGTGGCGGCAGTTTCGTGCTCGCCGGCCGCCTGGCCACCGCCGTGCCCAGCGGTTGGCTCGCCGGCATCGACCCGGCTGGCAACATGTTCTGGCAGCGTGAGATCAGCCAGGGGAGCGACGAGCGCCTGGCGCGCCTGGTGGCCGCGGCGGATGGCGGATTCCTGGCCGCCGGACGGATCGACAACAAGGGCAAGAAGGGCGGTCTCCTGCTGCGAACGGACGCCTGGGGGCGGGCCGGCTGTGCCGCGTCTGGGGTGTGCGCGGCCAAGAAGCTCACCGACTGCGCCGACGGCAAGGCCTGCACCCACGATCTCTGCGACGCCGCTGGCGGTTGCGCGCCGGCCAACAACACCATCAGCTGCGACGATGGCGACGCCTGCACCACCGCCGACGCCTGCCAGGGCGGCAACTGCCTGGGCGGCGGCAAGACCAATTGCGATGACGCCAACGCCTGCACCGGCGACTCCTGCGACCCCAAGAAGGGCTGCCTGCACAAGCCCCTGGACAACGCCAGCTGCGCCGATGACAGCGTCTGCACCACCGACGAGAAGTGTGTATTCGGCACCTGTCAGCTCAAAAAGAAGGACTGCGATGACAAGCAGGCCTGCACCATCGACGCCTGCGACGCCAAGAAAGGCTGCCTGTACAAGACCATCCCCGATGACACGCCCTGCGGCGGCAACAAGGTCTGTCTGCTGGGCACCTGCACCAAGCGCTGGGCGGTGGCCATCTCGGCGGGCTCGGGATACACCGCAGCGGCCAGCCCCGACGGCAAGGTTCGCACCTGGGGCTATTCCGCGTACGGCACCTTGGGGCGCCACGGCAACGCCATCGTGCCCGGCGAGCTGCCCAATGTGCCGCCAAGCGTGAAGATCTCGGCCGCAGGTCTATTCGGCTGCGCGGCCACCAACGGCGGCCAGATCTACTGTTGGGGGGCGGGCCCGCACGGCATCGGCTGTGGTGTCGGTTCCCAGATCCCGGCCGTGCCTGTGGTCAAGTGGACCGACACGGCGGTGGCCCTGAGCGCCGGCAACGGCAGCCACGTCTGCGCCATCGCAAAGTCCGGACTGATGCGCTGCTGGGGAAGCAACGGCTATGGCAACTGCGGCATCGGTGTTGCCGGCAAGTCGTTATGCGTGCCCGGCCAGGCGGTGCTCGACCTCAACGACGCGGTGCAGGTGGACTCGGGCGGCGAGCACACCTGTGCGCGAACCAAGACGGGCAAGGTGCGCTGCTGGGGGCGCAACTACAAGGGCCAGTTGGGCAATGGGGGGCCAATCAGCCACCTGAACAAGACCTATGTGCCCAAGGACGTCAAGGGGCTGGTCGACGCGGTGGACATGAGTTCGTCCAACAACCACGTCTGCGCCGTGCGCGCCAAGGGCGGTGTGGTCTGCTGGGGGTACAACAACCAGGGCCAGTTGGGCGACGGCAGCCTGACGTCTCGCAGCGCGCCCGTACCGGTGTTCGCCTTGAAGGACGCCATCCAGGTCAGCGCCAATGGCAGTCATACCTGTGCGCTGCGCAAGACTGGCACGGTGGCTTGCTGGGGCTACAACAACGCCGGCCAGCTGGGCAACGGCAACAAGTACAAGTCCACCGCGCCTCTGCCCGTTGCGGGGCTCGACGGTGTCATCGAGGTCAGCGCCGGGGACTCCCACACCTGCGCCCTGCGCAAAAACGGCGAGGTGCGTTGCTGGGGCAGCAACAACTTCGGCCAGCTCGGCGACGGCAAGTCCAAGACCATCGCCTTGAAGCCGGTGACCGTGCTGGGCTCCGCGCCGTAGGGTCCGCACGTCCCCAAGCGCACGCTCCTTCACGGCAGATCTGCTTGCCCGGTTCTCAGGGGAGCGCTAGCGTGACGCCCCGCCGGGCCACCCATCGGGCACCCGACCTTCACGCACACGTCACACAAGGGGCCGCTGCACATGAGCCGACTCCCGCGATCCACGTTCGCCCTCTTCCTGGCTTCCAGCGTCTGCTTTGCGGGTTGCAGCAGCGATGAGGGCGCCGACTCGAGCGCCGACGCCGGGGCCAGTACTGGCGCCGACGTGAGTACCGATGGCGCTGGAATCGATGGGGGCGCCGCTGCAGACGCCGAACCGGTCGACCCTGGCAATGCGCCCTACAAAGTTCGCGGCAGCGTCGAACAGATCTTCGTTACCCACGCCGAGCCCGACTTGAAGCTCGAGGCCCGCAACGGCCAGGGCAAGGCCGTCGCCACCGGTACCACCGATCACCTCGGCAGCCTCATCTTCCGCAAGGTGCCGCCCGGTCCCGGCTACCGCGTCTACGTGGCCGACGCGTCCCCCGAGGTCCGCTCCGGTCCAGTGACGGTCATGGACGTCAAGGGCAGCCTGCCGCCGCAATCCTTCTACAGCGACCAGAAGATCGTGCCGGGCAACGGCTACATCATCGCCCGCGACGGGATCATGTTGTCCTACTTCGCGACCCTGCCCGGGCCTGCCGAGGACGGCCCCTACCCCACCATCGTCAACTACTCCGGTTACGACCCCAGCCGCCCAGGCCAGCAGATGGTCAGCGAGGCGCAGAAGTTCTACTGCGACATCGTGCCCGTGCTCTGCAACGCGCCCTCGGATGCCAGCGCGATGATCGCCGCCGTCAACGGCTATGCCACCGTCAGCGTCAACATGCGCGGCACCGGTTGTAGCGGCGGCGCATACGACTACTTCGAGACCCTGCAGCTGCTGGATGGCTACGACATCATCGAGACCGTCGCCGCACAGCCGTGGGTGGCACACCACAAGGTGGGCATGGCCGGGCTGTCCTATCCCGGCATCTCGCAGCTCTTCGTGGCCAAGATGCGCCCGCCGGGGCTGGCGGCCATCACGCCCTTGAGCGTCATCGGCAACTCGGCCACGACCCTGGTGCCCGGCGGCATCCTCAACGATGGCTTCGCCCTGAACTGGATCAACCACGTCTACAAGCGCGCCAAACCCTACGGCCAGGGCTGGGAGAAGGCCCGAGTCGAGGCGGGCGATGTCGTCTGCGAGGAAAACCAGCTCCTGCACGACCAACGCGTCAACAACGTCGAGCAGGCCAAGGACTCCAAGTACTACGAACCGGAGATCATCGACCCGCTCAACCCGACCCTGTTCGCGCCCCAGATCAAGGTGCCCGTCTTCCTCGCCGGTTCCTGGCAGGACGAGCAGACCGGACCCTTTTTCACCACCCTGCTGGACCGCTTCACCGGCGCGCCGAATCGCCGCTTTGTGGTCTACAACGGCGTGCATCCCGACGGCTGGGCGCCCCAGGTGCTGGTGGAGTGGAAGGCGTTCATGGACATCTACGTGGCCCGCAAGAAGCCGACCATGGGCAATGTGCTCGGCCTGCTGATACCGCAGGTGACCCAGATGGTCTTCGGCGCGTCGCTGGACATGCCCGCCGATCGCTGGAAGGACGTCGCCGACTATGCTGCCGCCAAGGCCAAGTGGGAGGCTGAGCCGGATCTACACGTCATCTTCGGCAACGGCGCCAAGGAACCCCTCGGAGCGCCCCTTGGCAACTTCGCGCAGCATTTTACGCAGTGGCCGCCCAAGGAGACCGTGGCCCAACGCTGGTACTTCCAGCCCGACGGCGGTCTGGCCGCCGACCTGCCCGGCGAGGGTACGGCCGCGTCGACTTTCAAGCTCGATCCGAAGGCCGGCGGGCGCGGCATCAAGGCCAAGGGCGCCAAGCTCTGGTCGGCCCTGCCCAAGTACAATTGGAAGGCGCCCGGTCCCGGCTATGCGGTGGCCTTCACCTCGGCGCCGTTGACCGAAGACCTGATCATGGTGGGCACGGGCAGCGTCGACTTTTGGATCCGCACACCGGATGGGGTCACCGACGCGGACATCGAGGTCAACCTGACCGAAGTGCTGGCAGATGGCGGCGAGCGCTACGTGCAGAGCGGCTGGCTGCGGGCGAGCTTCCGCAAGCTGACCGCGACGTCCACCGAGCTCTGGCCCGAGCTGACCCTGCTCATCGCCGACGTCAAGCCGCTGACCCCAGGCAAGTGGGAGAAGATCCGCGTCGCCATCGCCGGCTTCGGCCACGACTTCCGCAAGGGGTCACGACTGCGTATCGCCATCGACACTCCCGGAGACAGCCGCGCCGACTGGCGTTTTGCCTTGCTGCCATTCGACAAGCCGGTCACCTACGACGTGGCCCACTCGCCGAAGTACCCCTCCAGCGTCGCGCTGCCTTTGCTGAAGGGTGCGACCGTGCCCAAGAACGCCGTCATGCCGCCGTGCGATTCCTTGCGCGGGCAGCCTTGCCGGAAGTTCGTCGACACGCCCAACGTGCCTGCCGATCCCTGAGCAGTGTGCGGGTTTTAGCAATCGGGTGCCGTCTATTCTGATCTGCAGCCGTCTGTTTTGCGGGCCTACTTCGCCGTCGCCTCGACGACGTTCGACACGCCGCTGCCTGTCGGTCCCCCGGGGCTCGGAAAGACCGCGTAGACACGATATCGATAGGTCATGCCGGCCATCACCTTGTCGTCGACCGCTTTGGTGATGTCGTCCCCCATCAGCCCCATCGCATTTTGGAAGTTGGTGCACCCCTTGCCGCCGCACCTCTGGACCACGTGGGCGGCCTCGCCCTTGGCGTTGTCGACCCAGCTCAACTCGATGCCCGCCTCGCTGATCGCCACGACCTTCAGGTCTGTGGGGCTCATCTCCTTCAGCGGGCCTGGCTTGGGCCCCTGGCCGCCGGGCTGGCATGGCTTCGCCGGCGGGACCTTGGCGGGCGCGTCCAGCTGAGCGCGGGCCGTCTTGTAGCGGGCGGCGAAGAAGGCCTTCATCGAAGCCAGGATGGACGGGTATCCCGTGTCTGTGGGCACCGTGACGCGCACTGGCGGGAAGGGGTCTGTCTTCAACGGCGCTTCGATCTGTGCGTAGAGGGCGACCAGGCGTGGCCCCAGCTGCTCCGGGCGGAAGTGGGCCTCCAGGATTTCGTCGGCGAAGGTGCGGTAGCGCGCCAGCAGGGTCGGATGATCGAGGATGCGCTCCAGCAGCGGGCGCGGAACCCTTGGTAGCGGCCAGGCGGCGCTCCACTCGTCGATGACCTTGATGCAGCCGAAGGCGTTGTCGGCGAAACCCACGTCGAGATCCCAGGCCAGGTAGGTCCATGGGCTGCCGGTCGCGGGCCGATGCAGGTAGTAGTTGTGGGGGTTCCAGCCGGTGTACTGGTCGAACGCGCCAGCGAGCACGAAGACGGCCATGGAGCGCAGGAAGTCGTCCAACTCGAGGTGACCGGCCAGGGTCTTGGCGAGCTGGTCGTCGGGCGTGTTCTTGATGACTTCGCACAGGTCCCGCAGGGCGTCGAAACCGCCATCCGCCGCGTCCGACTTGGCTGCGAACGCGCCGTTGTAGGCCTTCGCGTCCGGCAGGAGTTCGAGCGACGCGCCGGGACCGCCCAGGTGGACCTTGTAGAGCAGGCCTTCGTTGTCGCCAAAGTGATGTGTCATGAACGACTTGTCGATTCGCTCCACGTTGACGTAGACGCCCCACTCCTTGCCGTTGAGCAGCAGGCGCACGTAGTTGGAGCGCGGCGAAACGACGCCGAGCTTGCGCAGGGTGTCGCCGATCAGACGTTCGCTGAACAGGCTGCCGAACTGCACGCCGTTATCCAGGGCGATGCGGCGCAGGCCGAAGAGGCGGCGCCCCTTTTCGAACTCGTTGACCTTGATGAGGAAGCTGCGCTTGTGTTTGGCGTTGGGGTTCGATGAGCTGTTGCCCTTGTACCGCACGCCGACGTTCTTCAGCTCGAAGTCCCCCCAGCGGAAGGTGGCCGGCACGTAGATGCGATCGGGTAGGGCGGCGTGCATCTTTGCGAGATTGTCGGCGGTGATGTGCAGCTCGATGGTCTGGACAGTCAGCGGGTCGTAGAACGTCGCGCGCAGGCCCTTTTCGACTTCCGCCAGGGCGACCCCGTCGGTGGGAGCCGAGGCGTCGTTCATCGACCCGTCGGATGACAGCCCGTCGCCGCCATCAGCGGCCGTCGCTGCGTCGACGAACTCCTGCACCTCTTCGGGATCGCTGCACGCTGTGGCCAGCAGCGCCGCGAACAGCAGCGGCAACATCCATGTCGGGCATGACCAGGTTGGGCCGCGGACAGGCATCGTTTCCTTGAGGCGATCGCGTCCCGATGGCGCCAGGCGCAGTCTACGTGCCCAGCAACTGCGCGCCAACGACCACCCCGTTATAGGCGGCGTGGATCAGCATAGGGGCCCACAGTCCGCGGGTCTTTTCATACGCCAGCGCGGTCACGACCCCGACCACGAATACCGGCGGGACCGATACCGCCGGATGCATCACGGCGAACACCGCGGCGCTGCCCAGGACCGACGGCCACAGGCCGAATGTGCGGCGCATGCCGGCGAAGACCAGGCCCCGGAAGAGGAACTCTTCGAATAGCGGCGCGGCGATGACGGCCACGCCGACCAGCCACAGGCCGCCGGATGGGGACATGGCCATGGCATCGCGGGCAGACTGGGGCAGGAAGGACCACTCCTTGACCAGCAGGACGTAACCCAGGCCGACGCCACCCAACGCGAGGCCGACCACGATGGCGGGCACCGTGGCGCGGGCGGAGAGGGCGCTCCAGATGCCGGGCAGACCCAGGGTGCGGGTCAAACGACGCCGACGAAAGATGAGCCGCGCCGCAGCCCAGGTGATCCCACCGGCTATGGAGAAGGCGATCAGCAACCATCCGGCCGGCGGAATGCCGCCGAGGTCGCCCGCAGCGGCTGCACCCTCGGCCGCGTCATCCCTCACGACCTTCACCGCCAGCATGATGACGCCCTGGATGACAAAGAAGACCTGGGCAGCGATCAGGCCGTCCGCCAGCGACACACCGGGCGGCGTCTCCTCGGTGGGATCGAGCAGATAGGGCAGGCGGTCGCGCGCCTTCTGCCACAGGGCCAGCCCGAGCAGCGCGCTAAGCCCAAGCAGCACCAGCCGCGGCCACAACTCGCTGGCGTAGATGGCGTAGGTGCAGAAAGACATCAGGATCATGAAGAGGTAGAGGTAAACGGGGTCGATTCGCCGCCGGCGATCGGCCTCGAAGGGCCGGCAGGCCAACACGCCCATGCACGAGGCGATGACCGCGTAGATGGGCAAGGACGCCACCACCAGCGCAGCGATAGCCAGGGTGTCGCCGGTCACCTCGCCGTTGGCAGCCCACATGATGGCGACCATCAGGAGCGGATAGATCAGGACCAAGGTGCCCCAAAGCATGCCCTTGTCGAGTACCAGCCGATCCAGGCGACCGGGCAGGGCGTAGAGCAGCCACAACGTCTCGCCCTCGGCGTTCAGCGTCTGGAAGGCGGAGAAGCACAACGTGTAGGCGGCCACGCCGAAGGCCAGCGCGCCCAGGTGCCTCGGGTCGTGCAGCAAGCTGTCGACCATGCCTGGATTGAAGAGAACCTGGGCTCCGATGATGAGGACCGGCACGGCCACCGTCTGCATCATGAAGGTCCGATCTCGTCGCAACAGGCGAAGCTCCTTGGCCTGCACGGGCGTCAGGATGCGGCGTCGGCCGGTGGCAGTGGTCACCTCTCTGCGGTCGTTGCGGCTGCTCTCGCGGGCACCGCCGGAGACCAGGCCGTGGCGCAGCGCGTGACGGACCACCGCCAGGGAGACCGCCGTCCCGCCCACCGCCCAGGCGGTAAGACCAGCGGAAGACACCAACGCGTGCAGCGGATCAGTGCTGCCCGCCAACTCGGCCGCCAGCGCAAATGGCGTCGCCGCGAACCACGCTGGCAGCGCCCGGGCCCACTGGTAGACGAGGAAGTCCGGGGCGCGACCGGCGGCGGTCGCCGCTGCCATGGCCAGGTAGAGCGTGGGCAGCGAAATCAGCGTGCACGCCGCCTGGATGTTGCGCAGGGTGCCCGGGGCGTAGCGCAGCCGGAACATCGTCTCCAACATGGTGCGGCAGGTCGCCATGAGCAGCACCAACACACCGCTTGCGACGACGGCCAGCACCGGCGCCGACCAGCGTGCGCCAGCCTGCCAGCTCAGGGTGCCGGTGAAGGAGAGAAACACCGCCCAAGCCAGCGCATTGACCACGGTGCGCTCCGCGATTCGAGCGCCGAGCAGGGCGTCCATGGGCACGGGCAACGCCGCGAGCCACTCGAGATCCCACTCCGGACGCGCCAGGCTGCCTCGGTCGACCATGTTCAGCGCCAGCAGGGCCGCCCAGGCCAGCGCCAGCAGAACGGCAGCACCCGCGAGCGCACCCACATCCACAGAGCCACCGGCTACCACGACTCCGGTGGCCAGGTGTTCATTGAGGTTCCTGATGACGTGCACAGACGTCTGGATCGTCACCAGCAACATGAGCGGCAGGAAGAGGAACGTCAGCAGCCGACCGCCGCCGCGCTTGCCGGCCGTGGCCCTGCGCGCGCCGGTTTTCTTGTGTCCGCGTCGCTCGGTGAGGAAGCGGAGGCCACCAGAGAGCATGTTGCGCTGGCGGCGCAGTCGGAGGCCGATGAGCAGACGGGTAGCGCGCAAGCTCATGGGGTGTTGGGTTCCGTGGCCGAGTCTGTGTCTGTGTCTGTGTCGGTGTCGGCCAGGTACTCGAGCTCCCTACCC
>CAYTLW010000175.1:0-319 GCA_964438735.1 uncultured Enterobacteriaceae bacterium | reverse complement strand
GGGGTGTGGGTGTCGGTGTCCGTGTCTGTGTCTGTGTCTGTGTCTGAGTCTGTGGCCGTCAGGAACATCTCCTCGAGCGACCTTCCCGGACCCTGCTGGGCGCGCAGCTCGTCGAGGGTTCCCAGCGCCACCAGCCGGCCTTTCTGGATGATGCCCACGCGGGTGCACAGTCGCTCGGCCATGTGCAGCAGGTGGGTCGAAAGGAAGATGGTTCGTCCTTCGCTGGCAATGGCCAGCAGCCGCTCCTGTACGTCTTTGGAGGCTCGCGGATCGAGGCCGCTGGTGGGTTCGTCCAGGATGAGCACCTTCGGCCGATGGA
>CAYTLW010000174.1:0-13527 GCA_964438735.1 uncultured Enterobacteriaceae bacterium | reverse complement strand
AACAGGAGCGGGCCGGCCCAAGGCATCCGCCGGTTGAGTTCGTCGTCGGTGAATCGAAACCGCAGTTCAACGCCATGGCGCTTGCTGATTCGTTGCAGGTAGTGCCCGATCAGGGTGCTGGCCGGGGCCTGGACTCGGACGGGCGACTCGTGCGTGCCCTTCGGGCACCTGGGCTTCATCTCCGCGTCGAACCGAGCCTGGTGAACCCGTACGTCTATCGCACGAATCACGGCGCTGGAAAGCAACACCCGGCAGCCCTGGCGACCGTGGTTGATCTGGACAGCCCGGCGGGCAGGCTGTGAAGCGGGCCGGATGCGGCCGCCGACCATCGCATCGGCCAGGTCGCTCCGCGCGGTCATCACCAGCTCTGAGGTGAGCTGCTCCGGGAGACAAACTCGGGCTGTGAGGACGATTGCGGAGTAGGCGCGGTCGTCCGGGTCGAAGCGTAGCCGCGTTCCGTCTGCGGTATCGCGGAGTCCAGGGAGGCGTCCGAACGCACGGCCCCGGATGGAGATCATCCCGGGCAGGTCGGGGGACGCCCGGTGGGCGCCGATGACCAGCACCTGGCCGTCTGCACGAGCCGGCAGGATGACCACCCACGACATGGTGTTCACCATCCTGGCGACTTCCAAGCTCAGTCGCTGCGCCTCAGCACGGCCGGAGTCCGGTCGAGACGGGCCGGCAGAGGCGAGGGCTGGTGCCACGAGGACCGAAACCGTCGCAGCCAGCGTCAACCACCGCCGCGCCTGGACTGGCGACTCTGCCCGGTGTCGCCCCGGCGGCCACGAACTCTGTCGATCACCGCACACAGGCCACGTCTTCCGGCAGGTGCTTGCTATTGCTGAGCACGACGAGCTCGTCGCTGCCGGGGTAGAATCCCAGCGAGCGGCGCAGCGCGGCCTCCTCGCTGCCGAACCCCTGGCCGCGCGCAGACAGCAGCTGGCCTGGGGTGGCCTCGAAGGGCGTGAAGGTCTCACTGAAGCCCTGCGAACCGTACGACACGGTGACTCGCAGTCGGCGGCAACTGCTGCGCACGCGCCAGGCGTCTGTGTGGCCGCTGGCCTCGGATTCGCCGGGACCGTCGGCGTAGTCGATCGTGATGACGTGGAAGCCATCGGCGTGTGCCCAGGCGGGCGGTGGCCAGTCACAGGAGCTGATGCGCCTCAGGCGGCCATGCTTGCGGTTCAATTCGCGAGCCGTCGCCAGCCCATGCTGGGTCATGCAGGTGCGTACCTGGGCCGCGACCGTCTCGGCCGAGGGAATGGAGCCGCCTCTTTCACCGTTGCGCGAGCAGCCAGAGGCTGTTGCCACGAATGCCAGCAGAACGCCCGCCGCGACGGCAAGCGTGGCCTGATGCAGGGAGTTGTCGTTCATAATCCTCCTTGTTCCTTGGTGGTCGTTGCACAGGGGTCGACCCGCTGACCCGCGACATCAACGGCGCTCTGACAACGGTGCGGGAACCGCCCTGTCACGTCGGGAGGCGGCGGCGCGAGGTGCCAATGTGATTGCGGTGGATTCAGCGGCCGCGATCCGACGCATGAAGCTCACGCGGCAACCGCCCCGTCCACGCCATCAGCGCATCGCGGGCTGCGGCAGTCCGCGTCCGGTCACCGCGATGGAGGGACCGCTGCAAGCGGCCCAACAGCTCGCCTGGGCGCGAGTCCAGGCGGTCGCCGCGGCGTGCCACATCCGGCACGGCCAGGCCCGCCTCCCCCGCCGCCCAGGTTTGGATCGCGCGCGAAACCTCAAAGTCGGCGGCGCGCTTGTCGAGGGCGACGATTGCCCAGGTGAGCAGGTCGGGAAGCGCGAGACGATCGCCGGGCGAGGGCATTCGGCTGCTCGCATCCTCGAGCAGGGTTGGCTGGTCGCATCGGACGCCGGCTTCAGCGAGCAGGGAGGCTACCTCGAGGTCGCAGTAGAGCCCCGGCCCGTCGTCGAGGAGCAGCTGCGCGAGTGACCGGCCAGGCGCCGGCGGCGGGGCGTCGGGCCACCTCGTTCCGGTCTGCGACCTGGCGTCGAGCCAGTGGGCGACGATCTGCTGCCAGCGCCCGCTCAGCCCCCACCAGGCGTAGAGCAGAGCCAGTCCCCAGCCCGGGTACTGGCTCGGCCCGGCTTCGCCATCGCCGCCGCAGAACAGCCGGTCCCCGAGGACGTCGAGCAGGTCCGCCTCCACGCTCCCGGCGACAGCGCGGCGTCGTTCCTCCTCCGGCTGGAGCCACCACAGCGCGATGCTGGCGTTGGCACGGTAGCAGCGCGCGCGCGCCACCTCAGCGGGGTGACGCGCCGCAGGGGCCAGCTCGAGGATCGTCTCGACGTCTTCGAGCGCCCGCTCCACCTGGCGCTCCGCGGCGCTCTCCCAGCCCAGGGCCGCCAGCCTCAGTCCCTGGCGCCAGCGGAACTGGGCGCGCGTACCCAGGATGCGGCGGTATTCGCTGTGGCCCTCGCGGCTGAGCCCTTCGACCTGCAGCGCCTGTTCGAGCCGCGCCAGCCCCCACTCGAAGTCCGTGTCGACGTGCGCCCGGCACGCGTCGTAGTGGAGGCTCGCGGCGTGGAAGTCGGCCGGCACGTCGGAGCGGCCGCCTCCTCCGTCGTTGACCTGGGACAGGGCCAGCGCCTCGGCGCGCAGCCGGTCGGCCAGCTCCCTGGGGGGCGTCGGGTCGTCCGTGTCTCGCCAGCGTGGCCGAAGGCCGGCCAGGTCCAGTTCGGTCAGGGCGTGGGCAGCGTGGATCAATGCCTGGTAGCGGTAGACGAGCGCTATCCCGCCTGTCACGTGGGACTCGTCTGTGGCGGCGTGCAGGCGGCGACAGGCTTCCAGGATCGGCTCGAGCCCACCACGCTCCTGCCTCAGCCGTTCGAGCAGGCCGCGCAGCGCCCAGAGCGACGTGGGGGCGAACGCGGCATCGGGCAACTCGAAGGCACGGCGCGCTGCCTGCAGCAGGCTGCCCACGGTGACGATCTGCACGTTCGCGTCCGCGGCGTCGACACCGGTCGCGTGGTGCCACTCTTCGTCGCCCGCCAACGACCGGGTGGTGTCCTCGGTTGGCGGTGGAAGACGATTGGATGGCACGAGCAAGAGCCAGCGACCGCCTGCTCGCCTAGCATGACGTCGCACCGCCTCGATCTTCGCCCGCAGCTGGCGAACCGGCAGCACGGCGTGACTGCCATCCTGCGCTGCCACGGGCAGTCCTGTCTCGTCGTTGAGGCAGCCGGTGGCGACGATGTTTGCGGCGAGGTCGAGACCTTCGTAATCAGCCAGCGCGGCCAGTGCGAGCCCCAGTTCGCAGGAGCGCCCGCGGATGACGGCGTTGGCCGCCACCCGCGCCGGGTCGCGTTCCACGAAGGCCGGGAACGGCCACTCGCCGCGGCCGTGGTCACGACCCGCGAAGGTCACCGACTCGCACAGCGCCGCCGTGTCGCCGACGTCTGCGAGCCGGTACGTGATCATGTCCGGGCGCGGCCGGACGATGATGGGGCAGACTCGCACGCTCGTCCGACCGCCCAACTGGACGACCGGGACGTGAAGTCGCTGCCCTTTCACGCTCAACTCCAAGGCCGGCGGAGGTCCCCGCCGCTACGCAATGCGGCGCATTGACCCAGGCCGTCGATATCCGCCCAGGGCAGCTCGGGTGACGCGTCGCGCAGGGCCAGCAGCAGGTCGAGGCATCGCTCCGCTTCGCCGCGCGCCAGCAGATCGATGGCCGCCTCGAGAGCGGATGGTCGCGAGACCACGCCGGGGCGGTCGAGGTGCACGTGGTGTCCTTCTGGACGGTCACCCCCGTCTCGGCTGTCGTCCCATGCGGTCACCTTCACCTTCACCATGTGACCATCCACTGGCGGCTGTTCGACGAAGACGCCACCCGCGCGCCAGTCATCCCGTGCCAGGTCGCGCTCGCCGAAGCGGACGGAACGCGCGTCGGCACGGGGAAGGAGCAGCCAGCCGCCGACCCGAAGTTCGCCTGGCAGATCGCTGTGCTCGTCCACCAGCATGGCCAGGCGGCTACCCCAGGCGATGACGCCGAATCCCGATTCGACCCACACCCGCCCGACCTGGAAGCCGACGGGCGCTTCTGGCCCGGCCACGATCTGCAGCCGCGACCGGCCGTCATCGGCCACGGCGGCGATGGCGCTCGTATCGACCGGCACGAACGACTCGAGCCACGACTGCATATCCGCCGGGACCGGTAGCCGCCAGCGTCGATCCAGGTTCAGTCTCGCCGCCAGGGCCTGCGCACCGCTTGCCACTTGCCGGGTGATTCGCGAGGAGAGCGGCTCCTGGTCGAGCTGGACCTGGGACGTGCGCACCTGCGCTTGCGGCTGAAGTTCTGCGGTCGTCAACCGATCACCCATCCAGGCAGCGAAAGGGCCAAACCCCGCGGCGTCGCGCAGAGATTCCGCCTCGTCCGGCGACAGGCGCAATCGCCGGCCGTCGGGGCCATGGACCAGGCGCGAGCGGAGCCACGTGGCGACCGCCTCGGGGAGCTCGGTCGGCTCGGCGTCGAGATCCTCTGCGGCATCGCCGTCGGGAGCCGCCGTCAACCACCAGTGGCGCATCGCGGCGGCGCCCAACTCCTCGGCGAGGCGCGAGCGTACGGGCTGGAGCCCCTGCAGATCCAGTCCCTCGCCCTCGAGCGCCTCGTCGTGGCGGCTGGCGGCCTCGCCCAACCGGTCGGCGGTCGCGTCGAGGGACAGGCAACGCGCTGCAGCGTGCAACCTGGCCAGCGTCTCACGCGCCGCGATGCCGGCGATCGCGCGCTCGCGCCGGCCCGCCGCGGCCGCCGGGTCATCGGCGAACGCCACGGCATGACGCAGGTCGTCGCAGTGGTCCCGGAGCACCACAACGAGCCCGGCGACGGCCTGCAGCAACGACTCGGTGGAGGCGCCCAGCACAGACTCGAGCCCGCGGCCCACGCCGGCGTCGTCGGCGAGCATTCTGGCCACTTCACGGGCTCGCTCGTCACCGCGCAGCGACAGGACGCCCAGGTGCGCCGCGATGTCGATCACCGCCACGGTCTCTGGAGCGCCGACGGTCGGCTCTGCTGGTGGCACCTGCGCACAGCGGGCCCTGATCTCGGCAGCGAGCTCGCTGGCGTACGGGTCGATGTGCCCGGTCATGGCGCCACCTTCCGGTTGGCCACGGTCCTGGCCGAGAGCGTCGGGTGCTTGGCGGGCTCCCAGGCCATCACGTTCCGCGCGTCGTCGTCAGCCGCGGATTCGGCGTTCACCTCTGCCAGCGCCTCGAGCGCGCGGCCCGCAGCCTGGCGATACGTCTTCCGAAAACGGCTCAGGTGCATGTCGAAGGCCTGGCCCGGGGGGCTGTGCTTGCTCGACGGCATCTCGCCGGCTTCAGTGTAGCCCTCGTGCCCCTCGAACTCGTGGTAACTGGCCTGCCAGGACCGTTGTTGATTGTCGATCGCGGACACGCATACACCGCTGCCGCGTGGTGCGTGGCGCCACCTGCGTCTCTGCGGCCCGCGGGCGACGTCATCGAGCACGAACGTCGCGCTCGACTCCCAGCGATCGGCCACGCGCAAGACCTCGCGCCAGATATCGTTGGCACCTGGACCGGGAAGCCCGTCCAAGCCGGCCATGCCGGCCCGCCAGGCGGCTGCAGCGAAGCGGGTCGCGTCTGCCAGGGTCTGGCCGACCTGCCGCGGCAACTCGATGGGATCTGCGCGGGGCGGCGCGGCCAGCCGGTCGACCAGCGCGCTGCCGGCGCCTTCCGACGCCACGGATGCCGAGACAGCCTGAGGCGCGCGCAACGCGTTGCGGGCACGCCACTGGAAACGTCGCCACGCGAACGCCCGCGGATTGTCGGGGGGGCGGTCCATCCGGTCCCAGACCTGGAACAGCTCGTAGATCGTCTTGCTCACCACATCTTCGGCGGCCGCCGAGCCAGCGCGGCGTACCAGCCCGTGGCGATGACATGCTCGCTCGCCCAGAGACGCCAGCGCGGGCCAGAGCGCGCGCTCAGCCTCCCGTGCCCCGGCCTGCTCGGCCGGGGAAGCGTCGATACCGTGGCCGTTCTGCCACGCGCCGACCTGCTCGCACCACCAGGCGATCGCGTCCTCGCTCACCGATCGGTCCCCCCGCTGCGCTCCGCGCTGGTATCTCCGCGCCGCTCGATTGCTGGCAGCCGATGTGTAGCATCGTGGCGAAGCCCCGGGCAAGCACGCCTGGCCGGCGACGGTGGCCGAGGAGGCGCCCTCTGAACGCATTGCCGGCTCGTGATCGCAGCTGACGCGGCCATCCGTGTTATGGCCGCCGGCGGATGAGGGGCCGATAGATATCGCGCACGATCTCGTACTTCTGCCTGAGTTTCGGGTATCTCCTCGCCGTGCGCCAGAGCCTGGCGCGTTCGGTCATGAAGTAGGTCGCCATCACGTTGAAGTCGTTCTCGACGTTCGATTGCGCGTACGCGATGAAGTAGCCTCGCCTGAACAACGACCTCGACTGCTTGTACGCGCTCCTGACCTTCTTGAGGAAGTCGTCGGGGTGGATGTCGGGACCTCGCCCCCGGAGCGCCTGCCAGCGAGACCACGGGAAGGCAACCAGCTGCATGACCACGCTGGAGAACTCGTGGTGCAGGTGGAAGGCGGGATCGTCGTCGTCCACGTACAGGTCATTGTCGATGTACGTGCCCGCGTAGCGATGCCCGTGAAACCACATCTTGTCGCAGAAGAAGATGCGGCCGAGGTTGGCTCGAATGATCTCCGGCCGGTACGGAGAGAGGAACCGCTCGATATCGACGAGCGCCCGCGCCACCTGCCGGTCGGTGGCCTGAGTGCAGCGCGCATTGAATGGCGCCTCGCGCTTGTGACGCGGGAAGTAGCGCTCGGGATCGTAACGGTAGTGAACGCGGACGCCGTATCGCCGTTCGATCTGGTCGACTTTGCGCGCGATTCCGAACCTGTCGGCGCTGGCATCGACGGGCGCCAGCAGGAGGGTGGCGGTGGATGTGAGGAGTGCTGCTCGGTGCAGGCTGTGGCGAGGGGGCAGGTTCGACATGGTCTCCTCCTTGGCGCGGGCGGGCGGCGTCGCCTGCAAGGGCGACTGCTGGCCCCGCCTGCGTCGGACCGTGTTGATGCGGGGCGGTCTGACAGGCTGGCGAGACACTCGCAGTCGGCGCGGCAGCGGCAGACGGTTCTGGGCGGTGGGGGGCCAGAGGCGGCGGCCTTTCCGCCTCGGCGCGGCCGGCGCTCGAGGTTCCTTGTCAGACGAATCCAGCCGGAAGGGTCCAGCGGCTGCGCGTCGCCAACTCAGCCGCGCCGGAGTTGTTCATGCAATCGATCTGCACCGAGCGCGTGCTCCAGGTCCCCAACCGGGCAGACGCCTGCGGGCAGCCCGCATCTCGACCAGCATCCGGGCGCGGCCGGAACACCAGTCGCCATTCCCTCACGCTGACTCTGGCGTCTTGCCTGGCGAGTCCGAAGAGCACACGTCGTCAACCCACGCTGCCGGCGGACATCCGGATCATCCTGGCCAGACGCCAGCGGGACGACCTTCTCGGAGCCTGGGGGTCCAATTTCAGTACGCCGTCCACTCGAATGCAGGTCCAGACGGAGTACGACGCGCCGCCGCGCCGAGGTCGACGCGGGCTGGGGTTGCCCGCGGCGGCGGTGCCGGGCAAGGCAACGCTGGCCCTGGGCGCCGTTCGCTACCCGATCGCCCTGGCCAACGGGGCGATCCTCCCCAACGAGGACCACCTGCGCCCGCACGCAGAGGCAGCGGCGGTGCTCGCCCGGGGCGGCATGGACGCCGACCTGTTGCCTCGATTGCTGCGCGTGACCGTGCGCAGAGTCGGCGAAGCGAAGCCCCCGGTCTGGCGCATCAACCGCTTCCCGCCGGATACCCGGCGCTACCTGAAGGCCATGCTGGCGGGCGTGCTGGCCCAGGAGACCTTCCATGGCGTACAGCTGGTCGCCTGTTCTCGCCCGGCGCAGCCCTGGCGGAACAGTGAAAGGCGCCGGTGCGAGATCGAAGCCGACGTTGGGGGCATGCTCCTGCCGGCCTGCGCCGGCCACCCACTTGAGGCCCTGCTGGCCGCCGAGGTGACGCACGGAATCATGGACGCTGTGGCCCGCTCCCAGGGCGTCCGCGAGGCCACGTACCCGTCGTGGTAGAGACGAACGGCCATGGCATTCCGCGCCGCAGGTCACATCCAGAGGACCAGTCGCAGCGGCCACTGGCCCGGCGGCTGCGCACCCCTGGTCGTGGGCAAGGCGCGGCTGCTGCCCCGCGGCGAGACCATGCGCTGGCTGCGACGGGTATCGACGCCCAGGGACGTTGATCGAGCCATGCTGCGAGGTCTGCGTTGAGCTGGCTGGCGATCGACCCTCGTCGAGCTTCCGCCCCACAAGGGCAGCCTTCGATTCAGCAGAATCCGCACATCTGCGCCACATGCGTTGCACCACACGCCACCAGGATCAACTGGCCGTTCCTGGAGCAAGCGCACCCACGCCGACATGATCGTGATGCGCAAAGGTCGCCCCGGGTGCTCCAGGCCAATGGCGGGGTTGCTGCGAACCGACTGCGATACCCCGCGCGCCGGGGCCGTGGGCAGCGTGTGGCGACCAAGCGCGTCGAGGACGGCCTCAGTCGCGCCCGGATGCTGTTGGAGAGATGATGCCCCACGACTCCAGGCAGACTGCATTTCGCGCTCCCCCCGTTGGTGCGTGCAGTGGCGGCGACGACCGCTCCACGACACGCAAGATCCTGGCCACCACCCTGGTCGCCGCCCACTGCGCGGTCTGGGGAGCAGCGCTCTTCGTGGCCTCCTGGATGCTGTTCTACGGCATGCTGTTCACGCTCGTGGCGTTCACGCCGTTGCTGTGGCTGACACGCCCTTGCGCCAGGACGCGCGGTCACCGGGTCGCTCTCGCCGCCGTGGCGGCCGCGGCCGCATTGCTGTTGGCAGCGCCGCCTGAGTATGCAGCTACGACCAACTCCCTTCATTGCCGGACGATCGGATTCATGGGTCGTCGTTTCCCGACCGATTGCAGCCCCAAAGACGTGCAGGAGGGGCGCCAGGTAGCTCTGCGAGGCGGACCGCTCTTCTCCGCCACAGAGCGCCTGGGCGTGCACCTCGGCAGCCTGCTGCTGGTCGCAGGCGGGCACGCGTTTGCGCTGGGTCAGGTCGCTGACGAGCACCTGTGGCTGATGACCGGCGACGACGCCTTTGAGGGCGAGTTCGACGGCGGCGCCCAAGGCGCGCCCGCCGCCCGCCGCCGGCGCCAATGTCGGGCGAGCGCCGGAGGGGCGAAGGCCACACTGGCCCGCAGCAGAAGCGAAGACGACGACTTCTTCCTGCAATCAGGCGCCGCCCGCGCCGCAGTGGCCGCCGCGCTGGCGCGCCTGCCAAGTCGAGCCGGAACAAGAGTGTGGACGCGCCCCGTCCACTGGGCGCGTGGGGGCAGCTACCTGCACGCGCTGATGCACGACAGCATTCGCACCGCGTTGGCGTTGGAGGTGCAAGATTCGCGGGTGCTCCTCACCAGGCTCGACGGGGGCCTCGTCGAGCTGCGCTGGGAGGGCACGATCCACTACCCGGGAACCGACATCTCCCTGATCAACGTTGCGGTTCCTACCGTCGTTGGCTGGCGGCGCCTTCGATTGAGCGAGGCGGTGTTCTGCGGGATGCAGATCGATGGGGCCATGGCTCCGTATGGGCTCACCTACCGAACGCAGGTCGCGGCCGACGATCCCCGGCTCAGCAGGTCAGGCCGGGTTCGCTCGGCTCCCGGGGTATTCCACGGCTTCATCGGCTGGGTCTTGCGGCGGGTGTTTGCCGTGTATCCGCTGTCCGGGTGATTCGGTCGTCCTTGTCCGGCAACCTGCGTCATATGTTTCTGAAGTAGAACGGGTAGACGACCTTGGTGGATTCTCCGTTCTCCGCACGGGGGAATCGCCATGTCTCGATCACGTGTTTGATGCAAGACTCAACAGCCGCGTCCTTGAGATCGGAGTCGCCGACCTCGACCTCCGCAACGTCGCCGCCCGCCTGAATCAAGAACACTACCTTGACTCTGCCCTGCAGATCTCGATTCGTCTTCAGGCCCTCCTTGTAGCAGGCCTTGATGCTGACGATTCTCTTGTCGATGTGTCTCTTGATGACCGACTTGGGAAGCCCTTCTGAGGTGTCGGCCTCGTTGGCGGCCAACTGAGCCTTCGCGAGCTCCAGCAAGCGACGATAATGCGGATTCTCTGGAGCGAATCTCACCGCCTTGATCAAGTACAAGACTTTGAGTTTTGCGTTTGTGGACTTGCGGGCCAGTTCCACCATCTTCGCAGCCCGCGCCAACGCCTCCGGACCGGCTTGCTGTTTTTCCGTCGTTGCTCGAGTCTGGCGGTCCCGACTGGCCCCGGCGGGCCTCGGGGGGCGTGGAGCAGATGCGGAAGGGCGTTCGTCGGACGACTTGTCGACGGTGGCCTTGCCAGGCGTCGCGGACGCTTCACCTGGGTCACCGGGCTCACCGACGGCCGGTGGTCGAACCTCCGAGCGGATCGCGGCCTGCGATTCCTCGCGCACGTGCTTCGTGCCTGCCGATTCCGCGGCTGCGGTGACAGGGAGTCCGGTGTCCGAGCGAACGTTTGCGGGCTTGCGTTGACGCCGAGGGGGCAGGGCGCGACGCTTGGATTGCCCGTCGCTGCCGACGGGGGCCCGGCTGTCTGCTGAAGCAGAGTTCCCGGTGGCGCCGGCGGCGCGGACTCCATCAGCTCCGAGCAGACTGCGCCGAATATCGCTGTCGAGTCCGACGACGAGAACTGCCGTCAACGCCGCCAGGAGCAGGCCGACTCCCAACACAATGGCAGGCCTGTTGGCGCGCACTCGGCCAACCAGATCCGGCGACCTCCTGCGGCTTCCCCGCTCAGGGCGGGACGCGGCGGATGGCGACACCGCATCGGTCCCATCCTCGGCGTCTGGCTCGCCATTCCGATTCGGGTCGTGGTCGTCGCCCGCACGGAACCAATCGTCAAGGGAACCCTCAGCCGCATCGACGCGAGACGGCACGGTTTCGGCCCCGTGGCTACCGCCTGACTCGGCGGATCGAATGCCTGGACTTCCCGCCAACGGCGACCGGGAATCGCCTCCGTTGGCGCTCGAAGACGGGCCCTCGCGGTTTGCCGATTTCGAGGGCTCGTGCCGCGCGACCACACCTTCGCCTGGCTCCCGGCCCGATGTGGCGGCAAATCGACTCAGCGGGGACGCCTCATCGCGCTCTTCGGTCCGTGGTTGCGGCCACGTCAATCGGGGGAGTTGCGAATCGGTCTCCCAGCCCGTGCCGGTCCACGTCGGCACGGCTGCCGGCTCACCCGTCCCGTCCAACGACTGCGACGCGGATGCTCCGTTGTGCGTGCCGGGCGTGTCCGTCGCTCGCGTGGTCTCGGCAAGCGAGACGGCGACTTCCTCGGTCCGTCGCGCGGGCGTGTGCGGATCCGACGGCTCCCGTTGGCGGCCCACGTTGTTCGCAGTTTCGGTCTCGAGACGCCGCAGGGCTTCCGCAGCGGTCAATCGATTCGCGGGCTCAGTCGCGGTCATCTCGCGGATGACTTCACCAAGGCTACCCTCCAGGCCAATGCCCGGCTCGCGCGTCGCCCGAACGCCAGTCATGAGTTCATGGAGAACACAGCCCAGCGCGTAGACGTCCGACTCGGGTCCCGCCGGCTCGCCACGCATCCGCTCCGGCGCCAGATACGCCATGGTACCCAACTGCTCCCGCGTGCGCGTCAGTCGACTGTCTCCTTCCCGCAACGCGATGCCGAAATCGGTGAGGTGTGCGTGGCCATCCTCGTCGACGAGGAGATTCGAGAGCTTGACGTCTCGATGGATCATCAACTTGCCATGAAGCGTCTCGAGCGCGGAGAGGACCTCGGTTGCCCAGGCGGTCAGCCGACCAGGATCGACGCCGCCGGCCACGATGTGGTTGTCCAACGTGCCGCCCTCGAATACCGGCATCTTCAGCCACAGGCGCCCGTCGCCCAGTCGCCCCGTCTCCTCGACGCGAACGATGTTTGGGTGTCGGAGGCGTTTCATCATCCTGGCTTCCCGGAGGAAGCGCTCGCGGAACGCTGCGTCACCCGACAGTTGCGGCGCCAGCACCTTCAGTGCGAATTCGGCCTCGTCCCAGCGGTCCCATACCCTGTAGACAGTGGCCATGCCGCCCTGGCCGAGCAGTCCGCGCACCTCGTATCGCTCGTCGAGCACTTCGCTGACCGCGCCAACGATGGTCCAGCAGCCGCTTTGGAATGACTCCCTCTTGGCGTTCGCGACGAACGGGCGCCACTCCTCTCGGCGCTCGACCCAGCGATCAAACGGAAGCTCGTCGGCGCCCATCGGGAGCAGCCTGGCCTCCTTCGTGCCCGTCGCATCGTTGACCAACACGAGCTTCTTGGCCCTGCGGATGCTCTGCAAGACAAACAGCCGTTCAGCGCGGGCCGATTCGTCGTAGATCCACTGGACGAATGGAGAAACCTCCAGCAGTCCGTCGCCAGAGGGCGAAACCAGGTACACCGCTTCGGGAAGCAATTCGGCGCTCCACGCAGCCGACAGGGGCTCCGGGTGTGGCTCGACGCCGACGAAGTACTGCACCTTACCCTTGAAGCCGCCGCCCCTGACCAGTCGCCCCTCGGACTGGCGGAGCAAGCGGTACCCGGTCAGCCAGTGCGAGCTCCGGAGAAGCCGACGAATGCAGTCGGCAATCTGGTCAGCGCGTTGCGACAACGCGAGCCCATGCAGCGGCTGTCCATGCACCTCCTTGTTGCGCAACGTCACCAGGCGATCGAAGAGTTGCGACGGCGTTTCATCGCCATCGGGCGCGCTGAAGTACCACTCTGCCGCCTCAGGGGCGAACATCGGCGGCGACTCGCGGTCTCGGAGACAGGCAAGCATCTCGCGAAGAAGCGCAACCAGATGACCCTGAGACGGCCGACCGAGCTTGGGCAGCAGATCTTCTACCGCCCGAGAGGGCGTTCCGCGAACGTAGTCAGGAAGTTGGAGAGCCACCAGCGTGCGCAGAAAGGCTGCCTGGCAGGCGATCAACTGCTTGATGCGACCAGCGTCTGAAGATTCGAGCGCGATCCGCCGCCAGGCGAACGCCACAGGGTGTGGGAACGCCTGGCGGATGGTCTGTTCGACGACACGCGATGTCGCCATGTCGGGCTCCGAAGACGCACTTGAGTGCAACGAGTTGGCGTCTCGCGGGTGCAACCATAGCAGCGTGCCATCCTCGTTCCAATTGTGCGCTCGGAACTTGAGGTCGACAGCCGTGGCCGATTCCGGCGATTGCACTCCGCCCAACCTGTTGAGGTCACCTTCGCGGGACTCCTGCGCACAGCGAATCGTGCAGGCCCCAAAGCGGGGCTGCACTGCGCCTGGCATGACGTCTTCTACATGCCATTGAAGTGGGTATGTACGTCAAACGCATCTCACGCAAGCGCAAGGACGGAACCGAGGTCGGCTACCTCCAACTCGCCCGCAAGGTTCGTGACGCTGAGACTGGCAAGCCTTGAGACGTGATCCGGCACCACTTA
>CAYTLW010000173.1:0-13696 GCA_964438735.1 uncultured Enterobacteriaceae bacterium | reverse complement strand
AGCAGCCGTTTTCGACCTTGCAGGCCACGCCGTGGTGGATCTCGTGTTTGCAGCCCTGGACCGGGTGGCAGATGTCCTTGGTGCACGAGGAGCCATCGTCGCAGTCCAGCAGCGCGATGCCCTGGCACTTGCCATCCTTGCAGGCCTGGGTCTTGGTGCAGACGCTGTTGTCCTCACATGCGCCCGGCTTGGGCGCGAAGGAACAGCCCTTGCCTTTGACGCAATCGGCGGCCGTGCAGGGTTCGCCATCTTCGCAGCTCTCGACCTGGTGTACGCAGCCCTGGGCCGCCTTGCAGAGGTCCACCGTGCAGGGATCGCCGTCGTCACAATCTGTGGCTTTTTTGGCGGCGCAGGGCCCGGCCCCGATGCAAGCCGCCTGGCCCCACGGGTCGGTGCGGAAGACTACGGGGTTGGTCACCGCGCCAGGTTTGCCGCCGCCGACCACAGCCAGGCCACCGCCGGCCATCACCGCCAGAGGGCGAAGCCCCAACCAGGTCGTGGTGCCGATCTTCAAGGTGCGCTGCCACAGGGGAAAGCCGAGCGTATTGAAGCCCTGCAGCCAGCCGCGCTGGACGATTCCCTCGGGCTCCGTGCCAGCCAGTGTCGGCCGGCCGTCGGGGCCAACTCCCAGCCCTTGCACCGTGGCGCCCATGGCCAGCTTGCCGTCGCGCTGCCACAGCTCCTTGCCCTGCGCGTCGGTGCCCACCAGCCACCACCGGGCCGGCTTCTTGACGCCCTTGCTGGAGCCGCCGAGCACCCAGCCGCCGCCGGGCTGCACGCCCAGGCCGACGACGCGCTCGTCTGCGCCGCCTTCATAGGTGTGCTGCCAGACCAGCTTGCCGAAGGCGTCCAGGCGTAGAAGCAGGCCATCGGCGGGCGCTTTGGCGACCCAGGTCGAGCCGGCCACCACGGTGTGACCATCGGGCTGGGCGCGAGCAGCCACACCAGTGTGGCTGGTGCCCGGGACCGTGTCGATCCAGGCCCGCCAGACCAGCTTGCCGTCGGGCTGCGCCCGAACGACGAAGGCGCTTTTGTAGCCGGCCAGCCAGGCCATGGTACCGACGATGGCGCGCGTGCCGTCGGCGTGGAACAACGCCGCGGTCGGCGCCTGGTGGCCCGACCAGGTGTGCGAGGTCTTGCTACCGTAGGCGAAGTCGTGGGTCGACAGGACGCTGCCGCTGGTGCTGTGCCGGATGAGGCGGCTCCGCGCCAGGCCGCTCGAGTCGGACCGGTAGGCCCAGGCGGACAATATCGTGCCGTCCTTCAACTCGACCGCCGACCCCGGTTGGCCGCTATAGCTGCCGAGCGCATGCTGATGCCACTTCTGCGCGCCCCACTTGTTCAGTCGGAGTATCATGAACGACGTCGACGTACGCCGATACTGGATGACCAGACCGCCATCCTTCAGGGGCGTGACGGTGTCGAAAGCGGACACCGTGTACCCACCGACCGACAGATTGTAGCTCCTCTTGTAGAGCAGCCCCTGGTCGACATGCTCGCATTTTCCCTGCACGCACTTGGCCGAGGGTGAGCAGCCATTCTCCACCTTGCAGGCCACGCCGTGTACGGGCTGGTAGATGCAACCGACCCCGGCCAGGCAGGGATCCTGGGTGCACTGGTTGCCGTCATCGCAAGAGGTCGCCTTCACGGCGGCGCAGACGCCATCCTTGCAGCCCTGGGCGGCGCTGCAGGCGTCGCCATCGTCGCAGGGTGCCACGACCTGGGCGTACTGGCAGCCCAGCTTGTCGTTGCAGGAGGCCTTCGCACAGGGGTTGCCATCTTCGCAGCTCAGGGGCGCGTGCTGACAGCCTTTTGCGGCCTCGCAGGTGTCCAGGGTGCAGGCCTTGCCATCGTCGCAGTCGGACGCCGTCTTGCCGGCGCACTTGTCGGCGCCGACACAATCGGCGTACCCCCAGGCATCGGTACGGATCAGCACCGCCTTGTAGATGCCGGCGACCTTGGCGCCGGCGGCCATGGCCAGGCCGCCCTCGGGCATCTGGGCGAGCGGGCCGCGGCCGAGCCAGGTCGAACTGCCGACCTTGTAGCTGCGCTGCCACAGTTGCGTGCCCACGGGGCTGGCGCCCAACAACCAGGCGTTCCTGGCGGCGCCGGTGCCTGACGTGCCCGACATGGCAATCCGACCGTCGGGCGCCACGGCCAGCCCGCTGACCCGATGGTGCCCGACGACCTTGGGCGCCCGCTGCCAGAACGGTGCGCCGTCCTCGTCCAGGCGCACCAGCCACCGGGTGGTCGACGAGCTGTCGAGCGCGCGCTGACCCGCGGCCAGGAAGCCGCCCCCGGGATGGCGCGCGATGGCCTGCAGGGCGTCGTCGTTCTCGCTGCCATAAGAACGTCGCCAGACGGTCTTGCCGGCGCTGTCGATCTTGACGATCAATCCGTCATGAGGCGGTCCCCCACCGGCCCGCACGCTGCCCGCCACCACGGTGCTGCCGTCCTTCAAGGCGAGCGCGTCGACCCCCGCCTCGCTGGTGCTGCTGTCGACATCCAGCGTGGCGCGCCAGATCAGCTTGCTGTTGCCGCTGATGCGCAGCACCTCGATCGCGGTCTGGCCGCTCGACCAGCGCGCCGTGCCGGCCACACCCCAGGTGCCGTCGGAGTGGACCACCAGGTCCTGGGGACTGGAATCCAGCCCGCTCTGATTGTACTCAGCGGTCCAGACGGCCTTGCCGTTGGCGTTGGCCAGGCGCAGCCAGGTGTGCGGCCGGTCGGCGGGATCACCACGGAAGACCAGCGCGATAAGCAGTCGTCCGTCGGCCAATTCGAGCACCCGATTCGGCTCCACGTGGCCGGCGCTGCTCTTGGGCACATTGGCCAGCTCCACGGACCAGACCAGCTTGCCCCAGGCGTCGATCCGGCCCAGCAGGGCGCGACGATTGGTCTTGTTCTCCGAGCGCCAGAGCGCGTGCACTCCGCCGCCCTTGGCGGGTGCGACCGTATCCAACCGCTCGGTGGTCCACTCCAGCCCGGTCAGCGCGTATTGCGCCACGTGCAGGCGCCCCTGTCCGCCCAATGGGATGCACTGCCCCTTCTGACAGGAGGCGACCTTGGCGCAGCCGCCCAGCTCGCAGACCAGGCCGCTGGCCTCCAGGTGCTTGCAGCCGCCGATGGCCTCGCAGAGGTCCGCCGTGCAGGGCGTGCCGTCGTCGCAGGCGCCGGGCTTCTTGCTGGCGCAGCCCCCCGAGGCCTTGCAGCTGGCGTGGCCCCAGGGGTCGGTACGCAGGAGCACGCCGGCCATGCGCTTGCCGTTCAGATCGTCGAGGATGCGTTCGCCGGCCACTGCGATCAGACCCTCACCGGCGACGGCGACCGCCCGGCCGCGATCCGTGCCACCGCCGTCGAAGCCGCGATCCCACTGCTTGTTGCCGATGCCATCTGCGCCCATCAACCAGAGGTCCTTGTTGCCGCCTGTGGGGTTGTTGCGCCCGGTGAGCACCAACCCGCCGCCCGGGGTGGCTGCCAGGTCATCTACCTCCACATCGGCCACGCCGCCACGCTCCCACTGCGCCAGGCCGAGTTTATCGACGCGCATCAGCCAGAAGCTCGGCTTGCCCTTGTCCACCGACCGCCAGCCGGCCGCGGTGAAACCGCCGTCCGGCTCGGCGACCAATGACGTGAAGCGTTGCTCGAACGCCTTGCCATGCAGGCGCTGCCAGCTGACCTTGCCCTGGATGTCCAACTTGACCAGCCAGCCCTGGCGCACACCGGCAGATCCGCCGCTGTAGCCCGCAATCAGGACGGTATCGTCGGCCAGGCGGACCAGGTCAGCGGCCACGTCGTCGTATTTGCCGCCATGTTCGCGCGACCAGGACACCTGGCCGGTGCTCGACAGGCGCAGGGCGTACAGCTTCCGCTTGTTGTTGAAGCCGCGCCAGCCGGCGGTGGTCATGCCGCCGCCAGGGTGCGCAACGATGGCCGTGGCGACCTCGTCGAGGCTGCCCGACTGGCCGTAGTCCTTGCCCCAGATGAAGGTGCCGTCGGCGCCGTAGCGGGCCAGCTGTACGTTCAATCCCTGCCCTTTCTTGGCGATGGCGCCGGCGGCCACCATGGAACCATCGGGCAGCTCGGCCACATCGCGCGCCCCCACGCCGGCGTGGGCCACCGGCGAGGCCAGGTTGTGGCTCCAGGCCGCCTTGCCGGCCAGGGTGGCGCCCTGCAGCCACCAGTGGCTCACCTTACCGACTGTGTTCAGAGGCCAGGCGGCGCCGGCCATGACGAAGCCGTTCTTGTGCGGCGCGACCGCCTGGAAGCGCCCCTGGTACGCCTTGCCGTCCACCTTCGGCTCGAAGCTGACCTCGAATAGCTTGTCGATGTCGCCGGGGATGCACTTGCCCGCCTTGCACATCGAGCCCAGCGTGCACGCCCCATCCAGTTCGCAGACATCTCCATCCTTCTTGGTCGCCACCAGGCAGGTGAAGGTGGTCGGGGTCTTGCTCAAGCAGACGGCCTGCTCACAAGGTTTGGTCGGCAGGGTGCAGGAGAGCAGCGGACCGGTGACGCACTGACCGTTGCTGCAGGTGTCGTTGACGGTGCAGCCGCTGCCGTCGCCGTCGCAGGTCTTGCCCGTGACCGGCTTGGGGTCGAAGGCGCACTTGCCGGTCTTGGGGTCGCAGAGGTCGACTGTACAGCCGTTGCCGTCATCGCAGACGGCGCCCTCTTTGTGCTGGCAGCCCAGGATCGCATCGCATGTGTCGATGGTGCAGGCGTTCTTGTCGGCGCAGTCCACGGTGGCGCCCTTGCAGTCACCGTCATCGCAAGTGGTCTTGAGCGTGCATTGGGAGCCGTCATTGCAGGGCGCACCCTTGTTCACGGCGGTCATCTGGCACAGGGCGTTGGCCGGATTGCAGAGATTCTTCAGGCAGGTGGTGTCGTCCTTCTTGGTGCAGAAGATGGCCGAGTTGGGGTTGGCGACACACTTCGGCAGGCCCTTGGACTTGTCGCAATAGGGCACGCCGTTGCAGGGGTTGCCATCGTCCTTGACCAGGCAGTCGGCGGCCGTCTGGCACTCGCAGGTGCTGGTGCCGGGCTGGCACTTCCCCAACAGGCAGACATCGTTCTTGGTGCACGGATCGCCGTCACTGCACAGGGTCCCGCTGTCGACCACCGACATGGCGCACTTGCCCGTCTTGGGTTTGCAGGTGTTCTTGACGCAGTCGCTGTCGTTGACGGTCTTGCAGTTGACGACGGTGGCCGGGTTGTTCTGGCACTTGGGCGGTTTCAACGCCTTGTTGCAGAAGAGCATGCCGTTGCAGAGGTCGCCATCCTCCTCGTCGGCGCAATCGCTGTCGGACTGGCATGAGCAGGTGAACGTGCCCGCCATGCATTTGCCGGCCTTGCACGTGTCACCGGTGGTGCAGCTGTCTCCGTCTTCGCAGGCGAATGGCCCCTTATCCCCGGCCTCGCCGGGCTGTTTGAGCACCCATTTGCAGGTCTGCTTGTCGGACCCGACACAGTTCTCCTTGACGTCTTCTCTGTGGGTCAACTGGCACTTGCTGGTCTTGGCCTGACAGGCCTTCTTGCTGCAAGCGGTGTTGTCGACCTTGTCGCAAGTGATCTCGGAGGCCGGGTTGAACTTGCACAAGCCGGAGTCCTTGTCGCAGTAGAGCGTGCCATTGCAGAGGTCGCCATCATCCTTGGCGGCGCAGTCCGAGTCCGACTTGCAGACGCAGATGTTCTTGCCCTGGCAGATGCCCTGCTTGCAGATGTCCGAGGCGGTGCAGAAGTCATCGTCATCGCAGGACGTGCCGGGCTTGACGAGGGCCTGCTGACAGGTGCCAGTGGTGACCATGCAGGTGTTCTTGCTGCACGGCGTGTCGTCGATCGTCGGACAGGTCACGACTGTGGCCGGATTCACCTTGCAGGCCGGCGGCTCTTCGTCCTGGTCGCAATACAGGACCCCGTTGCAGAGGTTGCCATCTTCCTGGCTGTCGCAGTCGGAGCTCTTGGCGCAGGTGCAGGTGTTGATGCCTCCGGGCTGGCACTTGCCCGCCACGCAGCCGTCACCGACCGTGCACTTATTGCCATCGTCGCAGGCGCTCTCATCGGCGACGGATGTGGGCTGGCACTTGCCGGTCTTTTCGTCGCACAGGTTCTTCGTGCAGTCCGTATCGCTGGCCTGGCTGCACTGGACAACGGTCGACGGGTTGATGCCGCAGGTCCACGGAAAGACGGCCTTGTTGCAGTAGAAGCTGCCGTTGCAGGCGTTGTCGTCGTCCAGCTTGGCGCAATCGGAGTCCTGCTTGCACGTACACCAGGTGGCGGCGCTGGCCTCGCAGTCGCCGTCCTGGCACCAACTCTCCACCGTGCATGGATCGTCGTCATTGCAGAAGGTGCCGTCCACCCGCGCGGTCGGCTTGCAGACGCCGTCCAGAGGGTCGCAGGTGTTCAGCTTGCATTGGGTGTCCTGATCGGAGGGGCAGGTGACCAGGCTGGCCGCGGCGATTCGACATTTGAAGCTGCCGTCGGCGATGGCGCAGTAGAGCGTGCCATTGCAGTGGTTGCCGTCGTCATGCTTGAGGCAGTCGGCCTCGGTCTTGCAGTCGCAGACGTTGGTGCCGGGGGCACAGATGCCCGCAGCGCAGTGATCATCCAGCGTGCAGGGGTTGCCATCGCTGCAGGGCTGCACGGGCGCGTCTTTGTAGTGGCACGCGCCCGCGCCGCACGACGCAATTCGACAGGCCACGGCGGGACAGTCCTGGGCGCTGCTGCAGGCGGCGCCCTCGACGTCTGGACCCGGCAGCCTGGACCCGTCGTCTTGTGCATCTGCGGTCCCGTTCGTGTCCACAACGGCGCCGGTCTCGGCGCTGCCGGATTCGTCGCCACAGGCGACCAGCAAGATCAGCAAGACCAGCAAAGCCAGCGGCAACACCGCTCGAATCGACATCATCGACCTTCCCTGTGGAGCCTGCGAAGCGGGGCGTATGGCCCGGAGCAAGGACGTATTCCAACACCGACAGGATAGGGATCACGCAAGGCGTCGTCGACAACGCAGGCGCGCGTCTGAATTGCGGCGACCAAGACAGCGTTGACCGGCCGTTGGCGGCCCTCGATACTGGGCCGGAGCGCTCGAATCGGAAGGCGACCATGCGCATCTGCCCGCTCTGCGGTGAGACAACCCGTGCCCGGACCTGCCCGAACGACGGTTCGGATACCTTCCGCAGGGTCTCCGCCTCCGAACACCAGATCGCCGCCAACGCCCTCATCGACAGCCGCTACCAGGTCACCGGACTGCTGGGCAAGGGCGGCTTCGGCACGGTGTATTCGGCTGAGGATCGGCGCACTGGCCAGAAGCTGGCCATCAAGGTACTGGCGCCGGCCTTCTCTGAGGGCAATGCCGACGTCGTCCGGCGATTCGTACAAGAGGCGGCGATCACCTCGCGACTGACCCACGGCAATACCATTCGGGTCTTCGACTACGGCCAGACATCGGGCGGCGAGCTCTTCCTGGTCATGGAGCAGCTGGTCGGCGCCTCGTTACGAGAGGTGCTCGACGACGCCAAAGCCGGCGAGGGCGTCGGCTTCGACGAGGCCATCCGCATCGGCAGCGGTGTGCTGCAGTCGCTGGCTGAAGCGCACGCCAGCGGCCTGGTTCATCGAGATTTGAAGCCGGAGAACATCTTCTTGCATCGTATCGCCGGCCGCGCGCCGGTGGTCAAGGTGCTGGACTTCGGCGTGGTCAAGGAGCGTGGCAAGGGCGTGACCCAGGCGGGGGAACTGGTCGGCACACCGACCCACATGAGCCCCGAGCAGGTGCGCGAGCAGGCCATCGACGGACGCAGCGATATCTACGCGCTGGGCATCGTGCTCTACGAGTGCGTCTGTGGCAGCCTGCCCTTCAAGGATGACAATGTGTTGCACATCTTGATGGCGCACGTCACCGAAGAGGCGCCACCGCTCGCCGATCGAGCGCCAGATGTGCCCGCCGAGCTCGTGGCGGTGATCGAGCGCGCGCTCGCCAAGGAGCGCGACGACCGGTGGCCGGATGCATCATCCATGCGCGAGGCGTTGCTGGCTGTGCCGGGCACGCGACGGCGCAGCGGCAAGACAGGCCAGGTCAAGAAGGCAACGCTGATACCCAAGAAGAAGGCGGCGTCCAGGCGCAAACCACGAGCACCCGCGGAGGTGCTACGTACCAACCGGGCCAATGTGCTCCAACGCCGGAAGATGCACTTCGCCGACACCCAGCCGGTGCCGGAGCGCGAGCCCCTGGACGGCGACACGATGCCCGAACCGGGCGTGCTACCGGACGAAGGCAAGGGCTAGCAGGAGAGATAGGGAGCGGCTTCGCGCAGCAGCCGGACCCGCCACTGGGTCAGCGGAGAGCTGCCGTCTGCGATGCGGGCGGTCTCGCGCAGCACATCCTCCAGCGGCCAGAAGGTCACGTAGGGGTCGGTCTCGAAGAGCCGCCCCTCCGGCAGGCCGGGTCTGCGCAGCACATGCCAGCCGGCCATCACGTCGTTCTGGCCCTGGGTCAGGCCGCGCACCGCCGCATGGGCCAGGCGACCGGCGATCAACCGATCGGTGGCGGAGGGCGATCCGCCGCGCACCACATGGCCGAGCACGGTGATGCGGGTCTCCACCGGCAGATTGCGTTCGCTCAGCTTCTTGTCGACCGCCTGTTTGAGTGCATCTGAGGGCATGGTGACGCCCTCGCTCTTGACGATGAGCACACGATTGCGGCCCACGTCGGGCGCGTAGGCGTGGTCGATGATCGACACCACGCGCTCCACCAAGGCGGTCTCATCCAGCTGGGCTTCCGGGAACAGCACGCCGTCGGCGCCGGCGGCCACCGAGGCGGTCATGCCCAGGTAGCCGCAGGCCCGGCCCATCACCTCGACGATGAAGGTGCGGTGATGTGCCGACGCCGTGTCCAGGATCCGATCGCAGGCCTCGACGATGGTATTGAGCGCCGTATCGACACCGATGGAGAGCGAGGTGCACGCGATGTCGTTGTCGATGGACGCCGGCAGGCCCATGACCCGGAGCGGCTGACCGTCGGCGCCGATCTCGCTGGCCATGGCGTGGGCGCCAGCCAGGGAGCCGTTGCCACCGATGACGATCAGGCCACTGACGCCGCGCTCTCGCAGGTTGGCCGCGGCGCGGGCGCGCGTCTCGGCCTCGTGGAAGCTCAAACAGCGGGCGGTGCCCAGCACGCTGCCGCCACGCCGGATCCAGCCCTCCACATCGCTGCGACCCAGCGGGGCCAACTGGTCCTCGACCAGCCCCTGGTAGCCGTTGCGAACCCCCAGGACCTCGAGGCCCAGGGGCACCGCCACCGCGACCGTGTCGCGCACCGCCGCGTTCATTCCAGGCGCATCCCCACCGCTGGTCAGGATGGCCACCTTGTCGCCTGCTTGTAATCCGCTCATGAATCGAGTGTGCGTCGACCGGCGGCGAAGTGCCACCCGATTCCCAACCAATTGCGATCACGACAGTTTATTGATCGCCTCTGCCAATTCTGAAGTGTCCAGACGCAGGCCTTGCGCGGGCTCGAAGTCCTGCCAGGCCTGCACCAGCAGGCGGCGTTGCAGGTCGGCCAGCGACGGTCGCAAGTGGCTCCAGAAGCACCTGCGAATGGCGTGGATCATGGCCGGGCGGGCGTCATGCTGGTCGCGAATGGTGGCGTTCAAGCGCCTGGCCGAGGCCACCAGCTGGTCCGTGTCGAGGATCGTCTCCACCTGTTGCCAGGCGTCGGCATCCCAACGCGCCGTCAGGCCGAAGCGCAGCGTCGCTGCCAGGTCCGGATCGGTGCGCTCGGCCAGGGCCACGAAGGCGTCGATGAGCCAGGTCTGGCTGTAGACCGGCTCCATCAGCACGATGGCCTTGTCGGCGGAGACGGCGTCCGAGACCGACTGGTCGCCCGCGACCATGGTGGGCGGCGCCGAAGCCAGGAGCAGCCGGCGCCAGTCAGCGTTGAGGATGGGATAGCGATTGATCAGGCGCAGTGTTCGGCCCGGGCCGAGGTCGTGGACGAGCGATTGAGCGCCTGCCACACCATGAGCATCGTCGGTCTCGGCGCCATTGCCGATGACCTCGATTCGGCCGATGCCGGTAGCCTGCAGACGGGCGAGTCGCGCCGGGTTGAACGCCTCCAGCCAGGTGTCCGCCGGCGGCCTGGCGTTGGGCATGACCACGTCCAGGTCCCGAGCACTGCCGCGTTCGATGCCGGCAGCGATGTCAATGAAGCGACCCAGATTGGAGTAGGCGTAGCCGAAGTAGAGCGAACGGTCGGTGGCCTGATTTGCCAACAACGCCGCCAGGACGGGGTCCTCCAATTGGGCCAGCGTGGGGCGCGACTCCGGCCCCTTGCTGTGCACGCATGTCGCCACGAGCTCATCGTCGATTTGCAGGCCGAGTTCGCCCACCTCCAGCCCGGTGGAGCGGGCCGGGGATACGGGCCAGGTCGCCCAATCGTGCAGCGGTCCCTTCCGTCGCACCATGTACGGCGCCAGGTGGCCCAGCGTGCGCACCCCCTCATCGGTGGCGGCGACGATCTCGCCAGTTCGCCCCCGGTAGCCCATGTCATCGGCAGACAGGTCGTGACGCGCCGCGGCCTCGTCCATGGCCGCCTCGATGGCCACGCCAATCGCCCCCATGTGGTCCTTGAAGGTGTCGTCCCGCAGCTGCCGGATCGAGCCGTATTCAGCCAGATAGAGGAAGGGCGGGCCCGCTGCCAGGCCCAGGCGCTCGTAGACCGGAGCCTCGAAGCGACAATGATCGAAGATGCCCGGCGCCGAGACCACGATCGACGGAGCGAGCGCCAGTGGGTCTGCGGCGGAATCCAATTCCTCAAAGCCGTGCATGGTCACGCCAGCGGGCAATCCAAGGATGCGTTGCTTGTCGGGCCGCGAGGAGACCACCGACGTTTCGACATCGGGCTCGTAGCGGCCCAGCAGATGCAGCAGGCGCGTGGCGAAGGCCACATCACCAAACCCGGCGTCGGCCTCGTTGAAGAGCAACAAGCGCGATCCGGCGGGCAGTGAGGTCGTCGCAAAACAGGCGTCCAGGTGGGCGTCCGCCAGCTGCCGCAGCGCGAAGAGTTGATCCAGCCACGGCATGTCCTCGGGCGTGGGGATCAGCGTGCCAGCCATGGCCGAACTCCCTGCGGCGGGGCACGGCCAGATCGCCCGGCCGCGGACCGATCCGCTCGCCGCAGCTTGGGGCACAACCTCGATGGCGCGCAAGGCGACATCCCGGCAGGCGTGCTGGTTGGCGATCGGACGAAAACCACTTGGGTCTTGTCGAGGCCTTGGGGCATGATCTTCACATGCAGCGCAACGTGACGACGAGACCCCTCGTCGTGACGCTTTGGATCGCGCTCGCAGCCCCGGGCTGCGGGCCGAATGCGTCCGAAGTCGCCGACGGGGGTGATGTGACGCTGGATGCGGCGTCTGCGGACTTCGATTCCGCCGACGCGCCGTTGGATTCGAACGCCGCCACAGACGCGGGCGCGACGAGTACCCATGACATCGGCGCCGGCCACTGCACGTCGACGCCTGCACTGCTTGGCACCGCAGCCCCTGACGCCAACCTGCACATCGTCGTGGACGCGCAGTCCGGCGCCTGCGGCGGCTTCCTGGTGGTCGCCCTCGTGCCGGCCGATGTGGTGGCCAAGGGCGGTTTCCACGACCCGGCCGAGGTGGAGTTGCACAACGGACTCGTGCCGTCGCTGCCGGTCGAATTGAAGCGCAAGGTGGCGCCGGGACAATGGGTGATCCGCGCCGAGCTGCTGGCCGGTCCGGGCGAAGAGGCGGAGCCCCTGAGCGCGGGCATCGGCTGCAAGGATAAGGACGTGCACCCGGTGGTGACCAGCGCAGGCGGAGCCGTGGCCAAGACCCAGGTGGCCATGGCGCCCATCATGGGCTCGCCGTCACCGGCGCTGCTCTGTTTCGCCGCGGTCAAGGCCAAGCCCGGATTGCTCACGACCAAGGCAGAGGTGGAGCCAGAGGCCGGGCAGGAGACCGCCCCTCACTACATCGCGGGCCTGCGCCCCAAGGATCGTCTCTGGGTCGCGGGTTGGGGAGATGGCGTGGTCAGCTTCGACTTTCCCAGCGACAAGCCGCCGCAGCCGTTGCAGGGCTGGAAGGTGCACGGCAAGCCGGACTGCCACCGGTTGCATCGGGTGGGCGACGAGCTCTTCTGCGCCTCGCGCAAGTCGTACATTCACGTGTTGCGATTCGAGCCCGACAGCATGGCGAAGCTGTCGATCGCCAGCGTGGACTTCGGCCCCGACGTGCATACAGCGGGCATGGCGGACGCCTTTGGCCTGCTCTACGTGGCCGCCCACAGCAAGGGCCTCGTCGCGCTGGACCTGTCGGCGGGTCCACCGGTGGAGGGGCAGGACGACCCGCCCTACGGCAGCAAGTACCTGTCCCTGCCGCCGGGTCTGACCGACACCTGGGACGTGGTGAAGATGGGCGATGACCGCCTGCTGCTGGCCGATGGCAGCGCGGGGCTCAAGTTGCTCGATCTGAAGGGCGCGGGCGGCACATCGCCACTGCAGGTAGCCCATATGCCATTGTCCGGGGTCGCGGCGTTCCTGGACGTGGACAAGAAATTCGTCGCGGTGGGCGCCGTAAGCGGTGGCCTGCACCTGGTCCATGTGGACAAGTGGGGCAAGTTCAAGCTCATGGGCTCGCTGCCCACCAACCATCCCGTCTACGGGGTGGCGCTGCACGACACCTGGCTCTTTGCCGCCAATGGCGCCTCCGTATTGACCGTCCGGCGGCCCACGGACTGGCCGAACAAGCCCTTGGGCCTGGAAAGGGTCGCCATCACGCCCAGCCCACGCTACGTGATGGACGTGGTTCCCCAGGGTGACCGCTTGTTGACGACCGAGTTCGAGGTGGTGCGTCAGCTGCTCATCGGCGAGGAGCCGCCACCCGCGCCGGCCCTCGAGGCGCCGCGACACCTGGCCGTCGCCCTGGCCCAGCCCGGCGGCTCCTTGACCGGCAGCATCCGCCTGGGCAACCGGGGCAACAAGCCGCTGAACGTGGCCTTCATCGAGTTCCACGAGAGCAATCCGGAGAGCCCCCATAACACCCGCATCGCCGAGCCTCTGACGTTGGAGCCGGGCGTCGATCTCGAGGTGCCCTTCCAGGTGCCCAAGACCGCCAAGGGCCAGGTCGTGCACCAGGTCGTCATCGCCAGCGACGATCCTACGGCGCCTCTGTGGAATATCGAGGTGCTGGAGGGGGCGTGGTTGCGTCCCGGAGACAAGCTGCCGCCGCTGCAGTACAGCGACGGGTCCGGCAAGAAGGTCGACGTGCAGGGCCACTTCGGCGGCAAACCGGGGGTCGTCGTGATCGCCGCGGAGAGCTGCCCGGTGGCGTTGCTGGCCATGGCCGCCATGGAGCGGGATCTGCACACGTTGATGGCCACCAACAAGGTACGCGCCGTGGCCATCAACCCGTGGGATCATCCCGACGGAGCCATCGAGGTGGGGCTGGTCAAGACGTCCTATCCGATCCTGTACACCCCCATGACGACGAAGGATGACCACGACTGGTCGGCAGTCCTCGACCTCGATCTCGGCCAGCCCTCCCGTCGCGGCCCGCCCATGCCCATCATCTATGTCGTCGATCACCAGGGGACCATCGCGCTGGCCGCGTGGGGTTATCGCCGCAAGCAGATCATGGCCTCTCTCGGCAAGTTGCTCAGCAAGCCCTGAACGCCACGG
>CAYTLW010000172.1:12225-13753 GCA_964438735.1 uncultured Enterobacteriaceae bacterium | reverse complement strand
CCCCCCCCCCCCCCCCCCCCCCCCCCCCCCCCCCCCCCCCCCCCCCCCACGGGGGTGATATCTCATCACCCCCGGAGGTGGACACGGTCACGGGCTCGGACACGGTCACGGGCTCGGACACGGTCGCGGACACGGATACGGACACGGTCACGGGCTCGGACACGGCTACGGACACGGTCACGGCCTCGGACACGGTCACGGCCGCGGACTCGGCCGCAGGCTCGGATGCCATGTCAGGTTCCGATGCCGCCGCCGACGCCATCGTTGGCCAGGCTCAATCCGGTTGCTCCGACGACTCCCGCGAAGGCTTCATGGACAAAGCCAAGTTCCCCCTTCTGGCCGCGTGCCAGGGCGCCTGGACGCTCAAGGGCATCCACCACGGCGTGCCCAAGTGCAATCGCGAAGGCGGCAACGACGGCAAGAACGCCAATGGCGTCGGCTGCAACGTCGAAGACCTCTGCGCCGAGGGCTGGCATGTCTGTTATGGCGCCAAGGATGTGCTGGAGCGCAATCCACACGGCTGCAACGAGATCGATCAGGGCGCGCCCAAGGGGCCCAAGTTCTTCCTCGCCCGCACCTCGTCCACCGGCGCGTTCAACTGCTCGCAGGACAGCACCAAGTTCGGCGCTCCGGGCACCAGCAACGACCTGTTCGGCTGCGGCACGCTGGGATGTCCGCTGAATCTGAAGACCTATCCCACCTGCAATCCCCTCAACAAGGCCTCTCACGACGTCTGCAAGGGGCTGCGCAACGACAAGAATTGCGGCAACTGGTGCGCCCACCTGGGCAAGTTCCCCGGTGAGCCCAATGTCTGGGATTGCGGCAAGAGCACGACCTTGGAAGCCAACAATGTGATCAAGTCCGATCCGACCCGACAGGGCGGTGTGCTTTGCTGCTCGGACTCCTTGATTCTGGGGCCTTGAGCCCTACGCGGGAGTGCATGATGTCTTTGCAGAAGAAGGTGCTCGATTTCTGGTTCGGTTCCGGCAGTGACGCCGCCTGGATGAAGGAGCGAGTCGGCTTCTGGTTCGGCGGCACCGACGAAATCAACGATCGCATCCGAGACCTCTTCGCAGACGACCTCGCCGCGGCCAGCCGGGGCGAGCATGACCACCTGGCGGCCACTGCACAGGGTCGGCTGGCGCTGATCGTGTTGTTGGATCAGTTCACCCGCAACATCTACCGCAAGACAGGCCGCATGTTCGACAACGACTCCAAGTCGCTGGCCTTGGCGTTGGAGGGCATCGAGCTTGGCCACGACCAGGCCGTGCCACCGGTCTGGCGGATGTTCTTCTTCATGCCCCTGGAGCACAGCGAAGACCTGGCCATCCAGGAGCGCTCGGTGGCGCTGTTCACCGCCCTGGGGCCCGAGGTGGAGGCCCTGGCGCCCGGCATGAGCGAGCAGCTGGTGTCGTACGCGGTCAAACATCGCGACGCGATCGCGGAGTACGGTCGTTTTCCGCATCGCAATGCCCTGCTGGGGCGCGAGAGTACCGCGGCCGAACAGGCCTATCTCGATGGCGGGGGC
>CAYTLW010000172.1:0-12125 GCA_964438735.1 uncultured Enterobacteriaceae bacterium | reverse complement strand
CGGGGGCATCTAGCCCCATTCGAGATCACGTTGCCGGGACATCGAAAACGGTGGCCGCCAGGTTCGGAATGAGACGGAAGTGGGTGTCGAATGTGACGACCCGGCACTCGTTGGCTCGGGCGGTAGCGGCGATCCAGATGTCGTTGGCCGGCAAAGGCGTACCGGCTCGTCGCAGGATAGGCACGATGTGGCCGTATTGCTCTGCGACCGCCTCGTCCACGGGCTGGACGCGCACGAACGGTCGATCGAGCAACTCCTGCAGGCCACGCATGTTGGCCGCCAGGCGACTGCCGGCGCGGAAGGCGGCGTGCAGTTCGCCCAGCACGATCGTGGGCAGACCGACCAGATCCGCGGCGACCATCATCTCGATCAATCCTCTGTGCCCGCGGCGCAGGTGTGAATACGCGCTGGTGTCGAGCACGATGCGCCGATCGATCCCGCTCACCGCCACATCTCCTCGTCGATGGTCCGCTGCTCCTGCAGGATCACGTCGAACTCCTGGGCGTCTTGTTCGGTCCAGGTCGCCCAACCCGACAGCCACTCCCTGCGCCGATTGAAGCCGACTGCCGTCTCCAGCAGGGTCAGGACCAGACTGTTGACGCTCGTGGATTCCTCGCGAGCCAGGGTTTTGAGCCGGCGTGCGAGGTCGGGTGAGAGGTTGCGGATGGTGAGCTGCTTGGCCATGATGTCATGAATGTACAAAGATGCCTGCATAATGTCAACTGGGGGCGTTGCCGCGCGTGCCGCGGTCGTGATCTCGATCGGTTGCGCCTTGCCATCGGGCGGCTGTTTGGCAGCTTGTGAGAATTCTTCCTCCCAACGCCCTGAAGCCCATGCGCAGCGCAATTGGAGCATGGCGTTGGCGCCGGTCGTGGACCAGGGGCCGCCCCCTCCACTATCTCTCGCCTCGTTTCCTCATCGTCTGCTGATGCCCCACTTGGATCTGCGCCCGAAGGGCTCCCCTACTTGACGCCCACCCCACACCTCGCCATGTTTCCGGCACCCGCTGAGATCGCAGCCGCCGTTCTGCCGAGCGACACAGCGATCGAAGGAGCCTGCTCATGTCACCGACCCGTCGCGCCGCGAACCTCGCCCTGGCCGTGGCCGTCGCCATCGCTTTCGTCGCCTGCGCCCCCCGCGCCCAGCCGCGCACCAGCCATCCGCTGAAGTGGAAGGAGTTCGCCCAGATCGGCGGCATGATCGACGCATCTCGCGGCTTCCCGCTGGCCTTCTACGCCGACCCGGGCGCCGAGCCGATCGTGACCGATGTAGACGGCACCGATCTCTACGCCGCTGACTGGACCACCCACATGGCCAAGCGCATGAACCAGGCGCTCGCCAAGGTGAGCCTCTATGACTCGCGCTTCATGCCAGTGGCGCAGAAGCTGTTCAGCGACAAGCTGGTCAACGGCGCCTACACCTATCCCTATCGAGGCGCGGGCAAGGAGCTGCAGACCAGCGCCCTGCATGCGCGCATCGCGGTGCTCAAGTTCCACTCCGCCAAGCCGGTGACCATCGCCGCCGAGCGGGGCATTCGCGTGGTGGTGCAGTTGAAGATGTTCTCCATGACCCACCTGTACGCCCACGAGGCGACCGGCAGTCACTGGGATCAGAAGTGCTTCGAGGAGATCGCCCGCAAGATTTTGAGCGATGGCAAGTTCTGGCGGGCGGTGCAGGCCGCTCCGTAGCGCGCCCCCTCCGAACCTGGTGCTCGACGCTGGCGATCAGTCGTTCGGCGCGCCGTTCTCGATCCACGTCTTCAAGGAACTGACAAACCCCGCGGGCGGGTCGCCGGCCTTGAGCGTCATGTCGGTGATGTTGTCGTTGCCGCAGTCCTTGCCGCCCAGGTCGAAGGCCTGGCGAGTGGGCTGATCGAGGACCGCCACGAGCAGGCTTTTGCTCGGATCGCCGGCGGCGACGAAGGCGACACCATTGCAGCCATCCAGTGGCGACTCCAGGCCGCTGGCCGACTTGCCGACGATGGATGCGTGGGCAGCGGCGGCGCTGGAGAAGTCGAGCGTCGTCTCGATGCCTTCCTGGGTCGATCGATTGGCCGGCGCGTGACAGTTGCCGCACTTGTTGAGGTAGCTGTCATACAAACCGCTAAACGTGCCGTCTGCCGCTGCCACAGCCTCGCAGCCCCCTGCGCCCATCGCCATGATCGCCATCAGTCCAACCAGTTGCAGGTACCGTTTCATCACTTCTCCCTCATCTGTGGCGCCGCCCGGTCACTTGCCCGCGTCCTTGAGCAGCGCGAGGTAAATCGCGAATACGAATCTCTCGGCGCTGCGTTTGGGATCGGGTTTGTCGCACAGAAAGCCGTACAGACGGCCGAGTTCACCCGGAAGATCCCGACGCAGCGAGGTCAGCGGCACTTTGCCATACAGGTGCAGCTCTGCATAGGCGCGGATCAGGGCCAGGCGGACTGGTGGTGCCATGGTGCCGGTGCGCTTTTCGAAGTCCTGGGCGTGGGCCAGACCAGCCTCGAGATGGCGGGCGGCGTTCAGCTTTTTGGCGGCACGCATGGCCAGGCTGGCGAGCTGCATCTCCACCGCGGCCAGCTGCACTCGAACATCATCCACATTGCCTTCCGCCAACCGCTTGACCAGGTCGGCGCGTCGCTGCTCCAGCGCCTTGCGGGCGCCGTCGTCGCGGCCGAGCCTGGTCATGGCCTGTGCGCGAAGGCCGTCGATGGTCACGCGGTAGTCCAATCGGGTCAGCTCCAGCGCCCGCTCGTAGGCGCGCACGCCCACACGGAGCGCGTCGTCGTCGACCCGGCCCAGCACGACATCCGCGCGCTTCAAGGCGACCAGGGCTTTGTCCGCCTCGCCACCTGCCAGGTTGGCAGCGCCTTCCATCACCGCCGCGCGCAGCTGGTTGGCTGGGCGAGATGCGACAGCCCCGGTCTTGCCGAGCATGGGCACCAGCAGTCGGTAGAGCGTGGCGCCCCGCCGATGTTCGCCTGCGGAGTGGCTATAAAGCGCCGCCCGATCCAGCGTCAGTGCGACCCACTTGCGCGTCTGTTTGGCCTTGCGCGCCAGCTTGTAGGCATCGCGGGCCGTGCGCGCCGCCCGCGCAGCCCGGCCCACATGGAACAGGCTGCGTGCCCGCGCCAGGAGCAGGCTCAACTCTGTCACCGGAGACAGGAAGGGCAGCGCCGCGCGAGCGTCGAAGGACTCCAACGCGATCCAGTGGTTGCCGACCGCCGCCTGGAGCAGACCCATGGCGTGCAGGGTGGCGGCCTGGAAGCGTGCGTTGCCGTTGGCCAGGTCCAGGGCCATGGCGTAATGGGCGTGGGCGGCAAACGCCGCTGAGCGGTCGATGCCATCCAAGAAGCGCTGGTGGGCGATGTAGCCGCGCACGTGGTGGACCGCGGGATCCCGGGGCAATCCGCGCACGGCCACGACCAGATGGGCCTCGGCCTCGTCGTAGATCGACCTGCGGTCGCCGATGTCCTTCAGGCCGGGCAGTTGACGCACCAGCGTCCAGGCCTCGACGAAGCGCAGCACCGGGTGGTCGGGCTTCTTCTTGTAGCGTTTGCGGACCTTCTCCAATTCGCCCTTGCGGCCGGCGCGCGCCGCCGACTCGATGACACCGATCCACGCCTCCAGGTCTTCGGTCACAATCGTCAGCCCGAAGAAGCTGCCGAAGGCGTGCGGCCAGTTCTTCTGCTCCTGGCGCACGTAGCCGCGCTCCAGCACCACCTGCCGATACAAGGCCACGGCTTTGTCGCGCTCGACATGGTTGCGCGGCACCCAGCTGCCCCAGGCGTTGGCGAAGGTGTAGAGCATCTTGGCGCTGTCGGTCTCCGACGCCCGGCGGACCGCAGCCGACACCAGCGCCCGCCGTTCGGGCAGGTGATTGTGTTGGCGATAGAGTTTGTAGACCGCCTTCTGCACCGCCTTGCGCGTCTTTGGCCGCAGCCTCAGGAGCTCGGCTTCCAGCTGCAGCCGGAACGCCGCCTCCGAATCCAACTCCAGGCCTTTGCGCCAGCGGGCGATCAGCGCCGGTCGATCCGCGACCCGGGTGCCACGCAGGATCTCGTCGACCAGGACCTCGGAGAAATGCAGTCGTTCTGCGCCTGTGAAGGCGTGGTGCTGGGCCAGAACGACATGGGCTTTGAGGACCGGCTCCCGGTCGCCCAGGTCGCGTAGCAGGCGCAACGGCTGGTCGGCCCAGAGGTGGAGGACGAAGCGATCCTTGACGGTCTTGGGGTCGAAGCGTTTCAGCCGCTTGAGCGCCTGCGCCTCGGCGCCGATGAGGTCCAGGATCTCGACCGTCGCCAGGATGGCCAGCGCCTTCACATCCGCGTGGGCGCGCCTGGCCGTCTTGCGGATGCGCCGCAGCCGGGCCCACTGGTCGTCGATGAAGCGGTCATTCAGCTGGCCGCGGTTCAGCCGACGCTCTTCGCGCCGATGGGCGATGAGTTCGGTCACGATGGCGGCCCAGCCACGATCTGCGGCGCTGGCCTTGGCGTGCTGGGAAACCCGCTGGACGAAGAAGGAAGCGGACGCCAATTCGCGCAGGGAGAGGTGCAATCGGGCGGCGTCGCGCCAGATGTTCAGGCGCCGGCGCGCGTCCTTCTCTGCGCCTCCCAGGTGCTCCAGGAGCATCAACTGCTCCCAACGGTCGCGGGACATGTCCAGCGCTTCCTGCAGCTTCTTCGCCTTCCAGCCGGCGGGAATCGCACCGTCCAGGGGCAGCTCGTAGACATCCAGGGAGCCGTCGTAGTGGCAGGTCAGGATCAGTCGATCCCGCGCCGGCATGGGGTATTGGCAGTTCCAATGGGCGCTGGTCAGCTGGCTCGGTCGGGCGCCCTTCACCGGCTGATCTCGACGGCCCTGAAAGCGCACCCGGAACAGCACGCTGTGGTCGTCGCCGTCGATGCGACCGTCGAAGTTGGTGTCGCTCAAATACTGGCTGAAGAAGAGCCAGCGGCTGTCGCTTGAGAACGCGGGCATGCCGGTCACGCCGGGCAGGTCGAAGTGGATCTCCTGTTCCTTGTCCTGACCTTCGCGCCGCAGTCGCAAGCCCTTGCCGACCCGCATGGAGAAGGCCACGCCGACCTTGGCCGTCGCTCGCTCGATGGGCACCCAGGCCAACCATCGGCCGTCCGGTGACAGGGCGGGGCTGGATATGTTGCCGGCGTGTACGCGCACGCCGTCGCCCCCAGAGGCCGGCAGCTTGCGCAACTCCAGGCTGCCGTCGAGTCCTCGCCGGGTGACCACGCCGATCGAGCGGCTGTCGGGATACCAGAACGCCTGTACCTCCGCCGAACCCAGTCCGGTCAAGCAGCGCCTTCGCCCCCCGGTGGCCGGTCGGATGCAGAGATCCCCCGCCGCATCTTCCCGCGTGGAGATGTAGAGCAGGCGGCCACCGTCAGGGCTCAGTCGCGGGAAGGATACGTCCGCCTCGTCGTCGACGATGAGTTTGGGTGTGCCGCCGCCCATGGCCTGGCGGAAGACCTGCGCCGTTGCGTTGCGATTGCTGATGTAGACCAGGGCCTTTCCGTCCGGCGACAGGGAGCCGAGGAACTCGTCCGAGGCACCTGCGGTGAGCCGTTCGGGCCGCCGCAGGCCGCTACCAGCCGACGCCGGCGACACCCACAACACCCCCCCCGACCCCAGGAGCAGGGCCAGCAGCGCGATCCATCTCGGCCGTCGACTCAGCACTTCTTGACCACCCAGGCACCGCCCTTGCGTTGAAGCCAGCCGCCGCAGACCACAGCCTGCAGGTGCACCTTGCGCCACGATTGCGTCACCGATGGCAGCGACGACGCCGACCTTTTGCCCAACAGGTAGCGCCAGATCTGGCGTCGATTGCGATTGCTGCGCTCGATGAGACTGCTGACGGTGGCCAGGTCGATGCCGCCCTTGCAATCCTGCCGGGTCTCCACCAGCGTGCCGTCCTTGGCCTCGCCGATGCACCTGCGCAGGAGCAGCCGGTCAACGCGCTCGTGTTCGGCGTGGACGTCGCGATAGAGCGCGGCGATGGCGTCATGCTCCTTGCGCGGCAGCCATCCCGCCCCCTCCAGGCTGGCGCGGGTATAGGGCGTCGGGCCGGCTGAAGTGCCCGCGTGATCCAGCTGCGCCTGCAGGGTCGGGAAGCGACCGGTGGCCTGCTGTTCCAGGGCGGTGCGTCGGTCGACGATGACCACGTCCGGCGCCTTGATGCAGCCGCCGACCAGACTCGCCAGCAGCAGCACGATCCAGAGCCTGGATCCCGTCATGGTTTCTTCTCCTTGGCGGCCGGTCTGGCTGCGGACTTGCCGTCCTTCTTCGCCGGCGCCTTGCCCAGCACCTTGTCGATGATGGGGCCGAGATACTTCTGGAACATGGGCCCCAACGGCACGCCGCGGATCTCACCCAGTTGAACCGCTGCGGCCAGGCCGCCCATCTGCACGCCCATGTCCATGAAGCCGTGCTGGAAGCGCATGTGTGCGCGCTTTGGATAGCCGACCTTGAGCGCCAGGCGCAGTTTATTGGCCCGCGTATCCTCGTGGTACGGGTCCCAGAGATCCATCATATCGAGCAGGTGCTTGCGCCCCATCCGAAGCAACTGCGCCCGGCCCGACAGCGACATCTGGCCGGGCAGGAAGGTCAGCGCCGCGTTGGCATCCAGCCGGTCCTTACCGTCGCTGGAGCGCAGGCCGGTCAGGTTGCCGCGGAACATCATCTCGGTCTCGCGTCCGCGCAGGTCGACGATGCACTGCCCCGTGATGGTGCCGCCGAGCGCTTTGAGTTCGAGCTGGTCCAGGCGAAGTACGTTGCGATCGACGATGGCGTTGCCCGCCAGGGGGCCGATGACCACGTCGTCGCGGGCCATCTCGGCGATGGTCACGAAGTAGTTGCCGCTGAGGAAGGGTCGCTGATCCTGGAAGCGCCAGCGGGAGTACGCGTTGTTGGCGCCGCCGCCAAGCAGACGCACGCCCCGCGGGCCGCCCAATGCCACCTCCTGGTAGACGGGCAGGTTGCCGTTGACGCCGGCAATGCGCACACCGTACTCGTCGACCTTGACGGCCACGTCGGTCAGCCGCACGTCGGCTTCGGCGCGAATCACCTTCATATCGCCCGACTGCACCCGGAACGGCACCACCAGCTTGCCCTGGCCCTGGAGGAGCTTGGTTGTCGCCGCGAATACGCCAATGTCCTGGCGCATCTCGCCCGTCAGCGAGATGCCCTGGCGGCCCGGCACCGGCGCCGCGACCTGCTGTTGCGGCGGCGCGCCTGCCGAGGAGTCGTCCACGGCCTCCAGGGGCAGGCGCTCGCTCGCCCGTGCACGATGGCCGCCCGGATCGACGCCGCCCTGCAGCTGCAGCTCGCTGCCGGCTACCTTGTTGCGCAGCCACAGGCGCTCCAAGCGCAGGCTGCCGGAGCGCTCGATGCGCACCTTCCCCTGCACACTCGCCTGGCCGATGGGATAGAGCGGCACCGCGTTCTGGCTCAGTTGTTCGATCTCGCCCTCGAAGGCCACCCGGGTCTCGGGGTCGCCGGCGAGGATTCCGGTGGCCACCTCGACTTTGCCGCCCAGGCCTCGGATCCGGCCGTGTACGCCGGCAGCGTCGAAGCGTAGATCGGGCAGCTTGGACTTACCGAGCACCCGCAACCGGCCACGCACAAGGTCGATCTCGCTGCTGAATTCAGCGCTTGCGATGGAGACCTCCATGTCATCGCGACGACAGAAGACCCGCTCGGCCTTGCCGGCGATTCGATGGCTGGTATTCAACCGTCGCACCAGGCCCGGACCGGCGAACGCTGAGCCGTCCATGAGTCGAGCGCGACTGCTGCGCACGATGCCGTCGGCCTCGAATGACGCGGCGAGCCGGTCCAGGTCGATGCATGCGGCTTTGCGCAGATCGGCGGGCAGGGCGCGCGCCACGGGGGCGAGCTTGGAGATGTTGCCGGCCATCTTGTAGGCCAGTCCCCCCCTGCCGGCATCCCACATCGCCGCGAGCCTGCCTTCCAGACTCGGCCCGGCCGGCGCTTCCGCAGTCATCGCCAGCTTCACCGAAGGCGTCGCCGGCAGCACCTCGCCCGTGCCCAGCAGGGCGTGCGGACCCACCCCGCGATATCTGCCGATGCGCGGATCTGGCATGCGCACATCCCAGCGCAGGTTGTGGCTGCGACCGGTATTGGCGCCCGACAGGCTGGCGTCCAGTGAGCGGATGTCGAAGGCGATGCCGGCGGTCTTGCCGTGCAACCCCTTCACCGCAAGCGTGCTCACATGCTCCAGGTCTGGCACACCGCCGCGCAGCAGCCCGCGCGCCATGCCTTTGCTCTGGGCCGCAAAGCTCAGCCGCCGCCAATCCAGCATCCGGCTCACCTTGGCCGGCAGCCTGGCCAGGACCGGTATGGTGCTGAAGTCGCTCACGGACATGTCGCCGTCCCAACCCAGCGTGTCGCGCCCCTTGTCCAACTTCGCCCGGGCGGTCAACGGGCCGGCGCGGGCGTTCAGCTCCAGCCGTCCCCTCGCCGCCAGCGGCTGCTCGGTATCCGGCACCAGGTCGCGGGCCTTCAGGTCCATGGACAGCCGCTCCAGGGTGCCCCGGTCGTCGGCGGAGAGGCTGCGCAGGGCGGCCTTCAGGTCCAGCTGCTTCAGGGCTATGGCCGGGTCCAGGGGCGGCGTGGCAAGGCCGGAAAGATCCAACTCGACCGTCGCGCCTCTCAAGTTCGCCCGGTGGCCCGCTGCACGTGCTTTGAGACGATCGAGGCGGCCGCCCACACCGATCTCCACCCCGGCCAGCGGCCCGCCCTGGATCAATGGCTTGTCGCCCCGATCGACCACTGTCAACGTGGCCGCCAGGGGCCCGAGCACCGCGTCGGCGTCGTTATTGATGGCCAGACCGCGCAAGCTGCGCAGGCCGCCGGAGATCAGGAGCTCGGCGCCGGCGTCGTCCACCTGACCATCGAAGGCCACATGGGCTCCGGTCATGGTCAGTTCGGCGGGTATCGCGGCGGCGGTCACGCGGGCCAGGCGGCCGTGACCGGACAGGCGTCCGCCCTTCAGCACCGACACGGCTCCTCCGCCGGGCAGGCTGATTTGCACGTCATCCAGGGCGGCCACGGCGTCGATTCCGTTCACCTCTGCCCGCACGCCTGTGCCCGGATCGGCCGCCGCCAGCGAGGCCATGGGGCCGCTGAGGCGCAGGCGTAGACGACCATCAGCCGACCGACTGGCCACCGCCTGCAAGCGCGCCTTGCGCAAGCGCACGCTGCGACCCTGGGCGGCCGCGTCCAGGGCGTCGATGGTCGCCCCGGCCACCAGGCGTTGCACGGTCGGCAGGCCATCGGACCCGCCGAGCCGCAGGTCGTCAATCTCCAGCTGGCCGTTGGTGCCCACCAGCGAGAGGTTGGCCACATTCTTGGGCAGGAATCGGCCCACCCCATCCAGCCGCACGCCGGCGCGCAGGCGATCCAGGATGGGATCCAGACCGCCGCCCTGGCGGTCGACCAAGGTGGCCTGCACGCCCAGTGTCGCCCGGCCGTCCAGCGCGCTGGCATCTCTCAAGGTCACCAGGGTCTTGCCGGCGTCTGGATCGAATCGGATCCGGAGCGCAGCGCCGGCCAGGGAACCCACCCTGAGCCCTGGCGGCCACGCGAAGTCCTCCGCGATGCCCAATTGGCCCCCCAGCTCCACCACCCGGGGCCCATCCAGGCCCACCGTGGCGCTGACCTGCAATGGCAAACGCACGCCGTCGCTCAGCCAACCGGCCAGGGGGGCGAGGGTGCCCACCAGCACCGGCGTCAGCGCCGCTGGCAGGTCGGTGTGGCCGCTCAACTCCATGGCCGCGCCGCCAACGTCCGGGCCGATGGCCAGTTTCAACTCGGGTTCGTCGACCCCGATGACCGCGCGGGCCTCCAGGGCGAAGTCGCCAACCACCAATCGACGCTCCTGCTCATCCTGGCCGCGCAGGGAGACCGTCAGGCGAATCCCTGGCACCCGCAACGACTCCACCGTCGCTGGCAGCCCGCCGGTCAGCGCTTCGAGCGCGTGCGAGAGCGGTTTTCCAGGCTCCTCCTCCGCTGGCGGCGGCAGTCCCGCCAACAGCCGGCCGATGGAGTGGCTGCCGTCTTCGTCGACCACCACGTGCAGCCGCACCCCCTGCACCAGCACGGACTTGATGACCCGATGCACCGCCAGCAGGTCACCGATCTCCCAGGCCACGGCCACCCTGTCGACGTGCAGGAACTCGGGCGCCAGGTCGCGGTCGGGCGGTGCTGAGGCCACCACCAGGTGCTCCATCAACAATCCATCCGAGGTCACCGACAGGGTGCGATAGTCGAAGGCGATGCCGGTCTGCTCCTTGACGACCTCCGCCGCGGTATCTCGAACCGTATCTGTGTGCAGGTTGCGCAGCAGCCAGAACAGGCCAAGACCCAGCAGGAGGCCGCCGACCAGCATGGCGATGCCCAGCCGACGCAGCCAACGACGCTTGCGGCGTGGCGCTGGGCCAGGCGCGGCATCGCCCGCCGGCGTCGGTGCACTCTCGCTCGCGGGATCGTCTTGCAACGCAGCCCCCGATCTACTCTGCCGCCGCGGCGTCGGGCGTAGCGGGTTTGGCGCTGGCTCGCGCTTCGCTCGGGGCCTCGACCTGCGAGTCTCCGGGCACCGGCCGACGTCCGTCGATCTCGGCCATCACCTCCAGCCAGTCGGCTTCGGCGCCCAGCGTGGCGAGGATCGAGTTCAGGCCGAAGTTGATCCTGTACATGAACACGATGCCCTGCTGCTTGGCCTCGAAGACCCCATGGCGGAGCATCTTCTTGGCCATCAGCAACTTGCCGTCCATCGCCTTGCGCGCCACCTTCTCGGTGAAGTCGCGGGTGTAGCGATAGGGCTGTGGGGACAGCAGGGGCTCGAAGCTGGTGATGATGTAGTCCTCGATGAAGTCCCAGACCTCTTCGTCCAGGAACTCGGGCAGCTGGTAGGCGCGCGCCAGCAGCCCGCGCAGCGGCGGTCCACGCACGCCCGAGACCAGCTGCATCCAGACCTCGCGAAACGCGGACAGGGTATCCGGCTCGTAGCGCTGTACGCAGCCATAGTCGATGAACGCCACCCGGCCATCGGCCATGAAGAGGTAGTTACCCGGGTGCGGATCGGCGTTGAAGATGCCGTGTCGATACAGGCTGCCAAAGACAAAGCGGAAGAGCAGTCGGCCCCACTCCGCCTTCTGTGCGTCGTCGTGGGCGGCCAGCATCTCGTCCCAGCCCAATCCCTCCACATAGTCGCTTACCAGCACCGTGCGGCTCGACAGGTCAGCGTGTACCCGCGGCACGACGACGTGCGGATCACCGTCCCAGATGCGCACGAACTCGGCCTGGTTGTCCGCCTCGATGCGGTAGTCGCACTCCTCGGCCAGGCGTGCGGTCACGTCGGCGAGCGAGCGCTCCACGTCCACCTTGCGGGCCACCATGCTGAAGGCGGTGATCAGCGCGTCGGCATTCTTCAGATCCGATCGAATGGCGTCGGCGATGCCAGGATACTGCACCTTGACCACCACCTCCGTGCCATCGAGCAGCGCCGCGCGGTAGACCTGCCCGATGGAGGCGGCGGCGATTGGCGTGCGGTCGAAACGCGAGAAGATCTCGTCGGGATCGTCGCCCAATTCGGCCCGCAACACCTCCGCGATGGCCTCCCAGTGCATGGGCCGGACCTTGACCTGCAGCCGGCTCAAGGTCTCGCGATAGACGTCTCGATGCTCCGCTGGGATGAAGTCGTCGACGTAGGACAACATCTGGCCCAGCTTCATGGGCAGGCCCTTCATCTTGCCCAGGCCGTCCAACATGGTGTCGGCGGCTGCTTTGTGAAAGCGCTCGGCGCCCGCCTTGGCCGACGCGGCGGCGGCCATCTTGCCCGCTGCCAGGGCGACGTCGCCGACCAGGCCTCCGGCCATGCCACCAAGCTGGACGAAACGGCCAAGGCGGCCTGTGCGGAGCTTGGATGGGCGGTCGGGGTCGGCCATGGGGTGGGGAGTGTAGTCTATTGTGGTTGGCGGAGGGTAGTGGTTCGAGAGGGTTTCGTGGTTGTTGTTAAGTGTTCGTTTGTTTGAGTGTTTTTCCGAGGGAAACCAGCTTCTAGGAGCTTGATTCGCTACGGAGATTCTGCCGATGGTCGTCGAGGTGCAAGGC
>CAYTLW010000171.1:0-13993 GCA_964438735.1 uncultured Enterobacteriaceae bacterium | reverse complement strand
AACTTCGGCAAGAAAGGCACCGACGGTACCGTGACCGGAGCGCCGCCGTAGAATCTGAGCGCACTTCGCACCGCCGCCCGCATCGTGTAGGGTGCCCCGGATTTCGTCGGGGGCCCCATGCAAAGCCGATTCGCCCTGCTCGTCCCGATCCTGGCCGCGTTCATGGCGCTGGCCTGTGGTCCGCGCGGGGACGACGAAGCCGATGCCCAGGACGCCGCCGCCGGCCTCGATGTATCCGCCGACATTCGCCTGCCCGAAGACGCCACCGGGTCGGTGGACGCTGGCGCCGAGGTCACCCCCGTCGATGCGGGTGGCCCGGCGTGTGTCTGGGATCACGACTGCCCCGGCGCCGAGTGGACCTGCATGACGCCGGTCTGCCATCCGGATCTGGGCTGCCTGTTGACCCCCCGACCGGACGGCATCTCGTGCGACGATGGCAACCCCTGCACCTATGGCGGCGTCTGCAAGGCCGGCATCTGCCGCTTCGCCATCCCCAAGAACTGCGATGACGCCAACCCCTGCACCTTCGACTGGTGCCGCGAGGGCGACGGCAAGTGCATGCACACCAACACGATCAACAACAGCCCCTGCCTGTCCACGGATCCCTGCGTCGTCATCGCCACCTGCCAGAAGGGCAAGTGCACCCCCAAGGGGCCCAAGTGGTGCGACTGCAAGAAGAACGCCGACTGCGCCAAGTTCGACGATGGCAACTCCTGCAACGGCGTGCAGTACTGCGACCTGGACCACTTCCCCTGGCTGTGCAAAGCCAAGCCGAACTCGAAGGTGGTCTGCAAAGCCGACTCCGACACCGAGTGCGCCAAATCCACCTGTCACCCCGACACCGGCAAGTGCTACGCCAAGAAAGCCAAAGAAGGCACCGCCTGCGATGACGGCAAGGCGTGTACCAGCGGCGAGACCTGCAAGGACGGCAGCTGCACGCCCGAAAAGGACAGCTGCGGCGGTTGATGGAGGCTTCCATGGGCATCACGAGCGACTCCCGAACAACGTTCGGCATGGTCCTCTGCGCAGTCTTGCTGACCGCGTATGGGGTCACCGGCTGCGACGACCCGCCGCTGGATGACGCCGCCAAAGAGGCCGGTGCTGGCGACACGACCGGGGCCGACGGCAACGGGCGAACCGGCGATGGCGAAGCAGTGGACGGGGCAGCCTCCGACGTGCAGCCCGACATCAACGAAACCGTCGATGCGACGACCGTCGATTCTGGCCCCGAGGATACGCTTGCGCCCGATAGTGAGCCGACCGACGCAGGAGCGGCCGATGTCGGGTCGGCCGATGCGGGCGGCGAGGACGCAAGCGACCAAGCGGACAGTGGTTCCAGCAACGGGGATGCCGGCGCTGCGGATGCGGGTGCCCAGGACCCTTGTGGTGACTGCGTCTGGGATCAACAGCCCACCGGCGACCACCCATCGGCCAAGAGCAAAGCCAGCCTGCTGGAGCCCAAGAAGGTGGAGTTCGGCAGCGGGCTCTTCGAGGGCTACAAGGAGATGCTCGTCATCCGGCCGCTCAAGCCCGGCATCCATCCGGTGCTCTTCTTCGTCCCTGGCAAGCAGCTGCACACCACCGGTGGGATCATCAGCGCCAAGCTGGGCCACGCCTACATGGCGCTGCTGGAGCACATCGCCAGACGCGGCTACATCGTCGCCTTCGTGCGGGTCGAGAACGGCCTGACCGACTGCGACCACGGCAAGATGGCCAACAACCTGCTCGAGGCCACCCAAAAGCTCTTCGAGGTGGTCTCCCTGGCCGACAAGGATCGCGTCGCCTTCGCCGGCCACTCCATGGGCGCCAAGATCGCCATCCTGGCCGCCGCCAAGACCCTCAACGACGACAAGAAGGGCAAGTGGGTCGACCCCGAGGCCGTCTTCGCCTTCAACGTCAGCAACGAAAAACCGACCATCTGCCTGGCTCCATGGCAGGACGCCAGCGCCGCGGTCAAGTACATCGACGCCGCCTCCAAGGTGCGCTTCACATTCGTGCAGACCGAAGACGACAAGGTCGCCCCCTACAAGGACAAGACCAAACCCAACGCCCTGGCCATCTACAACAACCTCAAGGTCAAGTGGCGCCAGCTCATCATCCTGCACGGCACCGGCAAGGACGACCCCAATCCAGCCACCGATCCCGAGCTCCACGACGACCACGCGGCGCCGCTGACAGTCAAAGGCAACGTGGGCGGCGTCGCCGACCTGGGCATGCCGCCCAGCTACCTCGATGGGCTGGACTGGTATGGCTACTGGAAGATCCTGGTCGGCGGCCTGGACTTCCACTTCCTCAAAGGCGACGCAAAGTGGGCCTACGGGGACCTGCGGACCCATGGCGGCAACCTGCCTGGCGGCAAGATGGTGACGCACCAGGTGTTGAAGCAAGGTTGGTAGTTGGCAATTGGGGTGTAGACGTGGCTGTTTGAGGCCGGAAAGGCTCGCGCAAGGCCGCCAAGACGCAAAGAAGCAATAGACTTGATGAGCGCCCGCCGTTGAGCTGAGGCCCTCGACACGCGAGCGCCGCCATCCCCACAAAAGGAGCGCCTGCGTCCCCGCCGGCGGCTTGCGGGCGTCCCCGCCCGCCGGGCGCGACAACAGCCATTGTTGCAGGCCCCAGAACCGCTAACCCACGCTTTTCACGCCTTTCTTTGCCAAATTCTTGCAGTAGTCCAAAAATTCAAAACGAACTCACCTGTTTTTCACTAGTTAGCAATATGGGCCGACTTCCCATTCGCGATTCACTGATCGCCTGTCCCGGTTGAACTCCCCCACCAAACCAAATCTTGACAACCTGTCGAGAAACCATATCCTCAACACACCGTCGAGAAACCAGGCTGCCGCACCCAGGACCCCAACATGGCCAGAACAAAAGACAAAGCCCGCCACGAAGAGATCGCCTGGAAGGCCTTCGAAGCCATCCGCGCCCGCGGCGTGCACGGCGTGACCATGTCCGACGTCGCCAACGACCTCAGCATGAAACGCTCCTCCCTCTACTGGTACTTCGACAGCCTCGACGCCATCTTCGAGGCCGTGCTCGAGCGCACCTTGGAGCGATTGAGCACCTTCGTCGCGGACCGCGTGGCGGACATCGACCATCCCATCGACCTGATCGACGCCTGGATGACCGCGGTGGTCGCCTTCTATGACGACGACCCCGACCTCATCGCCGTATTGACCCGCTTCTGGGCGCTGGGCAGCGGGCGCAGTCCGGAGGCGGTCTTCGAGCGCACGCGGGCGTTCTTCGAGCCGATCCACGCCGGCGCCGTCGAGATGTTGCAGGAGGGCATGCGCACGGGCACGGTGGGCAGCTGCCAGCCGGCGGCGCTCATTGACCTCTGCGCCGCGACGGTGGACGGCCTGGTGGTGCACCAGGTCAGCCGCAACATCGACCCCCATCGAGGCCTGGCGGTGTTCCGCAAGGCCGTGCTGGAGCCGCTGGCGCGACGTCCGGCCCGCCCATCGACCGCCGGCTGGTCGGTCGAGGAGGATTGAACATGGCGTTGACCATACCGAGGGGCCCGCTGAAGCCGGCGCCTGCCAACAAGTTCCTGTACCCGGGCAGCGCCACCGGCGCGGTGCGGCCGCTGGCGCTGCTGCAGCTGGCCGGCAGCCAGGCGAAGATGGGCGCCCAGCACGGCGAGATCTTGCGCCAGGTGGGCGGCTGGCAACCGGCCATGGACTACTATCCGCGCATGATCGAAGGGCTGCTGCGCGGCAGCGGCACCGACCCGCTGACGCGCGCCCTGCCAACCGCGAGCCGTCCCCTGCTGGAGGCCGCGCTCAGCCGCATGGAGCGGGTCCGGCCCGAGTCCTACCTGGCCCGTTCGAGGGCGTTCACTGCGGCCCTGGGGCGTCGGCCCGGCCACGCCCGTTACTTCCAGGTCATGGACGTCTTCCAGAACGTGGTCGGCACCCTGGGGCGCCTGGGGCTCGGGCCCTTCGCCGAACAGGCGGCCCGTCGCGTGGTGCCGGCCTGCTCGACCTTGTCGATCTGGGGGGCCGCTTCCGCCAGCGGTCGACTGCTGCATGCGCGCAACTTCGACTTCCCCGGCGCGGGTGTGTGGGATCGGGCGCCGGCGGTGGTCTTCTGCACGCCGGACGAGGGCCTGCGCTACGGCTTCGTCACCTGCCGCGGGGCCGACGTGCCGGGCATCACGGCCTTCAACGAGTCCGGTCTGTGCCTGACGGTGCACACCCGCTTCCACCGCCAGGTGCGCTTCGATGGCGCGGCCATCATCGACCTGGGCCACGACATCGTGCGCCGGGCGGCGACCCTGGACGAGGCCATCGCCATTGCCCGCGAACGCCGCGTGGCCTCGACCTGGGGGCTGCTGGTATCGTCGGCGAGCGAAGGCGAAGCGGTGCTCATCGAGATCAACTCGAACAGTGTTCGGACTGTGGCGCCGGCCCTGGATGAGCCCTTCCTGGCTGGCACCAACCACTACCGCAATCCTGACCAGGCACGCGGCGAACTGGACCTGGCGCCGGGCTGGCGGATGCACACCGAGGGCAGGCTGCAGACCCTGGAGCGGACCGCCCGCGCCGGCCTCGCCCAGGGTGGCCTGCAGGTGGACCAGTTGAAGGCCCTGCTGGGCAGCCACGCAGATCCAGACCTGCCCGAAGCCGAACGGGCCGCAGGCGGCGTGCTGGCTCAGTGCACGGGCGTTCAGTCCGTGGTCATCGACCCCGAATCGAGCGAGCTGCACATGGCCGTCGGGCCCTGCCCCACCGGGCGGGGCGCCTGGCTGACCGTGCCGTGGCGCTGGGAGGCGGCGCCAGGCCAGCGCCGGGTGGACCTGGCTGCGGCCGAGACGCCGGCTGGCGACCCTTCGGTCTACGCCCGCGGCGACACCGGGGAGGCCTGGGCCAGCTACATGGAGGCCGGCCGACTGGAGGCGTTGGGGGACGAGCCGGTGCTGATCCGGGCGGCCATCGAGCGCGCGGCGCGCTTGGATCCGGCCGAGCCCACCTGGCGCCTGCTGCAGGGCGGTATGCACCTGCGAGCGGGTGAGAACGCCGCCGCCCTGGCGCGCTTCGAACGGGGGCTGGAGAGCGAGCACTCACCTTTCTATCGGGGTCAGTTATTGCTCTGGGCGTCCCGTGCAGCGCAGGCTTGCGGCCGCAAAGCCCGGGCGACCGCGCTGCGCCAGGAGCTGCTTCAGCTGCGCCATCGCCACCTGGCCCGCCACCACCGGGCAGCTCAGCGGGAGCAACGCCGACCTTGCGGTGCATCGCAGCTGCGCCGGACGCCGGTGCACGTTCAGTTGGGCGATCTTGGGTAAGGTGTCGGGGCGCTACTTCTTCTTGCCGTAGCGCTCTTCCCACTCGTCGTACTTGCCGCGGTAGTCGGTGAGCTCACCGTCGCGGAAGCTCCAGATCCGGTCGCAGGACTCGCTGAGCAGGTTCCGGTCGTGGGTCACCAGGAGCAGGGTGCCCTTGTAGGCGGCCAGGCCTTCTGCGAGTGCGTTGATGGACTCCAGGTCCAGGTGGTTGGTGGGCTCGTCGAGCACCAGCACATTGGGCCCCTCGAGCATCATCCTGCACATGAGCATGCGGACCCGCTCGCCACCGCTGAGGAAGTCGGTCTGCTTGTTGGCCTCGTCGCCGCGGAAGAGCATCCGGCCCAGCAGGGCGTGGATGTCCTCGAGGTCGGCGCCGGGTTTGAAGCTGTGCAGCCAGCGCACGATGTGGTTGCCCGGCTCGATGGCCCCCTCGTGCTCCTGGGGCAGGTAGCCGGTGGTGGTCTTCTGGCCCCACTCGATGACGCCATCATCGGGCTCGATCTCGCCCATGATCATGCGCACCAGGGTCGTCTTGCCGACGCCATCGCGGCCGATGATGCCGATGTGGTCGCCGCGGTTGACGTGGGCGCGGAACTCCTGGAAGAGCGGCGGGCCATCAAACGCCTTGCCCAGCTCCTGGATGTCGACGATGTGTTTGCCGCTCTCTTCCCTCTGCTCGAATCGGATGTAGGGGCGGGCGATGTTGGAGCGCTTGATCTCGGCGGCGCTCAGCTTCTGCATCTGCTTCTTGCGCGACTGGACCTGGCTGGCCCGGCTGCCGGCGCTGAAGCGCTGGATGAACTCTTTGAGGTCCTTGACCTTCTTCTGCTTCTGCTCGTGCTGCGCCACCATCTGCCCGCGAATCTGGCTCTTGGTGCGCACCATGTCGTCGTAGTTGCCGGGATAGGTGATGATCGTCTCGTAATCGATGTCGGCAATGTGGGTGCAGACCTTGTTCAGGAAGCGGCGATCGTGACTGATCACGATGAGCGTGCCGCGATAACGCCCCATGAAATTCTCCAGCCAGCGGATGGTGTCCAGGTCGAGATGGTTGGTGGGCTCATCGAGGATCATCGCCTCGGGCTTGCCGAAGAGCGCCTGGGCGAGCAGGACGCGCACCTTCATGCCGCCGCTGAGCGAGCCTACCAGCTCGCCATGCAGCTCCTGGCCGATGCCCAACCCCTGCAGCAGCGACTCGGCCTCGGGCTCGGCGGTGTAGCCATCCTCTTCGGCGACCTGGTCCTCCAGCTCGGCCAGGCGCATGCCGATGTCGTCGTCGTACTCACCGGAGGCGTAGAGCGCGTCGCGCTCGCTCATGGCCGCCCAGAGTTTCTTGTTGCCCATCATCACGGTGTCGACCACCCGCGAGTCGTTGTAGAGCGAGTGATCCTGCTGCAGCACCGAGGTCTTCTCTGGCCGCGCGATGTGGCCGGTGTCACCCTCGATCTCGCCCGAGATGATGCGCATGAAGGTCGACTTGCCCGATCCGTTGGGACCGGTCAGGCCGTAGCGATTGCCGGGCGCGAACGAGGTGTTCACCTCCTCGAAGAGCTTGCGCCCGCCGAAGGACTTGCTGACGTTGCTGATGGTGATCATGACCGCTCCCGGGTAGGCCGGCAGAAGCCAGCGCGGGGCGGTTTAGTGGGTTTGTCGGTCGCTGGCAAGGGCCTTGTTCAGGGGCAGGCGTATTCGGTGCTCAACTCGCCACCCTTGATCAGCGCGCAGGCCGACGGGCAGACGGTGATCGCCACCGGTGGTTTGCCCAGCAGCTCATACTCCAGCGCCGGGCCGCAGGGCTTGCCGGCAGCCAGGTGACTCAGCGACGTCTTGGCGCCGCCGATGGTAGCGGTGACCTTGAGCGATTTGGCCAGGTCGGGCACGGTCTTCATCGCAGCGCTGATCGGGTAGGTGCAGGCCATGCCGCCCTTGCCGATGTCGCTGGCGATGGTCTTCATCCAGCCATTCCAGGTGTTGCCGTCGCCCTTGCAGATGGGGAAGGCGTGGCCGCCCGTCTCCTTGGCCAATGACACCACGGCGTCATTGGTGTCGTCATCGGGGCAGTTCACGGAGGTGATGCTGTGCATCACGAAGCCCTTGGGGAAGCCGGGGGCGGAGAGCTTGCTGATGGCGGACTTGAACCAGCCGGCGTCGTAGTCGCTTTTGTCATCGCTGATGGTGAGCAGGTGGCGGGTCGCGTCCGGCCGCAGGAATGATTTGTACTTGTCCCAGGTGTCGATCATCACCTTGAGTTGGGATTTGCCCTCGACCCAGGCGACGACCCGCTTGAGGTTGCCGCCATCCTTGCAGCCCCCCTGGCCCAGCGGTGGCGGCACGCAGATTTTGCAACAGCCCGTATCCTTGGCGATGACCACCACGCGATGATCGACGCCACCGTCCTTGAGCGCCTGGCCCAGGGCGCCCAGGGCGCCGTTGACGGGCCCGAACTCCTTCTTCATCGAGCTGGTGGTATCGACGGCGATGATCACATCCGCCTTGGCCGCCTTGGCCTCGGCCTTCAAGGTGCTGGTACACGGCCCGGGCTTGCCACAGACGCCCTCCTTGCAGACCAGCCCCTTGGTGCATGGCTGCAGGATCCAGGCCTTGCCTGTCCCGTCGCAGACGGCGAGCTGATCGCCCTTGCAGGTGGACTCGCCGACCTTGCAACTCTCCGCGGCGCAGGCGCCTGCGACGCATTTCAAGCCCTTGGCAGCGCAGTCATCGAACGCCTTGCTGGACATGCCGTCGGCGGCGCAGAGGTGGGCCTTGTCGGCCTCGCAATAGGGCATCTTTGGCTTGCAGAGTTGGGCCATGCACAAGGGCAGATCCTGAATGATGACGCAGCTCTTGCCGGCTTCACAGGCGGTCACGGTCCAGGCGGTGCCGTCTGCGCTGCAGGTCGCCAGCCCGCCCGATTCGCACTTGGTCGCGCCCGGCTTGCAGATGGCCGGCTTGCAGGCGCCGTCGATGCAGATGTTGTCCTTGGCGCATGGTTTGGCGGGCGTCCACGCGGTGCCTGTGGCCACGCAGATGGCCACGCCGGCATCGACACACTTGGACTGGCCGCCGGTGCAGATAACAGGCGCACACACGCCCTGGTGGCAGGCGTTGCCCTTGGGGCAGAGCGCGACGGTCCAGCCGGCGCCGGAGGGCTTACAGGTCTGCAGGCTGTCGCCGGTGGCGCATTGTACGAGCCCGGGCTTGCAGACATCACCCACGCAGACGCCTTCGCTGCAGTGTTCCTTGGCGACGCAATCGGCGTCATCGAGGCAATCGACACAGGCGCCGGCGGTCTTGTCGCAAACCTGGCCCAGGGCGGCGCAACCCTTGGAACTCTGGCAGCCGGTTGGCGGTGGAATGCACGTCTTGGCTTTGCACGACCAGTCGTTGCCGCAGTCTTTGTCGACCAGGCACTTGACGCAGTGACCGGACATGGAGTCGCAGACTTCCCCCATGGCCTTGCACGGCGCCTCGTCGGCACAAGGCGGCTGGTTGACGCACTTGTTGAGCACGCAAATGGCGAACAATCCCTTGCAATCGGTGCCGTAATTGCACGGAACGCAGGTCCCGCCGGGCGCATCCAGGTCGCAGACCAGGCCCCACGGGCTGCAGTCTGCATCCAGCTTGCAACCGCCGGGCGGTCCGGTGTCCGGGGCTGCATCGCCGACGGCGCCACCGTCGTCCTGGTTGCCACCGTCCTCGTTCACCGTGCCGATGTCGACCGTGCCGACGCTCGTATCCACCACAGCGACATCCGCCGTGCCAGCGATGTCGACCGCGCCGCCGCCGGTGTCTTTGGGCAGCGACGTGCCGCCGTCGGCAGCGCTCACTTCGCTGTCGCCTGTACCGCCGTCGGAGGCGTCCAGGTTGCCCGATGGTCCGTTGCCGCCGCCCTTGATGACGATCTTGCCGACCTCTTCGCCATCGCCGCCGCAAGCGGCCAGCAGGAGCGCCACGGCCATGGTCCACACGAAACCGGAGCCACTGCGGGAGGCCCGTTGGTGGCAGCGTGACCGGATCTGACGGAAGGGGCTCATCACGGCGGCAAGCTAACATTTGCCGGTGGGAGTGTCATCGAGTCGCAAGAAGAGGTCTGGTAAAGACCGCCAGACAGATGCCACTGCCCGCTTGGAACCGGCTTGAATGATTGACTTGACATCAACACATCAAACAGATGATGCTCTGATGTATGAGAACGACATTGACCATTGAAGAGGACGTCGCCGTACGCATCGAGCGCATGCGGCAGGAGCGGAAATGGCCGCTCAAGCGGGTGATCAACGAGGTCCTGCGGGCTGGGCTCGACGAGATGGAGGCCGACCCCTTGGAGCCGGCCATCGCCTGGTGCATCGAACCGGTGACCCTGGGCGCGCGGGTCGGTAGCGTCGACGACGTCGGCGAATCCCTGTCTATCGGCGAGGGGGAGGGCTGGCGATGATCCTGGTCGACAGCAACTTGCTGGTCTACGCGAAGGTCACCGATTTTCCGCAACACGAGGCCGCGCGGGCCTGGTTTGAAGAGGTGCTGGCGGCGCCGGGTCGGGTGGGCCTGCCGTGGCCGGCGCTGTTGGGCTACGTCCGCATGGTCACCAACCTGCGCCTCTTTTCGCGGCCGCTGGCGCCCATGCAGGCATGGAATGATGTGCAGGAGTGGCTCGAGGCGCCGGGCGTGTGGATTCCGACCGCCACACCTCGTCATGGCGGCGTATTGGCGCGCCTGATTCAGGACTCGGGCGCGACAGCGAACCTGGTGGCCGACGCCCACATGGCCGCCCTGGCGATCGAACATGGTCTGGAGCTGTGCAGCACGGACAGCGACTTCGCGCGCTTCCCGGAGCTGCGCTGGCGCAACCCCCTGCGGGGCGGTGTGCGACCGCGGCGGCGGACGATACCGGACAGCCTGACGCGGACCCGCTGAGCAGACGTGGAACCGGATTCGCCGCAACCGGGGCGAGTCGATACCATGGCCGCTGCCCGTCGCCTGTTTGCGGGACGAGGAACTCAATGGCCGAATCGTCGGCAGAACCATACGCGCCCATGACCGGCACGCCCCTTGCCTTGTTGCCCGCGGCGGGACGCACAAACACGGCCCTGGGCCGCTGGGCTGTGGCGATCTGGCTCCTGACGGCCTGCAGCCCGGAGCCGGTGCAACCCCCTACTCCGATCGCCCAACGCGACATGGGCCCGGTAGGCGAGATCAACACCGCCTGGTTCGCCACCTCGATCCGCTGCAAGAAGTGTCACGGCAATCATGACGACGCCGACGCCATGCGCGACGCCAAGGGCCGGCCCGTGGCGCCCCACGACCTGTGGCAGGCCACCTTGATGGCCAACAGCGCCCGGGATCCACTCTGGCGAGCCTTCGTGGCGGCGGAGACGGTGCACAACCCGGCCATCGCCGAGGACATCGAACGCGAGTGCGTGCGCTGCCACGCGCCCATGGCCGTGCACGAGGCCCGACTGGCCGGCCAACCGACGCCGACCCTGGCGGTCGTCGATGAAGCGAGCGCGGCCGGCGAGCTGGCGCGTGATGGCGTCTCTTGCACGCTCTGCCACCTGCTTCCTGCCAAGAACCTGGGCGCGCCGGAGACATTCAATGGCCACATCCGGCCCAATGACAAGCGACTGCTCTATGGGCCCTACGACGACGCCGATACCCACGCCATGATGGAGGCGGTGAGCTTCCAGCCCCGCCACGGTCCCCATATGCACGATTCGGCCCTGTGCGCTGGCTGCCATACCCTGCTCAGCGAGTCGGTGGACGAAACCGGCCAGAAGACCGGCCATGTCCTGCCGGAGTTGACGACATGGATGGCCTGGGCCAACGCCAACCCGACACCACCAGGCGTGGCGCCGCACGAGATGGAGAACACCTGCCAGCATTGCCACGTGCCCCACGACAGCGAGGAGGGCATCCCCATCCAGACCAAGGTGGCCCGCCTGCCAGACGGCGGCGATCGTGCGCCCATCCCCGTTCGGGAGCACTTTGGCCGGCATGTCTTCCTGGGCGCCAATACGCTGGTCCTGTCCATGTTCCGCGACGCCCGCGCACAGCTGCGCCCGGACGTTCCCGCAGCGGCGTTCGAGGAGGCCATCGAGCGGACCCGCGCCTTCCTGTTCAAGGAGTCGGCGACCCTCCAGACCACCGCCAAGGCGTCGGCGACCGGCGGCCTGGAGGTCGAAGTGAAGATCGAGAACCTGACCGGCCACAAGCTGCCCGGCGGTCACCCCACGCGCCGCATGTGGCTGCGGTTGAGAGCGCTGGACAAGAACGGCACCGTGCGCTGGCGGTCGGGCGGCTACGACAGCGCCGGGCGGATTCTGAACGGCGCCGGCGAGGTGCTGCCCATGGAGAAGATCGGCGGGCCGCTGGCCAAACATCGACAGGTTGTCGATTCACAGGACCAGGTGCAGGTGTACGAGGTGGCACTGGCCGACCACAAGGGCGAGCGCACCTTCTCTCTCAAGCGGGCCGCCAGCCGCCTGAAGGACAATCGCATCATGCCACCTGGCTGGCGCCCAGAGGGCCCCTGGGCCAAGGAGATCGCGCCGGTGGGTGTCGCCGGCGATGGGGGATTTGTGGGCGGCGGCCACACCGTTCGTTACCTGGTCCCCAAGAGCGCGGGCGCGATCGCCAAGGTGCAGGTCGACCTGGTCTTGCAGCCACTGGGCGCTCGCCAGGCCGCCGAGCTGTTGAAGGTGGACCACGAAGACGTGCGGCGTTTCGCCGCTCTTTGGGAGCGAGCGGACCGCTGGCCCGAGGTGCTGGCCACAGACAAGGTCGCCATTCCCTGATCGCAGAGCGGCCTTTTTGCATGGCTGCACATGAGGCGGAACGGCGCGCGCGTCCAGGCGCGCGGATCCACGCCCCGGCATGTGGTACCGTCCGCGCCCGCTGCCGGGTGTAGCCGCCCGGAGGAGGTCCAATATGCTGTGCCGTACTCGCTTTTTGATGGCATGCCTGGCGCTGCTGCTGCCAGCGTTGGCCACGGCCACGCCGAAGGCCACCGGACGAACCAACGGCGCGCCGACCGCGGCCCAAGCCAAGGCCTTCCAGCAACTGCAGGCCCGCTATCAGAACGCCCGGGCGGTCTGGCAACCTGGCCTGGCCGGGCCCCAGACGGTCACCGGCCTCGCTGCCCGGCCGGCCGGCGCCGACGCCAAGGCGCGCGCCCTGACCTTCCTGGCCCAGCACCGAACATTGTTCGGCGTGCAAGAGACGCAGCTGCGATTGCTGGCCGTGGAGCGCAGCCGCCTGCGCGAGGTCGTGCGCTTTCAGCAAGTCTGGCGCGATCTGGAAGTGCTCGACAGGATCGTGGCCGTCACACTGGATCACAGCGGCGAGGTGCTCACGGTGACCAGCGACGCGGTGGCCGTGAGTCCCGTCAAGCGTGGCCCGATGTCCGCGACACAAGCCGCTGATCGGGCCGTGCGTGCCGTGGTCAAGGTGCGCGCCGGGGCGCCGCTTCCGAAGCTGGCCAGTGGCGCACGAGAGGTCGTATTCGCCGGCATGGGGGGCGCTCGCCACGCCTGGGCCGTGCGCGTGGTCCGCAGCCGTGGCAGCGAGCACCTGCGCGTGCTCGTCGACGCGAACGATGGACAGATCCTGCAGGTCCGCAACCTGGTGCGCCACTGAGCTGAAACGCGGGGGTCGGCCCCCGCCACCAGCGACCGTTGGAGGACGACATGTTCCCACTCCGTATCCTGAGTGCCCTGGCCCTGGTCCTGCTTATGGGCTGCGGCAATGAACCGACCGGCCAGACGCCGGCGACCACAGACGGCGGCGCCGCCGCAGATACCGCGTCCAGCGACGGCACGAGCACAGACGCGGGTCCGGCCGCGGATGCCACCGTCGATCCCGTGGACACGGGCCCCTCGCCGAAGGCGCTGATGGCCAACGTCTTCATGCGTGATCCCGTGACCGACGAGGGCAATCTCACCGAGGTCAAGCTGACCAAGCCGACCACCAAGGATGGCACCCTGATCAGCGAATGGGTGGAGGTGCGCAACTGCCTGAACCTCGACGGTGGCCCGCCCCTGACCTACGGCGGCTTCGAGGCCGGCTCCATGTGCGTGGAGAAGCAGACCGTCAAGCCCGGCAGCTTCGGCGACTACCTCTACGTCAAGCCGCCCAAGGACTACTCCGACCCCAACGACGGCTTCTCCGAGTTGATGATGTACCACCACGTCAACCGGATGCATGACTACTTCAAGGATGTGCACGGGCTGAAGAACCTGGACTTCCCGATCCACGCGGTGGTGAACATCCAAATGAAGGTCAAGGACGCCGTGGCCATGGCCTTCGGCATGAAACCGGGCTGGACCAGCTTCCCCAACGCCGCGTTCATCCCCAAGGAGAGCGGCCAGCAGATCCCCTTCCTGCCGCCTCAGGACCAGGACGCGATCATGTTCATGCAGCATGAGAACGTCGATTTCGCTTATGAGACTTCGGTCATCTACCACGAATACACCCACGCCATGGTGGGCGCGACTCGCCTGACCGGCGCCTTCCCCGATCTGTACGGCCTGAACAACCTGCCGGGGGCCATGAACGAGGGCTTCGCCGACTACTTCGCCGGCTCCATGAACGAGCATCCCGTCGTCGGCGCCTATGCCCTGGCCGCCCAGGGAGAGCATTATGTGCGCAAGCTGACCGACAAGCGGATCTGCCCGGACGACCTGACCACCGAGATCCACGCCGATGGGCGCATCG
>CAYTLW010000170.1:0-14109 GCA_964438735.1 uncultured Enterobacteriaceae bacterium | reverse complement strand
GCTAGCGGGGCTCCGAGCAACGGCGACGCGGAGGGCGATGCGGAAGGAGTGACCGGCACGTCGTCATTGGACACCGGTGGCGCTGGCGATTCGCTGTCCAGCGATGCAGCGCTCACCGGGTCTTTGGGCGACGGAGTGGCCACGTGTGACGCTGGCCTCACTCTGCCGGGCTGCGCAGCGCTGGCCGAGGGCGCTTTCTGTGGCGGAGGCAAGGGCAAGTGCGAGTCCGGGTTTTGCATTTGGACAACTGCCCAGGGTCGCAAGATGGTCTACGTGCCTGCGGGCCCGTTCTGGATGGGCTGCAACAACGCCAAGGACAACGCGTGCGCCGTTGACGGCGATGAGTACCCGCAGCATGAGGTGACACTATCCGCGTACTGGTTGGACATGTATGAGGTGACCGTGGCCGACTATGCGAAATGCAAGTCGTCCGGTCCATGCAAGGATCCGGCAGGAACCTACTCGGGCTGCAACTGGGGCAAGTCAGGTCGGGAGCAGCATCCGATCAACTGTGTCGACTGGCTTCAGGCGCAAACGTACTGCCAGTGGCAAGGCTCCGGGTATGGCCTGCCCACGGAAGCGCAGTGGGAGAAGGCAGCGCGTGGCGGGTGCGAGTTCAACGGCGGGGAATCTGGCTGCCAAACCTGCATGCGGACATACCCTTGGGGGGAGGCCTCGCCTTCCTGCGATCTGGCGGTTTTCTCCAGCGGTGGCTCAGGCTGCGGTCATGGCTCGACCTGGCCTGTGGGGTCGAAGCCCAAAGGTGTGAGCCCCTACGGTGCTCACGACATGGCTGGCAACGCCTCCGAGTGGGTTCTGGACTGGTACGACAGTGGGTATTACGGCAAGTCCCCCAAGAACGACCCGGTCAACAATGAGGCTGACTCCTTCCGCGTCTATCGTGGCGGCGGCTGGAACTACCCCGCGTACGACCTGCGTTCGCGCGATCGCGGCGCTGGGTACCCAGACAATGGCTGGGACCACTCTGGGTTCCGCTGCGTCAGGTGAAGGCGTCAAATCTCGACGCATCGAACTTTGTTCGCACGTCTTGGCGACCCCGTCAGACACCACTTGACAGCGCACCACCTGCAGCCAGACGACTGATGACACAGTAGTGTTGGTGACGTTGCCCCTTGAGACACGACCAGAAGTAGTGGAGCAGGTCACGCGGCTTGAATTGCACCCCATTCCGCAAATCAGGTTTGCGTGGCGCACTCCTTTTGAGCGTCGAGGCGGGCGTGGACGCCGGCGGTCCTTTCAAAGGGGCGCTGGGGAGGCGGCGTACGCGAGTGCGAGTGCGAGTGCTCGTGAGAAACTACAGTGAAGCAGCCATCACATCCGCAATATTCCGGGCAAATCGCGCCGGATTGGTCGGCTGACCACCCTCGGACAACAACGCCTGATCATAAAGCATCCGCCCATACTCAACCACCCGATCATCATCGGGATCATCCGCATGCACCGACGCCAGCTTCTTGATCAGCGCGTGCTCTGGATTTAACTCCAACAGCCGCTTGCTGGCCGGGACTTCCTGGCCCATGGCCTGCATCATGCGCTCGATTTGCGGGCTCATCGCGCCTTCGGGGGTGACGAGGCAGGCGGCGCTGCCGGTCAGGCGGCTGGAGAGGCGGACCTCGGCGACGTCGTCGGCCAGCTCCCGGCCCAGGGCGGATAGGAGGGCGTCGAGCTCGGGGTGCTCTTCTTTGGCGTCGTTCTTCTCTTCGTCGGCTTTGTCCTCTGCGTCTTCTTCGGTTTTGCCGACCTTGCTCAGGTCGACCTCGCCTCGCGAGACGGACTGCAGCGCCTTGTCCTGGAACTCGGCCAGGTGCTCGACCATGATCTCGTCGATGGGATCGGACAGGAGCAGCACCTCGACGCCCTTGCTGGCGAAGACCTCCAGCTGGGGGGACTCGCGCAGGGTCTCCAGCTTGTCGCCGGCCAGGTAGTAGATTTTGTCCTGGCCTTCGGGCGCGCGCTCCAGGTACTCGGCCAGGGTCGACCAGCCGTCGCCGTGGGTGGTGCGCAGGAGCAGGAGCTTCTCCAGGCGGTCCTTGTTCTTGGGCTCGTAGTGGAAGCCCTCCTTGATGGCCTGACCGAACTCGGCCCACATGGTCTCGTAGCGCTCGCGCTCGCCCTCGAGCATCTCCTGGAAGCGGCCGAGCCACTTCTTGGTCAGGGTCTTGCGCATGGCGGCGATGACCCGGTCGTGCTGCACCGTCTCGCGGGAGACGTTCAGCGGCAGGTCTGGGCTGTCCACGAGGCCGCGCACGAAGCGCAGGTACTCGGGCATCAGCTCGCGGCACTCGTCCATGATGAACACGTGCTTGACGTAGAGCTGCAGGCCACGACGGCTCTCGCGAGTGAACAGGTCGAAGGGCGCGCGCTCGGGCAGGTACATGAGCGCGGTGTACTCCTGCATGCCCTCCACCTTGACGTGCAGGCGGTCGAAGGGTTTGCCCCAATCGCGCGTGACGTGGCGGTAGAAGTCGTCGTACTCGTCGTCTTCGATGTCGTTCTTGTTGCGGGTCCAGAGCGCCTTCATGGAGTTGAGGGTCTTGCGCTCGGTGGTCTTGGTGACCTTGCCATCCTCGACCACGTTGCCCTCGGCGTCGCGCTCGGGCTCGTAGCTGTCCACGTCCATGACGATGGGGAAGGACACGAAGTCGCTGTGCTTCTTGACGATGCTCTCGATGACGTGGCGGCTGGCGAAGTCCTGCTCGACGGTGCCGGGAGTCGGATCTTCGCCTTCGACGCGCTCGGCTACGGGCTTGAGCGTCAGCGTGACCGACGTGCCCCGTGTGCCGGCCGGCACGTCCTCGAGGGTGTAGGCGCCATCTCCGGTGGAGATCCAGCGGACGGCATGCTTTTCGCCGTGCTTGTACGTCACCACCTCGACCTGGTTGGCGACCATGAAGCAGCTGTAGAAGCCGACGCCGAAACGGCCGATGAGGTCCGGCGAAGCCTCGCCGCCCTGCCCCATCTGCTCGAGGAAGGCCTCCGTGCCCGAGCGCGCGATGGTGCCCAGGTTGTCGATGACCTCCTGCCGGCTCATGCCCACGCCGTTATCCTTCACGGTCAGCGTGCGTGCGGCTTCGTCGGCGACCAGTTCGACCTCGTAGTCGTGGTCGCCTTTGGCCAGTTCTTCGTCGGTCAGCGCCAGGAATCGCACCTTGTCGATGGCGTCCGAGGCGTTGGAGACCAACTCGCGGAGGAAGACCTCCTTGTGCGAGTAGACGCTGTGGATCATCAGATCCAGCAGTTTGCGCGTCGACGCCTGGAAGTCGTGGCGCTCAACCGCCGGTGTCTTGGCGGCTTTCGCGCCCTTCTTCGTGGCGCTCTTCCTGGGGGTGGCCTTCTTGGCCTTCTTCTTGGTGGTCGTATCGCTGGCCATGTTCGGTTCTCCTGTCAGCACTGGTGCCGCGTTCCGCTCCCGGGCGGACGGCTGGGAAGAAAGGCCACCAGGCGGGGCTGTCAAGGTTTGTCGGAGCCGTCGTCGTCGCCGCCGGGCCTGAATCCCGTGCCGATCAACGTACCCTTGCCGAAGTCCGACTTTCGGCTTTTGCCGGTTGAGCTGCCGTCTTCCGCCGACGGCGGCGCCACCTGGGGCAGGCGCGGCGACATGTTGGGCGTGCTGCCGTGGCTCGGATCCATCTCGTGCATGGTGGGTGTTTCGCTTCGCGCCAGGGCCTGCTCGGCCATCTGCTCTTCGCGGCGCCGAATGGCGTCCTCGATGACGGAGAGGCTGGGCAGCTTGATGGCGTTCTGGGAACCCGGTCCAGGGAGGTCACTCTCTGTGGGAGCTTCGCTCTCCGAGGCAGGGATCATGACCTGCGGCTCGCCCCACGGCAGGCCAGTCAGCGCGCCCTCTTCCACGTCGTCGACCTCGATGGCGTCGCTGGGCCGGGCCGGCAGGGCTCCGCCCCGTTGCGTCTGGGAGGCCGAGACGCCGAAAGACGGCAGCGAATGTTGGGTCGGGGTCGCCCGCGGGCTGGTATGGCCTGCATCGGCGTCACCCTTGCCGGGTTGGTCAGCCGAATCCTCGTCCGCCGGCAGGGTGCTGTCCTGTGGGCTGCTGCCGGCGCCGATTCGGGGCACGGCGGCAGTGTGTCCGCCCTCGACCGGGCTCTCTTCCTCGCCGACGACGATGCGCCACAGCGACTTCGAGCGGCGCAGGGCGGTCTCGCTGATCAGGTCGGTCAACGGCGTCGCGGGCACGTCGCCCCAGGACTCGGCGCGGACCAGTTGCAAGGCGCGGCGCATCTCGCGAGCGTCGGTGAAGCGGTCGTTGCGCTCCTTGCTCATGACCTTGCGCAGGGCCATGACGAAGCCGGGGGAGTTCTTGACCCGACTCTGATCGCGTACGTCCGGCACCGACGCTTCCATCTGCGCGTACATGGTGCGCACGGGAGTGGGCGCGTGGTAGGGCGTCACCCCGCAGACGGCCTCGTACATGATGCAGCCCAAGGCATAGAGGTCGCTCCGTCCATCGAGCTCCGACGAGCGACATTGTTCGGGGCTCATGTAGGCGGGGGTGCCCAGCGCCGTCTGGTTCTGGGTCAGGTTGGAGTCGGCCGTACGCACCACGCCGAAGTCCAGCACCTTGACCAGGAATGGCTCGTCCGGCACCTGCACCAGGGCGACGTTGGCCGGCTTCATGTCCCGGTGGACCAGGCCCAGCTTATGCGCCTCGCCCAGGCTGCCCAGGACAGGAATCGCCACGTCCAGGATCTGCGCCTCGGTCATGGCCGCGCCGCGCGACGTGATCTCAGCCAGCACCTGCTCCAGGTTCGGCCCGCGCAGCAGCTCCATGGCGATATAGAGGTTGTTCTTGGCGGTGTAGCCCACGTCGAAGACGCGCACGGTGTTGGGATGACGCAGGCGGGCAAGCACGCGTGCTTCCTTGTGGAAGCGGGCGATGGCCTCCTCCATGTCGCCTTGCGGGTCGTCGAGCAGGACCTTGATGGCCAGCTCCTGGCCCGAGACCAGGTGGCGGGCGGCATAGACCACGCCGAATCCGCCGCGTCCGATGACTCGCGCGACTCGATAGCGGCCATCGACCTGGTCGCCAATCTTCAGCGGCAGGGGGCTCTTCTTGCGCTTGCGGGCGATGGTGACAGCGCCGTCATCGGGGCAGTACAGGCTGTAGACAGTCCGTGCGCACACCGGGCAATAACGCTGCTCTCCACGATCGCTCATCCAGGCCCCTCGTCGGCTCTCGGTCCGCGACCATAGACCGCCAGCGTCGCGGGCTCAAGTCGTTCGGTCGGCTGCGGGATCGTGCCTATTTACAACCTGCAGCCTGGCGCAGGATCGCGATCTCCTGCAGCAGGGCTGGGTCGCGCACGAGCTGAATGATCTTGTCGTCTTCCAGGCCCAGCACAGGGAATTCTTCGGTCGCCTTCAGGTGCAACCAGGCGCGGCCCCACACGGTCAGGATGACCGTCCGCCAGCAGGGGTCGCCCTTCAAGGTGGCGTGCACCTGCGGGTACTGCGTGCGCGCCATGTGCAGGTAGCGCTCCAGGTACCACAGGAAGGTCAGGATGCCGTCGCGATCGCTGTGGGCGCCGGCGTACTTGTCCTTGAAGGCGTGTCCCGTCACCAACGAATTCACGTACTGGACCACCTCTTCGAAGAGCATGTTGAAGCCCTGGTCACCCGATTCGAACTTGCCGTTCTTGGGATCGCCGTCGAGATAGATTTTGGCGTATTTGTCGCAGCCATGGCTGCCCTTGCCGGTCTCGCAGGGCGGCCGCTTGGCGCCGAAGCTGTCCTTCTTGAGCAGGCTGCGCGGGAAGCTGCTGTTGGGCGAGGCGCTGCCGGTGTCGGTGCTGCTGCTGCGCAACCCCTTGCACTTGAACTCCAATTCTCCATAGATGGCGTACTTCGTGTCGCTGAAGCTCATGGGATAGATGTCGTACATGTGGCCGCATTCATGAACGATCACGCCCATGCGAGACATGACGCTCTGGGCCGAGCCACGCATGGACTGCGGCAGGAACATGTCGACGCAATTCTGCTTGGCGTTCTTGATGGCGCCCTGGACCAACATGCCACCGAAGGGATAGCGCTTGCCCAGCACGCCGTAGATGAAGTCCATCACATTGGCCGGTTTGTAGTTCTTGTACTCGGCCGCCAGGCTGGCGTTGGCGTTGGGCAGCGGCTCGGTGTACTTGCCGTCGATGCAGTTGGGATCGACCTCCTTGGCCGGCGGAACGACGGGTCCGACGTCGGGTTTGGGCTGCGCGGCGTCCACCGGGGCCACGACCGTGTCGGTGCTGCCGGCATCCACAGCCACGTCGGGCGCGACTGTCCCTCCGTCATTGGCGCTGCTCGCGTCCCAGTCCTTGGGCGTGAAGACCTCTTTGCATTCGGTCATCTTCAGCGTGCCACTGTCGTCGTCGGGGTCGTCGAACTGCTTGCAGATCTCGTTGTCGGCGCACTCGGCGGCCTCGGTCCACAAGCCGGTCAAGCCGCTGCACTTCATGCGCGCCTGCGCGCCGCCATACTTGACGTAACAGCCCTCCTTCTGGGTCATGGTGTCGCAGGAGTCGCCTTCTGCACCGCCGATGAGCTTCTCGGCGGTGCCCGTGCTGGTGCCGGTGGCGCCACAGGCGGTGCAGGTCGTCACGGCAGAAAGCAGCGCGAGCGCCGCAAGGGTCGGACTCTGGCGGAGGGGGGCCATGGGGTCTCCTCGCCGCCGGCACGAGGGCCGAAGGCTGCGAAGGTATAACGAATGGCGGGGGGTTGGGGCAACCGTTTCCTGGCCGGGCGACCGTAGGCTGAAGCGCCGCGTAGCTCACCCGATCGATGCGCTACGGCCGCAAGCGACCATCGAACCACAACCGATCCAACCAATGCAGGTAACGGGTCACATCGCAAGCCGACAAACCGCCCACAGACCCATCCAGCGCCGGCAGACCACGTGCACAGCGACGCTCCCAGCGTGCCAGCGGCCCGCGTGCCGACTGGTCCCCTCGGCGCAGCCCCACCAGGCGACGCCCCGCCAGGCCGATGAGCAGGCGCTCTTCGTTGCGCTCCAACAACAGGTCATGACCTTGCATGGCGCTGTCGGCCTGCCAGGCGCCGGCCAGCCCGGCGACGGTTCGGGCCAGGTCCACCTGGCCGCCATGGGTCTGCCAGCGCCGCGGCAATCGCCCCGCCGGGTCGTGCACCAGCAGCGGGATGGATGCGAAGGGGTCGGCCTGTTCGGCGCCGATGAGGTCGCGCAGGGCCGGCGTCGCCTGCATGGCGTGGTCCGCCGTGACCACCAACAGAGTGTCGCGCCACAGGTCCAGCTCATCGAACAGGTCCAGCAACGCCGCCAGCTCGCCGTCGGCGCAGTGAATGGCCCGCAGGATCGCGTTATCCGCCAGCGGTGCCGGGGGCTGGCAATCCGGTCGCGCCGTGCCCGGCAGGTGGCTGTCCACCGTCATCAGCGTGAGCAGATAGGGCTCGCTGGCCGCCCGCAGGGCCCGGATGCGCTCAGCGGCGAACGCGATGACCTCCCGATCGTGCAGCCCCCAGGCGTTGCGTGGCGCGTCGGGGAAGCGCTCGGACAGGGCGTGGCGGCCGTGGACCTCGTCGAAACCGAAGCGGCGCAGCATGCGACCCATGCCCGTGTACTCCAGGCTCGAGCCCTGCACGAAGAGGGTGCGCCGGGTGCCCCGCTCGAGGTGTTCGGGCAGGCAACTCAGCGCCGGTGGCGGGCGATCGGCCAGGCGGGTATCCAGCGGCCAGGAGCCCGGTAACAGGCCACAGAGCGAGGCCACCAGGCCGAAATGGGTCGGCCGGGCCTGGGTGTAGTAGCCGTGCACCACCGATGCCCGCTTCGCCAGACGGGCGAGCTGCGGCGTGAGCGGCCCGGAATGTCCGCGCTTGCGGGCAAGCTCGTCGCCGCCGTATGGCGAGGTGAGACCGGCGTTGAAGGACTCCAGGAAGACGAGCACCACGTCGGGCTGGCGGCCCGCGCGGGCGGGTCGTGGCGGTGGCCGGCGGTGATAGAGCGGCCACTTGGAGGTGCGGTCGGCGCTTGTGGGGACCAGTCCGGCGGTCTGCCAGCGCTGCCAGGTGGCCGCATCCACATCCACCGTGGAAGGCGGCGGGCGAAAGCCGACGAAGGCCAGCCAGGTGCGCGGTGTATTGATCTCCGGCAGCAGGGCGGCGTGCTGGCTGTGATCGACCAGGGCCGCAGATCCGGCGAAGATCACCAGCGCCACCACACTGGCCAACCGAGCGGACGGACCGCGACGAGGGCGTCGCACATCGCGTCCCAGGGCGCGCACCCCAAACCACGCCCAGCCCGCCGCCACGCCGATGGCCACGATGGCGCCGCTCTCCACCAGCAGCGGCCACTGCGACCACGACACATGCCACCAGAATCCCACGCTGACGTGCGACATGCCCAGATAGCCGTGCACCAGGTCCACCGTGCGGATCACCGCCGAGGTGGCCAGCAGCGCGGCCGGCAACCACCGCCAGCGACTGGCCCTGGGGTGCTGGGCCGTTGCAAGCGCACGCGCCCAGGCAAAGCAGAGCACCACCAGCGCCACGTCGCCCGCCACGCCGATGGGCAGCGCCCACAGGGGTTCGATACCGTCCCCACCGTCGGCGAAGGCCCCACGCGCCGCCAGCGCCAGCGGGCGCCAGCCGACCCATAACAACAGGCACGCCCACCACCAGCCGCCAGCTCCCTTGCCCTTGACGTGCTTTCGACCCCACGTCGAGACTGGTCCCGACCGGAGGTCCTGATGTTCGATTTCGTCCCGCCCCATGCCGCTCCAAAACTGGCGCCGCTGGCCCTGCTGGCCGGCCTGCTGCTGGCGACCCCCGCACTGGCCGGCGAGATCACCGTGCCGGTCGACGTGGGCGTCGGCCCCGCATACTACCTCGGACCGGGGCCGCAGTTCACCGGCACCTCGGGACATTTCGGCCTGAAGCTCTCGGTCGCGGCGATCCTCGACAAGGAGACCATCCGCAAGAACATCAAGCGCGTGCCCAAGCAATACCGCGCCATGGTCAAGCGCAGCGGCGAGATCCGCTACGGCCCCTCCATCTTCATCCCGGACTCGCTCATCATCTCGCCGGCGCTTGGCGACACCGGCATGTACGGCATCACCTGGCGACCGGTGGGTCTGAACGTGCCCCTGGTTCGCGATGGTGTGCGGCTGGACCTGAGCGCCGGGCTGTTGTTGACGACCGCCCTGCTGCATTCGACACGCTTTGACACCACCTTCTTCCTCCGGCCCGGCATCGACCTGGGCCTTCGTCTCGAAGTGCCCCTGACCGACACGCTGCTGGTCTCGTTCGGCGCCTTCGCGCAATTCTACATTCCGCAGATGCCAGGCGAGTTCGGCATGGGAAACACCGACGATCCCAACTGGTTGAGCAATACGATCTGGCTGATGCCACAAGCCTTCATGATGGTGCACTACCGCTTTCCGTACACCGTGAAGCTGTAGTTCCGCGCACGGACGCGTCGCAACTGCTACACTGCCGCCCCGTAAGGTTCCTGCGCGCGAGTGGGACGCGCGCGGACTCCTGATCCCTTGAGCGGAGATTCCATGACGGCAGGTCGGCTCATCAGCGCGGTTGTCTTTGCTTGTGCCCTCGTCGCCATGGCCTGCGGAACCACGCCCACACCCGTCGGCGCGCCGACTGATGTCGTCTACGACAGTGGCATCAAACCAGATTTCGGCGTGGACGCCGGCACCGATGCGCTCTTGGACAGCGTGACAGGAGATGACGACGCCGACCTGGCCGATGGTGCGACGGCCAAGACGGACAGCGCGCTCGACGACGGCGCCCAGGATGCCGCCCCGATAGACCCCGAGCCCTGCGAGTCGCCCGGCGCCTGGGGCTGCACCTGCAAGGCGGATTCGGATTGCACCAGCAACTACTGCATCCAGACCGCCGACGGTCCCATGTGTTCCCAGATCTGCGTCGACTCCTGCCCCGCCGCCTGGAAGTGCGTGCAGGTCCAGGGCACCACCGACATCACCTACGTCTGCGTACCGCCCTTCCTGACCTTGTGCAGGCCCTGCGACGCCGACACGGATTGTACGCACCTGGGCGCGGTCGCTGGCGCCAATCGCTGCATCCCCTCACAGCCCGAGCAAGGTTTCATCAACGGCTCCTTCTGCGGTTCGGAGTGCGCCGACGCCGACGATTGCCCCAAGGGCTACGCCTGCAACGACCTGACTTTCGGCGGCAAGACCGTCAAACAATGCCAGCCGGAGGGCGGCGCCTGCTCTTGCACCAGCGACTGGACCGACAAGGGCCTGTCGACCGCGTGCAGCATCAACAACTCCGAGGGCTCCTGCAGCGGCTTGCGCGTCTGCACCGGCGAAGGGCTCAGCATGTGCACCGCTGTGACGCCCACAGCCGAGTCGTGCAACAAGATCGACGACGACTGCGACGGCCAGACCGACGAGGGCTTCGTCTATGACGACGGCGGCACCACCAAGGTCCTGGGTAAACCCTGCGGCGGCGGTGCCTGTGTCGGTGGCGAGGTGGTCTGCAACGAAGATGGCAGCGCCGCGGTCTGCTCCACCGGCGGCAAGAACGCCAAGGAGATTTGCGACTTCGTCGACAACAACTGCAACGGTCAGACCGACGAGGACCTGGGCTACGACGACTCGGACTGCCTCAAGACCGGCGTCTGCAGCGGCGGCGGCGGCACCGCAAACTGCAAGGTGGGCAAGTGGGAGTGCGACTACGACAAGGTGCAGGGCTACGAGGCCGGGGTCGAAAAGAGCTGCGATGGCAAAGACAACGACTGCGACGGCGGCGTGGACGACGAGTTCGTCTATGACCCCGACGGCGACGGCAATGGTCCCATGGTCGGCGAGGCCTGCGACGGCATCGGCGGCTGCGGCAAGGGCGTGGTCGAGTGCGCCACCGGCGGCGCCAAGGCCACCTGCTCCACCGATCCCGGCGGCAGCAAGTCCGAGGTGAAGGCCGAACTCTGCGACGGCGTCGACAACGACTGCAACGGCAAGACCGACGAGGGCTGCGATGACGACGGCGACGGCTGGTGCGACGGCGCCATGCAGCTGGTCGGCCAGTCACCGGCCTGCGCCAAGGGCGGCGGCGACTGCGACGACACCAAGTCGGCCGTACATCCCACCGCAGCCGAGGTCTGCAACGACGTCGATGACGACTGCGACAAGGCCGTGGACAACGGCTGCGATGACGATCAGGACGGCTTCTGCGACGGCAAACACACGGTCGTGGGCAACCCCAAGGTGTGCATCCACGCCGGCAAGGATTGCGACGACAAGAACGACAAGGTGTTCCCCGGCGCGCCCGAGAGTTGCGATGGTGTCGACAATGATTGCGATGGCGACATCGACGCAAAGGATAACGGGCTCAAGGAGACCGCCCCGCCCTGTGAGAACAACAAGGGCGTCTGCAAAGGCGTGGCCAAGCACCCCTCCCTCTGCGTCGGCGGCAAGTGGATGCCTTGCAACGACAGCGTCTACAAAGCTGCCGCCGGTGACTTCGAGTCGGCGGTGGAGGAGAGCGCCTGCGACGGGGTGGACAACAACTGCGACGGCGTGGTCGACGAGAAGTGCGACGTGGACAAGGACGGCTGGTGTACCAAGGGCAAGAACACCACCGGCAAACCCAAGACCTGCCCGTCGGGCGGCGGCGACTGCAACGACAACAACAAGAACATCAACCCCGGCGCCAAGGAGCTCTGCGACGCCAAGGGCCTGGACGAGAACTGCAGTGGCAAGGCCAACGAGATCGACGCCAAGGGGTGCACCGACTACTTCGTCGATGGCGACAGCGACGGTTGGGGCAAGAAGGGTTCGTGGGCCAAGTGCCTGTGCAAGCCGGACCCGGCCAGCAACTTCACCGCCAAGAAATCCGGTGATTGCAACGACAACATCGACAAGATCAACCCCGGCAAGGTGGAGGATTGCAAGACCGGTTTCGACGACAACTGCAACAACATCACCAACGAGCTCAACGCGCTCAACTGCAATCCCATCTACGTCGACGCCGACGGCGACAGCTGGGGTGACAAGAAGCAGCCCGGCAAATGCCTCTGCCAGGTGGACTTCGCCAAGAAGCTGACCGCCTTCAAGAGCGGTGACTGCAATGACGCCAATCCCGCCGTGAGCCCGGCCCAGCAGGAGCTCTGCGCCACCAGTTTCGATGACAACTGCAGCGGCGTGGCCAATGAAGCCGGCTCCATCGGTTGCCTGAACTACTATCCCGACTCGGACAAGGACGGCTATGGCGCCAAGGGCTCCAAACCCATCTGTCTCTGCGCGCCCCAATCCAACGGTCCCTTCACGGCCAAGAACGCCACCGACTGCGACGACGGCAACTCCGGCATCAAGCCTGGCGTCAAGGACAGCTGCCTGACCGCCGGCGTCGACGACAACTGCGACGGCAAGACGGATCTCGAGGGCTCAGCCAACTGCAAGAAGTGGTACTACGACGGCGACGGCGACGGCTGGGGCATCTCGGTCAACAAGTGCCTTTGCCTGCCCGATCCCCAGGCCAAGTTCACCGCCAGCAAACCCGGCGACTGCGCCGACAGCGTCACCTCCGTCTACCCAGGCGCCAAGGAGACGTGCAACGGCGTCGACGACAACTGCAACAAGGTCAAGGATGACAACGCCGCCAGCAGCTGCGCCTCGGTGAAGAATGGCAGCCCCAAGTGCGCCTCGCCCTCCTGCGCCATCGCCAAGTGCAACAGCGGCTGGTACGACATCGACAAGAGCTACAACAGCGGCTGCGAATGCAAGGCGGACGGGTACTGGGGCAAGTACGGCACCTCCTGCAGCAAACCCATCAACGCCGGCACCTTCTCCGACAGCGGCAAAGCGCAGATCTTCAGCGGCAACATCATGCCCGGCGAGGCGGGCGACTGGTATCGCTTCTACGCCTCCGACGGCACCGACTCGGGCACGGGCGCCTGCGACAAGTTCTATGTGCGGGTGCGCTTCATCTCCAACCCGGGCAGCCAGTTCCAGCTGGACCTGTACCGGGGCAGCTGCGCCGGCGGCAACCAGCTGTGCAAGAACCAGACCGACAGCAGCTGGCGGACCAACTACTACGGCAGCAAGTTCGGTCCAGGGACCAAGCCGGACGTGAAGTTGGGCCAGAAATACCCGTCCAAGATCCCCAATCCGGGCGGCGAGTGTAAGTGCTCGACCAAGCAGACCGGCGGCGGTCAGTCGGTGCCGGGCATGAATCTATGCGTCAACAACAGCGCGTATTTCTACGTCTTCGTACACCGCAAAGCGGGCCTGGCGCCGACCTGTTCGAAGTACCTGCTGCGCATCTCGAACAACAAGTAGTCCGCCTGGGCGCCACTGCGCGAAGGGGTCTGGCGCTCAGTCCCGCGCCTGGCTGCCAAAGACCCGCTCATCGCCGCAGTCCGGCAACCGCCACAAGAGCGGCCGTTGGCTCAGTGGCACAGCGTCTCCTGACTTGATGCATCGGGCGCGATCGGTCAACCACAGGCGGTAGCGCTCCACCTGGCGGGCGCGGGCGTCGTCGCCGCGTGGGTAGGCGAAGCGCAACGAGATGCGGCCGCTGCGCGTGCCATCGGCGCGGCTGTTGATGAGGATGGCGTCCAAGATGGCGCCAGCACCCAGGTGCAGCGACAGGATCGGCAGCGCCGCCTTGCCTCCTTCTGTGGCGAGACTGCGAATCGCGCCGGTGGCGGCGGTCGGCCAGGCGGTGTCGTCCGGACCGACGCCCGCCAGCGAAGGCAAGCCGACCGCAGGCGACAGGGTGCGCACCAGGCAGGTATCGCCCTGCCCTTCCACCCACCTGGCGGCGGCGCCGAGCAGCTTACGTCCCAGGCCGTGGCCGCGGCCCGCCGGTGAGACGGTCGCGGCGATGAAATGCCAGGCGCCGTCCTGCGGTCGATCCAGGTCGCGAAGATTGTCTGGGCAGGCGCCATCGAGCAGGTCATCGAAACGATCCAGCGGCGCCGGCGCCCAGACCCCGAAGACCGTGCCCAGCAGCAGCGTCGGTGCGTCGGCCGCGCGGGCGCCCAGGGCCACCACCGGCCAATCCGCTCCCGGCCCAACGAGCCGCAACCACCGGCTCGTGCCAGCGCGCACCCAGGGAGCCTGCACGCGC
>CAYTLW010000169.1:0-14113 GCA_964438735.1 uncultured Enterobacteriaceae bacterium | reverse complement strand
CAAGACCTTTCCGCAAGCTTTCTCGCCCAAAGGCGACTTTGCGATCGCCCTGGCATGGTCGCCCTTCGTCCTTGTGCCACGCGCGCGTAGATGGCACGCTGGCCACGCTCGAAATGCCGGTCCCCCCGACCGGTTCGGGCGAACCGGGTCACTACGCATTTCGGATGCTTTGAGAGGTTACCATGCGTTCCATGGATGCGATCCGGTTCGGCTTTTTTGCGTCTTCCTCCGAGCGTCGGCCCGCACTTCGCCGACATCTGCTGACGATCTGCCTTGTCGGGACCGCGCTGGTCGCGGCCTGCTCGCAACCGCCTCCCGACGAAGATCCGGCCGGGGCCGACACCGCGGTCAACGACGTGGTGACCGACCTGGGAGTGATCGACAGCGGCGTCGAGGACACTGGCGGCGAACCTGACGAAGGAACGCCACCCAAGGATACGAAGCCGCCGGTGGATACGCCCGTAGAGCCGAAGGACGTCGATGACGACAAGGACGTGGCCGACCCGGACGATGCCGAGGCGCACGGCTGCAAGACCGACAAGGATTGCGAAGAAGAGGGGGCCAACCCCTGCGCGCCGGCCATCTGTGCCGCGGGCAAGTGTGAGCCGGAGGTGGCCAAGGATGGCACCGCCTGCGAAGACGGCGACAAATGCACCGCGTGGGACGAGTGCAAGGGCGGCGAGTGCACCCCCGGCACCGGCAAGGACTGCGACGACGGCAAGTCCTGCACCATCGACAGCTGCGATCCGGCCACCGCGATCTGCAAGTCGACCAACCAGAATGACGGCGTGAGCTGCGGCGAGGGCAAAGCCTGCTCCGCCGGCGAATGTGTGACCATGGGCGACTGCCCCGGCAAGAGCAACGGCGCGCCGTGCGAGGATGGCGACACCTGCACCAAGGGCGACATCTGTCTGAACGACAAGTGCATGGCCGGCAAGCCGCTCGTCTGCGACGAAGCCAAGGCCTGCACCACCATGAGCTGCGAGTCCGGCCAGGGTTGCGTGGCCAAGCCGGTGGCCAACGGCGACAAGTGCGACAAGGGCGACAAGTGCACCACGGAGGACTTCTGCCAGGACGGCACCTGTGTCGCCGGCAAGAACACCTGCGGCGACCCCTGTGGCGATGGCACCTGCGACAACGCCAAGGGCGAGAACTGCGGCACCTGCATCGCGGACTGCAAGAGCCAGTGCGCGGCGGCTTGCGGCGACGGCAAGTGCGACGCAGCCAAGGGTGAGAACTGCACCGCCTGCGCCAAGGATTGTGGCGCCTGCCCGGCCACATGCGGCAACGGCAAGTGCGAGGGTGACGAGAGCTGCGTCAAGTGTCCGCTCGATTGCGGCAAGTGCGCCGTGCTCTGCGGCAACAAGGTCTGCGATACCAACAAGGGCGAGAACTGCAACATCTGCCCACAGGACTGCAAGGCCGGCTGCGAGGGCCCCGTCTGTGGTGACGGCAAGTGCGAGTCCGGCGAGACGGAGAAATCCTGCGCCAAGGACTGCAAGGCCGCAGGGCCGGTATGTGGTGACGGCAAGTGCGAGTCCGGCGAGACCGAGCAGAGCTGCGCCAAGGATTGCAAGGCCGGCGGACCGGTATGCGGCGACGGCAAGTGCGAAGCCGGCGAGACCGAGCAGAGCTGCGCCAAGGATTGCAAAGCCGGCGGACCGGTGTGCGGCGACGGCAAGTGCGAGTCGGGCGAGACCCCCCAGAGCTGCGCCAAGGACTGCAAGTCCGGGCCTGTCTGCGGCGACGGCAAGTGCGACAAGGATAGCGAGGATTGCAAAAGTTGCGACGCCGATTGCGGCGCCTGCAAGGCCGTCTGTGGCGACAAGACCTGCGACATGCTCGGCGGCGAAGATTGCAAGAGCTGCGCCAAGGATTGCGGCGAGTGCGGCAAGAACTGCGGTGACGGCAAGTGCCAGTACGCCCAGGGCGAGACCTGCAAGACCTGCGGCCAGGATTGCGGCATCTGCCTGACCAAAGCCGAGGTCGGATTCAGCGTCGCCAGCGCCGGACCGGGCCTGCTGCAGGGCGTGATGGTCGACGTGGGCGACGGCAGCTACAGCCACAAGCTGGCCGCCTTCGTCAACCAGCCCCCAGGAACGGGCGGCATCTTGCACGCTAAGCTCGGCGCCTTGAAATCGCAGGCCCCCTTCGTGGCCAAACGCGAGCCTGCAGCGTGGCTGCACGCCGTTGTTCGCACCGCCGCCGTCTGGCAGGACAATCGGCAGGTCAGCGCCGCAGCAGCGGTCCGCGACGCCGTTGGACGGCCTCAGGTCGCCGCCGGCACCGCCATTCGCATCACGGTCGAGGCCGCCGGCAAGAAGGCCACCGCCACCTGCGCTGCCAACAGCATGGGCGTCTGTCATCCCAAGGTGAGCGTGCCCGCGTCATGGTTCAAAACGGGCGCCAGCCTGACCGGCAACGTGGTCGTCTCCGTAGACGGCAAGCCGGCGCTGAGCAGCAAACCGTCGCCCCTGTCGCTCAAGGGCGTGCCCAAGTTCGACGCCGCGCCCGGCAGCGGCATGGGCATCGTGCTGCCTCTCGGTCCGCGGCTGCCCGGCACCACGTTCACTGTGCCGCTTTGGGGCTACACCACCGGCCAGGCGTTGGAGTCTTTCGACGTGGCCATCAAGTTCGACACCAAGGTGCTCAAGGCCACCAGCGCGGCGATCGACCCCAAGTACACCGGCGCCAAAAACGTCAAGGCGTCCGAAGTGCTCTTCGTGGCCGTACGTGAGGGCAAGACGCCCAACAGCCAGGTCACTGGCAAGGTCAAGCTGGGCACCATCACGTTCAAGGTCCTGTCCGGCGCCAAGGGGCAGGTCTCCGGTGTGGTCAACTCCATGTTCAACATCCAGAACGTCGCCTTGACCAAGTCCGGCAGCGCCGTGCAGGTCAACGGAGCTGGCGGCACCAGCACCTCCGGAACCTTTACCGTGGCGGCAAACCCGGTACGCGGCATCTTCGCCGTGGCCGACCGTGCTGAGGTCGTCAACACCGCCCCACTCACCGGCAAGTCCGTCGTTGTGGCCATCAAGACCTGGGCCGTGCACACCGCCATGCCCGACAAGTCAGCCTCCGCGACGCTGACCACCAAGTCGGCCGATTACTCCGTCGGCGCCGGCAAGGTCACATTCAGCGCCAGCAAGGTCGGCGCGGGCGGCAGCGGCGTAGTCGACGTCGCCTTTGGCGGCTTCAAAACCAACGTCAAGACCCGCACCTGGCAGCCGCAATTGCCGGTCAAGCTCGCCGCGGACGACAAGCTCGGCGCCATCGCCGGTTGGAAGGCCGACTGCAAGGGCAGCGCCCTGCGCTTCCAGGCCAGCCCGGTCAACGCCCAGGCCACCTTCAAAGCCGGCGCCGCCAGCGTGACGGCGCGGGTCGACCACCTGGTCACCCTGTCGGTCAGCAATGGTTCGATCCTCAAGCTGCAGTCCGGTGTGGTCACCGGGCTCAAGGCCGGCAAGGCCAACGTGCTCGCCAAAGCAGGCGCCAAGACGCTCGCCACCCTGGCGATCACGGTCGACGGCACGCCGCTGAGCATCAAGGGCCTGGACGTGGTGGTGCCCACCGGCCTCATGGCGCAGGGCTTCTCGCCAGCGTCGCCATTTGCCATCGGCGCCAGCTCCACGGGTGTCGCTCGCCTGGTGCAGGATCTGAAGGCCGAGTTCGCCATCGGGCACGTCTTCGCCTGGGCCAAGCTGTCGGACGGCAAGCGTATGCCGGTCACCGAGGCCATGGGGCTGAAGCTGAAGTCCCTGGACACCAAGGCCGTCGGCGTGCTCACCAAGCCGCCACGCATCAAGGCCCTGGGCACCAAGCAGGGCAACCTGGTCTCGGCCTCCTGGCAGGTCTGCGGCAAGGACATCGTGAGCGGGCAGGGCGGCGTCAAGATCAACCTGCCGCCGCCCACCGGCGCGACGCTGTCGGTCTCGCTGCCGCGCATCGCGAAATCGGCGTCGGATCCGGCCGCAGTGGCCGGCGTGGCGCTGGAGAGCCCCACCGTGGCGACCCTGCTCTACAAGAACGGCACCAAGAAGAACTTCACCCTGGACAAGCGCACCAAGTGGGATGACAGCAGCGGCGACCCCAAGGACCTCTTCAAGGTGGTCATCACCAAGGACAAGAACGGCAACCACAGCAAGGTTCGCATCGTGGCCACCGGCAAGGGCGCCGGCAAAGCGACGCTGAAGGTCACCTTCGAGCACGCGCCGAAGATCTCGGCCACCGCCACCGTCAACGTGGTCCAGCACAGCACCTTCAAGATCGCCGCCCATCCGCGGCCGGCCTATCCCGGTTCCACGGCCAAGTCCCAGGTCGTGCTCAAGAAGGTCGAGAAGACAGGCTGGTGGGAGCAGGCTCGCATCGAGCTGGTCACCAACCTGAGCGATGGCTTCAAGATCGACGTCTCTGGCCACCCGAAAGCCAGCTTCTTCGCCTACAAGCCCGGCACCAAGCAGATGGAGAAGGGGGTCTTCTCCTTCAAGGGCGCCGACGTCAGCGTTATCGGCGCCGGCAAGGCCAACGTGCACGGCAGCTTCGGCGGGGCCACTTCCAACGCCCTGGCCATGAGCGCGCTCGACCAGTCGGTCAACGTGACCAAGCTGGTCCTGGGTATGCCGGCCACCTTCTCGGGGCAGAAGAACAACAAGAAGCAGCAGGTCAAGCTCTCGGCGACGCTCGCGGACGGCACCCAGTACGTCAACGCGCTGGTGATCCCGGGCCTGGTCAACTGGAGCTCGAGCCTGAAGGGCAAGGTCTCGGTCGACGCCAAGGGCATCGCGTCCCTGCATGACAATCACAACAAGAAGGTCACCCTGATCGCGACGGCCAAAACCAGCGGTACCAAAGGCAATGTGCAGACGGCGCCCAACCTCACACCTGTGGTCGGCGATATCGACCTGGGCGCCATCGTCGGCGTCGCCCACCCGGATGTGGCGGCGGGCGAGAGCTTCACCATGCCCGTGCGGGTCAACACCGGCGGCCAGTCCCTGGGCTCCATCGATGTGACCGTGCAGTACGACCAGCAGGTCATCGACGCGGTCAAGGGCGAGGCCGGCAGCGGTTGGCCCGGCGGTCAGTTTGACGTGACGCTGAATGATCCGCCCGGCGTAGTGCACATCGTCGGCGCCGCCAAGGCGGGCTCCTCGGCCAGCGGCGGTGGCGTCGAGGTGGCCAAGATCGGCTTCAAGGGCGTCAAGAAGTCCGGCAAGACCACGACGATGATCAAGGGCTTCATCACCAAGCTGCTCGAGAATACCAAGGCCCAGAAGCCCATCGGCGCCAAACTGGGACCGGGCCAGACCCGGCCCATCATCGCCGGCGCCGGGCTGCTCGATCCCGACTGCAGCGATGGCAGCAAGCCGGCCGACCACCTGGGCAATACCAACGGTGATTGCGAGTTCTCGGTCGGCGACGTGAGCTACACCCTCTTCTACCTGGCTCAGCTGGTGAAGGATGGCGAGTTGCAGTCCTTCCAGAAGAAGGCCATGGACGCAGACGGCAGCGGTAAGGTCGATGTGGCCGACGCGGTCTACCTGCTGCGCGTGCTGGCCGGCAAGTTCCGCTTCGCCAACCTGACCATCGCCGTCAAGAGTGGCGGTGGCGGTCCCATGGCCACGCTGACCGCGACCGTGCTGGACAAGGCGGGCAAGCCCGTGACCAGCAAAACCAAGGTCTTCTTCCACCTGGGCACCAAGGCCAACAAGAGCGTCAAGTGGACCCAGGGCAAGCTGATCACCACCACGACCGACGGCCCCGTGGTCGAGGCCAAACACACCACCGGCGGCAAGTACGTGGCGGTGGCCGGTCCTTTCACGGCCAGCGAGTCCAAGATCGGCGTTGTGGTGGTGCTCAAGTCCACCGACACCCTGGGCAAGGGAGGCATCGATCGAGATGTCGCCCTGTTCGGCTCTCCGTGGCTGAGCAAGCTGTCGCCGTACACGGCGTGGAAGCACTTCTCCGTGTCGGGCAAGTGCACCAAGAACAGCGACTGCATCGAGTCCGATGGCAACACCTGCACGTGGCCGGAGTGCGTCGCCGGCGCCTGCAAGGAATCCCCCGCGCCCGCCAGCGCCAAGTGCGATGATGGCGACAAGTGCACCGACGGCGATGTCTGTGACAATGGCGTATGCAAGGCGGGCAAGCAGGTCTGCCAGAACCCCTGTGGCGACAAGGTCTGCGCGGCCGACAAGGGCGAGACGTGCAAGTCCTGCGGCAAGGATTGCGGCCAGTGCCTGCCGGCGCCGGGTTGCGGCAACGGCAAGTGCGAGGCCGGCGCCAAGGAGACCTGCGTCAACTGCCCGGGCGATTGCCCGAAATGCGCCGCCGGCGACAAGTGCGGCGACGGCAAATGCGAGCCGCCCGAGACCAAGGATGACTGCCCCGAGGATTGTGGCGGCGGTGCCAACTGCGGCAACGGCAAGTGCGACGCCGGCGAGGACGCCAAGACCTGCCCCAAGGACTGCGCAGTGGTCGACAAGTGCGGCGACGGCAAGTGCACCGGCAACGAGACCAAACAGAGCTGCGCCGCCGATTGCGACCCGCAGAACGCCAAGTGCGGCGACAACATCTGCACCAAGGCTGCGGGCGAGGACTGCAAGAGCTGCCCCGCCGACTGCAAGGGCAAGGACTGCCTGGTTTGCGGTGACCAGTTCTGCGACAAGGCCAACGGCGAAGACTGCAAGTCCTGCGTCAAGGACTGCGGCGAGTGCGTCGGGGGTTGCGGCGACGGCAAGTGCGACGGTGCCAATGGCGAGAACTGCCAGAGCTGCCCCAAGGACTGCATCAAACCCGGCAGCTGCAAGTGCGGCAACAAGCTCTGCGACGACAAGGAGGGCGAGAACAGCACCAATTGTCCCGGTGATTGCGGCACCAAACCCAAGACCTGCGGCAACGATAAGTGCGATCCTGGCGAGACCAAGCAGAACTGCCCCGGCGATTGCGATACCGGTGGCGGCGGTTGCAACAACGACAAGAAGTGCCAGGTCGAGAAGGGCGAGAACTGCGAGAACTGCAAGGGCGATTGCGGCGCCTGCCTGCCCAGCTGCCCCAACAAGGTCTGCGAGCCGGCCAAGGGCGAAAAGCTCACCAACTGCCCGCAGGATTGCGGCGACCTCTGCGGCAACAACAAGTGCGATACCAACATCGGCGAGGACAAGAGCAACTGCCCCGACGACTGCGACCAGGGTGGCAAACCCTGTGGCGGCAGCGACTGCGCCGACGGCAACAGCTGCACCAAGGACTACTGCAACGGCCCGCTGAACAAGTGCATCAACGAGCCCATCATCGGTGGCCAGTGCGATGACGGCCTGTCATGCACCACGGGCGATAAATGTGTCGCCGGCAAGTGCGTCGCCGGCGTCAACAACTGCGGTCCCATGTGCAAGGACGCGTTCCTGACCTGCGGCGCCAAGATCAACCTGACGGATCAGAGTCCGACCACGACCAAGCTGGTCGAGAAGTTCACCTGCAGCGACGTGCCCGCCAAGGGCGCCGAGTACGCCATCAAGACGAAGATCGGCTGCAAGGCGACCCACGCGGTGACCATCCAGGTCTTCGGCACCGGCACATTCGGAGCCCAGTCGCCCTACATGAAGCAGACCGCGCGCGTGCTCGAATTCGACCACCTGGCCTCCGCCGGCATCTGTGGCGACGTCAAGGGCAAGTGCCAGGAGAAGACGAGTCAATCTCAAGCGTGCGGTACCCAGGGCCCGAAGACGTCCGGCTGTAAGTCGGAGTGGACGTTTAACTTCGAGACCGACGGCAAGACGCAGAAGCGGTTCGTGGTCGACACCTTGCCGCCCGGCAAACTGAGCAAGGTCTTCGCCACCCTGCAATGCGGCTGCAACGACGGCAGCAACAAGTGCGGCGACGGAAAGTGCGTGCTGGCCGACAAGGAAGACTGCAAGACCTGCGAAAAGGACTGCGGGCCATGCGACGCCGTCAAGTGTGGTGACACCAAGTGCCAGATCATGGATGGCGAGCATTGCGGCAACTGTCCGAAGGACTGTGGCGTCTGCAAGCCGGGCTGCGGCAATGGCAAGTGCGACAACGGCGAGAAGTGCGATACGTGCCCGCAGGATTGTGGCAAGTGCAAGGACACCTGCGGCAACAACGTCTGCGACGCCGCCAACGGCGAGACCTGCAACACCTGCCCCGAAGACTGCAAGGTGGGCTGCTCGAATCCCTGCGGCAACGGCAAGTGCGAGCCGGGCTTGGGCGAGTCGCCCTTCAGCTGCCCCAAAGACTGCTCCAACAACAAGTGCGGCGACGGTCAGTGCAACCTGGGCGACGACGAGAGCTGCCAGTCCTGCGAGAAGGACTGCGGCAAGTGCGCCGACATCTGCCCCAATAATAAGTGCGATGTCGGCAAGGGCGAAGATTGCAAGATCTGCCCCAAGGATTGTGGTCAATGCCCGCCCAAATGCGGTGACAAGAACTGCGAGCTGTCAAAGGGCGAGAACTGCAACACCTGCTCGACGGATTGCGGCAAATGCCTGCCCAGTTGTGGCAACAAGAAGTGCGACAAGGGGCTCGGCGAGGATTGCAAGAACTGCCCGACCGACTGCCTCTGCGGCGGCGGCGGCAGCTGTGGCGACGGGGTCTGCGACCCGGCCAAGCAGGAAGACTGCAAGTCGTGCGCGAAGGACTGCATGGCGCCCGGCAAGTGCAACTGCGGTAACGGCAAGTGCGACGACAAGGAAGGCGAGACCACGATGAACTGCGCCACCGACTGCAAGGGCGGCGTGAAGCCACCCAGCTGCGGCAACGACATCTGCGAACCCGGCAAGGGCGAGAACAAGCAGAACTGCATCGAAGACTGCTTCGACGACGGCGGCGGCGGCGGTTGCAACAATGATAATAAGTGCGACTTCACCAAGGGCGAGAACTGCGAGACCTGCAAGGGTGATTGCGGCGCCTGCCTGCCCGGCTGCCCGGACGGCAAGTGCGGTATGCTCGAGACGTTGACCAATTGCCCACAGGATTGCGGCAAGTTGTGCGGCGACGGCAAGTGCCAGCCCGAGAAGGGCGAGAACAACACCTACTGCCCCAACGACTGCAAGTAGCACATGGCCCGCAGGCGACGACGAAAGCCCGCCCCGACGTCCGACTCGGGGCCCGCTGTGCCGCCTAGTTGGCAACCATTCAAGGACGTCCGAAAGGAGCTGAAGGCGTTGTTGGACACGGCGCCCGAGCAGCCCCCCGCCGACTCGCCGTCAGAGCCGGACACACCGGACGAGCCGGCGCCCGAGACATCGCCTGACGCGCCGCACCTGCAACTCGATGACGAAGATCTCTTCGCCATGGCTGTGGGCGCAGTGGAGCCCTTGCGCCAGGTGCGGGTGGCGCCTGTGCCGCCTCGCCGCGATCCGCCTTCACCGCAGCCAGCGGCCGCCGACGAGGAGGCTGACTTCGCCGCCATCATGGACGAACAAGAGCACGGCCAGTGGCAGGCGAGCGACGTGAGCGAACATGCGGCGGACGACCTCCGCACGGGCACGCTGACCGTGGACCGCACGCTGGATTTGCATGGTCAGCGGCGAGACGCGGCCAACCGCCGTGTCGCAGCGGGTCTCGCCGAGGCCCGAATGCGCGGTCATCGCGTCGTGCTCATCGTGCACGGCAAGGGACTGCGCTCGGGCGGCGACGGCGACGTGTTGCGCCAGGCGGTGCGCAGGTGGCTGCGTACCCGCCCGATGCGTGAATTCGTCCTGGCCTTTGCGCCCGGGCTGTCACACGAAGGTGGCAGCGGCGCGACCCGGGTGTTGATCCGGCCGAACTGAACGCGCCGTCTGTCTCAGCAGGACTTCTTGTGCTGGCAGGCGCCTGTGTCGGGATCGCAGAGATCGCTGGTGCACGGATCGCCGTCATCGCAATCCTTGGCGGGACCCGCCTGGCAGCCGCCCCCCTTGCAGACGTCTGCGCTCGCGCAGGGCTTGCCATCGGCGTCGCAGGCGTTGCCATCGACCGCTTTGCTCTTGAATACACAGCCCTTGACAGGATCGCAGGCGTTCAGGGTGCACGAGTTTCCGTCGTCGCAGCTGCCCGCGTCCGCGGCCAGGCATTGACCGGCCTGACATTGCGTGCTCGCGGCACACTTGTCGCCGTCCACTTTGCAGGCGCCGCCTTCATTGATGGGACCCATGACGCACTTACCTGTCGACTTGTCGCAGGCGTTGGCGATGCATTCACCGTTCTTATCTTCCGCGCAGCTGACCGTGCTCGCCGGGTCGATCAGACACGCCGCCGCTCCGTCCTTTGTGCCGCAGTGCATGGTGCCATTGCATGGATCCCCGTCGTCCAAGGCGGCGCAGTCCGCGTCCTGGGTGCAAGCGCAGGCGAGCGCGATGCCGGCGACGCAGGCGCCCGATTTGCAAGCATCTCCGCCGCTGCATGGGTCGCCGTCGTCGCAGGACGTGCCGTCGGCCATCGTCTGCAGGTTGCAGGCGCCTGTGTCGGGATCGCACGCGGCCACGGCGCATGTCGTGTCCTTGCTCGCGTCGCACTTGACCGCTGACGATGGCTTGGGCGCGCATGTGGCAACGCCTTCAACCGCCTGGCATGACCAGATTCCATTGCATCGATCTCCGTCGTCCAAGGTCACGCAGTCCTGATCCGTGGCGCACGACTTGCCGCTCGAGTCCCCTGGTGCCGAATCAGCTGGCGGGGGCCCCACATCCACCTGGACATCAGGGCTGACATCCGGCCCGGCGTCCACATCTTGGGCCGAATCCACGTCCCCGTTGCCGGCGTCGGCGACCACCCCGTCGCTATCGCCGGCGTCGGCCAACCCCGCCGACCGGGCTTCCGGGCTGTCCCAGGCGAATCGCTCGGGACCCAACAACTCCTCGTCGCACGCGCCCGACAGCGCCACCAGGCCCGCACATGCGGTCAACATGGCCATCGAAGACCACCTGCAACCCGACGGGTCGGTGCGTTGGACCACCATCGCTAGAACCTTCCCAGCAGCGCCAGGCCGGGCCCCGGCGCCAGGATGACCACCTTGTGGTCGGGCGCCGTCCGCAGCAGCCAGGCGCCGACGGCAGCCAGGGTGGCGCCCGCGGCCAGAGTGCCGATGCCGAGGCGCCGATCGCTGTGCAATTGGGTCTGTTCATCGTGGTAGGTCTGATAGTCCGTGCCGACGATCAATCCCTGCCCGTTGAGATCATCGATCTTGTCGTCCAGCGCTGCCTGTGCGGAGCCATGGTCGATGAGCAACCACGCGCCGACACCGCCAGCAAGCAAGCCGCTACCCAGCGCGGCCCAACCCGCTGGCGTGCGCCAACTCCCCGCACTCGCTCTGCCGACGACGTTTGCCTCCGCCGCAGCTTTGGCGGCTGCCTTGCGCTCGGCCTCTTTGCGCGCCGCGTCCGCGGCGGCGGCTTTGGCCAGCGCGGCGTCCACCTCTGCGATGTGCTTCCGGCTGCGCTCGCGGATGGCCTTGGGAGCGCCCTTGAGGTTCAGGCACTGGTCGTAGTGCTGTCTGGCCGCCTTCAACATGCCCGCGCGGTGCTCGGCGCGGGCGGCGTTGAACAGGTATTCGGGCTTGGGGTCCACGCTCCAGGCGCGCAGGAAGAGCGGCGCCGAATGGTTATACTTGCCCGCCTTGTAGAGCTTGGCGCCGCGGTCGAAATAGGCCATGGCGCGCTTGCGCTTGGCCCGGCTGGCGGCGTTGGCCTCGTCGGGCGTCGCCACGCTTATCAACGCGCCGATCAGGCCGAGCACCAACAGGCGAGCTGCGCCACCGCGGCGGGTGCATGCGGCCGGCTGTACCTGGCGCGCGCCTGACTTCAACGTGGCCTCCTGCACCGGTCGCCGTCTGCGCGCACGGCGGTCGCTGCCGGGCGCGCGCAGCGGGGGGCTGGATTATCCGCCAGCGGTGCGACGACCGTCAAACGTCGGCGCGGGGTCGCCGCCCCCCGATCGGCGTCATCCTGCGGTGGCCGCACCCTGTCTGCTGCACCGTCGCCGTGTTATCGTCCGCGGCTGTGAGCGACGACCGTCCCAGCATCGTGGTCAAAGGTGAGGGGTGGCGAATCTGCCCCGAGTGCGGGGTCCGACTTCAGGCGCGCCGCTGCCCCAAGTGCAAAACCACCAGTGTGCCCGCGCTCCTGCTGGAGGGCGGCAGTGTCGCCGAACCCACCGTCGGCATGGTTCTCAGCGATCAATACGAGCTCCAGGAGCAGCTCGGCGAAGGGGGCATGGGCAAGGTCTACAAGGCCATGCAGCTGTCCATGGACCGCGAGGTGGCCGTCAAGATCATCTCCCGCGAGATATCGAGCGATCTGGACTCCATCCGCCGTTTTCAGCGCGAAGCCAAGGTGACCTCCAGGCTGAGTCATCCCCATTCGATCCGCGTCTTTGACTTCGGTATCAGCGACGAGGGTCTCTTTTACCTGGCCATGGAGCTGTTGCGAGGCAAGGAGCTGGCGGTCGAAATCCTGGACCGCGGCGCGCTTCAACTGGTTCGCGCGCTCGACCTGTCGCTCCAGGTCCTCCACGCCCTGCAGGAAGCGCATGGCCTGGGCATCGTGCATCGCGACCTCAAGCCCACAAACATATTCCTGCGCGACATCGTCGGGGAGGGCGACTTCGTCAAGGTGATGGACTTTGGCATCGCCAAGGCGAGTTTCGCCGAGGAGTACCAGCGAGTCACCCAGACGGGCACCATCGTCGGCACGCCCAAGTACATGGCTCCGGAACAGGCCCGTGGTCTGCAGGCCGACGCGCGCTCCGATATCTACGCCATGGGCATCATCCTGCACGAGATGCTCACCGGTCGGGCGCCCTTCGAGCACGAGTCACCGGTGCAGGTGCTTCTCAAGCACACCATGGAACCGCTGCCGCGCCTGGCCGAACTGCGGCCGGATCTGGTGGACGTGCGCCGCGTCCAGTCGCTGATCGACTTGCTCTGTGCCAAGGACCCCGCCCATCGGCCATCGACGGTCGCTGAAGCCGCGACCGAGATCCAGGCCCTGCGCGACAGCCTCGGGCAGTCCCCAAGGCAGGATGACGAGCCCGGTGTGGACGCCCTGACGATTCAGGCAGATGTCGTGCCGAGCGTCACGCCGCCCTACCTGGCCTTGCCCGAGGGTGACGATCGCCGCGGCGGCCCCGCAGCCGACGAGGTGGAAACCGGACCGGTCGACCTGCCGGACGCCGTGTCCCAGGCCGAGTCGCCCACCCGTGTCGATGACGGGCTGGAGCTGCCGGGCGGGTTTGCCGAACGAAGCGGTGACAGGGCGACATTTGTGGGCGTGGCCATTCCCGTTCCGCAGGCGCCCGAAGACGTCGAGCCGGTGGAGGAAGAGGACGAGCGCGCGACAGTGGCCTTCTCCACCAGCGCTGTGCAACAGAGGGTGGCGAGCTCCGCCGAGCCCGCGGCCGCAACCCCGGAAGAGCCGACGCCAGAAGAACCTGCGCCGGAACCCGAACCGATCGCGGAAGCCGTCAAGAAGACCCCGCCCAAGCCGGCCATTGTCGTCGACCCGCAGCGGATCCGACCGCTGCCCATCGTGTCCGTCAAAGAAGCCGCGCTCGCCGCCGTCGACGCCGAAGCAGCGGCGTTGGCCCATGAGTCCAAGACGGTGGTGCTCGATGTGCCCGCGGCGCTGGACATGGCCAGCAGGGAGACCGTGGCCATCGACGTGGCCAAGGTCAACGCGGCCAGCCAGGACACCGTGGTGGAGCGGGCGCCGACGTCCACCAGTCATCAGCGTTCGCGCTGGCCCTTTGCCGTGGCCGCGCTCTTGTTGATCGTCGCGGTCGGCGGCGCGGTTGCCTATGGCTCCATGGGCGATTCGGACTCCGGCCCGGCCGTCGAGAGGCCGAGTGCTGTCGAGACGGACCCGGCCACACCGGCGGCGACACCGAGCCCGGCCCCAGACCCGCCGCCGGTCGCCCCGGAGCAGGCTGCCCCGGCGGCGATCGCTGCCGAAGACGTCACCGCCGCCGAGCAAGAGGCGGACGCGGGTGGCGCCGCGCCGTCCACCGACACCGGCAGCTTGGCGCCTGTGGATGCCGGCGCGATGGATGCCGCCGGCGCGACCGCAGAGCAGGTCGCTGTCGATGCAGGGACTCGCGCTGTCGACGAGTCTGTACGTCCAGCGCC
>CAYTLW010000168.1:10356-14173 GCA_964438735.1 uncultured Enterobacteriaceae bacterium | reverse complement strand
GCTCAAGCGCGTCTGGCCCGACTACGAGACCGACTCCGGGGCGGCCGCGGCCCCCCCCCCGGGGGGCGGGGCGCGGGGGGGGCGCCGGGGGGGCGGCGGCGGCGCCGCGCCCCCCCCCCGCCCCCCCCCGACGGGGGTGATATCTCATCACCCCCGGAGGTGGACACGGTCACGGACCCGGACACGGTCGCAGACACGGTCGCGGACCCGGACACGGTCGCGGACACGGTCGCGGACACGGTCGCGGACACGGTCACGGACACGGTCGCGGACACGGTCACGGACCCGGACACCGTCTCGGACTCGGTCACGGACACCGACACGGTCACGGACCCGGACACGACCCCGGATGCATCCCCAGACGCCGGTGCAGATGCCGCCAGCCAGCCGGATACGGGTCCGCCGGTCTGCAACGCTGCCGCTGTCAAAGCCTGCGACGACGGCAACAGCTGCACCAACGATACCTGCTCGATAGCCAAAGGCTGCGACCACGATCCGGTGGCGGGTCCCTGCGATGATGGCAGCGTATGCACCAAGGACGACACCTGCAGCAAGGGCGCCTGCGCTGCCGGCAAAACCATCTCCTGCGACGACGACAAGCCCTGTACCGAAGATGTGTGCGACGCCGCCAAGGGCTGCCAGCACACGCCCACCACCGCCAAGTGCGACGATGGCGACGCCTGCACCCAGGGCGATGTCTGCAAGGCCGGAGCCTGCCTTCCCGGCGCCAAGACCGACTGCAACGACGGCAATCCATGCACCGATGACGGCTGTGACAAGGCCAAGGGCTGTCAGCACGCCAACAACAGCGCCCTTTGCGACGACAACAACGCCTGCACCAAGGGCGAGTCCTGCGCGGCGGGCGCCTGCAAGCCGGGCGTCGCGGTCGACTGTGACGACAAGAATGGCTGCACAGACGACGGCTGCGACCTGGCCAAAGGCTGCACGCATACCAACAACAGCGCGCCCTGCGACGATGGCGACGCCTGCAGCAAGCCCGACACCTGCGCCAAGGGAAGCTGCAAACCCGGCGCCAAGGTCCTGTGCAACGACAACAAGCCATGCACCGACGACAGCTGCGACCCCGCCAAGGGCTGCGTGTACACGTCGAACAAGGCGAGTTGCGATGACGGCAACGCCTGCACCAAGGATGAGGTCTGCGCCCAGGGAACCTGCACCGCCGGCAGCAAGGTGAACTGCGACGATGGCAAGGCTTGCACCGACGACGGCTGCGCCCCCGCCAAGGGCTGTACCCATCTGCCCAACAAGTCCGATTGCGATGATGGCGACGCCTGCACCAAGGGCGACGTGTGCTCATCGGGCGTCTGTGCGCCCGGCGCCAAGGTCGACTGCAATGACGGCAACGGCTGCACCGCCGACAGCTGCGACAAGGGCAAGGGTTGCCTACACCAGGCCAGCGCCGGCGGCTGCGATGCCGACGGCAGCGCCTGCACCGAAAACGATGCCTGCAAGGCCGGCAAATGCGTCGCTGGAGCCGCCAAGACCTGCGATGACGGCAACGTCTGCACCAAGGACAGCTGCAAGGCCGCCGATGGCAGCTGCCAGTTCGCCGCTGCGGCCATGCAGGACGCCAAATGCGACGACAAGGATGCCTGCACCGAGGGCGACAAGTGCGACAAGGGCGCCTGCAACGCGGGGCCGGTCAAGAGCTGCGATGACGGCGACCCGTGCACGGTCGATGGCAAGTGCAGCGACGGTCAATGCGGCAAGAAGACGGCCAAGGTCTGCGACGATAGCAATCCCTGCACCAAGGACAGCTGCAAGGGGCCCAAGGGCTGCATCTTCGACCCGGTCGCCGACGAGACCCCGTGTGGCGACAAGAAGTTCTGCGACAAGGGCAAGTGCGAATCGGGCGGTCTGGACACCTGCGGCGACAAGAAGCTCGACCCGGGCGAGCAATGCGATACGGGTCCCAAGGGTGGCGATGGCTGCACCGCCGAGTGCAAGTTCGTCGCCGCGCCATCGTCCTGCCTGGACGTGCTCAAGGATAACGCGCAGGCCAAGACCGGCACCTTCAAGATCGATCCCGATGGCGGTGGGCCGGGTGCGCCCTTCGACGTGCACTGCGAGATGGACCAGGACGGCGGCGGTTGGATCCTGCTGGCGGTGGTCAGCGACGACAATCAGCAGACCTGGACCCACGAGGATATGCACCTGTGGGGCAGCGATCCGAAGGTCTTTGGCGCGCCGAATGCCCCGGCCAAGGACTTCAAGAGCCCGGCGTTGCACAGCTCGCCCATGAAGGATGTGCTGGTGGTACACGCACCGTCCAAGGTCTGGGCGTCCTATCACGACGCCGGCAATGGCAAGCGCTCTTTCGGCCAGCGGATGCTGCAGCCCAACGGCCCCAAGTGCTGGAAGCTGGACAAGGGCCACGCCATGACGAAGGGCACGCTCTCGACCTCGGCGCCCGGCAAACCCAAGGCGTTGTGCAGCACGAAGCTCTACTTCAGCGGCGAGTCCATCGGCGAGGTGACCATCGAGGACAAGAACGACCCTTGCTACGGCAGTCCGAACTGGTGGGGCGCCGAGACCTTCGGGCCGATGTGGCGAATCCCCGGGGATAAGGGCTGCCCCGACGACGTGCTGGGCGCGGCCGCCGGGCATACCGGTCCCAACGAATGGCATCCGGAGACGGAGCTGGAAAAAGACGGCAGCCACCACCTGGGCTTCGGCCTGTCGCTGGGCCTGAACACGGGCAAGCCGGGCACGGGCGAGAATCGACTGCTGGTATACGGCCGAGCGCCCATCTACGTGCCCACCTGCGGCAATGGCGCTCTCGAAGCCGGCGAACAATGCGATGACGGCAATACAAAGAACGGCGACGGCTGCTCCGATGTCTGCGCCCGGGAGGCGCCCAAGAATATGGTCGTGGTGCCCGCCGGCGACTTCTGGATGGGTTGCAATCCCGAGTCCGCCAAGGGCGTCAAGTGTGCGGGCGACGAGGTGCCATTGCACAAGGTGACGCTGGATAAATACGCCATCGGCCGCAAAGAGGTCACGGTCGACGAGTACGCCGAATGCGTCAACAAGAGCAACCAGTGCACGCCGCCGCCGAAGGAATACACCCACGCCGCTGACAAGCGCTTCAACTGGGGCGCCCCGGGACGCGGCGACCACCCGATGAATGGCATTCCCTTCATCTACCTGACCAGCTATTGCGCCTGGAAGAAGCAGCGCCTACCGACCGAAGCGGAGTGGGAAAAGGCGGCCCGTGGCGGCTGTGAGACCGTCGAGGGCATGTTCTGCAAGGCCGGCATGCGGCGGCATTCCTGGGGCAAGGCCGCACCGGACTGCACGCTGGCCGTACATCAGCCCGGCGGCGTGTTGACCGCCGGCTGCAGCGCTGGCAGCACCGCAAAGGTGGGCAGCAAACCGAAGGGAGCGAGCCCCTATGGCGCGCTGGACATGGCCGGCAATGTGGCCGAGTGGACCGGCGACATCTACGGCGACGACTACTACGGCAAGTCGCCGGCCAAGAACCCCAAAGGGCCCTCAGATGGCCCTGGGGTCGTGGTGCGCGGCGGGTCGTGGGTCGATGGGCCGGGTCACCAGTACAGCGCCAAGCGCAGGTGGATGCAGGTCGAAAAGGGCGGCTGGGACATCGGCTTCCGTTGCGCGGTCAGCCTGAAATAGGGCATCGGCCGGCTCTTCGCGTTGCCCGACGACTGCTGGACCGTTACCCTGCTGACCCCATTGGAGAGGTGCCCATGTTCCCTGCGGCTCGTCTTATGAGGTTGAACTGCTTCTTCCTGGTGGTGCTGCTGGCCGGCTGCGGTTACAGCGACGGCGTGGA
>CAYTLW010000168.1:0-10256 GCA_964438735.1 uncultured Enterobacteriaceae bacterium | reverse complement strand
GACAAGGGCGAGTGCGTGCACCCGGCCAACGAGGTGACCTGCACCCTGGCGACGCTGTGTAGCGTCGACGACGCCTGCAGCGAAGGCGCCTGCAAGGCCGGCAAACCCGTGGTCTGCAACGACGACAATCCGTGCACCGACGACAGTTGCGCGCCCGACACCGGCTGCCAGTACGCCGCCAACACCGCCGCCTGCGACGACCAGGACAAGTGCACCGCCGAAGACCACTGCGCTGCAGGCTTGTGCGACCAGGTCACGGCGGTGGACTGCGACGATGCCGATGTCTGCACCATCGACTGGTGCAAGCCGGCCACCGGCTGCGGCCACGACTCCATCGCCGACCTCTGCCCCGATGACAACGTCTGCACCGACGACAGCTGCGACCCGAAGAAGGGCTGCGTCTATGACTTCAACAGCAAGCCTTGCGACGACGCGAGCAAGTGCACCACCAGTGACACCTGTACCCAGGGCGCGTGCCTGGGCAAGGCGGTGCCCGTCGACGACGGCAACCCATGCACCGACGACGCCTGCGCGCCCAAGACCGGCGTCAGCCACGTGGCCAACACCCTGCCCTGCAGTGACAACAGCAAGTGCACGCTGGGCGATAAATGCGCCGACAGCGCCTGCATCGCGGGCGAAGATAAACCCGACTGCGGCGACGACAATCTCTGCACCGATGACGCCTGCCTGCCGGCCACCGGCTGCACCAATACCAACAACGAAGAGCCCTGTGACGACGCCAGCAAGTGCACCAAGGACGACGTCTGTGGCGGCGGCAGTTGCGCCGGGCTCAAGATCTCCTGCGATGACGGCAACGCCTGCACCGCCGACGCCTGCGACCCGAAGAAGGGCTGCAGCAATACCCTGATTATCAGCAACAAATGCCGGCCGCAGATCGTCATCACCTACCCGCCGCGCGGCGCGACCATCAAGCAGAAGACCCCCAAGGTCACCGTCAAGGGCACCGTCAGCAGCGGCGCTGGACCGATCACCTCGTTCACCCTCAACGGCGCCAAGGTGAAGCTGGCCCAAAACGGCAGCTTCGCCGTGACCCGGACCAGCAAGCCGGGCGGCAACCAGCTGCTCTTCAAAGCCCAGGACAGCATGGGCAGCAAGCGCAAGCGGGTTCAGGCCTACCTGTGGTCGACGAAGTTCTACAAGCCGCAGCTGAGCCAACCCAAGAGCGGCATGGTCGACCCGGGGCTGGCCTACTTCCTGGGCAAAGAGGTCATCGACGACGGCGACCACTCCCTGCCGCCCAACGACCTGGCGACCATCTTCGAACTCTACATGCAGAACATGAAGATCGAGGACATGCTGCCCAAACCCGCCTACAAGTCGTCCAACGCCGAGGTGACCATCTCCAACTTGAAGTACGGCAAGGCCAAGGTCTCTCTGGAGCCCATCGACGGCGGCCTGCTGATGAAAGCGGTGATCCCCAACGTCAAGGGCAACGTCAAGGCCAAGTACAAGGTGCTGTTCTGGTGGGCGACCTCCAACGGCACCATGACCATCAAGAACATCACCATCAACGCCGCGGTGGCGCCCAAGGTGGTCAACCACGCCCTGGTGGTCGAGCTCAAGAGCGTCACGGTCAAGATCAACGACCTGAAGATCAAGTTGTCCGGACTCGGCGGGCTGCTCAACCCCATCGTCAACTGGATCCTGGGCAGCTATACCAAGGAGCTGGAGAAGCAGTTCCAGAAGTCCATCGCCGCGCAGATCGGGCCGGCGCTTCAGAGTGCCCTGAGCGCGCTGGCGGTGAGCGTGGACATGGACGTGGACAAGCTCGACGGCTCGGGCGGCAAGGTCAAAGCCAAGCTGATTACCGACTTCTCGACGGTGACCTTCAAGCCCGACGGTGGCGTCTTCAAGCTGCGTGCGGGCGTGTACAGCAAGAAGGCGAATTCGGTGAACAACCTGGGCGTGCCGGGTCGCATCGGCTGCGGCAAGGCGGCACAAAAACTCCTGATCCTCAAGGAGTTCCCGCTCGAGCTTTCGCTGGCCGACGACGCCTTGAACGAGCTGCTCTATGCGCTCTGGGTCGGCGGGCTGCTGGAGTTCCCGGTACCCAAGGCGATGCTGGGCAACGTCGACCTGGCGGCCATCGGGGCCAAGAACCTGAAGCTGAAGACCACCGCGCTCCTGGCGCCGACCCTGGATGACTGCAACGCCAAGGGCGTGCTCGAAGCGTTCATCGGCGACTTCCGCGTCGACGCCAGCCTCGAGGTGCTGGGCGCGCAGATGGACGTGGTGCTCTGGCTGACCTTCGTGGCCGATACCAAGCTCACCGCCACCAAGGGCGAGGTGGCCATCGCGCTGACCAAGGTGAAGTCGGTGGAGACCGAGGTGATCGTCAAGCAGGACGAGCTGGTGGCCTCGGAAGCGGCCATCGAGAAGCTCATCGCCGGCAGCCTGGTGGACGGCTTGATGAAAGCCATCGGCGGCAAGGCGCTGGGCTCCTTCCCGCTGCCCGTGGTCGATTTGAGCGCGTCGATGAAGGGGCTGCCACCGGGTACGGGCATCGCCATCGATCCCAAGAAGGTCACCCGCAAGGGCGGCAACAGCATCATCGGGGGGACCCTGAAATGATGCGCAATACGCCAGTCAGATTCGCGTTTCTATTGTCCCTCATGCCGCTCGCGTTCGGCTGCGGCGCCGACACCGACCAGACGGCGGGGCCGGGACCAAATACCCTCGACGCTGGCGGGGCCGACGGCGCTGCAGATGTCGACCCCGGCGGCGCAGATGCCGCGCTGGACGCCGGCACCGTCGAACCAGGAGACGACGCCGGCGGCCTGGACAACAAGGACGCGGCCGCGCCGGTCGACGCCGGAGTTGCCGACGTTCCGCCTACGACGTGCAGCGATGACAAGGCCTGCGATGATGGTCTGGCCTGCACCGTCGACACCTGCACCATGCCTGGCGAGGTCTGCGTGTGGACGCTCAAATCGGACACCTGCCTGGTCGCTGGCGTCTGCCGCAGCCAGGGGGCCGCTGCGCCCGACGATGACTGCCAGATCTGCGACGCCAAGGCGGACGCCAAGGGCTGGACCGTGGCCACCGATGGCGCGGCCTGTGACGATGGCAAGACCTGCACGGTCGATGGCGCCTGCAAGTCCGGCGTCTGCGAGGGCACGCCCCTGGTCTGCGGCGATGACGACCCTTGTACGGCCGATGTCTGCACACCGGGTAAAGGCTGCCAGTACCCGCCCGGTCCCACGCTGTCATGCAACGACAACGACAAGTGCACCGACAAGGACGCCTGCCACAAGGGCAAGTGCATCGGCCAGCTGGTCGACTGCGACGATGGCAACGGCTGCACCGTGGATGCCTGCACCCTGGCGGTGGGCTGCACCCATACCGACAACGAAGCCGCTTGCAGCGACGGCGACGCCTGCACCGCGGACGATGCCTGCGCGGCCGGAAAATGCATCGCTGGCGACAAGGCCAATTGCGACGACGGCAACGCGTGCACCATCGACCTGTGCAACAAGCTCGCCGGCTGCGCCCACCTGCCCACCCAGAGCCCATGCTGCACCGGTAAAGTCTCCATCTGCGACGACGGCGATCCCTGCACCACAGACCTGTGCGATCCCAAGACCAGCGGCTGCTCCCAGGAAAACAACACCGCCGCCTGCGACGACGGCAATGCCTGCACCAGCAAGGACGCCTGCAAGGCGGGCAAGTGCGCCGGCAAGGCGATCGGCTGCGACGATGGCAGCCCGTGCACCAGCGACGCCTGCGACAAGGCCAAGGGATGCGTGCACGGCTCGGCGGCGGAAGGCCAACCCTGCGACGATGGAAATCCGTGCACCAAAGCCGACGCGTGCACCGGCGGCGCCTGCGTCGGCAGCGGCAAGTGCGCCTGCACGCCGTCGTTCTCCAAGCTGGCCAGCAAGCTGGTGACCATGCAGCTGGGCACCAGCGGCAAGCCGGGCCAGGGCCTGAACCTGGACCAGGACATCAAGACCTGCGCGCCCAAGAACAACTGCTCCGACGGCATCGACAACGCCCTCGCGGCGGTGGCCAGCTTCGCCAACAAGTCTCTGCAGGAGGCGGTCGACAAGGGCAGCATCCTGATGCTGGTGGAGTTCAAGGACTTCAAGCAGGGGCCCATCGAGCTGGCCATCCACCAGGGCGAGTTGTCGCCCGACAACGCCAAGTGCGATGTACAGAAGAAGACCTGCAAGTGGCTCGCCGATCCGTCGCTGGTCGACGCCTTGACCTGCAAACCCAAGGCGGCCATGGCCGGCACCCTGGTGGGCAGCAAGCTGGTCGCTGGCGGCAAGGGCACGACCTTCCCCTTCAACCTGCCGCTGAGCGAAGGCGCAGACCTGAAGCTGACGCTCTACGACCTGCGCATCGAGGGCACGTTGAAGGTCGCCGGCGGCGCGGTGCAGAAGCTGGACGCGATCCTCGGCGGGGCGGTGCCCAAGACCGAGCTGCTCGCGGCCATCGACGCCCTGCCCGAAGATGGCCTGCCCTTCCCCAAGGCGACCATCAAGAGCCTGCTGGACGCCATGGTGGCCAAGGACATCGATACCAACGGCGACGGCGTCAAGAACGCGTCATCCATCGCCCTGGTGGTATCGGGGATCGCCGCCCAGATCGTGGGCGTCGGCAAGTAGCCCGTTCAGAGCACCGGGTTGGTCGGTGCGTCGAGCTCGTGACCGATGGCCGACGGCGCCTGGACCACGGGATCGGCCAGGATTGCCGACGGCAGATCGGACTCCATCTCGTCATACTCGTCGTCGCTCTGCGCGCCCAGCATTCCCCAGCGAGAGGCCACCTTGTGGGCTTCGTCCAGACGCTGCAGGTTGTGCGGGTAGGTCGAGTAGATGGTGCGCAGTTGAACGAACGCGGAGTTGCGCACCTGCTGCCATTGCGCCAGGGCGGCGTCGAAGTTGGTGCGCGGCGCCATCAGGGCGCCCACGGTCATGCTGGCCAGGCCACGCAAGGCGAGCTCCCCCTCACCGCAGCAGGCGATGGCGATGCGATCACAGGTCAACTCCATGCAGCGGCGATGCCAGGCGCCCACAAAGGGGAACCACGAGCCGAAGCGCAGCATGCGATGCTTGAAGTCGAGGTGTCCGGCGGCGTGATGGCCCAGCTCGTGGCCGACCAGGAAGGCCAGCTCGTCGTCGTTGCCGTCCAGCAGCAGCGCGTCGACCGCACCGCTGAGCAGGACCACCACACGGGTCTTGAGCAGCTTGGTGGCGAAGGCATTCCAGACGCTCTGCTGCATGACGTAGACCTCGGGCTGGTCCAGCTGCAAACGTTGCGAGAAGTTCTCCACCATGTTGTTCAGCTCGGGGTATTGCTGCGGGCTGACGCGCATGCCGTTGGCGCGAATGCTGGCCAGCCACATCGCCTCCATGACCATCAGCAAACCGACGAACATGCCGATGAAGATCAGCAGGATGCCCAGCGTGGCCAGGATATAGAGGCCGATGATGAGGAACATCGGGATGGCCGCGAACATCATGATCGTGCGGGCGGACTTTTCACCCGGATGGCGCACGCGCTCGATGTCGATGGGATTGTCGGGCCACCTGGCCATGAGCACCTCCAATGCGAGGGCATTGCCGGATCGTCTCGCTGGCGTCGGGGCCTCGCCGGGCCATCCTAACATGGTCCTCTGGTGCTGACACCGGCTCAGGACGGGTGTTCAAACTTCTCCGCGTTGTGGACCTCGACGTGGTAAAGTTCCCGAGCCTGCGGGGAGGACTTCGTGGCTGGGGATGGGTCTCCCGTGGGCGGAACAGCCATGGCTCCTTTTCGCTGGCGCGTTCTGCTGCTCTGCCACTCCGGGCTCGATGCGCGGGCCCGAGAACGACTGATCGTCGCCGATCGCGACGTCGAATACGACGTCACGAGTTGCCTGGCGGTCGAGGATGCGCTCGCGCACTTGGAGTCGGCCGAGGTAGACATCGTGCTCGTGGACCTCGGCGGTGAGGAGTCGGGCACTCCCGCCGTGCTCGCACACCTGCGGCAGCGTCATGGCGACGTGCCCATGGTGGGTCTGCTTGGCACCGAGTCCGACGGGGCGTTGTTGGCCCGATGCCTGGAGGCTGGCGCGGCGGATGTGGGTGTGCGCGAGTCCCTGACGGTTCGTTACCTGCAGCGGTTGCTGGCCGGCGCCATCGGCCGCAGCCAGGCGGGAACACTGGTGGCGCTGCAACGGAGCCTTGGCGCCCACCAGCTGTTGGCGGCGGAGATCGTGGATGGCTGGGTGGGTGTGGCCAAGCGCTGGCATCCCCTGCTGCGCAAGGTACATCCGGCCAAACTCCAAGAGATCGACGTCGCCTACGAGCGCGTGCTCCGCGAGACCATTCAGGCGGCGGTGGCACGCAAGCGCATCCCGCGCGCCTCGGCCCGCCACCTGGCGATGCTGCTGCTGCGCCTGGGCGCGCGCAGCGCCGACGTGCTGGATGTACACGCGACCGCCATGGCCGCCGTGGTGCAGAAGGCCAACGAGGCCGAGCGAAAGGCGGCGATGCAGGCGGGACGTCCGCTGGTCATCGAGTGTATCGCCCGCCTGCACGAGCTGGGCACGGGCGCCTCGCTGCGCCGCAGCAGCCGGACCAATCTGAAGGCGGCGGTGGTCGACACGGCCAGGCGTCGCTCCTCACGCAGCCAGCTGGTCACACCTGCGGCGCTCGCCGATGCGCGCCGGAGCAGCGCCCGTTCCTCCGCGCGAACTTCGGGATTGGAGCAATCACGCCGAACCAGCGCGCCCCCGTCTCGGCGAGCATCGGACCGGAAGGGGGCCCGCCGGAATAGCGACAAGTCTGCCGAGACGGACGATGGCGGGCTGTCCTTGCGCAAGCTCGTATCCCGAGTCACGGGACGCATCAGCAGCCGAGATACCCGGCGCCGCAGCAGCCAGAACAAGGCGGCGGACACGGACAATGTCGAGCGATCTGGCGACTCGGCCACCCACTACGTCGACCTGGACAGCAGCGGCCGGCGCCGTTAGGCGCTCGACGACCACGGCCAGGCACCGGTTGTGATCCAACCTGTGGCCGTCCATCATCGCAGCGCATGCTGCTGCCGATGGCCGGCCGCTGCGTGCCCGATGTCTGCACCCAGGCGCCATGGAATTCGACCTCGTCGCGATCGTCATCGAGTTGCTGCTCGGCTGCGCGGTGGGCTTCTCCATCGGCCTGACGGGTGTGGGGGGCGGCGTGCTGGTGGTGCCGGCGCTGACGGTCATCCTGGGCATGCAGCCGACCCTGGCGGTGGGCACCGCGAGCACCTATGCCGCCTTGACCAAGGTGCTCGCTGTGAGAGAGCACTGGCGCCTGAAGACCATCGACCTGGCGGCGGCCTCGATCCTGCTGGCGGGCGCCCTGCCCGGCGTGATCATCGCCGGGCTCTTCGTGACCAGCCGGTCCGGCGATCCGGAGTTCCAGCACGACCTGGGGTGGTTCATCGCCTGGGTCATCGTCGCCTCGGGCGCCCTGATGGCCTGGAACGCCTTCCGCCATCGAGGTCGCCCAAAGGAGGACAACGGCGCGCGTCAGCCCCGCCCCCTGTCGCGCGCTCGACGGCTCGGCGCCCTGGCCCCGGCGTTGCTGATCGGTGTCCTGCTGGCCTCCACGTCCACGGGCGGCGCGGTGGTGGTCATCCCCGTGTTGGTCTTCTGGTTTGGCCTGTCCATGGCGCGCAGCGTGGGCACCTCCATCTTCATCAGCCTGGCCCTGCTGGTGGTCACTGGCATCACCTACATGTTCGGTGGCGGCGGCGGCAATGTGGACCTGCACGCCGCCCTGTGGATGTGGCTGGGCTCCCTGGCTGGCGTGCGCGCCGGCAGCCGGATGACCACGCGCCTGTCCGAGTCGGGCCTGTCCATGGCCGTCGTCGTGCTCATCTTTGTCAGCGCCGGCGCCATGATCGGCAAACTGGTGGTGAGCGGTTGAGTGGCGACCCGCCGACGCGCAGGGCTTCGGTGGCGCGGCCGATGTGGATATCGGGGCCGCTGAATGCACGCGGCCTGCTCGCCGGCCGCCGATGCCTGGCCATCCTGGTCGCCTGGGCGATGTTGCCGGTCGGCGAGGCCGCCGCCGGGTCGCCGCCTGGACGCGCCGCCGCCATGGCGCCGATCGCTGCGTTGGCGGAGGGTTGGCAGGCGAGGATCGGTCGGCCGCTGGTCGGCGAATTGACGCTCAGGAGCGTGCGCGCCTCCGGCCAGCCGCCGGGCGACCAGCTCGAGCTGGGCGTCGGCCGCGCCGACGGTCCGGCGAAGCTGCGGCTCATCGTGGCCCGTCTGCCCGCGGACGGCGGCGACCATGGCGGCCGGCGGCTGCGCTCGCTGCTGGTCCTCAGCGATCCGCGACAACCGTCGCCCTCCTGGCGGCCGGCAGTCGACCGCGTGGTGGCCGACTTGCGGGCAATGGATCGCGGACAATTCGCCATCGCCGGCCGGGCCATGGGCAACGTGCACGGCGGCCGACGCGATCCCGGCGGCCCGCCAACCACGGGCCTGATGGCGGTGGTCTGGCTGCTGCTGGCCCTGTCATTGCTGGCCCTGCCGCTGGGCTTGAAGCAGGCCCTGGCGGTCATCGCACCGCCGGGCGCGGCTCGGTGGTGGCAGATGGCGGTCTGGCTGGCGCCGGTGGTCGCCCTGGCCATCCGAGCCTTCGCGCCCCACCGCCTGGTGATGGTCTGGTTTGGCTACCTGCACGTGGACCAGGCCGTGGACCTGGCGGTCCTGCCGCGCTACGGCGCCGCCACCGCGACCCTGTACAACGCCCTGTTCCATGTCGCGCCGGCGCATCACGAGACGGTCCAGTGGCTGCACGTGGTGCTGGGCTCCCTGTCGACCTGGCCGCTGGCGGCGCTGGTGGCGACCTGGTGGCGAGACCCCGGCGCACGTTGTCGTGCCGCGGCGCTGACGGCGTGGGCCGTGGCCTTGTTGCCCATGAGCGTGCTCGATCATGGCAGCGAGAGCATCCTGGTGCCGGCGCTGCTCTGGTGGCTGGCCGGCACGGTCCTGCTGGACGCCTGGTTGCGCGACGGCGGATGGTGGCGAGCCGCGGGTGCGACGATCCTGTTGGCGCTATGCGGTCTCTCCCGTCCCGACTGCCTGGCCCTGGCCCTGCCCACCGCCCTGCTCCTGCTCGGATTCCGCCACGGCATCGCCGCGATCCGCGCCGCCTGGCCTGGCCTCGTGGTCCTGGCCGTGGCGGTGGTCATGCTGTCGGTGCCCGGCATCCGCTTCCTGGCCGAGCGCACCGCCGAGGACGCCGCCATGGGCAACCTGCCACACCTGGGCGCCGTCTTCTTCGAATCGTTGCCGCGGCGCTTGTGGAATGAATGGGTGATCATGGACGGGCGCTACTTCCCCCGGCCGCTGACCTGGCTGGCCGGCCTGGGCGTGGTGGCCGCCGCCCTGCCCGGGCTGCGCCGCCGCCTCTTCGCCCCTGGGAGCGGCGGCCCACAGTCGCGTGCCGTGCCTTGCCTGGCGTTGCTGTCGCTGGCCTGGGCGATTCCCATGTTGCTGGACTTCAACGAGACGTCCATGTTGCGCCTGCACGCGCCCTCAGCGTTGTTGTTGACCGCTGCTGCGGCCGCCACCCTGGCGCGTCTGCTCGAGGCCCAGGCGCCGCTCCGTCGCCTGGCCGCCGGCTGGAGGATCGCCACGCTGCTCCTTGTCGCGGCGGGTCTGGCGGGCGGCACGGCTGCGACGGTGCAGCCGGTCTTCGCCGAGCAGAACAGCGTGCTGGACGATCGCCTGCTGGCCGAGGTCGCCGCACATAGTCGCGACGGCAAGCCCGCGCTCTACGTCACCCGCTCGTATGACGATCCGCCAGACCACGGCATCCACCTGTTGCATCCGAACTACGCGCTGGAGGCCGGCGACCGCTGGCTCGGCGTGCGTCATTTCGAGCGCCGGCGAGGGCAATTCGCGGGCCAGCGGGTGTACTGGTTTGCGGGCCTGCGCTGCTATGCCCATCGGCGCGGCGGCGAGCACGATCCCGGCCCGCGCTGGCGCCATACCGCGTGCGCCACGTTCTGCGAGCGCCACGACTGCCGGCCGATCTGGACGCGAGAGGTGGCCAACGTGGGCGAGCGAGGCTTTGCATGGTTCCCGAATCAGGACGCAGTCCCTGTCTTCGAGGTCGGGCTGTACGAGGTCATGGCGGCGCGGTAGCGACAAGCGCTCCCTCACCCGAACGAATCCGGGGCGTGGTGGCGCAGGGCCATCGCAAGAACGATCAAGCTGAATCAGTAAGCTGAGGTCAAGGGAG
>CAYTLW010000167.1:0-14217 GCA_964438735.1 uncultured Enterobacteriaceae bacterium | reverse complement strand
CGATCCATCGCAGCCGCTGCCGGTCGCGGTCAGAGGGGCGTCCCGCCGTCACAGGCGCTGAGGTGTCGGCTCCCTGTTGCGGATCGTCGCCTCGATCCCGGCGGGGTCCACAAGCCCCGCTGTGGGAACCGCGCGGAGCCCGGATCGGGGCGCTTTCGAGGGCGTCTGGCAGGGGGGGATTCGGGGCGATCGGACGAAGGGTTGACTCCGGCAGGTCGGCACCCGAAACTCACCGACCTTTGTGCGGGAGCCGGTAGGTTTTCCCATGCGCCCGTGAGCATGCGCGCGCAGCAAACAGACAAAGGTGTCATACACGAGGGGTCGCGCCGGCAGCAGCGGCGGGCCAGGAGGAGCGGAGCAGTGACCAAGCGCACGGCGACCGATCGCAAGCGACTGTGGCTGCCATCGACCCTTGCGGTCGGCACCATGGCGCTGATCTGGGCCACGGTTGGCGGGGTTGCATCCTGTGACTCGACGGCCAAATTCAGCCTGCCCGATCGTAAATTCACCGACGTCCAGGTGGTGACGGCGTTCCCAGTCCGCGTCGAAGCGGGCCAGGCAACCCGCATCTGCGGCGCGCCATTGGACGGCGAGATCCCGTTGTCGCCCAACGGCGTCGAGTTGACGGTCAACTTCGTCGGTTCGGAGCTCAAGGGGCCGCTGTGTCCCGGGGACGCGGACCTGTCGATCAAGGCTGGCGAGCTCATCGAGCTGCTACCGGTGAAGACGGATGGCGAGGGCTCCACGGTGGGTCCGGCCAACTTCCCGATCACCATCGACTGCATCGAGCCATACGGGCCCATGCAGCAGTGCACCGCCGGGGCCAAGTGTGCCACGCCCATCACCAACCAGAACGTCACCCCCGATCTGGTCCGCTACGACAACGTCGCCAATCGTTGCGATGAGAAGGAGGAGAATACCCGCCTGAACGTCGCCATGCTGGTCGACCACAGCGGCTCCATCAGCGGCTTTGTCGACAAGACGACCCTGCTCGAAGATCAGGCCGGCGACATCGACCAGCCCGATAAGCTCGAGCCCTCCGACCAGAGCCACGCACGCATCCGCGCGACGGAGCGGCTGCTCGACTCGCTCAACGCGCGCGATCGGATCATCGGCTACTACTTCGACGAGAAAGTTGGCGCCGCCGTGGCCGCTTCAGACCAGCTGGCCTGCACCGGCGGCTCGCGCGACGGCAAGCGTTGCATCTTCGACAAGGACTGCCCCGGCGGCATCGGCTGCTTCCGTGGCAGCGGCGATCCGAATCACCCGGTGATCGACACCTTTAAAGAGAAGGTGCTCACAGACGCCGAGAAGGACGCCTTCGGTTCCAACGAGCGCAGCCGTGTATTCATGAAAGCGGCGCTGGACTTCAAGGTGAAGTACGACGGCGACGGCCGCGCGCCCCTGTGGCACGGCGTCAAGACGGCCTACGACTTCCTCAAGGCCGGCAACCTCACCGGCGGCCGCCACATCGTGGTCATCACCGATGGTCCGGATACCTGCACCCACTCGGAGGACTTCGCCTACAAGAACGGCGCCTCCAAGTGCCGCGTACCCTGCGCCAGCGCCAAGGCCGACTTCGAGGCCCTGCGCGGCCTGATGCACAACGACAAGTACCCGGTGCGGGTGCACTTCATCCAGTTCCAGGCCCAGGCCCAGGAGTATCGCGCGCCCGATCCGCGCATGGTCGAGATCTCCTGCCGGACCGGCGGTACCTACCAGTTCATCAACAGCCAGGAGATGAATGTCTCCTCGTCCGAGTTCTCCAACGCCTTGACCCGCGCCGCCCTGCGCGTGCGCTACGCCATGAGCGGCAACTGGCGGGTCACGTTCTCGCTGCCCTATTTCGGCGGCAACAACGAGATCAAGCCCGGCACGTTGTACTCGGTTCGCGGCCACTTGCAGTTCAAGAACAAGCGCTTCCCCAGTCTCGACCCCATCTACGCGACCCAGGCCGCGTGGCGTTTCGGGTGTGAGAGTGGCAACGAGGACCGGCGCCTGCTGATGCGCACCGCGTGCGAGGGCCACACCGCCTGCAAGGGCACCGACGATTGCGGTGCCAACCACTGCAGCGAGGCCGGTCTCTGCGTCGCCACGTCGGCGCCCGATCGTCTGCCCTGCAACAGCAACGCCGGCGTCTGCTGCGCCGGCAAGTGCGACACCGCGGGCGACTGCAAAGCCGGCTGCCAGTAGAGGAACGCATGGAACACCGCCAGGAGGACGCCCCCATGGCCCGTCTGCCATCATCCACAGCACGCTCACTGCTCGCCGCACTCTGTGGCGCGCTGGTGGCCACTTTCGTGGCGACCTCTGCGAGCGCCGCTGGCCAGCCCATCGACGACGAGCTGGAGAAGTACTGGAACGTCGAGCTCGCCGTGCCCAGCGTCACCAACCCGATGCACGTATCGAAGGGATCGTTCGAGGGCACGTTGACCCTCGGCATGGTGCCCAACGATTCGTATTACACGCCGCTGCCCGTGGGTGTAAGGGCGGGCTACCACCTGATCGAGACCCTCTCCGCAGAGCTCTCCTTCAGCTACCTGCATCCGTTCGGCTCGCCTGAGATCGACCGCAACAGCCCCAAGAAGGACCAGCCCTTCGGCATGAGCGATCTGCTCTACTTCCTGGAGACCGCGGGCAAGAACGGACTGCTCGAAGGCGTGCGCAAGCCGCCTCGCATGACGATGATGATGGCCGCAGACATCATCTACAGCCCGCTGCATGGCAAGGTCGGCGCTTTCGCCAGCAAGCTGGCCAGCTTCGACATCGGCATCGCGGTCGGCGTCGGCATGATCGCCGTGGATGTGGACGACGAGCCCTGGATCGAGGGCGACGAGGCCTCGACGTTTGAGATCGCCGGTCATTGGGGCGCCACGCTGCGCTTCTACCTGACGCAGTGGCTCTGCCTGCGGGCCGACTACCGCCAATTTGTCTACAAGCCGGAGGAGAAGGGCGCTGTGCTCTTCCCGGTCGAGTTGACCTTCGGGGTCTCCTTCCTCTCCGTCTGAGGTGCTGAAGATGCGCATCGTTGCCCTCTCCGTCGCCGTCGCCTGCCTGGTGGCCCTGGCCCCCCGCGTGGTCAGCGCCCAGGCGGCACCCGCCGACAAACCGGCCGATCCGGCACCCGCGCCAGCGGAAGCGGCGCCACCGGCTACACCTGCACCACCTGCTGCCGCGCCGCCAGCCAAGGCAGCGCCAGCCGCTCCAGCCGCGCCCGGCGCCGCCGCGCCTGCAGATCCGGCCAAGGTCGAAGTACCTGCAGTCGGCGCCATCGGCGGCGACATGGCCGGTTATGGCGTCAACGAAGCCGCCGTGCCGCCAGGTGGCCGCATGGACTGGGCCGAGCGCCGCAAGATCCGTGTCATCCAGAAGCGCGCCATGCTCAAGGAGGCGCGACATCAGTTCAGCCTGCTCGGCGGCGTGGTGCCCAACGACGACTTCTTCGCCTACATCTCCATGGGCCTGGCCTACAACTACTACTTCTCCGAGGCGCTCTCACTGGAGATCAGCGCGGCCTACACCCTCGATCAGAAGACCTCGCTCGAAGAAGCCCTCACCGAGGGACGCCCCGAAGGACCGAGCCTGCTGGTGCGTCTGCCGCAGACCCTGGAGAGCTACGCCTCGGGCGCGGTGATCTGGAATCTGCTGCACGGCAAGCTGGGTTTCTTCGAGACCCGCCTGACCGAGTTCGACTTTGGCCTGGTCTTCGGAATCGGCGCCAACACCACCATCATCCAGGGCAAAGGTCAGCAGCAGACCGCCAGAAAGATCGACGCCAACGGGAATGTAGGCTTCAGCGGATTGTTCTACCTATCGGAGAACTGGGCGCTGCGGGTCGACTACAGACAATTCTTCTACCCCAAAGAGGGCGGCGGCGTTTCGTTCCCGATCGCCACCACTTTGGGGTTGAGCTATTTCACCGAGGCGCCAGAGTAGGCCCGCGGCCGCGCGCATAGGAAACAGGAGAGAAGCCATGCACTCCGAGGCAATCCATCGCCGGCTTCGCCACGTCGCCGCCGTCGCAGCGATCGTCGTCCTGGCCGCCCCCGCGGCCGCCGGCGCGCTGGAGCTGGCCGACGTCGTCATGTTGTCGGTGAAGTTCAAGCTGCCCGACGCGGCGATCATCACCAAGATCAAGAAGGACGGCAGCGTCTTCAAGCTCTCGCCGGCGCAGGTCATCGATCTGAAGAAGCAGGGCCTGAGCGACGGTCTGATCAACTTCATGCTGCGCACAGGCGGCTCCGGCTACACTCCGCCGGCGCCGGGCGCGGTCGTCAAGAAGGTCGAGCCGGGCAAGGAAGAGAAGAAGCTCACGCCCGCCGAGCAGGCGGCCGAAGAAGCGCGAGTGAAGGAAGAGGCGATGCGGCTGGTCGAAAACCAGCGCCGTCGCGAGGAGGCCCAGCGCCGCGCGTTCGCCAACAAGGTGCTCAAGCGCGGCCAGGCCCTGGCCAACGCCGGCCGTTGGGTGGCCGCGGTCAAAGTCTTCTCCGACTTCGTCAAGAACGGCGTGCACGGCGTGCCCTACCCGCCCGACTCGGACGAGGCCTACAACGCCAACTACGGCATCGCCAACGCCCTGGCCCGGGCCGGGCTGCTGCAGAGCGCGGCCAACAAGCTGCTCGAGGTGGTGCGCGCCGGGCCGGATAAGATCTGGTTCGAGAAGGCCTTCAACCAGCTCCGTGAGCTGCGCCGGCGGATCAACTACCGGCCGCCCGAGTTGGAAGACCTGACCAAGTTCTCGGTGGCCACCAAGGGCAAGCCCTTCCAGAACTCCTTCCACTACTTCGTGGGCGAGTTCCTGCACGATTTCGGTCTGAGCAGCGAGGCGATCCCCTTCTTGGAGAAGATCGTCGACGACAAGGCGCCCGACTATCCCCGTGCCCAGTACCTGCTCGGCCTGATCGCCTTCCAAGATGACACCCTGGACGCGCCGACCAAGGTCAAGCGTTCGGCCCAGGCGTTCCAGCTCTCCATCGTCTCCGGCGAAGGTCAGCGCAACCAGGGCATCGTCGACCTGGCCTACCTGGCCCTGGCGCGGCTGGCCTACGAGTACCGGCAGTACGACGCGGCGATCTACTACTACAAGAAGATCTCGCAGAACTCGGCCAAGCTGCCGCGCGCCTTCTACGAGAGCGGCTGGACCTACTTCCTCAAGAATGACATCAGCCGCGCCCTGGGCACCTTCCACGCCCTGCACAGCCCGTTCTTCCGGCACCACTTCTATCCGGAGTTGTGGATTCTCGAGGCGACCATCTACGTCAACACCTGCCACGCCAAGTACGCCGAGCAGGCCATCAAGCGCTTCGAGGAGGACGTCCTGGTCCTGGGACCGCCCCTGCGCGACTTCCTGCAGCGTCATCGTCGACCTGAGGACTACTACATCGGCATTCTCAAGTCGGTGAACAGCCCGCGCCTGGCCACCCTGCCGCGCAAGCTGGTCAGCCCCGTGCTGCAGAACGTCGAGTTCTACAACCTGTACAAGACCATCAAGCAGATCGAGGCTGAAGAGGCCAAGATCAAAGCCAACCTGGCAGCGCTCAAGGAGTTCGGCCAGGAGACCTTGGGCAAGCTCGGCCAGCTCAAATCCGAGCGTATCGCCGAGGCGGGCGTGGTCGTGCAGCGGACCTTGCGGGCCGTGCAGAAAGACATCAATGAGTACCAGGATCGGCTGACCGAGTTGCGCATCGACCTGCAGGAGCAGCAGATCGAGTCGCTCGATGAAGAGATCACCAAGATCAACAAGGGCAAGGGTGCTGGCGACAAGCAGGTCGAGACCGGCGGCAATATCGCCATCGCCGGCTCCGACTCCATGGTCTGGCCCTTCGAGGGCGAATTCTGGAAGGACGAGATCGGCGCCTATCGGTCATTCGTGCGCACCAAGTGCAAGGGCGAGTGATGTCGACGGCGCGGGTTGCCGCCCGCCAGACGATACAGACGGGCGCAGCGGGGGGCGCGACAAGATCCCCCGATCCGCTACACAGCGAGGTAAGCAGGATGTGGACGAGCCCCATGAGCGGACGATCCCGCACGACACTGTTGACGATGGCCCTGGTGGCCACGTTCGGTCTGTCGTCGATCGCTACCGCGCAGGCCCCCATGGATGTGGGCATCGGCAGCAAGAGCAAGAAGCGCACGCGCAAAGCGTCGCTTTTTGACGAGGGCCTGCTCAAGAAGAAGCCCAAGAAGCCGAAGCCGAAGAAGGATCCCAACGCGGTCGAGAAGGGTGAGTTCGACTATGAGCAGTTCGAAGAGCTGTCCATCGACAACCGCGCCCGTCAGCTGCAGGCGCAGAAGTCGCGCGCGCGTCAGAAGCTCATCCGCGACATGGAGTCGCTGATCGCGCGCAACCCGCGCTATGGCAACAAGGCCTCGATCTTCTTCCGCCTGGCCGAGACCTACTGGGACGAGACCCACTATCGCTACCTGCTCGAGCGGGCCACCTACAACAAAAAGATCGAGGAGTGGCTGCAGGTCGGCCAGAAGCGCGGTGCGCCGAAGCCGGTGGAGCCGGTCGAGAACTATCAGCGCTCCATCGAGTACTACGAACGGGTGCTGCGCGAGTTCCCCAACTATCGGCGAATTGACGAGGTGCTCTACAGACTTGGTAAGGCGGCCCTGTCACAAGGCAAGGCCCTTGGCGACCGGGTCTTATCCAACAAGGGTGTGCAGTACCTCAACCAGCTGGTGCAGAAGCACCAGGACTCCAAATACATCGCGCGAACTCACCTGGCGCTTGCCGAGCACTTCTTCGAGGCCAACAACCTGACCCTGGCCAAGATGAACTACGAGAAGATCGTCCAGAACTACAAGGGCCATCCGACCTACAACTACGCCCTGTACAAGCTGGGCTGGGTGTACTTCAACCTGCGCGAGTTCCGCCGCACCATCGAGACCTTCCAGAACGTGGTCCGCGAGATCACCAAGGCCGGTGGCAAGGCCATCTCCTTCAAGGAGCAGGCCCTCAAGGACCTGGTGCCCGCCTACGCCGAGCTCGATCGCGGCTGGCCGGAGGCCAAGGAGTACTTCACCAAGACCGACGGCGAGAAGAAGATGTGGAAGCGTCTGTATCGCCTGGGTGGCATCTATGTCGCCAATGACAAGGATGACCTGGCCATCGAGCTCTACGGTCACTTCATCGCCAGCCACGCCACCTCGCCCAAGTGCATCGACTGGTGGGAGCAGATCATCGACATCTACTTCAAGCTCGAGGCCTTCAACGACATCGTCGGCGCGGTGGTCAAGTTCCTGGCCTTCACCGACGAGCGGACCAGCCCCTGGGTGGCCGCCAACCGGACCAATGAGGAGGTGATGGAGAAGGCCGCTGACATGGGTGAGCGACTGCTGCTCTTCGTGTCCAACCGCTATCACCAGAGCGCGCAGAAGATCATGGACGAGACGAAGTCACTGGACGCGTCGAGATCTCAATACGACAGCGCGGCCAAGTACTACGCCGAGTTCGTGCGCCGTTATCCGAACAGCAAGAAGGCCTACATGGTCAACTTCTACTACGCTGAGATCCTCTTCGATCAGCTCAAGCGCTACGACGACGCGCGCGGCCAGTACAAGCGGGTCATCGAGCTCGACAAGAAGGGCGAGTACGTCGAGGACGCGGCCCTGGGCGTCATCTACTCGACCGAAGAGCTGATGAAGCACAAGCACGTCTGCTACCGCGACAGCAAGTGGGTCGAAGATCCCACCTGTCCGCCGCTGCTGGCCCCGGAGGCGGGTGAAGGCACCAAGGTGGAAAAGACCAAGAAGAAGCAGGAAGTCACCGCCGAAGACGTCAAGAACGCCTCGGTGCCCAAGAAGCGCCAGGACCTGCACGATCTGGAGCGCGACTTCGTCATGGCGGCCGACAAGTACGTCGAGCTGATGGAGAGCCTGAAGAAGGCCAAGGGCGCCAAGTGGATGAAGGCGCGCAAGCGCGGCCAGGATGTGCCCGGCATCATGTACCTCGCCGCGGCCACCTACTACGAGCGCGGTCAGTACGGCAAGGCGCTGGAGCGGCTGGAGCGGGTCTACAACTACGACAAGCGACGCACCGAGGCCGAGATCGCCGTCAAGACGATGATCGACGTCTACGCGCGCCTGAAGAACTGGAAGAAGATCGAGCACTGGGGCCGCGAGATGTTGGCCCGCGGCAAGCGCAAGCTGCGTCTGTTCAAGGTCAAGGATCTGCGCAAGTACGTCGCCATCAGCGTCGGCCAGCAGGCCTTCGAGATGGCCGATCGCAAGGACTTCGACGGCGCCCACGAGAAGTACGACGCCATCCTCAACGAGTTCCGCCGCGACGAGCCCGAACTGGCAGCCACCTCGCTGTACAACAAGGCGGCCATCTACGAGGTGCAGAAGCAGGAGAAGAAGGCCATCGAGACCTACGAGCGGGTCGTCAAGGAGTTCAAGAAGTCCGAGGTGGCGCCCGAGGCCATGTTCAACATCGGCATGATCTACGAGGCCCAGACGCGCTTCAAGGACGCCTCGAACGCCTTCCTGAAGATGGCCAAGATCCGAAAGAATGCCGACGCCGCCCAGGCGCTCATCAACGCCGGTCAGATCCTCAACGCGCTGCAGGAGCACACCGCCGCGGTGAAGGCGTACGAAGGCTTCATCAAGTTGGCCAAGGGTCTCAAGGAGAAGACCGACGACGCCAAGCGGCTCAAGGCCCTGGTGCCCGACGCCCACGTCGAGATCGGCCGCGTCTGGACCCGCGCTGGCGGCAAGGGCCTCAAGAAGGCTGACAGGGTCTTCCAGCTGGTCGGCAAGAAGTTCAACCACCGACCCGAGCTCCAGGTCGAGGCCCTGGGCCGCGTCATCGAGGTGCTCAAGAAGGTCGACAACGACAAGCACGCCACGAAGGTGGCCAAAAACGCCGCCAAACCCGAGAAGAAGCGCCTCAAGCTGGTCAAGAAGAAGAGCAAGGGCCGCAAGAAGGTCGGCAAGGTCATCGCCAAGGGCCTCAAGGTCTGGGAAAACCCCAAAGCACGCAAGGGCATGGCCTGGTATTGGATCGCGCTGGCCAAGTTCGAGGCCGCCGAATACATGTACGATGATTTCTACAACCTGACCCTGGCTGACGTGAAGAAGATGAAGGATCTCAAGCCGATGCTCGAGAAGCAGGCGACGCAGCTCAAGCTGGCGGAGAAGGCCTACTTCGCGGTCATCGACAGCACCGCCGCCGGCGCCGGCAAGGCCTACGCGGCCGCTGCAGCGTTCAAGATCGGGCTGATGTACTACCGCTTCAAGGAAGACCTCTTCAACGCGCCCCTGCCCAAGATCATCCAGAAGGCTTCGGATCGCGGCTTCTACAAGGCCGAGGAGAAGTACCGAAAGGTCATCGAGGACATCGCCGCGCCCATTGAAGAGCAGAGCCTGGTCGCCCTGCGCCACGCCATCAACGTGGCCCACAACCTTGGCGTCTACAACAAGTGGTCCAAGCAGGCCGGCGAGTACGCCGCAGCGGTCAACCCGCGCGAGTATCCGACCGTCGAGAAGGATCCCAACCTGCCGGTCGCGACCACCGCCCTGAACCCCAACAAGACCACCAATACTGCGACTTCGGCCGCCTTCATCACCAAGGTCCGGCGCGGCAAGTACACGGTCTCCTTCAAGCCGAAGGACATCGCCGCCGCCACCAAGGAAAAGAAGGCCGGCGCGCAGAAGAAGAACTAGCCAGGGATAATGACCATGCGCATCACCACCCAGATGTATTCGCGTCTCCTGGCGGCAGTCGTCGCCAGCGGGCTCCTGCTGGCGCTGCCGGTCGATTCGTCGGCCGCCGAGACGTCCTACCTGCAGGGCATCGACGACAAAGCCCAGGACTCCTTCCGCAAGGGCCTCGCCGCGGCCTTGAAGAAGGTGCCCAAGTGCAACCCTTATCGACTGCTCGCCCAGGGCGGCTGCTGCCCGCCGGGATTTGTCTCCTTGGGTAAGACCTGCGCCCGGGTCTCGCCGTCCACCTGCGCGTCGGTGGCCATCGACAACCCCAAGGCCTGCTTGCTGACGCAGTGCGCCAAGTACGTGCAGGCCAAGGGCAAGATGGTCGATAAGATCGACAAGAAGACCAAGAAGCCGGTCTGCAAGACCGACGACGAGGGCAAGGAGATCCTGCAGAAGGACGCCGAAGGCAACGATGTGGAGGGCAAGTGCGAGATCGAGCAGATCGAGCAGGAGGTGCCCTGCACGCCGTGGAATAATGGCCAACGGGATCTGAACTGCCTGCTGGACACCTACGAGTGCACCAAGGCCGAGCTGAACTCCGGGCCGGCTCGCTGGTGCGGTGATTGGACCAAGAAGATCGTGGTCCCGCCCCAGCCCGGCCCCGATGGCGAACCGGTCAAGGGCGCCGTCGAGGTGACCAAGTACTTCCGCTGCAAGCCCACCGACGAGGGCTGCGAGCTGAACCTGCGCGAGTGCTCGGGCAAAGAACTGCTCGAGAACAAGGGCGATGGCGCCGGCCCCTGCAAGGTCGGCCAGTACATGCACGCCAAGACCGGCGCCTGCACCGACTTCAAGTGCCCGGCCCACTGCACCACCGCGGACGGACGATGTGCCCAATGCGGACCCGACTACCTGGGCGCCGCACAGCACTTCGAGAAGGCCATCAATATCGACGAGCGCTTCTACGAGGCCTACTTCAACTGGGCCATGTCCCTGGAGCGACTGGGTCGCTACGACAAGGCGTTGGAGGTCTACGAGAAGGCCCGCCAGGTACCGCCCAAGAGCGAGCGCGATCGCAAGGCGCAACTCTCAGCCCAGGGCTACGTCGCCCGACACAAGCTGGGCGAGGCGGCGCGACTGCGCGAGGCTGGTGAGACCGCCAAGGCGAAGACCTTGTCCCGGCAGGCGCGCGGCATCTGCGAGTCCATTCGCGGCCACGATCCGGACAACACCATCGCCAACAACACGCTGGCCCAATACTGGCTGGACGGGAACAACTTCGATCTGGCCGAGAAGTTCATTCGCCAGGTGTTGCGAGTGAATCGCGAGGACACCATCGCCCTGAACATTCGTGGCCTGATCCAACTGCGAAAGAAGTCCAACGAGATCTCGCGTTGGATCCTCGAGGAGAAGGTCCTGGCCCTGGATCCGGCCAATCCCGAAGCTTTCGCCAACCTGGGCCTGGCCTACGTGCGCTTGAAAGACCTGCCGCGCGCTGTGGTCGCTTTCGAGCGCGCCGTCAAGCTGAAGCCAAACTCGGTGGCAGCGCGCCTGAACCTGGGCGCCATCTATATCGAGTACCTCAACTACAAGGGCGCGGACACCCAGTACGGCGCGGCCCTGAAGCTGGAGCCCGACAACCTCGAGGCCTTGACCGGCCACGCCCTGGCACTCGAGGGGCTGCGCAAGCCCGGCAAGGCCGAAAAGCTCTACCAGCGCGTGCTGGCGAAAGATCCCACCCGCAAGCCCCTGCTCGTTCGACTGGCCCTGATCTATGAGAAGGCGCCGTTCAACGACGGCAACAAGGCCGTGGTCTACTGGAAGCGCTACCGCAAGGCCGTGGGCCTGCCGGTGGGCGAGGCGGCCAAGGCCCAGCGACTGGCCACCAAGGCAGCCCTGGAAGCGCACAAAAAGAAGCGCACGCCGCGCAAGAAGAAGAAGAAGGGGCCGTTCCTCGAGGAGCGCGCACGCCTGACAGCGGCCGCCGACAAGGCGTTTCTGGTCTACAAGAACGTGCTCGCCATCGACTCTCGCATCTTCGCCATCGTCGAAGGCATGAAGATGCAGAAAGAGGCGCGAGACGCCGAGAAGAAAGAGGGGGGGTGATTCCCGAGCCGACACCGGCTTTGGCGTCGCAGTCGCGCATTTCAGTTGCGTGTAGCGGGGGCTTTCCGCTACTCTCCCGCGGCCCACATGGGCATGGGCGCAGGGCGCAGCCCGCATCGCCTCGACGATCGGGTTACAGCCCGCAGGAGACAGCAATGACCAGCAAGACCCTCCGGATTCTCCTCGCTCTCGTCGCGCTCGCGCTGGCGGCAGTGATGGCCGCGCCGGTGATGGCGAAGCCGACGAAAGCGCGCTTCTACGACTTCAGCGACCAGTTGATCGATGGTGAGGTGAAGAAGCCCACCGCGATCTATATGGAATCGCGCGCGCGAGCGAAGTTCGCCAAGCTGCTGCGACTGAAGAAGTCGTTCAAGCAGGCCATGATCAACTCGAGCAAGGAACCGATCCTGAAGTAGGGCCCGCCCGTGCCCGGCGCGCTGACCCGGAGGGGTCCCGCACCCGGCGAGCGCCCTCGCTCGATGCCTGGCCAGATGGCCGCGCCCGCCACGCTGGGGCGCCAACCACTCCACCGGAGGTCCCACATGCAGCGCAAGCGCTCCTGGCGATCGACTCTCGTACCAGCATTGACCGTCGCGCTGACGTTTGGTTGTACCGTCGGCGGAGACGGCGGCCAGGGCGGCGCTGGCGGCAACGGCACGCCGTCGGGCACCCAGGAATGTGCGGCATCCGGTAGCTTCGGCCTGGAGTGCAGCGCTGAGATGCTGGTCGTCGACAGCGACACCACCCAGGCGGCCCAGGGGCTGTACACCATCTCCACCGGCGACATCGGCCCCAGCGGCATCAAGACCTTCAACTTCAGCATCCGCAACATCGGCAGCGCCAACCTCACCGTGTCCAAGATCGAGCTCGCTTATGAGCCGAAGTCTCCGGACGAAAAAGGCAAGCCCGCCTACACCTGCACCGGCCACGACGGCAAGGAGTGCGCCGGCACCGGCTGGCCGCTGGTCAAGCCGGTCGACCAGGGGGGCACGCCGGTAAGCTTCAGCGTTGCCTATCGCCACATCAAGGATGCCCACAAGCGCACAGCGCAGATCCGGGTGCACAGCAACAGCAAGGACAAGGCCCTCTTCACCATCGGCTTCACCACCGCCGCCGGCGCGCCGAAGGTCAAGGTGTCGCCCGAGATCATGGACTTCGAGTTCGTGCAGATCGGCGATCAGCGCTTCCGAAAGGTCAAGGTGACCAACGTGGGCAACGCTGACCTGGTGATCAGCTCCCTGAACCTGGCGGGGCTGGACAAGGACTACTTCTCGGTCCTCATCGGCGGCAACGAGTTCGCCTCGGGCGCCGACCACGCGCTCGACCCTGCGCTGGTCATCAACAAGAACAAGACCATGGAGATCGAGGCCATCTACACCGGCAAGGACGACCTGCCCCACAACGGCACCATCGTCCTGGTGACCAACGATCCCAACCTCACCCACGAGGGGGGCTCCGGCCACAAGGCCATCGAGGTCAAGGTCAACTCCACCGGTCCCTGCATGCTGGCCGTACCCAAGGTCGTCTCCTTCGGTGCCCAGAAGGTGGGCGGCAAAGGCGTGCGCACGCTCGTGCTGCAGAGTTGCGGCGACCTGCCGGTCTCCATCACCTCCATGGAGATGGTCAAGGGCAGCTCCGACGAGTTCGCCATCGACTGGAGCACGATCGCCGCGACGGGCGGCCAGCCGCCGAGCGAGGCCAAGCCGCTGGGTATCCCCGTCAACGGCAAGGTCAGCGTCGGCCTGACCTACTCGCCAGATTCGCCCAACCCCGTCAAAGACGGCCAGCCCGTGCCCGACAAGGGGCGCATCCTCATCACCAGCAACATCATCGCCAAGACCACCAAGGTGGAGCTCGAGGGCGTGGCTTCGTCCGAGGATTGCCCGACTGCGCTCTTCTCGATCCAGGAAGGTGAGACGGTGGTGCCGCAGACCCTGCTGCATCTCGACGGCACCCTGAGCCTCGACTCTGGCGGCAGCCCCATCGGCCAGTACAAGTGGGAGGTCGACCAGCCCAAGGGTTCGGTCGAGCTGTTCAAGCCGTCGGCCGCCGCGCCGCAGACCACCTTCCAGCCCAACGTGGCCGGCAAGTACGTCATCCGCCTGCGCGTGTTCAACTCCCTGGGCAAGGAGAGTTGCTTCCCGGCTGAAAAGGTGGTCACCGTGCTGCCCGACGAGGCGATCCACGTCGAGCTGTTGTGGAACACCCCCGGCGACAAGAACCAGAGCGACGAAGGCCCGGAAGCCGGCGCCGACATGGACCTGCACTTCGCCCACGCCTACGGGTCGGGACTGGACTTCGACGCCGATGGTCTTGCGGATCCCTGGTTCGACCCCAAGTACGACTGCTTCTGGTTCAACAAGGGGCCCGAGTGGGGCAGTTACGATCCCAACGTGGACGACAACCCGAGCCTGGACCGCGACGACACCGACGGCGCCGGCCCCGAGAACCTCA
>CAYTLW010000166.1:0-14423 GCA_964438735.1 uncultured Enterobacteriaceae bacterium | reverse complement strand
CTTACGCCCCAGGCTAACAACTGACGCCGCTTCGCGGCTCTTCTCGCGGCCTCGCCTCCCTGCTGGGTATGCTGGTGCTGGCCCGGGGTACGAGCGACTAGCCAGTCCTTCGCCACCCCTGGGACATGGCACGGATCACGTCCCCGATCGGTCCAACCGCTGGCATGGTCGCCACAAGCCGTGGTAGAACCCCGGTCCGATTTTGGCTGACCCCAACCACAGAGGTGCTGCAGACATGTCCCAGACCATCATCTATACCCACACGGACGAAGCCCCAGCCCTCGCGACCCGTTCCTTCCTGCCCATCCTGCAGGCCTACGCGGGCCAGGCCGGCATCGACGTGGAGACGCGCGACATCTCGCTGGCCGGCCGCATCCTGGCCAACTTCGGCGACCACCTGAAGCCCGAGCAGCAGACAGACGACGCGCTGGCCGAGCTGGGCCGACTGGCCAAGACGCCCGACGCCAACATCATCAAGCTGCCCAACATCAGCGCCTCGGTGCCCCAGCTCAAGGCCGCCATCGCCGAGCTGCAAGCCAACGGCTACGCGGTGCCCGACTACCCCGATGAGCCGCAGACCGATGCCGAGCACGCCATCGTCGCCCGCTACAACAAGGTCAAAGGCAGCGCCGTGAACCCCGTGCTGCGCGAAGGCAACTCCGACCGCCGTGCCCCCAAAGCGGTCAAGCAGTACGCCCGCAACAATCCCCATCCCATGGGCGCCTGGCGCAACGATTCGCGCTCGCACGTGGTCACCATGGGCGAAGGTGATTTCCGCTCCAACGAGCAGTCGGTCACCGTGCCCGTCGGCACCACGGCGCGCATCGAACATGTCGATATGGGCGGCCACATCACCGTGCTCCAGGACAACCTGACCCTGCTCGATGGCGAGATCATCGACGGCACCTTCATGAGCAAGGCCGCGTTGGTCGCCTTCCTCGACGAGCAGGTGGCCGACGCCCGCGCCCGCGGCGTGCTCTTTTCGCTGCACATGAAAGCCACGATGATGAAGGTCTCCGACCCGATCATCTTCGGTCACGCAGTGCGCGTGTACTTCAAGGATCTCTTCGCCGCCCACGGGCCCGTATTCGACGAGCTGGGCGTGGACGTGAACAACGGCTTCGGCGACCTGGTCGCCAAGCTCGACCGCCTGCCCGAGGCGCAACGCACGGCCATCGAGGCCGACATCCAGGCCATCTACGCCCGCGGCCCCGGCCTGGCCATGGTCAACTCGGACAAGGGCATCACCAACCTGCACGTGCCCAGCGACATCATCATCGACGCCTCCATGCCGGCGATGATCCGCACCTCGGGCGAGATGTGGAATGCCGACGGCAAGTTGCAGGAGACCAAGGCGGTCATCCCGGACAGCAGCTACGCCGGCGTCTACCGGGCGGTCTTCGACTTCTGCAAGCGTCACGGCGCCTTCGACCCGACCACCATGGGCAGCGTCAGCAATGTCGGCCTCATGGCGCAGAAGGCCGAGGAGTACGGCTCCCACGACAAGACCTTCGAGGCCCACGCCCAGGGCACATTCCGCGTCGTCGACGACGAGGGCAACGCGCTCATCTCCCACGACGTGGAGGTCGGCGACGTCTGGCGCGCCTGCCAGGCCAAGGACGCGCCCATTCGCGACTGGGTCAAGCTGGCCGTCACCCGCGCCCGCGCCACCGGCGCCCCGGCCATCTTCTGGCTCGATGCCGAGCGCGCCCACGACAACCAGCTCATCGCCAAGGTGCACGTCTACCTGGGCGACCACGACACCGAGGGCCTGGACATCCGCATCCTCTCGCCAGTCGAGGCAGCGAAGGTCTCGCTGCAGCGCCTCAAGGACGGCGAGGACACCATCTCGGTGACCGGCAATGTGCTGCGCGACTACCTGACCGACCTCTTCCCCATCCTCGAGGTGGGCACCAGCGCCAAGATGCTCTCCATCGTGCCCCTGATGGCGGGCGGTGGCCTGTTCGAGACCGGCGCCGGCGGCTCGGCGCCCAAACACGTGCAGCAATTCGTCGCCGAGGGTCACCTGCGCTGGGACTCCCTGGGCGAGTTCCTGGCCCTGACCGCAGCCTTCGAGCACCTGTCCGAACGAGGTGGCGGCGCCCGGGCGAAGCTGGTCGGCGAGGCGCTCGATGACGCGACGACGAAGTACCTGCTGGAGAATCGCTCGCCATCACGCAAGGTGAACGAGCTGGACAACCGCGGCTCGCACTTCTACGTGGCGCTCTACTGGGCCCAGGCGCTGGCTGCGCAGAGCGAAGACGCGGAGCTGAGCGCAAAGTTCGGTCCGGTGGCGGCGGCGCTGGCGGACAACGCCGAGACGATCCTCGGCGAATTGATCGCGGCGCAGGGGGCCCCGGTGGATATCGGTGGCTACTTCCTGCCGGATGCGGCAAAGGCGACCGCGGCGATGCGGCCCAGTGGCACGTTGAACGCGATCATCGCCGGGATTTGAGGCGGGGCTTTGCGGGCGATCGTGTGCGTGGCGGTCGCTCCGACCAGGGCGATCGCACCAAGGCCTGAGTAGCTGAGGACGACTCTGGTCGCGCGGCTGTCTCCGTTGCTCCTAATTCGACGGTCCCGAAGTATTTCCCCAGTTTGGCGTCCAAGCCATGTGCCGCTTTGAGACGGTTCGTCCAGGATGGTCGAGGGCGCAAGCCCGACGAGCCGCGAAGCGGCGGTATTCATTAGCCTGGGGCGTAAGCCCCAGGATCTTGGACGTCACCCCATGTGGAGCCGCGAAGCGGCGGCAGGACGTTTCAGCCCAAGACAAACCGCTCGTCGTAGTCCACGCCATGCCGCTCAGCACACCACTTCCCGAGTCCAGGAAACTGGGCAAGTACCTACGATCCGTCGAACCAGGCTGTGAACGTGACCACATCGCCGACGCTGCTCTGGGTGAAGCAGCAGATCAGGAACGCGACGGCCTGGGGCGAGACGCCCCGGTTCCTGATCCACGACCTCACGGCTTGGCCGCGAAGCGGACAAACGGGAAGCGAGCCAACTCCGCCTTCGGCTCCGTCTTCGCTTCGCTCAGGGCGAGTGCGAAGCACGGCACTCCGAAGGAGGCCGCAACGACGGGATCTACGGCCAGTACAGGTCGCGCCACATCGTTGAGAACGAACAGGACGTGTGACGTTTTTTCGCGGACTACGGTCTTCCCGCCCCCCGGGACGGCCGCGAACCGCTACATCACCCGCCACCAAGGAGCCGCGACGATGCCCTCACCGATTCGGAAACACGCATCGCCGCCGTGCAGGAGCAAGCAGCCCGCGACCGCTTCTCCATACTCCTCACGGAACGCCTGGAGGTGCCGCGTGTCGCGATGGCTCGGGCGCGCCTTCGCCTTCACCTCGATCCCGACGAGCTGGTCACCCACCTCGATGACGGCATCGACCTCCTGGCCCGAGGCCGTGCGCCAGTACAGTATCTGTGGTCGCGGCCCCGGTTGAGCATCGGCCCAGGCCAGCAGATCGCCGATCACCAGGTTCTCCAGGTGGGCGCCACCGACGGCGCCACCAGCGAGGTGGAGCGCCAACCCGGTGTCGGACCAGTACAGCTTGGGGGCCTTGATCAGCCGCTTGGTGCGGTTCAGCGAGTAGGGCTCGAGGCGGTACAGCAGGTGAGAGGTCTCGAGCAGCCCGAGGTGCCGTTGCACGGTGGTCGCAGGCAGGCCTACATCTCGGCCGAGCTCGGCCTGGTTGAGCAGCGAGCCCGTGCGCAGAGCCGCAGCGCGCATCAGGCGTCGGAAGTCAGGCAAGCTCTGCACGCTGGACAGGTCGCGCAGGTCCCGCTCGAGGTACGTCCGCAGGTAGCCCTCGAACCAGGAGGCGCGGGCGCCGTCGCTGGGCAACTCGAGCGCAGGCACGGGCAGACCGCCACGACGTGCCAGCGCCCTCCAGTCCTCCGGTGGCGCGTCGTCGTCGTCGTCGTCGAGCAACGCCGGCCACCGCTCGACCGGCGCCCCGAGCAGGTCGCTCCAGCGCCCCGCGCGGCCCATGCCGAGCTGCTCGCGTCGGGTCATGGGGTGAAGCACGCGGTAGGCGGCGCGCCCCATCAGGGAATCCGCCACGGCCTCCATGAGCAGCAGGTCGGCCGAACCGGTCAGCAGGAAGCGTCCCCGTTTGCGAGGGCGGTCGCGGTCCACCAGAGACTTGACGGCGAGCAGCAGTCCGGGCTCGCGCTGCACCTCGTCGAGCGTGAGCGCCGGATGGCGCTGGAGCAGGTCTTGGGGAACGTCCGCTGCCTGCTGACGAACGTCGAGGTCATCCAGCGTCAGGTAGGGGCGATCCCTGAACTGCTGGCTCTCCTGTGCGAGGGTGCTCTTGCCTGTCTGACGAGCGCCGGTGAGCACCACGACGGGGAAGGTCTCCAGGTCGTCTTGGAGGGAGGAGCTGATGAGGCGTGGGATGTAGGTGGCCATGTGCGGAGGATATCAGCCCGCCAGATGGGTGACAATCGGCCGGCCCATGGGTGATTGTCAGATCCGCCGATCGATAGAAGGGTGTGGCTTCCAGAAACCCGTCGGGCGGCTATGGGCGCATCGCCCCAGCCACAAGGCAGCGCTCAAGTTGGGCGAACTCGGCGTGCCCGCCGTTGTGCATGTCGCTGACAGGTCTCGATCACGCTCCCGGGCGCACCGGGCCATCGGCGAGTGCCCTCGCTTGCTCACCGACAACTCCGCTCTTGCCCTTCTCAAGCAGCTCGTCGGCTGTATCGGCGACGCAGCCCGCCGGCGCGGGGGAACTGGAGCACCTCTCCGAGCTCCGGGCCTTCGACGGCCCGCTCCTCGGGGCTGTCCTTGCCAAGCGCCAGGTGAGTCCGATCGTCGGCATAGTACTTGGCGTAGCGGGCCAGGATTCGCCGAAGGTGCCATCCGCCAAGCACAACGAAGAGCACCCGGAACGTTGCTGTCGGCACGACGAGGAAGTCCATCGACACCAGATCGGTGACGTGGTTGTCCAGAAACGTTCGCCAGCTCCGTCTTCGCTTCGCTCAGGGCGAGTGCGAAGCACGGCACTCCCAAGGAGGCCGCAACAGCACTTCCTTCCACGGGGCCCAGTTCCTGGACAAGAGGACCCAGAACGCCCGGTCAGCGTCGGAGAGTTGCGGTCGTCTACCAGCGTTCTTGAACAAGGCAAGCTGTTGGCGAAGAGCGAGGTTGCGGGCTCCTCCGGAGGCCCGTCCCGACGGACTCGCACCTCCGGTGCTCGCTCGCCGTTTCGTCGCTTCGCGCCGAAGCCGTCGTCTCAAGGGCGAGGTCGCGCCGCGTGCGGAAGGACGTCGTCACGCTGGCCAAGACGGTTCGGTGCAGTTTGATCATGAGGCCAGCGTCACCCGTTGTCGGGATCGAGATCAGGAGACTGCGAGCCCGGATGAGTTTCTGGAAGGGACAGTGCTATGCTGAACGCATGAGCCAGGACCCGGACCCAGGACTGATCTGCGAGGTGGAACCGGGAGTCTTCTACGACGCGAACCCTGGGGCGACGCAGGACGGCCAAGGGGTCGACCTCACGCTGGTCGACCAGACCCTGACGTTGAGTCCCGACGACCGCGTTCGACGTCTCGACGCCTGGACCAATAGCGTGCGCCGCCTCCAGGCAGAGATCGATGCCAACCGTCAAGCAGATTGATCTTCACGGCCTGTTGAGCTGCCTGGCGCGCCACCGCGTGAGGGGGATCGTCGTGGGCGGGATGTCAGCCGTTCTGCAGGGCGCCCCGATCCACACCGAAGACATCGACGTCGTACACGACCGGTCGGAGGACAATCTGGACCGCTTGATGGCGGCCCTCACGGAACTCGAGGCCATCTATCGGCATCAGCATGGGCAACGCATCGAGGCCCGCAGGAGCATTCTCGCCGGCCCGGGACACAACCTCCTGGAGACCCGATTGGGTGGCCTGGATCTGTTGGGCGAACTCGAGCCGGGGCTGGGCTACGAGCAGCTACGTCACGACGCGCACACCATGCAAATCGAGGCAGGTCCGATCGAGGTCTTGAGGCTCGAACGCATCATCGCACTCAAGCGAACCGCCGGTCGCGCGAAGGACTTGAGGGTACTCCCAGAGTTGGAAGCCACACTGCGCCGACTACGAGAGCGACGGCGCGAGGATGTCGACACGGATTGAGAGGCATCGCAACGGGTTTGCTTTTTCAGAACTGGTCCGTGTCCAACTGTGCCATAATAGCGCCGACCTCGCAGTGCGCCGATCAGACCTCAGCCGCTCCGGGCTTGCCCGGCCCGCTGCGACCCGAGAAGCTGGCCCAATGGACAAGCTCCCACCACCACTTCGACTCCTCGTCCTGATGCTCGCTGGCTGGCTCAACCGAGAGCAGCAGGCCGTCATCGACTACCTCAAGGAGGAGAACGCGGTCCTGCGCGAGCAGGTGGGCGGCCGACGCCTCCGCTCAACCGACAACCAAAGGCGCCGGCTGGCCGTGATAGGCAAGGCACTGGGGCGGAAGGTGCTCGGCGAGGTCGCCGGCGTCGTCACCCCCGACACGATCCTGGGCTGGTACCGAAAGCTGGTCGCCCGCAAGTACGACGGCTCCAAAAAGCGAGGTCCCGGTCGGCCACGCACGAAGGTCGACCTCGCCGCCCTGGAAGACGTTCTTGGCAGCCCACTGGGATGCGATCGCAGCCGCCGACTTCTTCGCCGTTGAGGTGCTCACGGCCTGTGGCCTTGTCCGCTACTTCGTCTTCTTCGTGGTGCGTCTGGAGACGCGCAGGGTCGAGATCGCCGGGATCACGTGCAGCCCCTGCGGCGAGTGGATGAAGCAGATCGCCCGGAACCTCACCGACTGTGAGGACGGCTTCCTACTGGGCATCAGCGATTCCGAGCCGGGCGGGCGCTGGACGACGACCGCCGGGTGGCTTGGGCGCTCGTGAAAACTGACCCCCTACCGCTCGCGAAAACTGACCCCCGTCGGCAAGCTGCCACGCCGCACGCTCGCCGGCGTGGGTGCCTGGTTCCCGCGGGAGGGTGCCGCGGGAGGGTGCCAGCGATTCACGGATGGCGAAACAGGCGCTGAGCAGCCCAGATATAACCTTGCAATTCCGAATCACAGATTCAACAATACACGGATGATTGAGCGCAGAGCAGGCCAAGAACTCACCGACAGGCTGCAGACATCGCCGGCGGTGGCGTTGCTCGGACCGCGACAGGTTGGCAAGACGACGCTGGCACATCTGGTGGCCGCCGAGCGGCCCTCGCTCTACCTCGATCTGGAGTCACCGTCGGACAAGGCCAAGCTCGCTGAACCCGAACTCTTCTTGCGCAGACACGCCGACAAACTCGTCATTCTCGACGAGATCCAGCGCACCCCCGAACTGTTCGCCGTGCTGCGTGGGTTGATCGACGCCGGGCGTCGCGATGGCCGCGCAGTCGGCCGCTTTCTGGTGCTCGGGTCGGCGTCCATCGATCTGCTCCGCCAGAGCAGTGAGACCCTGGCTGGGCGCATCAGCTACCTCGAATTGCAGCCGCTGGACGTGCTGGAGCTCGGCGAGGCGGCCATGAATCGGCTGTGGCTGCGGGGCGGTTTCCCCGAGAGCTTCAAGGCGCGCAGCGAGCCCAACAGCCTGCGTTGGCGGCGCGATTTCGTGCGAACCTACCTCGAGCGCGACATTCCGCAGCTCGGGCCGCGCATCCCAGCTGAGACGCTGCGCCGATTCTGGACCATGCTCGCCCACCACCAGGGCGGCCTGCATAACGCAGCGTCCATCGCGCGTGGGCTCGGTGTATCCGGCCGAACCGTCGCCAACTACCTGGACCTGATGGTCGATCTACTGCTGGTGCGCCGACTTGCGCCATGGCACGGGAACATCGGCAAACGCCTCGTCCGCTCACCGAAGGTCTATGTGCGCGACAGCGGATTGCTGCACAGCCTGCTGGGCATCGCAAACGCAGATGTGCTCGATGGCCACCCGATCGTTGGCGCGAGTTGGGAGGGTTTCGTCATCGAGAATCTCTTGGCGGCGGCGCCCGAGGGCACGGACGCCGGATTCTTCCGCAGCTCTGGTGGCGCGGAGATCGACCTGCTGCTGACCTTGCCGAACGGTCAACGTTGGGCGGCCGAAATCAAACGAAGCCTGAATCCCCGGCCCAGACGCGGATTTCACAGCGCCTGCGAGGCCCTTGCGCCGGATCGACAGGTTGTCGTCTATCCAGGGGATACGAGGTTTCCGGTCACCGCGACAACCCAGGCCCTGCCGCTGTCAGAATTGGCCGCCGAGTTGGCCGGAACTTCGTCGTAGACGGCGCTCGGTCCGCATATCTCGAGCAGCACGCAAGGTCTGTGGCCGTCCAGTGCCAGAATAGCGCCGACCCCGCAGTGCAGCGATCAGAGCCTTGGCAGATCTCGGCTTGTCCAGCCCAGATCTGCGGGACAAGCTGGAGCCATGGACAAGCTTCCACCGCCGATTCGGCTCCTCGTCTTCATGTTCGCCGGCTGGCTCAACCAAGAGCAGCAGGCCGTCATCGAGTATCTCCGGCAGGAGTCAAGCGGATCCTCAACGACCACGGCATCGAGCCAGCGCCCGAGCGCGGACAGCGAACTCCCTGGAAGACGTTCCTGGCCGCCCATTGGGACGCAATAGCCGCCGCCGACTTCTTCACCTTCCTGCTGGGCGTGCGGCACCTGATCCTCGATCGCGACCCGCTGTACACGGAGAGATTCGTCTTGTCGATCAAGTCGGAGTGCCTTGAGCGCATGGTGCCGCTCGGGGAGCGACACCTCAAACTCGCCGTCACAGAATACGCCGAGCACTACCACGTCGAGCGACCTCATCAGGGGTTGGGCAACCGATTGATCGGCCAGGCCCCGGCCGAGCCGAGCAGCACAGGCGAGGTGAAGCGCCGTGACCGGCTCGGTGGGGTGCTGAGCTTCTACTATCGCGAAGCCGCGTAGGCAGAGCTTGGCAGGCGAGGTGTCCAGGCTCGCGCACAGGTGGGCTGCGTCCGGGTATCCGACCTGGGCCCGCCTGGAGTGCTTGAGCCTTGCTCGCCCGTCGCCTTCGCGCCCGGCTCCAGGCCGTGCCGGCTCAATGCCCGTCCAGTAGAGGCGCGATCTGCAAGTCGAGCGCGGGCGGCCGAGATTTGGCACAGGACGCGGTCCGAGACATGGGGCGCTACCTGCTGAACACCTTCTTCGGCGGCGACTACGACGCCTTTCAGTCGCGGGGGCGCAAACACGTCTCGTTCCGCAAGCTGGAGGAACGCGAGGACCTGCAGGCGGTGATCGACGCCGGCCGGGCCAAGGTCACGGGCGACCTGGCGCCGTTTTGACGACAGCGGCGCCTGACACCGGGTCGCTTCGCTTCATCACGTGGTAGAGCCCTTCGGTGATGCCAGCGGCGATGACGATGCCGCCGATGGCGTCCACCGCGTAGTGCCAGCCGAATCCGACCGTCGCAATGCTGGTCGCGATGGCGATCCACGCCATCCACAGCGCGAAGATGGGGACCGTGCGCAACGCCACGACCAGCAGGATGACCATGTGCCCCACATGCAGGCTGGGGAAGGCCGCGATGCCCACAAAAGCCTGGGCGCGCACATCCTGGCCGGCGGCGACCGCTTGCACCGAGTGTCGGTAGAACCCGGCCAGCCCGCGCTGCGCGTGGCCGACCGAGGTATCGCGCAGCCATTCGAATCGCTCGGCCTCGAGGAAGCAGGGGCCGTAGGAGGGGTAGGCCACGGTGACCAGCACCGAGACGATATAGACGACGCAGACCGAGATGATGAGCCAGCGGAAGGCGAACAGGTCGCGGCGCAGGTAGAGCACGAAGACCAGCGCCACCATCCAGATGTAGTCGTGCATGTACACGTCGGCGAAGTACTGCGCCACGGCCGGACTGGTGGCGAACCAGCGCTCGACCGCGATGATCAGCACTTCGGTGAAGAGCATGTGGTCGAGCTTTTCGAACCAGGCATCGCCCACCGTCGAGTTGATCATCGGGATGCGCGCTTTGATGTTCGTATAGATCGTCAGATTGGCGAACAGCAGGAGCGCGCCGCGCACGAACTCCAGGTCCATCGCCAGCACGCGTGGGCGGTCGCGCGACCGCAGGCGCCGGCCGTTGCCCAACAGGAGCCGATCAAGCCGACCGACCTCGCCGTCGCCGGAAGGACCCCAGACAACCGCGTGCAGTCGCCGCAGCAGCGGGTGCTCCGGCCGCCACGCATCGCCGAGCCAGAACAGCACCCGCGTGGCGAAGAGCAGGACCACCAGGTACATGCTGAAGCTGCCGCATAGCACCAGGCCAGCACAGACCCACGTCGGCCGGCGCAGGCGCTGCACGACCATCAGAATCGCCCGCCCACGGCCAGGCCACCCGGTGTCAGGCCGACCTCCAGCGCCGGTTCATCCGATTGCGCATCCGCCACAGTGCGCTGCTCCCAGGTCATGGGCGCGGCCGCCAGCAGCCAGGTGCCGAAGATCAACAGCGGCACCGAGCCCATGATGCCCGCCGTCGCGGTCGTGGTGTAGCGCCGCCCCTCCTCGCGCAGGGCCAGGCCCTCTGGATTGCAGACGTCGGTGTACATGCCGGTGCCGCAGTGCGGTCCCGCATCGCGGCTGTACGACAGCGCCTGCAGCCCGGCCCAGGTGCCGATGCCGAATGACAGCACGCCGAGTCCGGCCAGGATGCCGCCCTTGGCCGACCAGGACAGGGCCGCGCGAGGGGTAACGGGCGGTGTCTTGACGGCGCCCAGGGGGGCGGCGGCTGGAACGGGGTTCGGCGGGGGCAAGGCCTGTTGGAGTGGGATGCCGGGTGGCTTGGCGGGCGGGTTGCCGGGCGGGGTGCTGGACGGGGTGCCCCAGGCGGGCCCGACGCAGGCGATCGACACCACGTTCAGGCAAACGCACGCGGCTCGATGAGCGAGCCTGGACGCGGTTGCGCGGCGGATTGGTACGGGACCGGCGTACATGGTGCCGGCATTGTCGGCTACGGGCGCGGCAGCGGTCAATCGGGTCAGGGCGCAACCTGACACCGCGAGGTCTGTCTTATTCCGACATTCACATCCGAAGCGGATATAATGAGTCTGCGTGTCAACCGAGTCCACATGAGCGACCAGAGCCATCTGCGTTCATGAAGGACCACGGCGTGGCCGGCGTCACGCCCCAGGAGTGGAGCATGAACCGCATCTCTGGGGTTGGCTTGCCGATGCCGTCAACGCTGGTTCTGGCCCTGTGCAGCGCGCTGGTCGTGCTCGCGTTGCCAGCGACCAGTGCGGCGGACAACCCGCAATATCGCGTCAACTCCTACCTGCCGACACCCCATGAAGGGGACACCTTCGGCGTGTTGTCGACCCGCGCCGCCGTGCCCTGGAGCTGGTCTGCGGGCGCGTGGTTGACGGTGAACGACCGGCCGTTCGAGCTGCAGACGCAACAGGGGGCGCCCCTGGCGGCGGTGGTCTCGCGCCAGGTGGCCACCGACGTCTATGGCGGCATCGGACTCCTGCCCTGGCTCTCGGCGGGCGTGGTGTTGCCCATCTACCCGTCGACGTCGGGCGAGGTCCTGCCCGATCGCTACCAGCTCGAACAGGTTGGCGGCGCGGCGTTGGGCGACCCGCGGTTGAGCGCCAAGGCGATCCTGGTGGATAGCGAGAACGACGGTTTCGGCCTGGCCATCGCCGAAGAGCTCAGCCTGCCGCTGGCCACGGGCGGCAACTTCACGGGCGACGAATCGGTCGTCTCCTTCACCAGCCTGGCCGCCGACTACGCCTGGCGTGGCTGGCGTGGCTCGATCAACGTCGGCTACCGGATGCGCGAGACGGTGCAGGTCGCCGGGCGGGAGCTTGGCGATGATGTGACCTTCGGGCTGGCCGGTATCGCCCCGGTGAAGTGCGGTCGAATCGAGGTTCTCGGCGCCGCGACCGGTCGCGTGGCCGTCTCCGAAGCCGGCCGTGCAGATCGGCGGGTGCTCGACGCCATGGCCGGTGGTCGGCTGCGCATGGGGACATGGGCGGTGACCCTGGCCGGCGGCACGGGGCTGCTGTCGGGCATCGGCAGCCCGGCCTGGCGCGCCACGTTGGGAATTGGCTGGATGCCGGTCTCGGCCGGCGAGTGCATCATCGATAGCGACGAAGACGGCGTTCCCGACGGCGACGATCGCTGCCCCAAGGTGGCTGGCGACCTGAAGGGCTGCCCGGATGGCGACGGCGATGGCATCGCCGACAAGGACGATGAATGCCCCAAGCAGGCTGGGTTGCAGGCCTTTGGCGGCTGCCCGGATGGCGATGGCGATGGCATCCCGGACAAGGTCGATAAATGCCCCAAGGTCAAGGGCCTGGCGGCACATACCGGCTGCCCTCCGCCCGACGGTGACGGCGATGGCGTGCTCGACAAGGACGATAGGTGCCCCAAGGTCAAGGGCCTGGCAGCCCATGCCGGCTGCCCGCCGCCCGATGGGGACGGCGATGGTGTGCTCGACAAGGACGATAAATGCCCCGAGGCGCCGGGCCTGGTCGAGTTCAAGGGGTGCCCGCCGCCAGACGTGAAGGCGGTGGTGACGAAGGACAAGATCGTCATCCTGGACAAGGTCTTCTTCGTCCTGAACAAGTACAAGATCGAGAAGCGATCGTACGGCCTGCTCGACCAGGTCGCCACGCTGCTGCGGGACAACGCCGATGTGACGCTGGTACGCGTCGAAGGCCACACCGACAGCCAGGGCGACGCGGCCCATAACGCGATGCTGTCGCAGAAGCGCGCCGAAGCGGTCAAGGCCTATCTCGTGCGCAAGAAGGTCGCGGCCGCGCGCTTGCAGGCCAAGGGTCTCGGCGACAGCCGGCCGCGTGCGGACAATGAGACCGAACAGGGCCGCGCCCAGAATCGGCGGGTCGAGTTCGTCATCGTGGAGCGAAAGCAGGACGCGCCGGCCGCCCCCTGATGGCGAGCCGACCGGAGGGCAATATGTGGAGCAACCCCTTCTCGACTCCGACCCGCGGAGTCTTGTGTCTTCTCGTGGTTGGCTTGGCGACCAGCGGTTGCGGTGACGGTGGCCACCTGGACGTCACGGCGCTGGCGGCGAGCTGCGACAACGGCTTCCAGGACGAGCTCGAGGTCGACGTCGACTGCGGCGGGCCCTGCGACGACAAGTGCGGCGCCGGCAAGAAGTGCGTGACGGTGGCCGATTGCCTCAGCGGGGTCTGCAGCGACGGGACCTGCGCGGAGGCGACCTGCGAAGACAAGGTCATCAACGGCGACGAGTCGGACGTCGACTGCGGCGGCGGATGCCCCAACAAGTGCCTGGCCACCCAGGTCTGCGGCAGCGCGGGCGACTGCGACAGCGGCGTCTGCAGCGACAACATCTGCGCCGCGCCCTCCTGCAGCGACCAGGTCAAGAACGGCGACGAAGCCAGCGTCGATTGCGGTGCATCCTGCCCTGCGAAGTGCAAACAGGGCGTGCCATGTGGCACCGGCGCGGACTGCGCCAGCGGGGCCTGCGAGGACGGATTCTGCGCCGCGTCGAGCTGTGATGACCAGGTGCTCAACGGCGGCGAGAGCGACGTCGATTGTGGCGGCCCCTGCGACAAGAAATGCGCCGATGGCGGCGCCTGCGGCAGCGCTGCGGACTGCGCCAGCGGCGTCTGTACCGACGACAAGTGCGCCGCGCCCACCTGCGATGACCAGGTCAAAAACGGCACAGAGGCTGACGTGGACTGCGCCGGTGCCTGCCCCAACCTGTGCCCCGACGGCCAGTCCTGCGACGACGGCGACGACTGTGTCAGCGGCGTCTGCGAGGACTATCTCTGCGCCGCGCCCTCGTGCGACGACCAGGTCCTCAACGGCAATGAGAGCGACGTGGACTGCGGCGGGGGCTGCCCCAACACCTGCGCCGACGGCAAGGTATGCGATGCGCCCTCGGACTGCGCCAGCGGTGTCTGCATCGAGGGCAAATGCGCCGTGCCGGCCTGTGACGACAACGTGCACAACGGCGCAGAGGCCGACGAGGATTGCGGCGGCGCCTGCCCCGACAAGTGCTCCGACGGCAAGGGCTGCGGCGCGGCGGCCGACTGCGTCAGCGGCGTCTGCAAGGACGGCGTCTGCGCCGTACCGACCTGCAACGACAAGGTGCACAACGGCGCCGAGACCGACGCCGATTGTGGCGGACCCTGCGACGAAAAATGCCACCACGGCAAGGGCTGCGGCGCGGCGTCAGACTGCATCAGCGGCGTGTGCACAGGCGGCAAAGATGGCAAGGGCGGCACCTGCGCGGTGCCCACCTGCAGCGACGAGGTGCACAACGGCAGCGAGGCGGATCTGGACTGCGGCGGCCCCTGCCCCACCAAGTGCGACGACGGCAAGACCTGCGGCGCCGGCGCCGACTGCGTGAGCCTGGTCTGCAAGGGCGGCACCTGCGCCGTGCCCAACTGTGACGACCAGGAGCATAACGGCGGTGAGGCGGACATCGATTGCGGCGGCA
>CAYTLW010000165.1:0-14686 GCA_964438735.1 uncultured Enterobacteriaceae bacterium | reverse complement strand
TTGCCGATGTAGAACTTGACCTTGGGGTTGGCCAGCCGGATCCGCATGTCCTCCTGCTTCTTCTCGTCGCGGCTGAAGACCCGGATCTCGGCGATGTCCGTGTCCAGGAAGCGGCGCAGCACGGCGTTGCCAAACGAGCCCGTGCCTCCGGTGATGAGCAGGGTTTTGCCGGCGAACATGAGCACATCCTTGGTCGCGGGTTCTGGCAGCGAGCGGCGCGAGGATACGGGGGCGATCTGGGGGGATCAAGGGCGGCGGGAGTGCAGTCCTTGCGCGGCTGCGGGCCTCCTACAGCGCAAACTCGACCGAACCGCCGAACACCAGCAGCGTCAGCCCGTAGATGCCGTTGGCCCGGTCGTAATCCGACGCCACCACCGTTCGCTCCAGCAGGTGATGCACCGCCACCTGGCCGCTCAAGGCCAGCCAGCCGGTCGACTGCCAGCGGGCCATGAGGCCGCCCAGCAAGCGGTGGCCGTCGATGCTGATCAGGTCCATGGTGGCGTCGGGCGACATGGGCGAGTGATAGCCGGCGCGCAAGCTCCAACGCAGCGAGGCCGACGAGAGCCAGTCGACCACGCCTTCGACCTCGACCGTGTCCATCCAGCGGCGCGGCAGGGAGAAGGCGGTGGCGTCGCCGATGCCCAGTTGGGGCTGGGCCAGGTCGGGGCTTTGCAGGGTCACGTCCAGGCGCTCCACCGCCGAGTAGTGCACCCAGGCCGTTTGCAGCTGCAGGCGCCAGGCGGCCGTGGCCTGCCAGGACAGGCCGGCGCGCAGCGAGGCCGGCAGGGGCAGCTCGATCCAGGCCGTGCCCTTGACCAGGGCCGGGTAGTGCAGCCCCTGGGAGGCCAGGTCGCCGGTGAAGAAGTCGTGGTTCATGTCGAGATAGGCGTCGCCCTGAAAGACCAGGTCGGCCCGATGCTGCCAGGCCAGGGCGAAGCGCCAATCCGGTGAGGGCGCGATGACCATGCCGGCCTTGAAGCTCATGCCCCAGGCGGTGGCGCCGACGATGGTGACCGGCCGGCTGAGCACGTCGAGCTCGCGCACGGCGGATGGCGCGTCGCTGCCGAAATCATTGGGCTGGCCGATAGGCGGGTTGGCGAAGGCTTCGGCCAGGAAGGGCGTGGTCGCCAGGTCGACCACCTGGCGCAGGGACATGATGCCGAAGACGATGTCGAAGCCGGCGCCCAGCCAGAGCCAGTCGGTGGCTTTGACCGCCAGCGCCGGGGTGCCGTAGACGCCCATCAGGAAGACCTCCTGCAGGGCCCAGCGTTGCGGTCCTTGCAGCGGGAAGTTCAGCGGCGCGCCAAAGGAGGGGTGTACGGCCAGGCCGAAGGTCACCCGATCGCCCAGGTCATGGCTCAGCGCCAGCGCCACGCCGGGCAGGATCTCGGTCGCCGAAACGGCCGGCGCAAACCCCGACTTGGCCGGATCGATGGCGGCGGGATAGACGGGCAGGGCGAACTCGAAGCCGTCGGCGAATTGGTAGCTGGCGCGCCGCTCTCGCTGGTAGTCGGCCATGGCCAGCACGCCGCCCAGGTCGATGGCCATCTGCAGACCGCGCATGTCGGCCAGCAGGGCCGGGTTCATGTAGATGGAGCCCGGCGTGGTGCCGGTGACGCTGGCCGCGCCGCCGCCCAGCTGAGGCACGCCGATGCCGCTGGCCCAGGTCGGATCGGGGGCCAGCATCAAGGCCAGCGCAAGGCCGGTCGTGACCGACCAATACCCCAGGCGTCGCGCGGTGGCGGACCGCCGGTCGGCCGTCATGGCGCCAGGACTCCCTGGTGGGTGATGGCCAGCCGGATGCGCGCCGGCGACGGCTTGGCCAGCACCTCGATGCGGTAGCGAACCGCCTGGTCATCGACCGCGTAGATCACATCGCCGGGCGAGATGGGCACCTTTTCGTGCTCGGTATCGCCGGCTACGGGTCGCTTGTCGCTGATCTTCACCTTCAAACCGGCGTCGGCGAAGAAGCCCGGCTTGCTGTAGGCGCTGTGGTCGCGCCCGGAGTCGTCGGGCAGGTCGCTGGCGGCGATGAAGTAGAGCCAGTCGGTGTGGGCGTACTTGCCGGCGTCCGCGCGCGGGCGCATGTAGAAGAGGTCGGGTGCGCCCGAATGTTGTGGGATCAGGGCCGCTGCGGCGCCCACCAGACCGCTGGGATCGGTTTGCAGGTTGCGCCGGATGGCGGCGGTGATCTGCTCGGCGCTGACGCCGATGGAGACGTCGCTCAGCGTGAAGCGCACATTCGCCTGGCCCTCGGCGATGGCGCCCACAGTCGGGTTGGACAGGTCTGGTCCGTCGTGCAGGCGTACCTGCACCACCTGGTTGATGAGATCCCAGAGGTAGACCGGTGGCGGCGGCGCGGCGATGTCGCCCTTGGCGGTCATGACCATCCAGCCGTCGGCGATGTTGATCTCGAACAGCGGCGCCGGATCGCTGCCCACGTGAAACGACTTGCTCCAATCGCGGCCGGCGAACGCGTCCAGCCCCGCCTGGGCGATGACCCGCTCCAGCGACCACACCGGCGCCTGCCAGACGGTGGAGTTGCCCATGGGTTTGGGCAGCGGGCTGGTGCCGGGGGCCAGGAACTCGGGATGTTCCACCAGCTGAAAGGTCATGGTGGTCACGGTGGGTTCGGGTCGGATGCCCTCCAGGCGCAGCCAATCGGGATCGGAGAAGTCGAACAGGGGCACGCCCTCCTTGCCGATGCTGGCCACGCTGCCGACGGCGCCGTGGCTCAGGTCGGCACCCTTGTAGGGCAGGGCGTTGGCGTTGGCGCGGATGATCATCTTGAAGTCCGGCTCCAGCACCGGCGCCTCGAGCACGCCCACCAGGAAGCCGGGGTGGTACTCGCCATCGGCGTCGTAGGGGCCGAAGCGGGTGGTCAGGTTGGCCAGGTCCGAGGCGATGTCTTCGAGCGTGACCGGCACATGACCCGGCGGCACCGGGATCTGCCCGTCTGGATGGGCGTCGGTCGGCGCGCCATGGCGAAAGCGGGTGTTGGGATGGCTGCGTACCACGCCCTCCACCATCGCCTTGGCGACCACGTCGTTGGACAGAAAGGGCGCGTCCACATCCACGCCCATGGACTCGGCCAGCACCTCCTGCGCCGGGATGCCCACCTGCGGACCCATGGAGAGCAGGTTCTCCAGGGCCGTGCCGGCCAGCTCGGCGTTGGCCGCGGTCATGTTGAGCAGGCGGATCATGTTCCGCTCGGCGGCGCCCAGCTTGGCATCGTCTGCGGGCAACGCGCGGATGCGGGCCAGGGCGTTGTCGATCAGGCGCGGCTTGCCCGCCCCACCGGCCAGGTCCAGGTCGTATAGCCACATACGCTCGCGCACCTTGGTCGGCAGGCTGAGCACGTCCGCTTTGGTGACCACCTGCTCGAAGCCGTGCACATCCAGGCGCAGGCTGTACAGCTCGACCACCCGGCGCTCGCCCTGGGCCAGCGGGATCGGTGGCCCTTCATAAGGCGCCACCGGTGGCTCGGGCAGGTGCACGCAGGCCGCGCACAGCCCCAACAGCGTCGTCGCCAGCGCCAACCTGCGTGGGCTCATGGTTTGCCCGCCGGCGCCAGGCGCACCCGGGCGCGCTTATCGCTGGTCTGCAGGACCTGCAACTGCCAGACGCTGCCGTCCACATCGGCGGCGTACAGGGTCAGCTCCTGGTCTGGAAAGAGCGCGAGCTTTTCATGTACCCCGTCACCGGTACTGCCCGCGGCGGTGGTCGACAGCTTGTTGGTCAACGTCGCATCGGCGAACAGCCCGGGCTTGGCGTGTTTCTTCGCGGCTGCCGGGATGTCATCCGGCGTGACATAGAAGAGCGCCAGCCCGCCATCTTTGAGCCGCACCAGGAAGAGGTCGCACTCGCTGTCATAGCTGCTGTGGTCGCCGATGGAGGCCGCAGCCAGCTTGCTCTTCTGCTCCTCGAAGAGCTTGCGCGAGCGGTCGATGATCTCCTCGGCCGTCACCGGCACGGTCACGCCCGTCACCGCCAGGCGCAGGTTGGCCTCCCCTTCCTTCAAGCCGCCGTCGTGCAGTCGCACCTGGGCCAGCTCGGCGACCATATCCCACCAGAAGCCCGGCGGCGGCGGTGAGCCCAGGCCGGCGATGGTGGTGATGGTCAGCCAGCCCTTGTTCCAGCTCGCCTTGGCGGCGTCCTCGAGGGTGCCCACGTCGTAGCTCAGCACCTTCTTGAAGCCCGTGGCAAAATGCAGCTTGCGATAGGCGTGGTAGACCAGATCGATGACCATGTGCTCGAAGGTCCACGGCGGTAGGTTCCAGGCGGCGCAGTTGCCCTTGGCGAAGCCGTCGACCGGATTGGCCGTGGGCGAGTTGCCGGCCTTGACATAGCCCTTGTGCTCGCGGATGCGGAAGAAGAGGTCCACCTGCGGCTCGTTGGCCACGCCCTTGACGGTGAACGACTTGGGGTCGAGGAAGTCGAAGGTCACCACGTCGGCGCCGGCCTTCTTGCTCAGCAGCCAGGCCTTGCCGGCGCTGAGGTCGACACCTTCGAAGGGGCGCAGGTTGGACTTGCCGGCGATGGTCATCTCGAAGTCGGCCATGAGCACCGCGCTCGGCGTGGCGTCGTAGAGGACGCCCGGGTGGTTGCCCGACGGGCCCAGCTTGGTGTGCAGGTCGGCCAGGTCGTTGAGCGCGTCGGCCAGGCTGATGGGCACCTTCTTGATGCCATCGGCCGGATCCGGCACCAGGGCCGGGTGGCTGGACAGCACGGTGCGGAACAAGGCGTCGGCCACCTGTTGGGTGGTCAGGTAGGTATCGGTGGGCTGGATCTGGGCGATCTCGGCCAGCATCAGCGGCGTGGCCACGCCCAGGGCGCCGGAGACCTCGGCCAGCTTCTCGAACGAGGTGCCCGTCAGGTCCGTATTGTCCGGCTGCATGGTGATGATCTTCTGCATATTCCACTCCGCGGGCCCCCATGACGAGGTGTCGACGCCGTAGGCCTGCGGCGCCTTGATGGCGGCCAGGGCTTCGAGCAGCAGCGGGCGGATGTCCAGGTAGTAGAGCACCAGGTCGGCGGCTTTGTCGGCCGGGATCAGCGCCTTGAGCTGGGCCTTGCTCAGGGTCAGCTTCAGCGGCCCGCCCAGCTCGTCCAGCCCGTGGGCCGTCAACTCCACAGCGCGCCGACGGTAGACGGCGATCTGCGAGGTGCGCGACTTGCCGGCCACGTCGGTGACCCGAACATCGAGTTTGTTGGGGCCGGGCTTGAGCGCCAGGGTCAGGACGAAGTCGCCGCCGCCGTCCGATTGCAGCCAGTCGCCGCCGTTGACCCGCGCTTGCACCATAGCCACGCCGAGGTCGTCGCCTGCGGTGCCCTTGACCGCCACGAGCGGCGCGTCGACCACCGCGTTGCTGGTCGGCTCGCTGACCACCAGGGTCGGCGGCGTCTTGTCGGTGGCCGGGTCGATGGCGGTGTCGGTGGCGGTTGTGTCCGGGATCGTGGTGGTGCCCGCGTCGTATCCGGCGGTGGGGTCGGGGTAGGCGGTGGGTGGGTCGCCGATCTGCTGACAGCTGGCGAATGTGCAGGCCACGAGAGTGAGGGTGAGTGTGAGTAGGATTGAGGGGAGGGTTGGGGTGCGGGTTGGGGTGCGCGTGCGCGTGCGCGTGGGGGAGCATGCATTGCAGGGCCTGGGCTTGTTCATGGTGTGCCCCCGCTCTTGCTCTTGCGCACTGTGATTTGCAGCGTATCGCCGACCGTTGCGCCGATGCCAAGGCGGTAGATTCCGCCGGCGCTGTCCATGCAGTAGACAGTTTTGGGCCCATCGCCTACGGCCAGCTTCTCGTGCGTGCTGTCGCCGCTGCCGCCATCCTTGGTGCTGGAGTATTTATGCTTCAACGCCGCCTCGGCATAGAAGCCGCGCTTGGCGTGCTGGTTGTTGGCTTTGGGTACCGGATCGGTGGCGGCGACGAACGCCAGGCGAAGCTCGCCGTCGTTGCCCTTCATCAGCCAGAAGTCCAGCGGCGCTGCCTGGGTGGCCTTGCCCATGAGCAGGGTGCTGAGTTTGGCCTTCTGTTGCTGCAGGGCCGGGATCAGGGCGGCCTTCATGGACGAGGCGGTGATGCCGACGGGTACGTTCTGCAGCGAGAAGCGCGCGTTGCCCTTGCCCTGGCCGACGCCCCCATCGAGCAGGCGGCGCTGGCTGACCTCCAGGATCATGTCCCAGACATACTGTGGCTTCGGCGGTGACCCCAGTCCGAAGAGGGTCCAGATGCGCATCCAGCCCGCGGGATTGGGCGACAGGGAGGAGAAGTTCTCCGGCGATCCGCTGCTGCCCTTTCGATAGCCCTGGCGGCCGACCACGATCTCGGCTTCGTCCAGTCCGATGAGCGGCACCTCGTAGAGCAGCGCCCCGGAGCTGCTGCCTTTGCAGTAGTCACAGCCGGCGCGATGGTTCTTGTAGAAGCGCCACGCCGCGTCCGCCAACGTGTATTCCAGCAACCACTTGTCGAGCTTCCACGCGGCGCCATTGCCCTTGGGCAGGGGAAAGCGTGAGCTGCCGATCTTGGCCCATGATGGATGCTCGGTGACTTTCATGGTGATGTTGGTCGTCGGCTTTGCGGCGAGTCCGTCGATCTGGAACTTCTTCGGATCGAGGAACTCGAACTCCAGCACGTCGTCGTACGTCGGCCCGGTCTTGTCGACCACCAGGGCGATATAGCTCTTGGACGCCGCCACCGATCCGCCCAGCCGCACGCCGTCATGCCAGGCCAGGTTGCTGTCGGCGGTCATGGTCATCTGGAAGCTGTCGGTGAGTACCTTGGCGTAGGGCGGCTTGTTCTTGTCCAGGAAGCCGGGATGTTTACCCGCCGCGTCGTAGCGCGCGCCCATGCTCTTCAGATCGCTCAGCCCATCCTGCAATGTGACCGGGATGCGCCCATCGGGCAGCGCGTTGGGATGGGTGGCCATCACGTCGGCGACCATGGCTTCGGCGACCGCTTTATCGCCGACGATCAGCGCGTACTTGTTAATGCCAAGCGACGCCGCCAGCACGTCGTCGAAGTCGTCCATGAGCCCCCAGTTGGCCAGGGTCTTGCCCATCTCCTTCATGCCCTCGATGGAGGTGCCGACGACGTTGACGTTGGCTGGCGTCATGGTCACCAGCCGCCAGAGGTTGATTTCGGGCTGACCCCAGGACTTGGGGCAGTTCTTGTACAGGGTGTTGGGTTTGTGCCAGCCCGAGCCGCAGGCGTTGCGGATCTTGTTGAAGGTGGCGGCGATCAACTGGCTCACGTCCAGCTTCATCAAGGTGATCTGGGCCGCCTTGGCGGGCGTGAACAATGCCTCCACCCCGGCCCGATCCAGGGTCAACGAGATGGACGGATACGTCGGCGGCTTCCACTGCAAACTCAGCGCGACCGGGTCGGTCCACTGCTTGTCAGTGGTGTTAACGACGTTTACATCCGAAGTTGTCACCAACCCGGTCTTGTCTCGCGCGCGCGCGCGAATGACATTCGTCCCCGGCCACAGCGGCACCGTCGCCTGCCAGGTCGCCCAGCCATCTCCGCTGGTCGTGGCCTGATAAGGTCCCTTGCCCACCCGCACATCCACCGCCGCGATGCCGCTGGCGTCGCCCGCCGTGCCTTTGACCACCACCAGGTCGGCCTCCGTCTGCAGACCGGGTTTCGGCGCGACGATGTGCAGGTCCGGCGCCTGGGTGTCGAAGACCAGGGTGGTGCCGCCCTTGATGACCGCCTCGCTGCTCTTGCCGGCGGTGTCGGTCGCCACCACTTTGACCACCTGGTCACCGCCGCTGGCAAATGACGCCTCCAGCACCCAGTGGCCAAACCAGTCCGACGTCAGCGCCGGCGTCGGCTTGCCGGCGCCCACCTGCACCGTCACCGACGCCACGGCTACATCATCGGTCGCCGTGCCGCTGACCCAGACGCTGTTGCCGGCGACCTCGAAGCCCTTGACCGGCGTGAGCACATTGAGCGTCGGTGGCGCGTTATCCGTCGGCCCGCCGATCCGCGTCACCTGCACCTTGGCCTCGCCCACATTGCCAGCCGGATCGATCGCCCGCAGCCGCAGCGTCTGGGTGCCGGGCGCCAGCTTGGCGACCCCGCTGAAACGACCTTCCGCGGGCAACCAGTTGATGGGCTCGGGCTGGTTGGGCCCGACTTGAAGGGTGACCGCGGCCACGGCGGTATCGTCGGATGCCTGCCCCTGGACCTCGATGGCGGCGGCCGGCGTCTGGGTGCCCCGGTTCGGAGATTGAATCACCACGGCGGGGGCCAACTTGTCCAGTGGATACCGAACGGGAGGCAGGGTATCCGACGTCGTGGCGTCGCTCCCGGTGGCGTCGTCTGGCAGGGTGCTGGCGTCTGTAGTTTGGGTGCTAAGAACAGGCGCAATCGGGCCAACCACGGGCACGTCGGGCTGATCGCAAGCAGAGACGGCCAAGACAGACAGTAGTAAGAACACCAAACATATGCAGTGTTGCGGTTTTGACAGTCGGCACCCGAATGTTAAAACCGCAACACTGCATGTTGATTTGCTGGCTAAGGTGTTTGGCGGCAGACCTGCACGAGATCCGGGTTGCATGACTGCGCTCCGATGCCAACACTCGCGGCACACCCCCTGCCGCCGGGTCGCTATCGTAGGACATTCTGGTTTTTTTTTCGCCTGCTGGAGCAGGCCGGCACCCGCTGCAACTGGCCAGCACCAGCCGAACTTGCGTATGCTCTATCAGCCGGCCCGGAGCCGGCGGAGGTGGAGTTGCTGCGAAGCCGACCGATCGTCGCGATCTTGATCGCCTTGAGCTGCCTGCTCAGCGTCAACGCCCTGGCGTCGAGCCCCACGACTGTGCAGGTTGAAGGCCAACTGCGAGCAGCTTCCGGCGCACCTGTCGTCGACGGGTCCTACCTGGCCACCTTCCGGCTCTACGCCGCGCCATCTGGCGGCGCCGCCTTGTGGACCGAACAGAACACCAAGCTGTCGGTGATGGGCGGCCACTTCCGCCACGCCCTGGGCGCCGCGGTCTCCCTGAAGAGCGCCTTCGTCACCGGCAAGGCCCGCTGGCTCGGCATTCAGGTGGCCAACGAACCCGAGATGGCCCGCACGGCCCTGCACGCTGCCCCCTTCGCCAGCCGCAGCGCCGCTGCCGACAGCCTGAACTGCACCGGCTGCCTGTCTCTGGCGGCCTTGAACATCGACGGAGACCTCGACCTGGGCAAAGGCGTCATCAAGTCCAAAGGCGTCAGCGCTGCCAACCTGCTGGCCGGCGATGTGGTCGCCCAGCAACTCATCGGCGACGGCAGCAAACTCAGCGGCGTGGTCCCGCCCAAGGGCGACTGCCCCAACGGGCAGGTGGTCAACGGTGTGAAGGCCGACGGCGAGCTCTCGTGCACGCCGGCGGGCGGCGTCGGCGGCGGCAGCCTGGAGCAAGCCTCGGGTGGGCAACTGACCACCAACTGGGCCGAGACCTTCCCCGCCGGTGGTCTGCCCAAGGGCATCGATGACAACAATCCGGTCGGCACGGTCGCCGAAATCACGCTGCCCGACGTGGGTGTAGTCGCCTCGCTGGTGGTCTCGCTCCACCTGACCAACTCCGACGTCTCGTCCCTGCAGGTGATGCTCTACGCACCGACCAACGAGATGTTCCTGCTGCACAAGGGTGGCGCCGCCGGCAAGACCCTCAAGACCAGCTGGCCGACCCCGACCAAACCGGTCTCCGGCGACCTGAGCAAGTGGATCGGCGCCAATCCCAAGGGCAAGTGGCGGCTGCGGGTCATAGACAACAAGTTCCTCAACAACGGCGTCGACGGCCAGATTCTGGCTTTCAGTGTGGCGGTGCAGGGCAAGTCCACCAAGCAGGTGACCGCGCTGGGCGCGTTCGCGACCACTGGCGGTTTCATCGCGCCGAAGCCGCCCGTCAAGCCGACATGTAGTGGCAAGCAGTTGGGGGAGATGTACTTCAGCCCCATCGACAAGCGAATGCACTACTGCGACGGCTCCGATCGCCGCATCCTGATCGAGCCCCTGTGCGGCAACGGCAAGATCAATCCGGGCGAGGGCTGCGACGACGGCAACGTGGCCGATGGAGATGGCTGCACGGCCAAGTGCCTGGTCAACGTCTGCGGCGACAACGTGCTGTGGAAGGGCAAGGAACAGTGCGACGATGGCAACATCATCAGCGGCGACGGCTGCTCCAAGGTTTGCGTCAACGAGATCAAGCCGCTGACCAAGATCGTGGTCTCGGCCTTGAACAACGCACACCAGGGCAATATGGGCGGCATCAAGGGCGCCGACGCGCTGTGCAACAAGGAAGCCAAGGCGTCCAACTTCAAGCAGACCTGGAAGGCCTTCCTGTCCACCAGCAAGGTGCCCGTCAAGGACATGTTCAAGGGCAACGAGGCCACCGGCCTGAAGGTCTACAACTCCAAGAACCAGCTCCTGTCCAACAGTTGGACCACCTTGATGAACAGCGGCAACGGCAACCTCAGCGCCTCGATCTACGCCTTCAAGGGCCACAAGGTCGATGAGGGACAGGGCGCCAATCCCGACTGGTCCGACGCCGACGGGTGGACGGGGTCAGACAAGAGCGGCAATACCAAGGCGGGCCGGACGTGCAACGACTGGACCAGCAATAATGGCTGCAACGTGCGCGGCTTCGCCACCGAGGTCGACGCCAACCAGATGCTGCGCGAAGAGGATCACTGTTGCCAGGAGTGGCTGGCGGTGATGTGTGTGACCATCAACGACGGCATGGGCGGTTGATCACCCGCAACTCCGCCGCCGCCCGACAGCCGCGGATCCCCCATGACCCCTGACCGATTCCCCAAGCTGGCGCCGGCCCTGGTGCTCGTCTTCAGCCTGGCTACCTGTGCCGCACCGGACCAGACGGGCAGCGGCAAGAACACCGACAGCGGCCCCGATGTCGCTGCAAAGCTGCCCGCGGCCCAGTGCAGCGCGCCGGCCGTCAAGGCGGGCCCCGACTGGCTGCGCCGCGGCGTCGGCTACCAGATCTGGGTGCGCTCCTTCGCCGACAGCAATAGCGACGGAATCGGCGATCTGAAGGGCATTGTGCAACGGTTGGACTATCTCAATGACGGCAAAAAGGGGGGCAGCGACCTGGGCGTGGACATCCTCTGGCTCAGCCCGATATTCGCCTCGCCGTCGGACCACGGCTACGACACCACCGACCACCTGCAGATCGAGTCGGACTACGGTACCGGCGCCGACCTGGACGCGCTCATCGCCGCTTGTCAGCAACGGGGCATCCGCCTGGTGTTGGACCTGGTCATCAACCATGTGTCCAAGCAGCATCCCTGGTTCAGCGCCAGCAAGGCGGGCCCGAAAGCCGCCAAGCGCGACTGGTTTCTGTGGCGCGACAGCGACCCCGGGTGGACTCAGCCGTGGGGCAAGACCGGCACCTGGCATCCCCATGCCGGGCACTGGTACTACGGCCTGTTCTCCTCGCATATGCCCGACCTGAATCTGGCCAACACCTCGGTTGAGGCCGAGATCACCGCCGTCGCCCGTCACTGGCTGAAGCGGGGAGTGCACGGATTCCGCCTGGACGCGGCTCGCTATCTCGTCGAGACCGGCGGCGGCGCGGGGCAGGCCGACACCGCCCAGACCCACGCGTTGTGGCGTCGAATGCGCAAGGCGGCGCTGGCTGAGCGGCCCGAAGCGGCCCTCATTGGCGAGGTCTGGACAAACTCCAAGAACGTCGTCCCCTACTTGTCCGGCGATGAGCTGCACGGCTGCTTCGACTTCGACAGCGCCGCCGGTTTACGCAAGGGCAGCGAGCTGGCCAGCAGCGCCATGTGGCGGGGGGCCATGTGCAAGACGGCGGCGGTGACCGGCGGCATCTGGGGCCGCTTCGGCGGCAACCACGACATGGCGCGGCTGGCCGATCTGACCCACAGTCCAGACGGTCACAAGGTGGCCCTGGCCGCCGTGCTGTTGGTGCCGGGTACGCCGTGGATCTACTACGGCGACGAGCTCGCCCTGCCGTCGGGCGAGCAGAGCGGAGATCGCGCCTGGCGCCTGCCCATGCCGTGGCAGTCCACCGGCGCCGGACTGGGCTTCAGCACCGGCGTGCCGTGGCAGGTGGTCCCCGACGCCTATGGCTCGCTATCGGTCGCCGCCCAGCTGGCCAAGGCGGGCAGCACGCTCCGCTGGACCCGCGAATTGATCGCACTGCGGCGGCAGGTTCCGGCGCTGGCAGAGGGACCCTGGCGGATGCTGGAGGTGACCGGCGACGCGTCGTTTGATGTGGCGGTGCTGCAGATCGGAGACCACGCCGCCGAGGCCAAGGGGCGCGCCCTGCTGGTGCTCAACCTGGCTCGCAAAGGCAGCTGGACGGTGCCGCCGGCCTGGCGGCAGGGGGCCAGCCGGTTGCTGACCCTGCCGGAGGGGTCGGACGCGGGCGTCGTGGCCGGTCCAGGAGTCGGTCTCTGGCGCTGGTGAGTCGTGTGCGATGTCATCGCCCGGCAGGCGATCGATCAGGCCGCGACGCCATTGGAGTTGCTGGCCTGCAGCGGCAGAGTCACGTGGAAGGTCGAGCCGACGCCGGGTTCGGACTCGGCCCACAGGCGCCCGCCGTGGCCGGTGACGATCCGGGCGACGATGGATAAGCCGATACCGGCACCGGAGTAGGAACCAGCCGGATGGAGGCGCTGGAAGACGCGAAAGATCCGCTCGCTCTGGTTGGGATCGAAGCCGATGCCGTTGTCCTTCACGGTCACGTGCACGCCGACGTCTTTGGGCTGGCAGGCGACCCGGATCTCCGGCGTCGCCTCCGAGCGGTACTTGATGGCGTTGTCGAAGAGATTGCTGAACACCTGCCGCAACAGGTCGGGATCGCCGGGCACCGATGGCAACGCCTCGCACTCGATGCGGGCGCCGGATTCGGCGATCACCGCGCCAAGGTCAGCCTGCGCCAGCGTCGCCGCGTCGGTGAGCGAGACCGTGGCGCGGGTCGACGGATCAAAGGCCACCCGGGACAGGCGCAGCAGGCCATCGATCAAACCCTGAAGGCGGGCGGCGGCTTCGATCTGGAAGTCCACGTACCGCAAACCATCCTCGTCGAGCTGGTCGCCATGCTCTTCGCGCAGCAAGGCCGCGAAGGTCTCGATCGTGTGCAGCGGCTGGCGCAGATCGTGTGACGCCACGTAGGCGAACTGTTCCAGCTCGGCGTTGGCCCGCTCCAGCACCGCGTTGGCGCGACGCAACTCGGCGTTGGTCTGCTCCAGGTCCTGGCGGGCCTCCATCAACTCGGTCACCTCGTTGTGGGCGCCCAGCATACGAATCGGCTTGCCGTTATCATCGCGAATGGCCAGGCCCCGGCAGCGAACCCAGACCGTCGAACCGTCCTTGTGGGTGTATCGAACAAGCTGATCGTAAGGATGCGAAGGATCTGCGCAATGGGCGTTGAAGTTGGCCAGGGCGGTCTGCAGGTCCTCCGGGTGGATCATGTCCTGCCACTCGCTGGCCAGGTGCTTCTTCTGCTCCGGGTCGTAGCCGAAGATCTCCCAGAATCGCGGGCTCAGCCACTCGTTGTCTGGATTCTCCAGGTCCCAGTACCAGATGCCATCCAGAGAGCCGGATTGCAGGAAGCCGAAGATCGATGGGTCCGTGCGCACGAGGGCGTAGAGCTCCTCACGCAGGTAGTGCTGGTCATGTTCGGACATGGGGGCTCCGTATTGTCGGCAGGGTAACCGATCGACCGGGCCGCTCCAAGGGTTGAATTCCACAAGGTCTGTGGCGCCCGGGAGGTCGCCCGTCGGGTTTTGCACGGCACGCCCTGGCCACGGCGTCAAAGGGTGCTACGTTGGCTCCGAGCGACGCTGAATCTCGGCGCTCGCCACAAGACAGGAGTCCCGCCCATGTCCGTTGAACCCCTGATCGCCGTATTCGTCGACTTCGAGAACCTCGCCCTGGGCGTGCGCAGCGACAAAGACGGCGGCTTCCGCATCGACCTGGTGCTCAAGCGCCTGCTCGAGAAGGGTCGCATCGTCTACAAACGCGCCTACTGCGACTGGGGCCGTTATCGCAGCTCCGTGCGCGAGTTCCACGCCCGCGGCATCGAGCTCATCGACATCCCCCAGACCCGGCAGAGCGGCAAGAACAGCGCCGACATCCGCATGGTCGTCGACGCCATCGATCTCTGCTACGCCAAGGCCCACATCGACATCTTCGCGTTGATATCGGGCGACAGCGACTTCTCGCCCCTGGTCAACAAGCTCAAGGAGAACGACAAGCGCGTCATCGGCTGCGGGGTGCGCAACTCCACCTCCGACCTGCTGGTGGCCGGCTGCGACGAGTTCATCTACTACGACGACCTGGTCAAGACCGCCGAGCGCCCCAAGCGCAAGCGCAAGGCGGCCAGCAAGGCCGATCCCGGCGCCGAGGGCATGGAGCAGCTGGTCGAGATCGTGCGCTCGCTGGAGCGGGAGTACGATCCTGTCTGGGGCTCGCTGGTCAAGCAGACCATCCGCCGCGTGCATCCCGGCTTCAGCGAGTCGTTGTGGGGCTATCGCACCTTCAACGGCCTGCTCGAGGCGGCCGCCATGTCGGGCCTGCTCAAGCTCGAAAAGGACGAAGCCCGCGGCAACTACAAGGTGCAGAGCGTCGACGAGTAGCGCCGTGTCCGCACACGGGCGCGTGCCGGCCTACTGTACCATCGCGCCGCCCGGATAGGCGTAGCTGACGAACTCGCCCC
>CAYTLW010000164.1:0-14743 GCA_964438735.1 uncultured Enterobacteriaceae bacterium | reverse complement strand
TGGGACCATGACTACCTGCTAAGTGTCCTCACCCACGCTTAGTGCGATCGCCCTGCGGTTGCTGTCGGCTCCACAGGACCGCGGAAAAAATTCACCCTACTTATTTAATCATACCCTCTTGCCGATCAGGTCGCCTGGCACAGGCAGGGCCGCGGAATCACCACCACGATTGTCGCCACCCGAACCCCCACGTACCATGACCCCATGTCCCGCGACCCCCTCTCCCGCTGGCTGATCGAGCGCGCCGAAGCCCGCGCCACGGATGACCGCGACCGGCGCACCCAACTGACCCTGCTCGAAGGCCACGCCAGCGTGGTGGTCAACTCCCTGCTCTTCGTCATCAAGCTGGCTATCGGCCTGTCGACGGCCTCCATCTCCCTGCTCGCCGACGCGGTGCATACGCTGGCGGACTCGGCGACCTCGGTGGTCATCATCATCAGCGCCCGGGTGGCCAGTCGGCCTGCGGATCGAGAGCATCCCTTCGGCCACGGGCGGGCGGAGCTGGTCGGCGCGCTCATCGTGGCCGTGTTGCTGGCGGTCGCCGGGCTGGAGTTCGGCAAGTCGTCGGTGACGCGCATCCTGGCGCCGGAGCCGCTGGTCGCGCCGTGGTGGGTGATCGTGGTGGTGGCCATCACCGCCGGCATCAAGCAATGGTTGGCCCTGTTCGCCGGCGTCATCGCGCGCATGACCGGCTCCAAAGCCATCGAGGCCGACGCCTGGCACCACCTCACCGACGTCTTCGCCACCTTGCTGGTGGTGGTCGCGCTGGTGGCCTCCCGCTGGGGGATACTCTGGCTGGACGGCGCCATGGGCTGCGGCGTGGCGCTGATCATCTTGTGGGCCGCCTGGCATATCGCCAGGGATGCCATCGACCCATTGCTGGGCGAGGCGCCGACGACCGAAGAGCTGGCCGAGATCGAGGCCCTGGCGCGTTCGGTGGAGGGGGTGCGCGGCGCTCATGACATCGTGGTGCACAAATACGGGCGCGATCGGGTGGTGTCACTGCACGTGGAGACACCGGCTCACCTCAGCGCTATCGCGCTGCACGAGATCGCCGAACGGGTCGAGGAGGCCATCGCCGCCGATGCGCCCGGGATGGTGGTGGTGCACGTCGATCCCATCGATGACAGCCATCCCCAGTATGGCGCGCTGCGGTCGCTGTTCGCCGAGCTGGTCACCGCCGAGGAGCGCCTGGAGTCGTTTCAGGACCTGCGCCTGGTCGGCGATGAGGGCCGCTTCACCGTGCTGGTGGATGTGGGCGTGCACGAAGCCATGGACGAACGGGAGATGACGGCCATCGAAGAGCGCCTGCAGGCGGCGATCGCCGAGCGCCACCCCGCGGCCGAGCTGAAGGCGCAGTTTCAGCCGCCCTACGCCTACGCGCCGAGCGATTCAGCCTGATTCAAGCCGGTGGCAGCGCTTGCAGCCAGGCCTTGAACGCCGCATAGTCCGGCTCCAGTTCTTCGAAATGCTCAGTCTTGTCGGCCAGTCCCATGAGCGATGTCGGCAGCGGAGGCTCCTGCCCGGTGGCCGCCCGCACCTCGTCGGGGAACTTGGCCGGGTGGGCGGTCTCCAGGCAGATGGCGGCCCGATCGCGCAGCTCGGGATGGTGGTCGAGCAGCTCGTCCAGGCCCCCCATACCCACGGCGCCGTGAGGTTCGATCAGCACGCCATGTCGCCGCCAGACCTCGCCGATGGTGGCCCGGGTCCGCTCGTCGTCGATGGACACGGCGTACAGGTCCTGCTTCATGCGGCCCATGTCTGGCGGGCGCAGCAGGCGGCCGCGCTCGTCCATGTGGCCGCCATACAGGTCCACCAGGCGGGCCAGGTTGGAGGGGTGGCCAACGTTCATGGCGTTGGAGATGCACACTCGCGAAGGGACAAGCGGCTCGTAGCTTCCCGTCTGCAGAAAGCGCGGCACCTCGTCGTTGGCGTTGGTGGCCACGGCAAAGCGGGCCACGGGCAGGCCGGCGTGGCGGGCCAGCAGGCCGCCCATCAGGTCGCCGAAGTTGCCCGACGGCACGCTGAACACCACCGGCTCGCCGGCGCCCACGTCGGCCACGCGGCTGGCAGCCCAGGCGTAGTAGACCGATTGCGGCAGCAGGCGGCCGATGTTGATGGAGTTGGCCGAGGACAGGTTCAGCCCGGCCAGGTCGCCGTCGGCGAACGCCGTCTTCACCAGCGCCTGGCAGTCGTCGAACTTCGCCGGCAGGGCCAGCGTGCGCACGTTGTCGCCCAGGGTGGTCATCTGGCGGCGCTGGCGATCGGAGACCTCCGCTCGCGGAAAGAGCACCACCACGCGGATGCCCGCGACCCCCAGGAAGGCGTGGGCGATGGCCGAGCCGGTATCTCCCGACGTGGCCACCAGGATCAGCAGGGGCCGGCCGCTGGCGCGTACCAGGCGACCCAGGGCGCGGGCCATGAAGCGCGCCGCGAAGTCCTTGAACGAGGCCGTCGGACCCCGATCCAGACGCAGAATGTGGCGCCGGGGGGCGATCTCCTCGACGGGGACCTCGAAGTCGTAGGCGTCCGCGCATAGCGTGGCCATCTCGTCGGCGCTCCACAGACCCGCGCTGTACGGGGTGAGCATGGCCGCGGCCAGCTCGGCGTAGCTCAGGTCGCGGGCGCGGGCGAGCAATCCGTCCGGCAGCGACGGCAGCGGACGCGGCATGTACAGGCCCCGATCGCCGGCCATGCCCTGGATCAGCGCCCGGGCCAGGTCCACCTCCGGGACCTGCCCATTTGTGCTGTAGAACCGTATCGCCGTGTCCGTCATCGGACGCTCCTCCACTCAGGTAGGTCGGTAGCCAGCACGCCGGCTGGCGTCGAGCTCGGCCCGATGGTGCCACACACCCGGTTCGTCGCCCGCCGCGCTACAGATCTCGACCATGCAGCGCAACGCCCGCATATACGGCCCGGCGGCACCCTGCCCGCGCCACAACCACAACGCGTTCTGCGCCCTGCGCATGGCCGACAGCGGACGCCCCGACGCCAGGTCGCAGCGCGCCTGCAGCAACTCCGCCTCGCCCGCGATGCCCACCGCGCCCACCGGTCGCAGCAGCTCGTCGGCCTCCTCCGCCGATGAGGACGCCGCGTCCGGGTCGCCTGCTGCAAGGTGAAGTTGCCCCAGCGCGACAAGTGCCACGGCGCTGGCCAATTCATCACCCCGGTCCAACTCCAGGCAGAGGCGCCGCGTGGCCAGGCTGGCCGCGGCTTCTGGCTGCTGCGCGTGCAGGAGGATTCTGGCGCCCACTCCCAGCACGCGGCCAGCCGCCTGCACACGCGCGGGATCGGCCGCCTGGTCGTCATCGATCGCGCCCAGGGCGGGGCCGATGCAGGCGCTGGCGTCTTCGACTTGATCCAGCGCCAGGAGTGCCCGTGCCCGCTCGGCGAGGGCAGTCAGTCGCCAGGTGGGCGGTTCGCTCTGCAAAGAAGGCCCGTCCGGCACCCGCTCGAGCAGCGAGAGCGCGCCCGCCGGTCGTCCCGCAAGGGTGCGCAATGTCGCTTCAGCCACCAGCAGTCGCATGGACAGGGATTCCCCAGGCCGCCACCCCCGCTCGGCCGCCAGTCCCTTGGCCAGGGTCAGGGCGCCGCCCGCCACCGTCTGCCAGCCGCATCGAAGGGTCCACTCCAGTCGCTCCACCAGGGCGCTCAACCACGCCTCCAGGTGGGTCGGGGCGCTCAGCAGGGCGACCGCGCGCTGAAGCCCCTGATCGCGCCCGCGGGCGGAGACCGTCAGGCGGGCACCGGCCAGGACCAGGCGCGCAGCCTCGGCCGGCTGACCGGCGGCGGCATACAGACGCGCGACATCTTCACGGACCCATGCGCCCACATCGCGCCCCCCTTCCAGGGCGTGGGCCAGGGCGACGCGCAACGCCGCCACGGCCCGGTCGCGCAGGCGGTGCAGGATCACGGTGGCCAGGCCGCGATCGCGCAGTTGCCATTGCCCCAGGTCGCCGTCGATCCAGTCCTGCCGCAATTCGCTCATGATGGGGTGATCGTCCAGGTCGCCCACAAGCCGCTCAACAAGGCCAGGGTGATCGGGCGGCGCCAGCGTGATGAGCGCGAGCAACAGGGTCCGCATGTCGTCGCGCGACAGCCCGGCGATCCAATCGGGCGTCAACTGGCTGGCCTTGCGCAGCCGCCGCAGGGTGGGCGGCTCGCCGGGTGGCGGTTCCATGGACGGCTCGGGCAGCGTGACCAGGGCGCGTTCGAGCGCTTCGGCCAGGGCCGAGACATTCGGGAATCGATCCGCCGGTCGCTCGCGCAGACCACGCACCAGGACCTCGCGCGCCCGCAGCGGCAACAGGCGATGGCGGTCGACGATCGGGCCCGCATCGCCGGCCAGCGGACGTTCACCTGTGAGCAGCTCCGCCGCCAGCATGGTGAAGCTGTATTGATCGCCGGCCGGCGACGGCGGCTCCAGGCCAGCCTCGGGCGGCAGGTAGGCCAGGGTGCCCATGGCCTGAGTCGGCGACCGATGGCGGAGATCACGGCCGCGCGCCAGGCCGAAATCCACCAGCTTGATGCGCCCCCTGCCGGACGCCAGGTCACCGATCAGGATGTTCTCAGGTTTGAGATCGCAGTGGATCACGCCGCAATCGTGGGCGTGCTGGATCGCTTCGGCGATCGCCATGAGCCAACGACGTCTCGCGCTGGCATCCGGCAGGCGCTCGGCGGCCACGAGATCGCGTAAGGAGGGGCCGTCCACCCACTCCATCTCGATGAAGGGGCGGTCCTCGAAGGTACCCAGCCGATAGACTGTAGCCACGTTGGCGTGCACCACGCGGGCCACCGCTCGGGCCTCGCGGACTGCGCGAACGCCCTGGTCGGTCTGGTCTGGATCGTCGTCTGGCCGAGGGGGCGACAACACCTTGACCGCCACCTTGCGGTCGAGCACCTGGTCATGGGCCAGGTAGACGCGGCCCATGCCGCCCTCGCCCAACTCGCCGATCACGCGCAACTCTGCGGTGATCCACGTGCCCTCGGCCAGCTTGATCGTCTCGTTCATGAAAGGGGGGATAAACAAAGCTGCGTTGTCTCGCAAGCGTGGCCCGTCGCCCTGGGCAGCGTCGCCCGTGGGCGGCATCATGTCCGCTGGCGTCGAAATAGACCTTGCCGCCCGCGCGTTGCGGTACGGTGGGCCCCGGCGCCCGCCGCAGTGAAACAAGGGCGTTGGAGGAGCATGACGGGCAGCGCAAGCCAGACGCCATCGTGGCGCCCAGCGGGCCTGTTGTTGACGCTCGTCCTGCTCGTCGGTTGTGGCGCGACCCCGCGCGCGCCAGAGCCAAAAGCGAAGGCGAACGCGCGCGCCCGGCCCGAAAGCCCGGATGCCTGGGTGCGTGAGGTCGAACGCCTGGTCCGTCGCGGCGATGACAAGAACGCCTTGTCTGGCGTCGTGGCAGCCCGCCGCGCCGGCGCCGTCGGCCCCAGGTTGCTGGCGTTGGAGTCGGTCGCCCGCTGGCGCAGCGGCCAGGATGCCAAGGCGGCCGCGGTCGATCGCCGATTGACGGCGTCGGTTCGCTCGGCGCTCCGTGCCACGCCGCCGGCGCCTGTGGAGGCCGAGCTCTGGCAGACGTTCGAGCGGGTCGTGGCGTATCACGTCAGTGTTCGCAAGAAGCCGGCCCACGCCTGGCGGATGATCGCGCCCCTGGTCGACAAGGGCTGTCAGCGGCCCGCCCTCTGCGATCTGGCGGCGCGTGTATTGGCCAACTGGCGGCAGAAGCCCGCCGAGCTGGTGGCGCGTGCCCGTCGGGCGGCACCCCCCACCTCGCGCGCCGAGGGTGACCGTCGATCTGGCGCCCGTCTGGCCTGGACCCTGGTCCTGCTGCGCGACCTGGCGACCCTGCATCGCTGGTCCGAATTCGACGCCGTGATGGTGGGCACCCTCACCGAGCACGGCACCGACCAGCGCGTCTGGTCGCAGGCCTTTGTCGCAGCCCGACGGCGGCGTGGGCCCAAACATCGCCGCGACTGGTTGCGGCGCCTTGGCGCTGCCCGACTGCCTGGCCAGACGTTGACCGCCATCGCCCGATCGACCCCGATCGCCACCGACCGCCTCATGGCCATGGAGGTCTGGCGCCTGGTGGTGGCCCGCCCCGATTCTGAAGAGTCCCATTGGCTGGCCTTCATCCGGGCGCTCGGCCGCAACATCGAGCGCGGCGCGTCGACGGCCCCGCGCGCTGAACTGGCGGCCCTGGCCCGCAGTCGCGGCGACCGGTTCAAGTCCATGGCCGCCCGTCGCCAGCTTGCTCGCTCCTTGTTGGTTGCCGGCCTGCCGGACGATGCCGAACCCCTGATCAATGCGCTGATCGCGGCGAATGGCGGTCCCCTGGCGCAGGTTCTGCGGGCTGATCTGCTTCGTCAGCGCGGCCAGCTGAAGGCGGCCAGGAAGCTGGCCTATGCAAGTTGGCAGTCCGCCTCAGACAAGGCGGCCGTGGCCTGGCGCCTGGCCGAATTATGGGATCGGCACTTGCCCGTGGACGCGCGCCTGTGGCGGGGTCGGGCGGCGGAGGCCAAGCAGGCCGAATCCCTGGACTCGCTGGCCGCGAGGGCGGCGCATCACCTCCGACAATCTCGCGTCCGTCCACTGGCCCACAGGGAGATGCTCGCCTACGCCAGGGCGCTGGCCCAGGCCTCCCGAAAGACGTCTGGGCACGACCCCTCGGAGATTCGACGTCGGTTCAAAGTCTTCGCCGCCGGCCTTTTGAGTCATCGGGGGAGCATCGTCTGGCGACGCGCCCTGTCGGCCACACTGGAGGTCCTGGCCTCGGCACCCATGGCCGACTCTCAACTGTTGCAGGAGGTCGCTCGCCTGGCCTTCGAGCGACGCTTTGCTGAGCCCGCCATGGCGGCCTATCGGCGGGCCCGCGCGCTGGCTGCGACCGAAGGTGCCGAGCTGGATGACGAGGCCATGGTCCGGGCCGTATTGCGGGTCAACGATGCCCGGGTCCTGGCGCGCTGGTTGACGCTGTCGGGCATGGCCCAGACCGATGATCTGAGCCTGTCCTGGGACATCGCCCAGAAGCTGATGAGCGGCCCGGATCGCCGCCTCGGCCGTCGCTGGGTCGAGCGAACGCTGGCGAGATTCGTCGGTGCTGACGTGCTCGGCGCGCCGCTGCCTCGGCCCGATCGCAAGGTTCGGACACGGCGAGATCGGGTGGGCCGCTCGCCGAAGCTGTCCTCCAAGAAGCTGGAACGTCTCGCCGCCGCAGGCGCCGCCGACCTGATGCTCGAATATGTGCGCGACGCCCGCGGCGGACCCGGCACGCCGCACTCGCGCAGCGACGAGTTGAAGTACGCCCGCGTCGAGGCCATCGCCTTGGTGGCACTCGGACAGGGCCGCGAGGCCGAGAAGGTGCTCCGGCGGGCGATCCAGCTCAAGGGATTGGGCCTGACCAGCAAACGACAGCTGATGGATCTGGCCTGGCGATCCAATCTCTGTTCGCTGGTGCTCGACATGGCCAATGATCTGGTCGTGCTGCGCTCCCGCCTTGTCTTGGATCGCGCCATCGACCGGGGCCTGGCATGCGCTCGTGATCTGGGCGATGGCAAGCGGGCTTTCGCGCTGGCGACACGGTTCGAGAAGGCGCAGGTGGGGCGGGGCAGCCACGTTCGGCTGGCCGGTCGGCTGGCTCATCACGGCTTCCACACCCTGGCCCTGCCCCTATTCGAGCGCAATTTCGGCAGCAAGCTCAAGCGAATGAGCTTTCGCACCCTCGCACCCTGGGCGCGATCGCTGCTCTCGTTGGGCCGCGCCGATGACGCTGTGCGTGTGCTGCGGGTCGCTCGTGGGCGCGGCCGCCGCGCCTGGCGGGACGCGATGAGCGCGGCCAGGCTGCTGGCCGAGTTCGGCTACCTCCAGCGGGCCGAGCCCTTCATGCGCTTCGCCATCGATCGCCGCCCCGACGACCTCTCAGCCCGCGACGCCGTGCTGAAGAACATGCTGCGAACCGGTGAGATGCAGGACTTCCGGAGCCAGTTCCTCGCCTACCTGCGATTGGGGCCCAAACGCACCCAGCTACGACAGCTCGCTGAGGAGGCGCATCTCCAGGGCCGGACCCAGCATGTGCACGAGGCCCTCGCCGACATCGTCGACAGCGATCGCGAGCTGGAGCGATTCCGCATGGACATCGGCGCCCGTCTTGGCCTGCGCAAAGCGGTGACCGCGGCCGCCCGTCGCCTGCGAGCCGGCGGCCGGACCCCGTCGGTGGAGACCGTCGAACGGCTGCTGCAGGTTGGCGCCGCGCGGGAGGCCAGGGCGACGGCCGAAGATCTGCTCGCCAGCGCCTCACCAGGCGTTCGGAGTTGGCGGAACTCGGTCTCCGGCGCAGACCTGCTATCCGGCACCCTGGATGTTCGACGCGATCCCACCTCGTCCGCCGAAGCGTCGGGCATCGCCCGCCTGTATGTGGGCCGCGCGCTGGACGCCGGCAAGGCGGCGGCACATGCCGCTCGCACCATGACCCGGTATGGCGAAACCGAGCTGGCATTCGCCCTGCGCTCCGTCGCCCTGGAGCATTCTCCGACAGACCCTCTATTGCTCTGTCATCAGGGGGTCGACGCCTTCAGCACAGGCCGTCCCGAGGCGGCCCTGGCCCTGTGGCGTGCCTCCATGGGCGCCCTGATCCTGTCGCCATCGCCCGACTCGTCGAAGAAGGAAATGGCCGATCGCATCACCGCCAACGTCTTCGACGTCAGGTGGTCTGCGGTCCGTTGCTTGATCGACGGCCTGCAACGGGCAGACCGGGTCGAGATGTTGATCGGCTGGCTCGAGCGTTGGCTGGACGCCAACCCGAACCGCCCCGAGCTGTGGGCCAGGCTGATCGGCCTGCACAACCAGCAGGGCAATCTGGACGCCGCGGTGGCTGCTCTGCGACGCGCCGCGACGAGCATGCAGAAGTGGCCCACCTACCGGCACGGAACCGTCTCCGACTGGCCAAACCACCCCCTGGATGGCGCGACGCAACGCATTGTCGATCACGGAGGTGGGCAGAAGGTCCTCGCCTGGCTCCTGGCGCACCCCGCCGAGCTGCGCGCCGAGCCCTGGTGGCTGGCGCGCGTGTTGACGATCGCGCTCGAAGACGCCAGCGAGACCCAACGCGCATCCTCCGCCTGGCGACGCCTGCTCTCCGATCTGGATGCCCTGGGCCGAAATGTGCCGTTGGGCCGCGTGCTCATGGCCATGGTCTGGGCTCGCCACGGCAACACGCAGCGTGCCCTTCGAACCCTGGGCCCGACCCCGTTCATGGTCGATCCGAGCCCCGGCTGGCGGCAGAACGTGCTCCGAATGACCGCCGCCCGGGCGGCTGCGTCGACGCTGATCAGCCTGTCTCGCCACGGCACGCTGCCAGACCAGCGAAGCTCGGAGATCGCGCGCGCCGACACGCCCCTCCATTTCGGCAAGGCCGGCCGGCTGTCCATGGTGCGCGAGCAGATCGGCGCCTGGTTGGGGCCGCGACCTGCGGCGGTCGATCTGGAGCGGATGGCCGTCTCGCTGGTCGATCAGGGCCATCCGGAGCTGGCCACTTTGGCCATGTCCATGGTCCGCCGGCACCGCCTGGTGCGCCCCGGCGCCGACGCGGCCTGGTATCGATTGCGGGTCTCGTTCGCGACCGGCGACGCCACCGAAGTGAGCGCCCGCGCCCGGGCGTATATCAGCGAGCCCGGCCCGCGCACCCGCCACAAGCTGATTCGCCGTGTCCTCGGCGGCACTGTCGGGTCGAACGAAAGCCGCGTCTCCCGGCGGGCATATCAGGTCGTGCATGCGCTCACCCGCTCGGGTCGGGTCGCCATCGCCCGCAAGCTGTCTGCGTCCGAGCAGTCGAAGACCTTCCAGGTCGAGCCTCCGGGTGTCATCGGCCAGACGCCTGCCGACCCCACAGATGACGCCTCGTTCGCCCTGATGGTGCGCCGTTTCGATGTGGCGTTGCTGCGCCGCATGGCCATGGCTGACCTGGAGCTGCCACCACGCGCCGAGGCCATGGCCGCAGTCGAAGTGGCCCTGGCCGCGGGCCGAAGCGAGCTGGCCGTCGCCTGGATCGCCCGCGTGGCGGCGGCGGATGATGAACCGTGGCGAGCCTGGTTGTCTGCGGTGCGCATGGCCGTCCGCTTCGAGGAGGTCAAACTGGCCCGTCGGCTGTTGCGTCGTTCGGCGAAGGCGGGCGCGCCGAAGGGCAGCCTGGTCTGCCCCGCCCTGTGGCTGGAACGGCGCGGTCGGCTGGCCCACTGCCGGCGCGATCGTCCCCTCACCGCGCTGCTGGTCGGTTCTCAAGACGACCTGGCCGACCTGGCGATGGCGGTGGCCACGGGCGTCGATCCCGCCGGCGCCGCCGCGCTGAGCGACGATCTCGCCAACGCCCACAACGCCGTCGTGATCGGCTGGGTGGGCCATCTCTCTGGCCGGCGTCAACTGCTCGGGCCGGCCGACCTGCGACGTACCCGCGCCCACTTGCGCATCCTTCTGGCCCGCCTCTCGCCGCATCCCCGCAGTCGTTCGATCCTCGGCTACGCCCTGGACGATCTCGCTGCGCTGGGCCAGCCCCAACCCGGCATCGACAGGATGCTCCACAGCTGGCGACTGGCTCCCGACAGCCTGGGAGCGCGCAACAACCTGGCCTATGCGCGACTGCTCGGCGGTGCTCCAGGCGAGCAGGTCTGGCGATTTGCCGCGCCCTCTCTCGGCAGCCCGAGCGGCAGGAGCGCGCACGCCCTGCTGGACACCCTGGCCGCGGCGCTGTGGTCGGCCGGCCGCAAGGACGAGGCGCTGACCACCTTGCATGGCGCCCTCCGCGCAGGCACGCGATACTCCGGCGGTGGCCTGCCGCAGGTGCGACTGGCCGAATACCTGCTCGAAACCGGTGACCGACAGGGCGCCATCGACATGGCGCTGGTCGCGTTGGACGACTCCCGCGGCTCTCAGCGACACCTGGTCGGCGGCGAGTTCTGGCAGGTCCGATTCGACGTCTTCGACGCCGCGACGCGCGCCCGCGCCGTTCTTCGACGGGCCCTGCGTCGGGGCCCTTGAATCGCCAGGCCGCTCAGGTTGCACGGCGACCGCCGGGCCGGCTACCCTCGGCGGCGAGCCGGAATATCGGTCGCATCCATCGATGACGACCACCGGCGACTGGAGTGGGCGTGCAGTTGTTCGATCGCGTGCCGATCCGGGCCATCCCTCCCAATCTGATCACCGCCACCGGCATGGTGATCGGCATCCTGTCGATATTTCGGTCGAGCACCGGTGATTTCGATACCGCGGCCTGGTTCATCGCCCTGGCCGCTCTGCTCGACAAGCTCGACGGCACCGTGGCACGCCGGCTCGGCGGTTCGTCTCCGTTCGGCGTTCAATTCGATTCCTTCTCTGATTTTGTCACGTTCGGCTTCGCGCCCGCGGCGCTGTGTTACTACGCCAGTCAGGCCCAGGCGAGCGTGGCCTGGGGGCCATCGGCAGAGCCCTATTTCGGCATCCTGCCGTCTGCGGTGGTGTTGACCTCCATCTGCATCCTCTATGTGGTCTGCGCGTCCGTTCGCCTGGCCAAGTTCAACATCATCACGTCCGAGAGCCCGGGCTGGTTCCAGGGCCTGCCGACCACCCTGTCCGGCAGCCTGGTCGCCCTGCTGTACCTGGCCGGAGACGATCTCGGCCTGCCGAACTCGATCCTGACCGCATACCTGCCCGCCATCCTGCTGCTGAACACGACCTTGATGATCTGCAACCTGCCCTTGCCCAAGTTGCGCCTGTGGCGTCACCCCCTGGGGAAGGCCTTCCAGATCGGCAACGCGATCGCCATCTACATCATGGTGCCGGCCCGCTTCGCGCTCTGGTATCCGCTCCTGATCCTGGTGGTCTACGTCCTGGTTGGATTCGTGCACGGCATTCGCACCCGCGGCGGGGAGCAGGCCGAGTCGGTCGGCGTCGCAGGATGAGTACCCGCGTCGTTGTCGCCAGCGACGGCACTGATCTCAGCGTCCGGGTCAGCGGCCAGCCAGACGGCCCCACCCTGCTCCTCTGCGACGGAATCGGCTGCGACGGGTACGTCTGGAAGTACATCCGGCGCGCCTTCGAGTCCCGCTGCCGGATCATCCACTTCCACTACCGAGGACATGGCCTGAGCGCCGTACCCACGGATTTCGACAGCCTGACCATCGAGCGCTGCGCCACCGACGCCTGGGAGGTGCTGGACGCATGCGGGGTCGACGACGTCATCCTGTGGGGCCACTCCATGGGCGTGCAGGTGATCCTCGAGGCGGCACATATGCACCCCGATCGGGTGCGCGCCGTGCTGCCCATGTGCGGCGCATTCGAGCGCCCTCTGGATACCCTGGGCGGCGGTGCCGGTGTGCGTCTGCTGCCGGTCATATCCAGCGCCATCTTCGCCCGGCCCGACACCTTGCGACGCCTCTGGGCGAAGTGGGTGCCGACCGAGCTCGCCTACAAGATCGCCGTCGCCACCGAGATCAACGCCCGCATGATCCAGCGCGATGACTTCGCGCCCTATCTCGATCACCTCGGCCGCATGGAACCGGTCGTCGTACTGCCCATGTTGGACAACCAAGCCCACCACACCCCACCACCACTGCAGCCCTCCAATCGCGCCCCCGCCCCGGTGATCGCCGGCGCACGCGACAGCATGACGCCCTCGCAGCTGAGCGAGGAGCTCACCCACCTGCTGCCCGACGCCGAGCTGCTCGTGGTGCCCGCCGGCTCACATACCGCGCCGATCGAATTGCCCGATCTGGTCACCCTGCGCGCAGAGCGCTTCTTCCGCGCCCGCGGCATCCTCTGAACAATCGGTGAAGGGAGAGCGGTGGGACCCGAGCCCGGCCGCCAGAAGATCAAGTCTCGAAGAACAGCGGCTCGTGCACTTCGATGAATGCGTTGAGCATGCGTTTCTCTTCGTCGTCGAGGTCGACCAGTCGAACACCGGCGCCCGCGCGCGCGCTGTTGTCCAGGTTGTGGTCGTCGTAGGGCCGGGTCCAGCAGACTTCGGCTTCCTTGTGGAAGACGTGATCGGAACCGGGGATCTGGAATCGAACCTCGACCTTCTCGCCGCGCTGGAGGTGCTCCTCGGTGGCCACGAAGAGGCCGCCCGTGGAGATGTTGGCCATCAGGCCGACAAAGAGGCGGTGATGGCTGGCGACCCCGATCTTGATGTCGAAGCTGTGCCGGGAGTCCCTGCGTTTTTCGCCGTTGCTGGGCGTGACCGCGCCATTGCCTGGCGTGCGCTGGCCCGAGTTCGAGTTATTACGAGGGACTCTGTACTTAGCACTCATGATGCACCCACATGAACACGGAGGAGATTCCGACCCAGCAGCAGCAGGTCGCCGTTCCGCAAGGCAATCTCGCGCTTGATGCGCAGGAACGTACCGTTGGAACTACCCAGATCTTTCAAGTAGACCCGACCTCCGCGTTCCGAAATCACAGCGTGCGAGCCTGAAACGAACCCATCTTTGGGAAAGAGGATGTCGCCTCGCTCGCGGCCGAGGAAGACGTCGCGATGTGACAGCAGGTAGGCATTTGCAACCTGCCGGGCCATGCCGATCTGGCAGAGGCGCCCCCAAACACCGCGCGGCATCGGGCATCCCACCGTCAGCGCGCGCCCCGTAATTGGGGAGACTTCGGACCCGATGTCGTCGATGCGCTCGAACTTGAGCACCTCCTGGCCGACCCGGATGATATCACCGTGCTGCAGCTCCACCGGTGTAGAAATGCGAAGGTAGGTGCCGTTGCAGAAGTCGACCGGACGCAGGCGGAATGGCGTCTCGTTTGCGATGACCACGCAGTGCGTGCCTGCCAGCAGTCCATCCTGCGGGAACGGAACCTGGTTGTCTTCGCCGCGGCCGATGGCGTTGTTGCCCTCGATCAGCGAGTAGCGTACCGACTCGCCGCCGAGGTCATCGATGAGGGCCAGATGACCCACGTCACGGCTGTGCTTGGCCTGGGCCGCTGGCGGCGGAGCTTCGCCGACACGGGTGCCGCAGACACCACAAAACATGTGACCCGGCGGCATGGCGGCGCCGCAGCTGACACAGTCGTGGGCAGCAGGTGCGCCACTGGCTGGCCGAGCGCCGGCTCGCTGGACGTGTGGAGTGCTTCGCGGTCCGGCCTGGGCCGTGCGGCGCGCCTTGGCGGGGTCTGGCGGGCGCGGCGGTGGCGGCGGCGCATCGACGGGCTCCATGGCCATGGTCGGCGAGTCGTCGTCGGGCGGCGCCGCGGGGCGCGCGGTAAACGATGGCGGTCCGGAGGGCATGGGCGCGGCTGGCTGGGCCATCGGTGTCGGTACGACCGAGCCCCGGGCCGGCAGCGACACGGGCACGGCGCCGGATCCCGGCTTCCACGACGGGGGCGGCTGGCGCGGCGGCGCTTCCGGTGGCGGTGGCGCAATGGGGGGACGAGTAGCCGGCGGTGGCTCGGCCGCGATGGGCTGTGACGGAGGTCGGATCTCGGCCGGGGCCGGCGCTTGCTGGGGCAGGGCGGCGCCGCAACCAAGGCAGAAGCGGTAGCGTCCATCGCTTGTCCGGCCACAACGTGCGCAAGTCAGCATCTTCGGTCGTCTCCGTCCGGCATTGCAGCGTCAAAGGCGGCGCACGTACCGTGACAGAGCCACGGCGCCGCCGTCAGAACGGCTGCCGGCAGTCAGCCATTCTAGGGTCGCGTCTCGCGACCGTAAAGTACTGCTGCATGCCTTGTAGCACCGATTGGTGACCTGGCACCGCCAGCCGCCGCCTGTTCGTCGTAGTCGCG
>CAYTLW010000163.1:9816-15100 GCA_964438735.1 uncultured Enterobacteriaceae bacterium | reverse complement strand
CTGGCATCAATTTCGCGTGGCGTCGGGCCCGTGTTGAGGTGAACTTCGAGCCCGGCATGAGGTGAACGCAGCGTCCCGGGGGGATCGCCCCCCCCGGGCGCTGCTGCTTTTGCAGCTTGCTTGTCCGGCGACGCTGCACGATTCTCCCCGCCATGAATGACCCTACGCCCACCGCCGACGTCCCATCCCTGCAAGATCGATACGCACCCAACAACGCCTGCTTCGGCTGCGGACCGGCCAACGACAAGGGCCTGCGCATCAAGAGCTTCGTGGTCGGCGACGAGGTGCGGGCACATTGGAGGGCGTCGGCTCATCACCAGGCTTTCGAGGGGATGCTCAACGGCGGCATCTGCGGCGCGCTGCTCGACTGTCACTGCAACTGGACCGCGGCCTGGCACCTGATGACGCAAGCTGGCGATGCCACGCCGCCGTGCACCGTTACGGCCGAGTACACCATCAAGCTGCGCCGCCCGACACCTCTGTCCGCCGAGTTGCTGCTGCGCGCCCGGGTGGTCGAGTCGGAGGGCGACCGGGCCTGGATCGAGGGCACGCTGGAGGCCGAGGGTAAGGTCACCGCCACCTGCCGCGGACTCTTCGTCGCGGTGCAACAAGGGCACCCGGCCTATCATCGCTGGTAGCGGCGCTCAGGCGGAGCGTTCAATCAGCCATCGCGCGCTGTACTTCCACACCTCGTCGGGCGCATGCCGGCCGGCGAATACGCCCATATGCCCGCCGGGGACCACGCGTACCTCGGTGTCTTCGCTGCCGACCACGTCCAGGACCGCGCGTACGGCTGCGGGGGGCACGATGTCATCGCTTTTGCCGGCGAAGGCCAGCACAGGGCATTGAATGCGACTCAGGTCGGCCACCTTGTCGCCAAAACGCATCTCCCCATCCTTGAGCTTGTTGCCGGCCATGAAGTCGCGCATGAGCTGGCGGAAGGCATCGGACGGATAGTCGATGAAGTTGTCGGTCCACTGACTCAGGGCATCAAAACCGTTGACATACTCCTGGTTGTACATGTTCAGGAAGAGGTCGGCGTAGCGGGTCATGGACTTGAGCGGATTCATCAGCTTGAAGAAGCGCGACGAGATCTCGCCCGGCACGTTGCCGATGTGTTTGGACAGCACGTCGATCTGCTCATGCCCCATTCGCAGCAGGGCGATCAGCACGCCCATCTTCTCGGTGTCGATGGGTGAGCCGATGGTGACGATGTTCCGCACGCGCTCGTCTTCGTTGGCCGATGCGTGCATCAAGCCGAAGAGACCGCCCTGGCAGTAGCCGATCAACGACACGCAGCCGGCGCCCGAGATTGTGCAGGCGGTGTCGACCGCCTGTGGCATCCAGTCGAGCACATAATCATCGAGACTGACATCGGCGTCGGCGGCATCGGGCACGCCGAAATCGACCAGGAAGACGTCGAATCCAGCCGCCAGCAGAGTGCGAGCGTAGGAGCGGCCATCGGTCAGGTCGTAGATGAGCGGCCGCACCATCAAGGGGGGAATCAGCAGCACTGGCACGGGTACGGGCGCCGGCGAGGATCCTTCGATCTCGGTACCGATGCCCCAGGAGTCCAGGCGATCCAGGGGGCGATAGCGGCGGATCTGCAGCTTGCCGTCGCGATGCACCACCTCGAATGGCGTCTGGTCGACCAGATCGGCGGGGTCGCGCAGGAACCAGTCGATGCCGTTGATGAACGTGCTCAGGGTCCGGTCGGCGCTGCGCAGCAGCTGGCGGCGGGCCAGCCGCAGGGCGCGAGGTGCCCGGCGAGCGGTTGAGGGGCGGCGTGGGCGTCGATGACGTGGGCTCATGACAGCAGTGTAGGGCGCGGCGACGTTCTCGGCCATGGCTGGTGCCGGTGGGCCACGCTGGAGCCGCAGGCCGTGGCGGTCCTCGCGGCGGCCGACGCCACGCCAGTCTGCGTTGGGCCGGTGAGCTTGTGTGAAGGTCTGCGCCATCATAACATTTGCTTACAACCCCTGGCCGGCCATGGAGAGCACGAGCGTTGCCGCAAGACCAACCATCGGTGGCGATCCCAAGTCATGACGAGGCGCTCTACAGCGCGCTGAACGGCGAGTCGGCAGGCTTCGAGCAGACTTGCGCCGCGGTCGACGCCTACGTGTCGGCCGGCCGTACGCCGGTGATCGAACACGTCATCAGCGCCGCCAATGTGCACCTGCTGGCCGACTTCGTGCGCTTTGTCGACCAGCGCTTTGCGGGGCGCCCGACGCTGCGTTTTGACGTGGCCATGGGCGACGACCGGCCGCACGAGTCCGCCCTCGCCACCGCCTGGACCTGCGCCACGACCGCCTGCCTGGCCCGTGGCATCCGCTTCAACTGCGCCGACGACAGCGGCCTGGCGGGGCAGGGCGATGGCCAGTTGGCCCGCGCCGAGGGCGCCTGGACCGCCGAAGGTGCCGCCGGTGCCGCGGGTCGGAGCGATGTTGCCCGTGCTCACATGACGTCGGACGGCTCGATCGACGCGACCGTGCGGCGCCTGATGGCCCAGACGGGCTGGCTCGAGCGCATCCGGCGGCCGGCGTCGAGCAGCGGACCCGAACGCGTACACCTGGCCCTCGGGGGCCATGGCGCCGGCCAGGCGTTGGATGCCGGCGCGAGGTTGGAGTTGCTCACCGCCATCGCCGCCAGCGGCGCCCGCGAGCTGCGCCTGAGCGCTGTGCATGGTGTGGCGTCGGATGAACTGCAGACCCTCATCAAGGTGGGCAGGGGCCTGGGGTTGGCGATTGGGCTGGCGGTCGACGGCGATGCTCAGATCGCGCCGCGGTTGCCTGCGCTGGCCACCAGCGGCTTGTCCTGCGTTCACCTGCACCTGGAGGAACTGGTCGATGAGCGGCCGCCGGACCCCTTACAGGCCATTGCAGACGCGGCCGCAGCGTGTGGCCTCGCGGTCGTCGCCCACAGCGCGCTGCTGATTTCGCCGATCGATTCGCACGGGCTGTCGGCCTTGCATCGGGCTGCAGGACAGTTGGGCGCCCGCTCGTGGCGGCCCCGCACCTCTCCCGGCGGCGCAGAGACGTCGACCGGCGATGCCGCGCAGGCACGTGCGGCGCTGTCACGGGTCGATGGCTGGCTGGTCGACGCCATGGTCGACCAGGCAACGGGACAGAACGAAGCGGCATCGTTGCCGACCGTGTCGCCCGAATGCAGTCCGACCCTGTGGCCCCGGTACGCAGTGGCCATGAGCGGCCGGAAGCCGGCAGAAGGCGTGGCGCCGGTTTCGCTGCCCCGGCGTGGCTGTCCGGCCGGCGTCAGCGAGGCGTAGATCGGGCCCGATGGCGTGGCCCATGCGTGTGGCCATGCGGATTTTGGCGTTGTGGACCTGCGCAGCCGCTGGCTGGACCTCGGCCAGGCGTGGATCGATGACCCGGCGTTCGTGCAGTTGCGCGACGTGGCGCAATTCGCCGACAAGTGCGGCTACTGCGAGTATCGCAAGGGCTGCGGCGGCTGCCGGGCGCGGGGTTTGTCCAGTGGCGGCTCGCGGTTGGCCCCGGACTCCGCTTGCGAACATACGCCGCGGCGGGCGGCGCGGAGTCGTCCATTGGTGCTGATCAAGGTGGCCCTGGATCAGCCCGACGAGCAGGCAGCGCTGTGCGCGCCCGACGTGGAGGTGGTGGTCGCCCTCGCATCATCCATCGCCCGGGCGGGCCTTGCGCCGCGCATCATCGCCGGTCATCGCGGCGCCTCAGAGGCCGTGCAGACATGGCTCGACAGGCTACGCAAGGCATGCCCGGGCGGGCAGGCATCTCCCTGGGGCATCGACTTGCAGCGCGCCGAGATCAGCGCCCTGGCCCAGGGCGAGGAGCCAGACCCCGCGCGGCCGATCCTGGACTTCGACCACATCATCACGGTCGCGGCCATCCGCGCCGCTCCCCACTTCGCCGCCGGTCAGACGGCGACCTGCTTGCTACCGGAGCCGCAAGCCGCCTCGCTGGCCGCATCGTTGCATGGCCTGTCCGAGCGGCAGTTGCACGGCGCCGCCGAGCGGCACCTGGCCGAACAGGGCATTCATGGTCTGGCCGTGACCACACCCGATGGCGCCACCATGCTGTTGGACCACACCGTCTCGTCCGGGGCCTGGATTCTGCAGCATGGCGAAGATGGCCTGCTACTTGGCGGCACTCGGGCCGCTGCCTTGGATCGCGCCGCCTGGGAGGTTCTGGAGGTCGAACCGCCAGCGCGCCAGGCGCAGGACGCTGCCCGAACAGAGAAGCCCTCCCCTCACCCACGGGCCACCCGCCCGGTCCGCTCGCCGCCGGGCGGCACGGGACGCACTCCGGGGCCCGCCGGGCCGCCGGTACTGCGGACGCGCCAGCCGGGCACATCGTTGACGATTCTGGGTCTGTCCATGACCACCCAGCAGTGCCACGCCGCTGCTCTTCTGCGCGATGGCGAGATCGTCGGCGCGGCCGAAGAGGAGCGCTTCCGACGCCGCAAGCGCTACGGCTGGTCACCGCCCGGACGGCCCGGCGTGACCGCCATGGCCGATCCCACCATCACCATCGACGAGGCCCTGCCGGCGCGCTCGGTGGCCGCCGTCCTGGCCGCCGGCGGCCTGACCCTGGACGACGTCGACATCATCGCCGTCAACGGCGTGCACGGCCGCTTCCGCAACACCTACTCCGCCATGGAAGCCGGTCGCTGGCCGCAGATCATCCGTAGCGGGCGCGTACTCTTCATCCCCCACCATCTGGCCCACGCCGCCTCCGCCTGGCGGGTCAGCGGCATGGACGAGGCGGTGGTCTTCACCGTCGACGGCTCCGGCGAGCGCGAGACGGCGGCCTTCTTCGACACCGATGGTGGCCGCCTGTTGCGTCGCTTCGACGTGCCCACCGGGCGCGAGGGTCTCATCGGCGGCGTCTACGAGACCGTCACCAGGCTGCTGGGGTTCGGCCCGCACGGCCAGGGCTCGACCATGGGGCTGGCCGCCATGGGCAAGCCGACCCTGCCCATGGACGAGTTGTTGGGCCTGGACGCCGACGGACTGCCCATCATCCACCAGGATCGCGTCTGGGCCCGCTACGGCGGCCTGTCTCGTGGTTGGAGCGACCCCCTGACCGAGGAACACATCGCCCTGGCGGCCAGCGTGCAGGACGCCCTGGAGCGGGTGGTCATCGGACAGATTGAGCGCGGCCTCGATGGGCGCTCGACCACCAGCCTCTGCATGGCCGGTGGCGTGGCGTTGAACTGCTCCATGAACGCCAGGATTCGAAGATATTTCGGAATCGGAGAGATGTTCGTGCAGGCCGCCGCGCACGATGCCGGC
>CAYTLW010000163.1:0-9716 GCA_964438735.1 uncultured Enterobacteriaceae bacterium | reverse complement strand
GGCGCCGCGCTGGAGGCCCACTTCCAGGTCACGGGTGAGACGCCTTCAGCGCAGATGCCGCACGCCATGATCGGCCCCGGTCAGACCGACGCCCAAATCGCCGACGCCCTGGCGCGCTGCCAGCTGCCCGCCGAACGCAGCGACGACATCGCCACGGCCGTCGCCGAGCGCCTGGCCGCCGGTGAGGTGGTCTGCTGGTACCAGGGCAACGCCGCATTTGGTCCCCGCGCGCTGGGCGGTCGTAGCATCCTCGCCGACCCCCGCCGCGGCGAAATCAAGCAGCGCCTCAACGTGATGAAAGGCCGCCAGTGGTGGCGCCCCCTCGGCCCCTCGATCCTGGCGGGTCGCGAGGCGGACTATTTCGATGACCCTGCTTGCTCACCTTTCATGCTCTTCACCGACCGGGTGCGCGCCGAACATCGCGACGAGTTGCCGGCGATCCTGCACCTGGACGGCACCACCCGCCCCCAGTCGGTGGACGCCGCCCACCAGCCGCGCTACCACGCCCTCATCAGCGCCTTCGAGAAGCTCACCGGCGTGCCCATGGTGGTCAACACCTCGTTCAACAGCGCCTGGGAGCCCATCGTCAACCGCCCCGAAGAGGCCATCGCCACCTTCCTGCAACTGGGCGCCGACCACCTGGCTATCGGCGACCACCTGGTGCAGCGAGGCGACGTGCTCGGCCTGACGCGCCCCATCTCAGCGGCGCAACCTGCGCGCCAGACCGCGCCCGCAGCTGTGGAAGAATCGAAGCCCTCGGCCCCACAGCCGCGCCGGCTCATGCTGCGCCTGACCGCCCGCTGCAACTGCGTCTGTGACCATTGCACCATCGCCGACCTGCCCGACAAGGCGGAACGTTCGGCCAACAAGGCCCTGGCGGAGATGAACCGGGGCCGCCGGCAGGGTTGCACCGAACTTGTGGTCATGCGCGGCGAGGCGACCCTGCGCAAGGACCTGTTGCCCCTGATCCGTCGGGCCCGCGCGATGGGATATCGTCACATCCAGCTCCAAACCAACGCGCGTATGCTCAGCCATGCGGTCTATGTCGACAAGCTGATGCAAGCCGGCGTGGACCTGTTCGAGGTGTCCTTCTTCGGTCCGAATCCGGCCGTGCACGATCGCATCGCCGGCGACGAGGGCGCCTTCGGGCAGACCGTGCTGGGCCTGCGCAACATCGTCGACCGGGGCGGCGGCCTGCTGGTCACCGTACCCGTCATCCGCCGCAACTTCGCCTTGCTGCCGGCCATCACCCGCTTGCTTGCCGAGCTGGGCGTCAAGCGCCTGCAATACGACTTCGCACGACCCATCAAGCGTGGGCGCGATTGGAATGTCGCCACCCTGGCGCGCCTCGAAGACGCCGCTGCCTTCATCCGTCGCGCAGTGCTGCTCGCCGGAGAGCTGGACATGGTGGCCAGCACCGAGGCCGTTCCCCTGTGTCTTCTGGGCGACGAGGCGGCACATGCGGTCGAGCAGGTGGGCATGCTGGGCGCCTTCCAGACGGCTGACCTGCATCGCCGCGAAGCGTCCCTCGCAGCCCACCGAATCGAATCCAGACCGACCGGTCAGATTTGCCAGCAGTGCCCCGTTTCAGAGCGCTGCCCGACCACCTGGGCCGCCTACCAGGAGCTCTTCGGTACGGCTGCCTTCAGCCCCGTCGCCGCCGCCACGCCATGAATGCCAAGGCCAGCGCCAGCAGGCCCAGGGCCCACAGCAGGATCTGCCACCCCTGACCGCCGCCCCGTTCGCCGGGTACGGAGTTGACCGGGGTGCGGGCCGGGCGATCCCAGTCGGGCAGATTCTCGCCCTTTTCGAGCAAGGCGAGCTCCTGGCGCACGCGGTCGGTCTTCTTTTCGAATTGCAGCGCACCCGGCGCGCTGCTCATGGCGATGTAGCGCTTCAAGTTCTGGATGGCGCCCACGCGATCCTGCTGATGGAAGACCTGCGAGTAGCAGTAGTAGACGTCCGAGTCGTGCGGATTTGCCTTGCGCGCCTTCAGGATCAGGCGTTCGGCCTGCTCCTTGCGACCCAGCCAGTGATGTCCCATGCCCTGGTAGATGTAGACCCGGGCCTCGTTGGGTACCTGTGGCTCCACCTGCTTCATGGATGCGATGGCCGCCTCCAGCTCGCCGTCGTAGTACTGCGCGACTCCCAACATGAACATGGCGACCACATCTTGTGGGTCGCTCTTCGCCCGCGTCTCCATCGTCGCGCGCAGCTTCGTCCAGCGCGCTACCGGATGTCCGTCGCCGCCCGCCTGGCCGGCCATCTGGTTGAACGCGCCGCTCAGCCGCGCCAACGTGCCGGGGAAGGCCGGATCCTTGCGGTATACACGCTCGAAGGACGCGATTGCCTCCTCGAATTCGCCAGCGCGAAACTGCGCGCAAGCCAGCGCGTTGAGGAGCTCGGCATCGTCGCCATGCTGCTCGACTGCGGCTTTGGCGGCGGCCAGCTCCTTGGGGCCAGCTTCCATGCGCGATGCCAGGCCGATACGTGCCAGGTGCAGCGCTGTGCCGCCGATCTTGCCGTCGGCCACCGCCGCATCCAGCAGGGCAGCGGCATCATCCGGCCGTCCAGCCTGCTCCAACGCACCCGCCGCCGGCAGCGGACTGCAGGCGTCCACCTTCGCGCGGTCGGGACACGTCTCCAGCAGGGCGAGCCCGCGCTCGACCTGTCCCAGGGCAATCTGCGCCGCCGCCACCCGTTCCAGCACCACCACGTCGTTGCCTTGCCCTTCCTTGTCCTGTCCCTGCCAGCCCTGCACGGCCACCTTCAATTGCAGAGTCGCCGCCTCGTCCCTGCCCAGCCGCTGCAACACGCCGGCCATGTCAATGCGCTCGTGCACGGCCAGCTTCGTATCGCCCAACCCGGCCAGCAGCGCGTTCATCCGCCGATCCGCCGCCGCCTTGTCGGCCACCGAGAGCAGACGGTCGATGTCCCGCATCGCCGCACCCAGGTCCGCTGCACCATCCGCCTCGTCGCCGCGACCCGCCGTCGGGCAACGCCAGCGCAGCGAGCCGCCCGCCTCATCCAGGCGTCGAGCCATCCGGTCATCGGCCCGTGCCAGGGCCGAACGTCCCTCGTCGCTGTTGCAGGCCGCCACTCGGGCGTCCGAATCCGGCGTCCGCCCTGCCACGCAGGGTGCCAACCGCATCGCCACCAGCCCCGCCGCCGGAGAAGCCGCAGTCCGCGCCGCGATGCGCCACGTCCACGTCATCGCCTCGCCACCCAGCGTCCCCCGAAAGCTGGCGGTCATCGAACCCGCACCGACCTCGATGTCGCCCGGCTCCAAACCGGTCACGCTCACGCCACCCGGCAACGCCAGCAGCGCCTCGATGGCCGCCTCCTGACCCGGTTCCAGGACCTGCTCCTGGCAACCGGTCGCCGACGCCGGCGGGTCGATCGCCTCCGCAGCGCCCACCGTCGCAGGCAGCGCCAAACAGGTGGCCAGCAACGCCAGAAGAGGCGCCTGGCTGAAGCGATGAGTCGAAGGTCCATAAAGGGCGCACTGCATGAGATCTTCCCCCGTCGATGCTGCATTCCGACGGCCTGCGACCTTTAGCACTGTCGGCCCAAAAGTGCGAAGTGTGACAGAGAGGTGTCAGACCCTCACACATCATAACTCTGCAGCATAACTCCCTGAGTGATGGTTAAGTGCCTGAAAACACGTTGACCAGGCAGGCCCTGACCGGCAACACACCCCGGACGGCCCACAGGCGACCTTTCACACAGCCGTCGGACTTGTTACACCTGACGTTCGGCGATACCGCCCTGGAGCGCCCCATGAACACATCACTCCGCCTGTTTGTCCTCGTCGCCGCGATCGCGACACTGCTCGCCACCGAAGCGACCGCAAAGCCCATCGTGATGGCCGTCGACGGCGCCCTCCGAACCGCATCCGGCGGGCCTGTGAGCGATGGCGACTACGCTCTGTCCCTGGCCCTGTACACGGATAAAAGCGGCGGTCAGCCGGTCTACCTCGAGAACCTCGCCGCCAAGGTCAAAGCGAGCGCGTTCCATGTCGAGCTCGGCAGCGCCGACCCCTTCAAGAAGCTCGACGACGCCCTCTTCCTGGGCATGAAGGCCCTGTGGCTCGGCGTGCGCGTCGGCGTTGATCCCGAGCTGCCCAGGGTGCCTCTGCGCTACGTCGCCTACGCCGCCCTCGCCCATGGCGCACTGGGACTGAACTGTAGCGGCTGCGTCACCGGCAAGGCCATCGCCGCCGGCACCATCAGCGCCCAACACGTGGGCTTCACCTACGCCGGTTCGGCCACCAAGGGCGGCCCCGCGCTCAAGGCTGAGGTCGCCACCAAAGCCGACGAAGCCAAGGTCGCCGGCAAAGCCCTCACCGCCGACTCCGCTGCCCAGGCCGCCAAAGCCGCCGAGGCCGCGACCCTGGCCTGCACCGGCTGCCTGAAGGGCAGCCACATGGACAAGACCCTCATCGCCGGCCTCGTCGCAGCCGGCCAGCTGGCCAAAGTGGCCGCATCGGGCAAGTACGCTGACTTGCAAGGCGGCCCCGACCTGGCCCCCTACGCCCGCGTCGACAAGTCCAACACCTTCAAAGCCCAGCAGAACCTCGCCGCCCCGCTCAACTTCGCCAAGCAACAGGCCCTGCTCTTCCGCTTCCAGAACGCCGCCAAAGCCCCCGCCGCCTGCGATGCCTCCGCCGTCGGGCTGGCCTGGTACGACACCTCCACGCAGACGTTGAAGGTCTGCAACGGCAGCGCGTTCGTCGTCTTCGCCAAGGCCTCGCCGCTGGGCAGCCAGGGCACGCCCGCGGCCTCCTGCAAGGCCCTCAAGGCCGTCGACGCGGGCGCCAAAGACGGCAAGTACTGGCTCAAGGCGGGCGGCAAGACCTTCGAGACGTGGTGCGACATGACCACCGCGGGCGGCGGTTGGACCCTGGCTGCCGTGGTCGCCAACGCCGACGGCAACACCTGGACCCACAGCGGCGGGCACTGGGAGAGCAGCAGCGTCTTCGGCAACCCCGCACCAGGAAGCAACGCCGACTTCAAGGGCCACGCCTTCGCCAACCTCGGCGCCGGCGAAATCCTCATCTCCTGGAAGAACAAGCTCCTGCTACGCACAAACAACTGCCTCGGCGGCAAGACGCTGGCGGCTCGTTTCAAGGAGCTCAAGTGGTCCTGCGGTGGCTCGGCCAACTTCAGCAACCACCCGGGCTGTACCCATCCCTGCACGCTGGCGGAGTCGAAGCCGGACGCCAATGAGAAGGTGCTGACCGAGGGCAAGGCTATCAGCCGGCTGTATCTGAAGGCCGGCGAGGCTGACGGGGCGCAGGATAGCAACAAGGATCGCTCCTACTTCTCCACCAGCATTCGCACCAACGTCGACTGGCCGTTGGGTTTGGGGGCGTTTTGCAGTGGCGGTTGTGATGGGAAGTCGGGGCAGTTGGATATGTCGATGCGGCACGATGGGGTGCTGACTGCTGGGAAGGATAACTGGTATGGGGTGTGGGTGCGCTAAGGAGGTGTCAGACCCTCACATATCATGATCCTGCCATACAACCCGTTGATCGCTGGTTATATGGTTGAAATAATAGCTGGTATTTGTGCCTGATCGGGCGGCTTGCGGCGACCGGAGAACAGGGGAAGACGCTCGGACCTGCGGCGGCCCACCAGTTTTCATAGGGTTGGGCGGCTGACAGTTGATAGTTGGACAGCGACGTCGGGTTGTTGCGCCGACTATGGATCAACAGGTTATGGGGCGATTGTGTGATGTGTGAGGGTCTGACACCGTAGTATCGACGGTCGCAGTCAGGGTGTCAGGGCTTGAACGTGAACAACTTGATGACGTGACTCGTCACCTCAAGGGCTTCTGCCACTATGGTGATGGTCCCGTCCGACTCGTTCCAAACCAGATCGCCGATGCCACGCCACGCCAGGGCCGGAACCGACTTGCTCGTCGTACTCGTGTCGGTGGCAGTCATCAACAACGCACCCAACGATTGCGGCGTGCTTGCCTTGCCACCGGCGACTGTCGCGTACTTGGCGGGCGTGGGCACCTGAGGCGTGAGTTTGCCGTAGTACACGACCGCGAAGCCCGACTTCGTGGCCGCAATTCGAGCCGCCATCAAGCCGAAGTGACAGGCACCACCAGTACTCGCCGTCCCCTTATCCTCAATCGCCACAATCTTCGCCTTGTCGGCGCCCTTCTTGGTGACCAGATACACCCGGTCGTCAAGGCCGCCGCCGCCATCGCGTGCCACCAGGACCACGCCGACTTCGCCCGTGTTGGTGTTGAAGGTGGCGTCCATGCTGCAAACCTGTGAAATGCCGCTCAGGCCGCCCGCGGCTGGTTTGGCTGAGGCATCCAGCCATTTCTGCGCAGCTTGCTTCGTTCCTTTGCCATCTAGCGGTAGCGCCCAGAGGCCTGCCTTGCCGCTCTCCAGATCGATTGCGAGGCTGATGTATCTAGCGTCAGAAGTCTTTGCTTGCTTGCCCTTGTCGATCAATGTGGCGTGCACGGTCGCGAACTCGCCTGTGCTAGTTGTCAGGTTTGACTTCGCGCCGCCACCAACCGTACCGACGCGCAGTTGTTTCTGAGCCGCCCAGGTGCCGAGGTCGCCACCCTGCGACCGTACGCTAAGGATCTGCCGCTTGCCGACGTCCTTCGACCCATTTGATCCGTCCAGCAGTCCAAGACCGCCGGTAATGAACAGGGGTCCAAAGAATTTCTCCGCTGTGCACGTTGACCCAGCCACCTTCGACCACTTCCCAGAACCCGGCAGCGTCGTGCTGTCCAACAGCCCCAGCCGTAACACACCACCCTGACCACCACTCTTCAAACAACCATTCGGATCCCCGACACCAGCCTCCAACCAACTCACCCAAGCCTGCGACGTCGACTCCGGATCCACGGCCACCACCGGATACCCCTGACACACCTTGTCGCCCTTCAACGCGCTCGGCAGCGTGACCGCGGTCGGCGGCTTCTGCGCACCACCCTTCGTCAACTCAATACCTTTCCCTTTCGCGTCGACATGACTATGCGAGTCCAACGCCAGCGCCTGCAGCGTCGCGCCCTTGTCGATGGTCCACGCCCCATTGGACGCCGTCGCACAGGACTGACTTTGGTAGACGACCCAAAGCCGGCTCTTGCCGGTCTTGCTGTCAATGACGTGGCGCACAGCCGCCGGATTCGTCGGCGCCGGAACATCCTTGCTCTGCTTGACCAGAATCACCGGCGCCTTCGTCGTACACGCGTTCGCATCCTTGTTGCACGTATGCCCCCAAGCGCAGTTGTCGATGAACTGGCAATCGTCCTTGAGGTGGCACTTGTTGGTCGTACATCCGTACTTGTCGGTGCACTTCAAGTCATCGGGGGCGTGGGCGCATTTGCCCGCCCCATCGCATGTATCGACCGTACAGCCGACACCATCCGCTTCACACGGCGTCGACTTCGCCACATTCGTCCACGCATCCGTCTTGGTCTTTGACTCACAGCGCTGACACTTGCCGCTGCCGTCCTTCAAATCGCCGTCGCCATAACACGTCTTGTCGATCAAGCACTTGCCCGCTGCCAACTTGGACCCGCAGACGCCCTTGCCGTCACACGCATCAGCCGTGCACGCAATCCCATCCCCATCACACTTCGCACCACTCGCCGCGTCGGTCCACTTGTCCTGGGCGACCGACGGCTTGCAGACCTGGCAGCCCTGGGCGGCTGTGTCGTCCTTTTTGGCGCAGGACTTGCCGTCGATGTAGCAGTGCGTCGCGTCGATCATCATCTTGCAGCTGCCGGCGTCGCAGACGGGCAGGGTGCAGGGTAGCTTGTCGTTGTCGCAGGAGGCCTTGTTGGGTGGGTGGACGCACCCGGTGGCGAGGTCGCATTTATCGTCTGTGCAGACGTTGCCGTCGTCGCATGGGTGTTCTTCCTTGCCCTGCTTCTGCGGCGTGTGGGTGCAACCTTTGCCTTCTATGCAGGCGTCGGCGGTGCAGGCGATCTTGTCGTCGCAGAATGGGTCGGTGGTCGGCTTGCCCTTGTCCTCGCATTTGCCCTTGCCGTCACACGTCTCGACGGTACAGGTGACGCCGTCGGGGCCGTCGCAGACGATGTCGGTGGCGACGTTTTCGGTGGTGCATTTCTCTGCGGCGATGCTGCACACGTTCTTCTGGCACTCGCCCTTGGCGGCACTGCACTGGTCGTGCGCCGGCGTGTGCACGCAGGCGCCTTGGCCATCGCAGAGGTCGGTGGTGCAGGTGATGTCGTCTGCCTTGCAGCCCTTGCCTGATGCAACGGAGGTCCAATCGTTGATCTTCGCATCGTCGCTTGCATCGCAGAACTGACATTCGTTGGCAGGATTCAGGGCGCCGTTGTCGACGCAGGTGGCCGCTTTGGCCAGCTCGATGTGGCAGAAGCCCTTCTTGACCTTGCCCTTGGTGCAGGTGCCGGTCTGGCACGTGGCCAGCAGACAGGGTTCCCCGTCGATGTTGCAAGCGGTCTTGTCGTCCACGGTGGTCCAGTCGTCCTGCTTCTTGCCATCGCAGATGATGCAGCCGCCGCTGCCCTTCTTGGCGTCACCGGTCTTGAAGCACGCCTCGCTGCCATCGACCTTGATGAAGCATTGGTCCTTGGCGATGGCCACATTCGCCTGGCAAGCCCCCTGGCCGTCGCACTCGTCGACCGTGCACGCATGTCCGTCCTTCGTACAGGCCGTGCCCTTGTCGCGCAGTGTCCAGTCCTCGTTGGCCTTGTCCGGGTCGCAGACCTTGCAGCCTGAGCCGTCGTCATCGTCCTTGGTCTTGCACACCTTCTTGCCGTCGCCGCCTGTGATGAGGCACGCCCCGGACGCCACCTTGACCTGCGTACAGCCGCCCTGGGTGTCGCAACCGCCCGAGGTGCAGGCCAGGCCGTCGCTGTCGGTGCAGTCGGCGCCCGGCATGGCCGAGGTCCAGGTGGTCTTGGAGCCGACGGGGTTGCAGAGCTGGCACGCGTTGCTGCCGTTGGCGTCGCCGGACTTCACGCAGGCGCCGGCGGCGGTCGACTTGCAATCGATGCAACAGAAGCCTTCGGCGACGTGAGCGTTGGAGGTGCACTTGCGCTGGCCATCGCAGCGACCCTCGCCGCATCCCTTGGTGTCGTCGTCGCCTGTGCATGGCGTGTCGGTGCCGGACGGACTCCAGCCCCACTTGTCGGTGCCAGGCTCACAGACCTCGCAGACGTTGGCGGTGTTGTTGTCGCCCTTGGTGGCGCATTGGCCGGCTTCGGCGTTGTCTTTGCCGCCGATGAAGCACTTGCCGTCGTCGACGATCTTACCGGGCAGGCACTTGCCGGCGTTGCAGGCGCCTTGTGTGCAGCTGTACTTGCCCGAACCGGCGTCATCGTCGTTGCACTCGGTGCCGTTGGTCTTGGGTTCCAACTGGCAGATCTTCTCGGTGCACGCCAATTGCTCGCAATCGGCAGGATCGATCTTCCACGTGCCCTTTTCCTTGGCCTCATCGCAATCGGCGACCACTTCGCAGGCGACCGAACCGGCGACGACGCACTTGCCCTCCCGGCACTCGAAACCGCTGTCGCACTCGGAGGCGACACTACATTCGGTGATTTGTTTCAATGGGCCGCAAGCCAGGCCCGCGCCCGCGACAACAAAAGCCAGGCCCAGGCGCGTCAGCACCCGGGCGGTGGGGGTTCCAACTTTGGGATACACGGCAGCCTCCACGCACTCGACCCGAGCGTGAAGGCTAGCATCTGCCGGT
>CAYTLW010000162.1:0-15122 GCA_964438735.1 uncultured Enterobacteriaceae bacterium | reverse complement strand
CCCTGGGGAGTTTAAGTCCCCTGCGTCTACCAGTTTCGCCATCCCGGCCCTACTGCCGGTAGTACACCTCGACGTTCTGGACGATGTTGCCACTGTACTGGCCAGCGAAGTAGTTGCGGCAGTTGCTGCTGCCGTACCCCCACTGACATTGGTAGGTGTGACCGAGGTTGGTGTGGCTGTAGGTCATCGACGAGTTGATGTACAGATCGTGACCGCCACCCCAGGTCGGACCATAGTGGTTGCACATGTAGTACGCGTACTGCGGGTAGCGGTACAGGGTGTGCTTGGTGTTGTAGTTCAGGGAGTACAGCCAGCCGCCGTTGCTGTTGCGATAGCCACAGTTGCTCTGCCAGGACATGTCGGCGTAGCCACCATAGGTCTTGCCGGTCGTCGAACGCACCACGGTGATGGTCGGTCCCTTGTTGTCACAGAGGTTGTGGAAGGTACTGGAGCTGGCCCCGTGAATCTGCTTGCTGTAGCACAGGCCCCACTTCTGGTTGGGATTGCCGTACCAGTTGTTGAGCTGCTGCATGTTCTGCTGGGTCAGCAGGGTGCCTCCCGTGAAGAACTTGGTATTGCCCGCCTGCTGGTCGTCCAGGTTGCCCTTGGTGATGACCAGGCCGTTGGCGGCCGGGGCACCGTAGACACCGTTGGTGATCTCCAGCTTGTAGGGGCTGCAGCGCGGGCCGAGGACCTTCTTGTACACCTTGACGTAGAACCACTTGGAGTCGTCACTGCACTTGGTGTAGTCGTAGCCGCGCGGGATGCACTTGCCGTTCGTCCACTTCTTGCAGTACGGGCCGCCCTCTGACGGAGGCTGGTTGTAGCCGGTGCGCTGGCTCCAGTAGTCGCCGCCCTGGGCGCATGGGCACTCACCCCATTCTGAGTCATAGGACGAGTACACGTGGTTCTTGTGACCCTTGAAGCTGGTGAACCAGCTGAAGTCGGTCTCGCCGCAGCAGACCGAGCTGGTCTTGCTGGGGCAGGAGCCGCGGTGGATCTCGAACGCCAGGGAGGTATCCGGGTTGGTCAGGAAGCGCACGCGAACGTGGAAGCGGTCGCACGAGCCGTTGAAGGTGTCGGCCTTGTCCACGGCGTAGAACTTGTACCAGTCCACGTCCGGCTGATCGACCAGCTTGCCGGTGACCAGCACGGTCTGGCCGGTATCGACCAGGTTGCTGGACACCGCCGCGGCCTCAGCGCAGTTCTCGTTGGGCTCGTGCGCGTCGTTGCCGTTGCACTCGCAGCCGTCTGAGGCGACGCCGTTGATGTCGAAGAAGCTGGGCTTGCAACCGAACACCGCGCACTTGCCCTTGACGCATGCCATGGTGGCGTTGGCGGCACCGCTCTTGATGCAGTCGTCCGTGACCGCACCCTCATCGGTCTTGCCGTTGCAGTTCTCGTCGACGTTGTTGCACAACTCGAGGCCAGACGGGTTGATCGCCTTGCTCTTGTCGTTGCAGTCGTTGCCGCCCTTGGGGCAGACCGCCGGGGTGCCGATGGTCAGCCGCTTGGCATCGCAGTAGCCGTCCTTGTCCTGGTCGCAGAGGTAGTCCACCACGCCGCCGCCGCCGGCGGTGAGGATGGTGAGCTGATCCTTGAGGTCGAGCGCCTTGGATTCATCCGCGGCCAACGTGACCTTGGCCTTGGCGAGCGCCTCTTCGGCGGTCACGATCGCGAGCAGCGCCTCCTGCATCTTCTTCGCGGCGGCGTCGTACTTGGCCTTGGCCGCATTGACCAGGTTGACGTCGCCGTTCTTCAGCGCCGCGACCATATCCTTGTCGGCCTGCACGAACGCTGCCTGCGCCGCCGTGTGGGCCTTCTTGGCGTCGGCCAGCTGCTTGGTCAGCGTTGTCACCTTGGCCTTGCCGTCGGCGACGAGCTTGTCGATCTTCTTGATCTCGGCCTTGAGCGCGTCCACCGCCTTCTGGTCGATGGCGCCACCGCAGTTGTTCAACTTGCCGTCGCAGAGCTCCTTGGCACCGGGGTGGCAGTTGACGCACTTGTCGTCGCAGTCGCCGCCCTTCTTGGTGGTGTACAAGCCGAACGCCTTGCACAGGCAGAGCTTGTTGGAGGCCAGGCCATAGCCGTCCTGGTCACCGTCGTAGTACCAGTCCTGGCAGCCAGGTCCGGAGCCCTCGTCGATGATCAGGTTGCAGTTGTTGTCCTTGCCGTCGCAGGTCTCCAGCGTGCCCGGGTTGGTCACCTTCTCGTTGTCGTCGCAGTCGCCGCCGCCATTGACGCAGACCTTCGGCGAACCGATCGTGGGCATCTTGTCGTTGCAGTAACCGTCACCGTCGGCGTCGCAGCCTTCGTCCGTCTTGTTGTTGCAGTTGTTATCGGCGTCATCGCAGACCTCGATGGCACCCGGACGGATGGAAGAGGTCGTATCGTCGCAGTCATCGCCCTTGCTGCAGCTGCCCTCGAGGAAGGCGTAGCAGTAGACGTTGCTGTTGTTCTGCGAGACGCAGTACTCCTTGCCGTTGAAGGACGCGTTGTAGATGTAGGGCGCGGTCTGGAACGACTTGTTGTCGAAGTTGCCGGTCTGCAGATCGAAGCGATTGACCTGCCGATTCGAGTTGCCGTACCACAACTTGCCGTCATAGATGACCAGGCCACCGTGGTTGTTGCTGACGTAGCCGCCGTTCAGGTTGAACGTCTGGACCACGCTGCCGTTGGACTTGTTCATCTTCCACACGGTCCGGCCAGAGTGGCGCATGCCGTAGACGTAGTTGCCAGAGGCCGCGACGCCGCCCGAGGTGCTGCCGATGCTGGTCGTCCAGACTCGGGAATTGCTCTTGCCCTTGATGCGGGTGATCGTGTTGTAGCCCCAGTTGGCGGTGTAGAAGTCGTCGTGATCGCTGTCCGCCCACAGCTGCATCATGCAGTTCTGGCCGGAGCTGAAGGTGCCCAGCTGCTGCAGCTTGGCGCTGTAGCGGTAGATGGTCTGACCGGACCACTGCGGGTACCAGTACTCGCCGAACTTCGGGTGGTAGCCGCCACCGTGGGAGCGGGTGTCGAAGTTCTTCAGGGTGCCGATGTACTTGGGCGTGTCGGCCTTGACGACCTTGCAGTTCGGGCCCGGCTGGGTGCCCGTCAGCGGGCAGGACTTGTTGTTCAGCATGGGCTTGGCGTCCGTGCAGAAGCCGTCCTTGTCCTGGTCGCAGGCGTCATCCACCGTGCCGTCGCAGTCGTTATCCTCGCCGTCGCAGACCTCAGCCGACTCGGACGGGTAGATCAGCGGATCGGTGTCATCGCAATCGCCGGAGTTTTCGGCCTGGTACTTGTCGCAGGTGCCGTCGATGGCGCGGAAGTCGTCGATGACCACACCGTTGCCGACGTTGATCTTGTCGTCGACGGTCTGGAAGTAGAACTCGATCTGGATCTCCTTGCCCAGGTAGGGGGTGAGATCGAAGTTCATGTCCATCCACTTATCAGCGGCGAAGGCGCCGTCCTTGTCCTTGTAGAAGACCTCGACGTCCTGCACGTAGTTGCCGCTGTAGGTGCCAGCCAGGTAGCTGCGGCACTGACTGTTGGTGCAGTTGTTGCACCACGGGCACTTGTAGCTCCAGCCGAAGTACGTGTAGCTGTAGTTCATACTGCTATCGATGTACATGTCGTGGCCGCCGCCGAAGGTCGGGCCGTAGCTGTTGTGGTCGTACACCGCGTACTGCGGTCGCCAGACGTCATGCTTGGTGCCACCGGTCAGCGAGAACAGGAACGAGTTGTTGTCGTAGCCGTAGCTGTTCTTCGACGTCCAGGACTGGCCGTAGTAGCCGCCGTAGAGCTTGTTGTACGTGGACTTCACCACCGTGTAGGTCGGCCCCTTGTTGTTGCACTTGCTGTGGAAGGTATTCGAGTTGCCGCCGTCGTTGGCCTTGCTGTAGCACATCTGCCACTGCTGGCCCGGCGTGCCGGCCCACTCGTTCAGCTTTTTGACGTTGGCCTTGTTCAACAGCTTGCTGCCCTTGAAGTCCTCGGGCGGCGGTGAGCCCTTGTCCCACAAGGTCTTCACGCGCTTGCCGTTCTCGAGCACGCTGATGTAGAGCAGGTCCTTGGTCTTGGAATCTTCGGTACCCATGAAGAGCGAGAACTCGAGGGTCGGCTTGGAGGTGGCCGGCACCTTGAACTTGGGCGACACGGCGATGCCGGCGCTGGCGCCGAAGTTGAAGTTGGAGTTGGCCGGATCGCCGTAGTAGAGGGAGCCGGGGATTGAGCGCGACAGCTTCGAGTTCGGCGCGTGCTGCCAGCCCTTGGTGGGCGAGCCCATCTTGCAGTTGGTGGGCGTGTTGATGTTGCCCACGTCGCAGGTGCCGAAGGTCCAGCCCTTCAGCGTCGGCGCGACGTACCCCTCGCACTTGCCAGCGACGCAGTCGTTATCCTTGACGCAGAGCTTGCCCTTGTTGTCGCTGCACTTGCCCTTGGTACCGGCGTCATCGAAGCGCTCGGCGTAGATGTTGGCCTTGCACTGGGTCGCCGGGCAGATGCACTGGAAGTCGTTGGTGCCATAACCGTCACCGTCGGCGTCGGCGTAGAACTTCGTGCAGCCCTTGGCGTTGATGTCGCTCAGCGAGCCGTCGCAGTCATCATCGTACGGTGTGGTGCAGTTCTCCTTGGCGAGCGGGTTGACCGTGTTGTTGGTGTCGTCACAGTCGTTGCCGCCCTTGGGGCAGCCCTGCGGATTGCCCTTGACACCCATGGCGCTGTCGCAGTAGCCGTCGCCATCATCGTCGCAACCTTCGTCGTCCAGACCGTTGCAGTTATTGTCCTCGCCGTCGCAGATCTCGTTGTTGCCCGGGTTGAGGTTCGACTTGTCGTCGTCGCAGTCATCGCCCTTGCCGAACTGCGCCGTGGTGACCGGCCGGCTGCAGACGTAGCAGCCACCGCCGTCGATGTTCTCGTGGTCGCTCCACAGACCCGTCTTGATGTTCAAGCGCGCGTAGTCCTGCAACGCATCGGGTGACTGCGGCGGCAGCTCCTGGTCGCTGGCGGCGTACCAGACCTCGACCTCGGACAGGTAGTTGCCGCTGTACTGACCACCGAAGTAGTTCTGGCAGCTGCCGTTGCCGGCCGAACCGAAGGGGCACTGGTAGCTGTGACCGAAGTACGTGTACTGGTACGACATATTGTTGTCGGTATAGATGTCGTGGCCACCGCCGAAGGTCGGTCCGTAGCTGTCGCCGGAGTACACGGCGTACTGCGGGTTGGTGACCTTGTGCTTGGCATTGTGCTTGAGCGAGAACAGGAAGGCCTTGTCGTCGTGCTGGTAGTTCCATTGCGAGACCCAGGATTTGCTGTAATAACCGCCGTACTTGTCACCATTGTTGGACTTGAAGACCGTGATGGTCGCGCCCTTGTTGTTGCAGTTGTTGTGGAAGGTGTAGGCGCTGCCGCCGTGCTGCTTCTTGCTGTAGCACCGCTTCCATACCTGCGACTGTTTGCCGACCCAGGCGTTGATCTGCAGGCCCTCGCTCATGTTCACCAGGTCCGAACCGGGGAACGGATGGCTCAGCTTCGGCGGCGGATTGGGCTCGCCGACGCCCCAGTTCTTGTAGTTTGACGCGGTGCCGTCGGTCCAACCCCAGACGCCCTCGGAATCCTTGTCGGTGAAGCCGATCCAGGCGGACTTGTTGATCACGCGCTTGCACACGAAGCAGGGACGCTTGTGCTTGTCGGAGACGTCATTCCACTTGCCGCTGGTGATGTTGCCCTCGACGTACTTGGCCTCGCCGCCCTCCACGTAGAGGTGGCTGAACTGGATGCGCACACGCAGCTGGTTCGGGTTGCAGAAGGAGCCGACCGAGCCGCTGTTCTGGATGCGGATCTTCATCGTTCCGTCGGCCGTGTACTTCTGCGCATCGCTCTCGCTGATGGTCCAGGAACGGGTTCCGGGCGAGTTGCTGCCGTGGCACTGGGCGCCACCGCCGCCGGCGTGGCCGATGTGGCTGCCGTCGATGTAGAACTGGCCGTTCTCGCTGCCGGAGTTGTAGTCGCCCCACCACCAGACGGTGACCTTCATGTTCTTGGCGCCGACCTTGGGCACGTTGACGAAGTCGAAGTTCACCTGCGCGCCGCCGCCGCTGAAGCTCTTGGTCTGGGTCTGGTCGTAGCTGGCGCTGATCAGCTTCTCGTTGGCCGCCGACTTGTTGTCCGGCTGGTCCTTGTCCCAGTTGGAGTAGTCCACGGGCTGGCCGTCGGTCCACTTGTAGATGTTGGGCTGCAGCTCGTCGCTGAGGCCGAGCCAGTAGTTGTCGCCCGTGCCGCAGGCGCCCTTGGCCAGGTTGTGCAGGTCGTTGTTCTGGCTGTCGCCGTGCACGCTGGCCAGCGAGCCGCCCCAACTGTTGCAGAACGTCTCGGCGTCCTTCCAGGAGTGTGGGACCTCCTTGAAGGCCTTGTAGCAGGTGCCGTTGAGGGCCGTGCCATCGCAGGGCTGGGTCTCACCGCAGACCTTCTTGGTCTCGGCCTGCAGTTTGTCGTTGGCCTGCTTGGAGTGGATGCTGGCCAGCTTGCCGCCCCACTCGTTGCAGTTGGTCGAGGCCTCGGTCCAGGTCTTGGCGGCGTTGAAGGACTTGTAGCAGCGGTTGTCCAGGGTGATGCCGTCGCAGGTCAGGCCGGACTTCGGGCAGGTCACCAGGCCGCCGGGTGAGAGCAACATGGAGTTGTCGCAGTAGCCGTCGCCATCATCGTCGCAGCCCTCGTCGACCTTCTCCATCTTCAACTTGTAGCAGTACACCGAGCTGTTGTTCGGCGAGATGCAGTAGTCCGTGCCGTTGAAGGCCATGTTGTAGATGTTGGTCTGAGTCTGGAAGGTCAGGCCGTCGTACTTCATGGTCGCGGGGTCGAAACGCGAGACCGTGCTGTTCTCGTGGCCGTAGTAGAGCTTGTTCTGGTAGATGGCCATGGCGCCGTAGGTATTGCCCGTGGTGCCGCCGCTGAAGTTCAGCGTCTTGACCTGTGATCCGTTGCTCTTGTTCAGGATCCAGACCGTCTGGCTGCTCCAGCGCGTGGCGTAGGCGTACTTGTCATCGGTGGTCACCGCGCCCGCGGTGCTGCCGATGTTGAAGGTCCACACCTGCGAAGAGGACAGGCCCTTGCGCCGCGAGATGGTGTTGTAGCCCCAGTTGGCGGTGTAGTAGTCGGTCGACTTGCCGTCGTTGTCGGCCCACAGCTGCATCATGCAGTTCTGGCCGCTGCTGAACGAGCCCTTGGACTGGTAGCTGGCGTCGAAGCGGTAGATCGTCTGGCCGGACCACTGCGGGTACCAGTACTCCTTGTACGCCGGGTGGTAACCGCCGCCATGGGAATAGGTGTTCATGCTGATCACGCTGCCGGTGAACTTCGGCTTCACCGCGGTGATGTCGTTGCAGTTGTTATCCTTGCCGTCGCAGATCTCGGTGGCACCCGGCTTCACGGCCGGATCCTTGTCGTTGCAGTCGCCCTGCTTGCTGGCCGTGATCTGACCTGTCTGGTGGCAGCGGCACTGCGCGGTGGCGTTGTCATCACCGTAGCCGTCACCGTCGACGTCGGCGTAGAACTTCTTGCAGTTCTTCGCGTTGTCCTCGTTGGCTTTGCCGTTGCAGTTGTCGTCCAACTCGGTGTCGCAGTCCTCGACCGCGCCGGGGTTGATGCCCTTGTTGCTGTCGTCGCAGTCGCCGCCGCCCTTGGGGCAGCCGGGGCTGACCACGGCGATGCCGATGCAGTAGCCGTCACCATCGAGATCGTTGCAGACCTCGTCAATGCCGGCGGCGCAGTTATTGTCCAGCCCGTCGCAGATCTCCTTGGCACCGGGATTGACCGACGCGCCGCCCTTGGCCTGGATGTCGTTGCAGTCTCCGCCGCCCTTGGGGCAGACCTTCGGCGTGCCAATGACACTCTTGGCGGTGGTGCAGTACCCGTCGCTGTCGTCATCGCAGGCTTCGTCGACGATGTTGTCGCAGTTGTTGTCCGCGTCGTCGCAGATCTCGGTCTTGGACGGGTTCACCAGGCCGTTGGCGTCGTCGCAATCCTTGCCGCCCTTGGGGCAGACCGCGGGCTTGCCGATCAGCGTGATGTTGATGTCGCAGAAGCCGTCCTTGTCGTCATCGCAGCCATTGTCGACCGCGCCGTCGCAGTCCTGGTCGATGTCATCGCACTTCTCGGCCTTGGACGGGTTGATGTTGGCGTCCTTGTCATTGCAATCGCCAGCGCCCTTGGGGCAGCTCTTCGGCGAGCCGACCACCTTCATGGTGATGTCGCAGAACTCGTCGCCGTCGTCGTTGCAGCCTTCGTCGCCGCCGAGCTTGCAGTTGTTGTCCTTGTCGTCGCAGACCTCGTCGGCACCCGGGTTGACGTCCTTGTCGTTGGGGTTGCAGTCGCCGCCCAGAGCGGTCACGAAGCTGCCCTCGGCAACGCAGCGGCACTCATCGGCGCCGGCGCCGTAGCCGTCCTTGTCGGTGTCAACGTAGAAGGCCTTGCAGCCCTGCGCACCCTTGTCGTTCTGGGTGCCGTTGCAGTTGTTATCCTTGCCGTCACCGCAGACCTCGGGCGCGTCGGGATTCGTCTTGACGTCGGTGTCGTCGCAGTCGCCGACCTTCTTCGGGTCCTTCTGCGTGTAGCCATTGGCGCCCTTGCACAGGCACTGTGACAGCTGCACGGCCCAGCCGTCGTTGTCGGCGTCGTAGTAGAACTCGATGCAGTTCTGAGCGCCCACATCGTTGAGACTGCCGTTGCAGTTGTTGTCGATGTTGTCGTTGCAGATCTCGGCAGCACCCGGATTCACGTCCTTGTTGTCGTCGTTGCAGTCACCACCGCCCTTGGGGCAGGTGTTGGCCGGCTTGCCGATGGTCGGAATCGCGGCGTCGCAGTAGCCGTCACCGTCGTTGTCGCAACCTTCGTCGATCTTGCCGTCGCAGTTGTTGTCGATGCCGTCGCAGATCTCCTTGATGCCCGGGTTGACCAGCTTGTGCTTGTCGTTGCAGTCGCCCGTCTTGGTGCCGGTGATGTTGCCCTCTGGCTTGCACAGGCAGGTCATGGGCACGTTGGAGTCGGCGTAGGTGTCGCCGTCATAGTCCAGGCCGTACTTCACGCAGCCGTCGGCATTCGGATCATTGGTGGTGCCGCTGCAGTCGTCATCCGCCGCGGTGGCGCACTTCTCGATCACGCCGGGATTGACCGCGACATTGTCGTCGGCGCAGTCGCCACCGCCGCCGCTGCAGATCGGCGGTTTGCCGATGGTCTGCATGGCGGAGTCGCAGTAGTTGTCGCCGTCGTCGTCGCAGCCTTCGTCCTTGTCGCCCTTGCAGTTGTTGTCCAGGCCGTCGCAGATCTCGGTGTGACCCGGGTTGACGCTGGCCTTGGTGTCGTCGCAATCACCGCCGCCGAGCGGGCAGGCGTTGGGCAGACCCACGGTGGTCATGTTGGCGTCGCAGAACTTGTCGCCGTCGTCGTTGCAACCCTCGTCGACCTTGGTGCTGCAGTCGTTGTCGACGTCGTCGCAGACTTCCTTGGCGCCCGGGTTGACGTTCTTGTTCAGGTCGTTGCAATCGCCGGTCTTGGCCGCGTTGTAGGCACCTTCAGCGACGCACAGGCACTTCTTCAGACCGGTCAGGCCGTAGCCGTCCAGATCCTTGTCGTAGTAGAAGTCGGTGCACTTGTCGGCGTTCTCGTCATTCTGGCTGCCGCTGCAGTCGTTGTCCTTGAAGTCGCCGCAGACCTCCTTCATGCCGGGATTGATGATCTGGACGTTGTCGTCGCAGTCGCCAGGCTTGGTGGCCTGGTAGCTTCCCGCGGGCGCGCACAGGCACTTGGAGAGGTTCAGGCCGTACTTGTCGCCGTCACCATCGAAGTAGTACGTGGTGCAGTTGATGGCGTTGGCGTTGTTCTGCGAGCCGTCGCAGTCGTCGTCAATGCCGTTGCCGCAGATCTCGGAGTGGCCCGGGTTCTGGTCATTGTTGAAGTCGTTGCAATCGCCGCCACCCTTGGGGCAGGCCTTGGGCGCCGGGTTCGACACCGCGTGGCTGGAGTCGCAGTAGCCGTCCTCATCCTTGTCGCAGCCGTTGTCGGCGACGCCGTTGCAGTCGTCATCAACGCCGTCGCAGGCCTCGGCCTTCACACCCGGGTTGATCTGCGGGTTGGTGTCGTCGCAGTCATCGCCGGGCGCGGTGCCGGAGATCTTCACGGCGTTGACGGGCGTGCAGGTGAAGCCGGTCTTCTCTGGGAAGTCAGCCGCGTGTCCGTGGAATCCGGTCACTGCATAGCCATCTTTGCAGGTGTGCTGGAAGTCCTGGCCGCCGGTGCCGCCAGCGTGCGTGGTCGAGCTGGCCGCCTGGGCGTTGGCCTTCTTGGCGACGATATCGGCCACCGACAGGCACATGCCCTCGAGGCGATCGATGAAGTTGGCTGCCTTCACCTTCATGAAGACCATGGCCATGCCGTCCGGGCACAGCTTCTTGCCGAAGGAGCTACCGGCCTGGCTCTTGCCCGACCAGCCCGAAGGCGTCTCGGTGCCGAGCGTGCCGTTGGCGTTCAGGTCAGCGCAGAGCAGACGGAAGCTGCTCAGGTACGAGGTCGCCCAGCCTTCGAAGCCCACTGCCAGGTGACCGGACGGGCACGAAACCTTGGCGTAGCTGCCGCTGGCGCCGTTGCCGGACATATCCGTGTCGTAGGACCCGTTGGGATCGAGCTTGTGGTCGATCTGGCTGGCCGGCAGCTTGGAGCCGCCGCATTGCGCCGTCGCCGTGATCATCATCTTGGCGTCGCAGTACTTGTCCTTGTCGTCGTCGCAGCCCTCGTCCACCGCGGTGTCGCAGTTGTTGTCGTAGGCATCGCAGATCTCGACCGCGTTGGGATTGATCTGTGGGTTCTTGTCGTTGCAGTCCTTGTCGTTGGTGGCCTGGAACGAACCCTCGGGCTGGCAGAGGCACTTGGCATCGCTGGTACCGAAGCCGTCACTGTCCTGGTCGGCGTGGAAGTTCGAGCAACCCTTCGCGCCGGCATCGTTCTGTGAGCCGTTGCAGTTGTTATCGACGCCATCGCCGCAGACCTCGAGCACCGAGGGGTTGATCGCCTTGTCGTCATCGTTGCAATCGCCGGCGCCATTGGGGCACTTGGTGGTGCCACCGGGGCCGTACTTCAGACCGGAATCGCAGTAGCCGTCGCCATCGTTGTCGCAGCCGTTGTCGGCGACGCCATCGCAGTCGTTGTCGATGTTGTCGCAGATCTCGGTCATGCCGGGATTCTTCAAGGCGTTCCAGTCGTCGCAATCGGCGGTCTTCGGCGCGCTGTACAGACCGATGGGCAGGCACAGCACCTTGAAGTCCTTGGTGCCATAGCCGTCCTTGTCGTTGTCGTAGAAGTGCGGCTGGCCGTTCAGCGAGTCGGGGTCGTTGTTGGTGCCATTGCAGTCATCATCTTCGGGCGTGTGGCAGTTCTCCACCTTGCCGGGATTGACGAAGCTCTTGGTGTCATCGCAGTCGCCCTTGCCCTTGGGACAGGTCGCTGGCGCGCCGATGACGATCATGTTCACGTCGCAGAAATCATCGCCGTCATCGTCACAACCCTCGTCGACCAGGCCGTCGGAGTTGTTGTCCTTGCCGTCGCAGATCTCCTTGCCCTCGGGATTGATCGTCGGATCCTTGTCGTTGCTATCGCCGGCGCCCTTGGGGCAGACGTCCGGCGGCACGCCGCCGCTGCCGGTGCATACGGCCTTGACCTTGAGCACCATCTGCACGTTCGTCTCGGGGCAGGGGTCGCCGCCGAAGATGGCGTCGGTGGCGGCCACGATGCAGCTCGCCTTGCCGAGGCACTGGGACTTCATCTTCTGCAGACTGGCCACAGCGTGGCAGTTGGAGTCGACCTTCAAGTCGTCGGCGGCGCAGCTGCCCTTGGGCGTGCCGTAGCTGGCGAAGAGCACGTTGGTGATCGACGCGCCGGGCTCGCACTGCAGGGACAGGTTTGCGGTCTGATTGGCCAGCGCGCAGATGGACTTGTTGGCGCCGATGGCCTCGTAGTTCAGGTCCACATCGCAGTAGCCATCCTTATCGTCATCACAACCTTCGTCGATGATGTTGTTGCAGTTGTCGTCGGCGTTGTTGCAGACCTCGGTGAAGCCGGGGTTGACGTTGGAGTTGGCGTCGTTGCAGTCGCCGGGCTTGGTAGCGGTCACGATGCCTTCGCCGAAGCAGATGCACTTCTTGGGCAGCGTGCCCCACTGATCCTGGTCGGCGTCGGTGAAGAAGTCGCTGCAGCCGATGGCGTTCTGATCGTTCTGCGTGCCCGAGCAGTTGTCGTCGATGTTGTTGTTGCAGATCTCGGTGACACCGGGATGGATGGTCTTGTCCGAGTCGTCGCAGTCGCCGCCCTTCACAGCGCCGAAGTTGCCGTTCTTCTCGCACTTACAAGCCGGCACGCCAGCGCCGTAGGTGTCGCCATCCAGGTCCAGGTAGTAGTTGGTGCAACCGGCGGCGCCGTCCTCGTCCTTGTTGCCGTCGCAGTTGTCATCCTTACCGTTGAGGCAGACTTCCTTGTTGCCCGGGTTCACGGTCGCGTCGTCGTCGTTGCAGTCGCCGCCGCCCTTGTTGCAGATGGCCGGGGTGCCAGCGACGGTCTTGTTGATGTCGCAGTAGTTGTCGCCATCCTCGTTGCACAGCTCATCGGTCTTGCCGTTGCAGTCGTTGTCGAGATCGTCGCAGACCTCGCCGCAAGCCGCGTCGCCGCAGCAGGACGCCAGGTCCTGGCAGTCGACCAGTCCGTTGCCGTTGTCATCCTTCTTGTTGTCGCAGATCTCGGCCTGGCCGCAGGTGATCTTGATGGTCGCCTTGGCCGAGGCGCCGGCCGGCGCGTCGAGGATCAGGAAGTACTTGGAACCCTTGGCGCCAGCAAAGCTGAAGGTCTTGGCGCTGGCCGCGATGCACTGCTCGGGGTTGCAACCCGTGGCGTCGCCGCGCACCACCAGCACGCGAGCGTTGACGTTGTCCAGGCTCTGGATCTCAAGCGTCACGGGCTTGGAAGCGTCCGTCTCGAACTGGTGCGCATGCTCGTTGCCGTCGAACTTGATGCCGCCGCCGCAGGAGTAGCTGTCGATCTTCTTGGTCGCGGCGTTGGCCGTGGTGTCCAGCACGATGGTCTTGTCGCAGAGCACGTTCTGGTCAGCGGTGCACTGGCAGGTGTTCTTGTGGTCGCACTTGGAGCCGACGCACTCATCCTTCGTGCAGGCGTTGCCATCATCGCAGTGCGAGTTGTCCTTGCAGTCGATGAAGCCGTTGATGAAGAACTTGAGGATCTGGCCGATCATCTTGTTCGGGTTGTCGTCGGTGGCGCCGGCGGTGACGCCGCCGAAGAGCAGCGACGAGGCGACCGTGCGGAAGCCGATCTTGTTGTCATGGGCCACCTGGGTCTGGAACTTCTCGCTCTGCCCCTCGTTGAGCAGGATGTTGCGGGTGTCCTTGACCTGGGCGTTGGCCAGCAGCTGGTCGTTGACGTTATTCCACGCGAAGCCCTGCGAGTACTCCCACGCGTACTTCTTGATGGGCTGCGTATTGATGTTGCGATAGACGTGCTCGCCCTTCAGCGGACCGGTGATGCCATAGATGCTGGTGTCGCCCTGCGCCTTGACGTTGAACAACGCGTGCAACGAGGTGGGCTTGTCGAAGGCCCAGGTATCGCCGCCCTCCATGTAGAGGTGACCGCCCTGCTGCAGGAAGAGCTTCAACGCGCCGACCTCATTCTCGGTCAGCAGGTGGTTGTCCGGGTAGACGCCCAGGGTGATGAAGATGGCGCCATCTTTGATGAAGCCCGACAGATCCGGATACAGGCTCAGATCGGTCAGGTGCTGCACGACCTTGCCGCCGCCCTGCTTCTTCAGCGCGTCGAAGATCGCGGTACCCGCTGCGGGCGGAACCTCGTTGGGCCGCCAGACCAGGTAGCCACCCTCGTAGGTGACGGTGATCTGGAAGGTGCAGAGGCTGTACAGGAATCCGTCGCTGACCTTGATCGTGATGTCGTGGGTGCCGACGTCATTCAGATCGGTGGGTGTCATGGTCAGCGTGGTATTCCACGAGGCGTCGAGCCAGAAGAAGAGTGCGCTCGACAGGTAGGCAAAGCTGGGGCCCTTCACGATGGAGAAGCTCAGGATGGCGTCCGAATCCGGGTCCTTGGCCTTGATGGGAATCGACTTGGTCTTGCCCTGCGGCACGATCTGGTTGGGCGGGCAGTTGGCGATGGCCGGCTTGCCGCCCTTGACGACGCAGATGTTGTCCAACTGGAAGCTGGTCAGATCGTAGGTACTGGCACCGTCGAGGCAGAACGCCAGGCGCAGACCGTTGGAGCCCACCAGCTCGGGTGGCAGGGTCAGGTCCAGGGTCGCCGGTCCGAGGTCGCTGGCCGGCTTGGCGGTCGTGTCGATCAGGGTCGCCTTGGTCCAGTCCACATTGGCGCCGTCCAGGGAGCCCAACACGCGCAGGCTGACGCCCGGCTTGTTGATGTCGAAGAACTGGTCGTACTGCATGGTGATCGTCTTCGAGCCGGCGGCCTGGATCACCGGGGACTGCAGGCAGGTCTCGAAGTTCAAGTGCGACGGCGTGAAGGTGAAGCCGGCGAACGCGTCCGGGCCCAGCTTGCCGTCGGTATCGACCGACCAGTTCTTGGCCGCGAAGCCCTTGACGTTGCCGGGATTCCAGCCGTTGCCCTGGAGCGTCGGCTGCGCCGAGAAGTCCTGGCAGTAGCCGATGTTGACGGTGCAGATCTCTTTCGGCTTGGTGATGCACTTCCGCGAGCCGTCGGGTTGCTCTTCGCAGATGCCCTGGGCGCACTCACTGGACAGATAGTTGCAGTCCGAGGCCTCGGTCTTCTTGGTGCAGCAGAGCTTCTGGTCGCCGCCGAGCTCGTAGTTCACGCACTGGGAGAAGACGCAGGCATCAAAGGTGCACGGCGCGCCATCCTCGCAGTCGAACTTATCCAGGCAGCAGTTGTTCACCGCCTTGTGCACGCAGACGCCGCCTACGCAGCTATCGGCGGTGCAGAGGTTGTTGTCGTCGCAGTGCTCGCCCAGGAGGGCCTTTTCGACCGTGCAAACACACGCCAGATCTTTGGGATCCTTCGTGAATTTGCAGGAGCCCATGCCCGTGCCGGCGTCGATATTCTCGCAG
>CAYTLW010000161.1:0-15137 GCA_964438735.1 uncultured Enterobacteriaceae bacterium | reverse complement strand
GATGACGGCGACACCATCGATGGTGACCAACGCGTCGGCCGGCTGGCGGTTCAGTGCCACGATGGCCTTGGCTGGCTCAGGCGGCGTTGCGGCTGCCTTCTCGGCGACCTGCGCCTTTTCTGCCGCCGCAGCCTTGTCGGCCGCGGCCTCTTCTGCCGCTGTTGGGACCGCCTGCGCCGGCGCCTTGTCCGGCGCGGCCGCCGCCTCGGTTGCGGGAGTCGGCGCTTCGGCCTCGCCGCCGGAAAGCGACACCACTGCCACGCCGCCGGCGATGGCAAGCGCCGCGAGCACGCCGATGATGAGGCCCGTCTTGCTCGACTTCGCCGGCGCTTCGATCTCTCCGGGCGCGATGGCTACCGTTGCCGCCCCCGCCTCGTCGTCGGATTGTGGCGGCGGGCCCGTGGGCGCGTCCGGTGGCATCGCCGCGATGGTCGGGGCGTCTATGTCCGACCCGTCGCCGTCCGCGCCTGGCTGCCGGTTGACCGTTACGGCGCCGGCTGCTGCCGCGCTGCGGGTCACGGCGCCGTCGACGGCGACTGCAGTTCGGTGTCCATGGCCGCGTCGAGCGCGTCGGCCATATCGTCGGCCGTGCCGTGGCGGTCGTCGGGCGTGCGGGACAGGTTCTTGAACACCACGTCGCACAGCCCGATGGGCGTCGGCATGGCGATTTCCTGGTGCACGCGCGGCGGATCTTCGCTGATGCGCATCAACAACATCGCCAGCGGTGTCTCGGCCATGAACGGCGGCTCGCCCGCCAGACCTTCGTGCAGGATCACGGCCAGCGAGTACAGGTCGGTGCGGGCGTCGATCTTGGCGCCCTTGGCCTGCTCCGGGCTCATGTACTTGGGCGTGCCGATGACGCCGCCCGCAGCGGTGATGTCCTGGGTCTCGGCGCTCATGGACTTGGCGATGCCGAAGTCCAGCACGCGCACGAAGTCCGGTTCGCGATGCAGCTGCTGGATGAAGATGTTATCCGGCTTCAGGTCGCGGTGGACCAGGCCCTTGCTGTGGGCCTCCGACAGCGACTTCAGCACCTGCTGGGCGATGTGTACCAGGCGCTTGGGCGCCATGGGCGACTCGTCGCGCAGCAGGTCGTTCAGCGTGCGCCCCTCGAGGAACTCCATGGCCAGGAAGAGGTTGCCATCGCTCATCTGGCCGAAATCGAAGACCCGGACCGTGTTCGGATGCTTCAACTTGCTGGTGGCCTTGGCCTCGCGCCGAAAGCGCGCGATGACATCGGTGGCGCCCTCGAGGTCCGTGCGCAGGACCTTGATCGCCAGCATGTCGCCAGTTGCGGTGTGTTGCGCCTTGTAGACGGCGCCAAAACCACCCTGTCCGATGAGATCGAGCACCCGATAGCGGTTGCCGATGAACTGGCCGACAAGCGACTGCTCCTCGCGCTCCTGCTGTTGGACGAGCGTCATCTCGCCGTCTTCGGGGCAGGCGAATTCGTCGGTCTCCAGACCGCACTCGGGGCAGACGCGTTCCATGACTGTCGAACCTGAAAGCGACCCTCGGGTCGGCAAGTTTCGCGATCATCCGTCGGCATCTGCCGCACGGAGGGTGCAGATACGTCTATCCCCAACTCGGGCTGATCGCAAGCTGAGCGGAGTTTCAGGCGAACACTGTGCACCTGCGGCGGCGGCCCCGGCCGTTCGTTGCCACGCCCCCGCCGGGTCGATACGCTGTCATCTTCCTGCCCCGGGAGGTGTTCAATGAGTCGCTCACCCCTTCGCCATCATGCGTGCGCCCTCATTGCCGCGTTCGCGGTCTGCATTCTGGCGTTGCCGGCCTGGGCAGATGGCGTGGTCGTGGCTGTGCAAGGCCGCCTGATGTCGGCCGCTGGCGGTCCGGTGGCCGATGGCGACTACGCGCTCGCATTCCGTCTGTACGATACGGCCAAGGGGGGCAGCGCCCTGTGGACCGAATACCACCTCTCGGTGGCGGTCAAGGGCGGGGCCATGGACCTGCAGATCGGCGCCAAGGAGGCCAAGAATCCGCTCGGCGTGAAGCTCTTCACCGGCAACAAGGCGCGCTGGATCGGCCTGACCGTCGGCGGTGATCCGGAGCTGCCGCGTGTGCGCCTGGCCTCTGTGCCCCAAGCCATCGTCGCCATCGAGGCGGGCACCGCGCTGGGTCTTCAGTGTTCGGGCTGCATTCAGTCGAGCCATCTCGCCGCCGCAGCGGTCAAAGCCGAGCACATGGCGTTCACCTGGGCGGGCTCTGTGACCAAGGGGGGGCCGGCCAACAGCGCCAAGGTGGCCGACATCGCCAAGGTAGCCGACAACGCCAAGAAGGCCGAGGTCGCCACCCTGGCCGAAAAGGCCGTCTATGCCGCCAGCGCGGGCAGCGCGGGCAGCGCCGACAAAGCGGCAGTCGCGGATACGGCCAAGTCGGCCAACAAGGCCGCGATAGCCGTCGCCGCGACCACCGCCGAAACCGCCAAGTCGGCCGACCTGGCCAAGAACCTCAAGTGCACCGGCTGCGTCTCCACGGTGCACGTTGTCCCCGGCTCCCTGGACGGCAGCCGACTGGCCACAGACCTGACCCTGACCGGCAAGGTCAAGATCAACGGTACACTCGAGATCGGCGGCGCCAAGACCGACCCCCTTCTGCAGGCCAAGGGCAAGGGAGCCACGGTGGTGCTGACCCATGATCGTCAACTTCAACGGGTGCGCCTGCATACGGCCGCCAACGCGCCTTACAAATGCGACGCCTCCGAGATGGGCGCGCTCTACTTCGACAGCGGCAAGAAGGCGATGATGGTCTGCGATGGCAGCAAGTGGCGTTCGGCTTCCAGCTCCGCGCCGGCCTTCTGCACCGTCGCCAACACCGACATCACCAAAAAGAGCTACACCCACTTCGGCTCGGGCAACTGCGGCCCCTACTACGCCAACCAGACCTGGATGAGCGCCAACGACGCCTACAAGGGCGGCCAGTTCGGCTGGCATGACTCCTGTGGCAAGACCGGCCCCAACCCCTTCTGCGCCATCAAGTATCCCGACCAGGTCGTGATCAACTCCTTCCGCGTGCTCCTGCACACCAACCCGCCCAAGAAATGCCGCTTCCAGGGCAGCAACGACTCCACAAACGGCCTCAACGGCAGTTGGGTGCAGCTCTATGGCCCCTTCGACTGCCCCTCGGGCAAAGAAGGACAGTGGGGTCAGACACGCTCCTTCGCCAACAACACGGCGTACAGCTGGTACCGCCTGCATTGTCCGGGCAGCCCCTCGTTTGCGCTCTACGAGTGGGAGATGTTCTGCGTGCCTTGAAATCCGGCCACCGAGACCGGCTCGAGCGGACCCACCATGTGCACCGTATTCGCCATGCCCACGCCCGATGGCGGCTATGTCCTGGCCGGCAATCGTGATGAGCGGCTCTACCGGCCCAAAGCGCTACCACCGTCCCTCCAACGGCGCGGGGATCGGCGCTGGCTGGCCCCCCGAGATCCGGAAGGGGGCGGCACCTGGACCTCGGTCAACGACCTGGGGCTGGGCCTGAGCCTGCTGAACAACTACAGCGTGGCTATGGTCGAACCGGATGCGCCCATCAGTCGTGGGCAGCTGGTCGATGGCCTGGCCGACGCCGGCAATCTGGACGAAGTGCTGGACCGGCTGCAGCGACCGCTGTGGGAGCTGCCCAGGGTGCGACCCTTCACGCTGGTTGCGGTGCTGTCGGGCGGCCCCGACCGGCCGGCGACGGCCCGGACCATCGACTGGGACGGCCACGAGCTGGTGTGGGTGCACAACGAGCTGCCCGCCATGTGGACGTCCAATGGCGCCGATCAGCAGATGGCGGAGCGCGTGCGCGCACCGGCGTGGAAGGCGCTGGTCGACAGATACAATCCCGCCATGGACCCCCTGGAATCCATCCTGATCGCGGCCCGGGATCATCAACCCGAAGCCGGCAGGCTGTCGATCTGCATGCACGCCAGGCCCTTCGCATCGACCGTGAGTCATTCTGCCATCACCGTGGGCACTGATGGGGTCGCCATCCGCTATCTCGAGGGCTCGCCCTGCCGGGGTTCACTCGGCCCTCCGCTGCGTTTGTCGACCGGTCATCCCGGCTCCGATTCGTAACGTCCGTCGCCTGCGCCCGACCCACGGTAGTGCTTGCGCGACCGGCGACCCATAGCTAGCCTGCCGCCGCGCAACAGAGACCAGCATGTTCGCGCGGGAGAGGAGATGGCACTTCAGCATGCACAGGATGTGGTCGGCGCCCTGGCCGCGACGCTGCAGCAGGGCATCGACATGGCCGCTTCGCTGGCCGCCTCCCAGTTCACCCACCGCAGCGCGGACCTGTCTTCTGACTCCCCCGGCGCGCATCTTCGCCACCACCTCGAGCACGTGGAGCTGCTGCTGGACGGCGTGGACGCAGCGGTCATCGATTACGACGCCCGCCAACGGGACATGCGCCTGCAGACCGATCCCGAGCATGCCGCCGCTCGTAGTCGGACCATCCTGACGCGTTTGCGCGGCCTGAACGAGGCCGACTTGGAGCGACCTGTTCGCATCGTGCAGCGCCTGGACCCGGCGTCGGACACCTCGGTGAGCACGACGAGCACCCTCGGCCGCGAGCTGCTCTTCTTGTACAGCCACGCGGTGCACCACTACGCCATCGTGGCCCTGATGCTACGTTTGCAGGGCGTCCAGCCGGATGCGGAACTGGGCTTGATGCCTTCGACCATCACCTGGCGCCGCCAGAACGCCTGAGTCTGCTTCGGCTTTGACCGTTCGCCCGGCTTCTCAGGGCGTTGCTTTGCCCAGGACCAGCGCTTCCAGCTGATCCATGCGCTCCTGCGTGGCCAGGTCCTGTACGTCGAGCACCAGCTCCACCAGCTTGCCTTGCGCGTCGAGCACGATGACGTCATGGCGGGTCTTGGTATTCCATTGGGCGCGTGCCGACTGGCCCAGAATCTCCTGCAGCAGCGGGTAGGTGGTGGCGGCTGTCATCTTGTCCTGGAAGAAGAGCTTGTCGGCGCTCGGCGCGTGCAGACCCACGCATGCCCCTGGCGGGTCGGCGGCGGCGAGCTTGTTGCACAGGGTCTCGAATCGCCCAGACTGGGCGACGCACTTCGTTCACCAGCCGGCCTGCATGAACGCCATGAGCGGCTGCCCGGCGAAGACGTCCATGCCGTACGTCAGGTTGAAGGCGACGCTCTCGGGCTGGATGTCGCGCATTCGAATGGCCGGAAAGGGCGACACGCAAGGGCCGCTGGTGCAGGGCGTGCAGGTCGCCCCGGGTTTGTCTTCACTGGTCGCGTCGCCGCCGAAGCGCAGGCCGTCGGTGTTCACCTGCACGGAGTGGGAGCCGCCGCTCATGGTGATGACGCCACGCGGCCAGAGGTATGCCTTGTTCAGCGGTGTTGGACTGCCTGGTTGCGCGGCCAGCGACTCGCTCCAGCCCCCTGTCGGCAACGTTGCTTTGCCACCGCTCAACTTCAACTCGAGGTCGTCAGCTCCGCCGAGCGCCTCGGCCACAGGAGCGCAATCTGGCACGCCCTTCGCCCGCACCACGAGCACCGCTTCGGCCAGGACCATGCCGGGCGCGTTCGTTGCGGGCTCGAAGCGCAAGGTGGACTTGCAGCTGCCGTCCTGCCGCTCGGTCAGTACCTGGACGCTGTCCATGCAGGTGCCGTCGGCGCCGGATCGGTGGCTGAACCAGTGGGTCGCCGGCCGGTCATCGAGGTCGACAGTCATCGCCTTGCCGGCCACCTCGAGCTGCCACCCGCCGATGGCGTGGAAGGCCATGGGCTGTTCTTCGTAGCCACGGGTGTCATCGGTCGAGCATGCGCCGACCGCGACAACGGCAGTCATGCACGCCAGCAGGTTTCGGCTCGCCGCACGCCAGGTGCTCGCACGGGTCGGGATCTCCACGTCGGGCATCGCAACCTCCATCCCAGATCGCACCCTCCACGTCTGTGCAGCGGATGTCGAGGGTCGTCGACCGAAGGCGCGGGATTGCCAGAGCTTGTCGGGATCGCTGGGCAACTGCCGTTGCCCGGGACCGCTGGCGCCTCTTCCAAGGCCGCTTCTCCGCGCCAGAACTGTAACGGTTTCAAGCACCCCGCGTCCCGGTACTGGTCAATCCCGCCTCGGGTCGGCCAAAACGCCTCTACACCCCATCTTCACACCCACGGGGGAGAAATGAAGAAGACAAGTGCACTCGTGATGTTCTCGGTCGTCTGCGCCCTCGGCGCCGGCTGCGCCGAGTGGGATGCCGGCGCCTACATGCCAGCCACCTTCACCACCGACTACGCCAAGATCGCCACTTGCGCCAAGAGCCCGACCCATGGCGCCAAGTATGTCGAGACCTACGTGCAGAAGGAGCACGAGCAGGCCTGGAAGGACGGCAAGGCGCCCTACGCCAAGCGCACTGTCTTCGCCAAGATCGGCTATGATGACAGCAAGTGCGCCGACACGCCCAGCAAGCATTGGGCCATGCGCAAGACGGCTGATGAGGTCGGCAAGTGGGAGTGGCAGATGCTCGACGGCGACGGCGTCATCGAAGACGAAGGCCAGATCAGCATGTGCAGCGGTTGCCACAGCGCTTCGGCCTATGTGGCCAATGACTGGGTCGCGACCACGCCCTGACGGACGCTTGTGATGGGTTGCGCCTTTGTCGCCCTGCGCCGCACGACCGATGAGGTCGACCTGGACGAGCGGGCGGCGTTGGCCGGGCACTGGCTGCCCTTTGTCGCTGAACAGCACGATCACATCTCAAGCCAGGATGGTCGCACCCGCGTAGACGCCTGGAGCGTGCATCTCGAGGCGGCACGGGGCGGCTTCTTCGCCCACAACAATGGCGGTGCGCTGGCGTACAGTGGCTGGATCCAGGAGCGCAAAGACTGGCCCCTGGCGACCTCGGTCGCGGCCAATCTGCTGACTGCCTGTGGTACGGCGGGTCCCGGCCCGATCGTGGACGACCGTTGCGGCGAGTATGCGCTCCTGCACCTGGCCGCCGATGGAGCCCTGGCCGGCGCCTGCGATCCCATGGGCGGCCAACACCTCTATTACGGCGAGCGCGGTGGCCTGGTGGCCATCTCCAACCGGGCGTTCCTGGTCGCGGCGGCGCTACACGGCAGCGGCCTGCCCGCCGTCGACCCCATGCGCCTGTCGTGGTTGATGAGCGGCCTGCGGGCCATGTTCGCCGGCGACACACTTTTTGAGGGCGTGCACATCCTGGGCCCGGGTCGGCGCCTGCAGGTGGACGGCCGCGGGTTGCGAACGGTGGATGCGATCCCCGAGCAGCCTGACGTCAGCCACGACTGGGATGTGCACTTCGCCGAGTTATGTGAACGCGTGGCTCAGATCCAGCGCCTGCCCGGGGTGCGTTTTCGGCAGACCCTGACCGGCGGCAAGGACAGCCGGGTACTGCTGGCCGCGCTCGTGTCCTCGGGCGCAGTGGGGGCCCTGGACGACTGCTGGATCGAAGCCGAACCCGGACATCCCGACGCCGAGATCGCCCAGCGGCTGGGCGCGCAGTACGGCCTCTCGCTCGAAGTGGTCAAGGCGCAGCGGGCCGATGCGCCCCTGTTCGACCTGGTGCAGCTGCACAACTTCCAGGCCGAGGCGGCCTTCCACGCCTACGACACCAAGGGCAGCGAATTGCGCCCTCGCCAGGGGGTGATCAACGGTCACTACGGCGAGATCTATAAAACCCACGTGCAACTTCGCCTCCTGGCCGGCTGGTCGGTGGCGCGCAGCTTCTATGGCTCGCGTGGATTCATCGACAAGTGGGGCCTGCTCACCGGGTCGGCCCGAGATTATTGTCGCCGGCGCGTCCTGGAGCGGGTGCAGACCTGGCAGGACGAGGGCACCCCGCTATCGGACGTGCACGATCGCTGGCATCGCGAGTGCCGGATGCACCGCTGGCTGGGCCAGGCGCTGCAGCACGACGCCATCGGCGACCTGAGCTTCAACCCGCTGCCTTCGCCTCACCTGTTGCGCCACTATCGCAGCATGGCGATCCACGATCGCAAGCTGCATCGCACCCACTTCGAGTTGATCCGCCGGGTCGATGACTGGCTGTGGCGTCAGCCCCTGGCCAACGATCGCTGGTCGCCGCACCTGCTGCTGGGCCACGGACGCCCGGAGCCGCCGGTGAAGCGGCGCTTCTTTCAGATCCTGCCGCAGTTCAGACAATGGCAGGCTGCTGAGGCGCAAATCGCCGACTTCCTGCTGGATGAGACCGACGACGGCTTCTTCGACATCATCGACCGCCGCAATATGCAGAACCGCCTGGCCCAGGCGCGCGCCAAACCGACCTTGCGTCCCGTGGAGCAGATGTTGGGCCTGGTGGGCATGCGAGCGGCTCTACAGGGCATCGTCGCCCGACCCATGAGCATGGAGGCCGCGCAGCCCCCGGTCGTCGCGTCGTCGTCGAGCGTCGCGACACTGTAGCGGGCGCCAGTTGGGGCACAGCAGCAAGCATCGGTCAGAGCGGCGCTACTTCTTCGCCTTGTACTTGCACTTGTAGTTGCCCGCCGCGGACTTGGTCCAGTAGCCCTTGGTCACCTTACCGAAAGCGCCACCCAGTGGCAGGAGCTTGCCCGACGGCCAGGCGATCCGCTGGACCCACCACATGTCGCATTGGTAGAGCTTCTTGGAGGTGATCTCGGCCTCCAGGTTGCCCAGGATCCAGAATCGGACTGTGGCCACGGAGGGGCCGAAGTCGTGGTCGTCCCAGGCGTGCACGCCGACGTAGTACTCCACTCCGACCTCCGGCACGTCCAGGTTCAGATTCTCCGGACCCCAGCCATCGGTATCGTCCAGATCCAGGCGCGGATTGTCGTCGTCATTCAGCGAGCCCCAATTCGGCTTGGGGTTCATCCACGAACAATCCCAGTCCTTGGCAAACCAGGGATCGGTCTTGCCGTTCTTGTCCAGGTCGGGCTGGCAGGTGCACGGCTTGTTACCGCACATCTTGAAGGGTTCGGTGCAGGTCTCGTTGAGCAGGGCGATCTGGTGGGCGAAGTGCAGGTCCAGGTCGGCGCCCACGCCCAATCCCGTGTCGTGTTCGCAGCTGCTGGCCGGGCAATCCGCGTGGGCGGTGCACGCTTTGCCCATGTTGCCACCGCTGGCGCAGACCTTGTCGGTGTCGCCCGGCGTCTTCCAGGTCAGCTCGACGTGGATCGCGTCTTCGGGGAGCACCTGCAGCTTGTGCACAGCGGGCGCGCAACTCTCGGTGCCGTTGTCGTCGAAGACCCGCAACTCGAAGACGTACTGGCCGGCCACGTTGACCGTGACTTTGCCCGTGACGGGATGTTTGACGCCAAACCTGGGGTTGGAATGTGAGCTGCCGGGATGGAAGGAGTGGTTGGTCGCGCCGGCGGGTTTGCTGAGTACTGCCCACTGCCACGTGACCACCTGCTGGCCGGGCAGGGCGGTGCTCTGGTCTCCGATCAGCTGCAACTCGGCCTGGGGCACGATCTCCTCCGGCGCCACGATGTGCGCGGTCGGGCAGGCGGAGTCGCTGCCGGTGCAGGTCAGCTTCACCATCTTCTCCTCCGGCGGCGCCAGGGAGTTGTCCGACAGGTGCAGGGTCGCCGAATAGGCCTTGGCCAGTTGCGGCGCGCAGCGCACGATCACGCCGTCGCCCTTCTTGTTGCCGAGGCGTTCATTGCGATCCAGGGGGATGGGGTTGCCCGGCGCCGGCAGCCCGCCGTTCATGGCTTTGGTGGCCGCTGTATCCAGGGCGAAGACGCCGTCGTCATCGCCCACGATCTGCATGCCGGTCACCCGCCCCAGGGTCTGGCCGCAGTTGTGAATGGCCAGCATCCGCTCGGCCGCCGAGCCCAGGGGCACGAAGCCGAAGTTCATGTGCTTGTTGGGGATGTAGTTGATGCAGGTGTTGAGCAGGTTGGCCCGCAGGAGCACCTCCTTGATGGGCGTATTGGCGTCGTTACTGTGGATGCGTAGGCGGCTGGTGTGGCCGAACTGGTCCGGCGCGGTGAACCGCACCTCCACCACCACCTGCCCGCCCGGCGGGATCACCACTTCCGGGTCGACGGGCTGCGGCTCTTTCTGACCGAGATACGTCGTGCCGCCCACGGTGGCAGCGAAGGCGGTCGGATCGTCGGGCGCCACCTCGAGCGCATTCAAGATCAGGGGTGCATCGCCGCTGTTGTAGACCGGCAGCTTCTCCGTGGCACTCGTGCCTTGGGCCACGGAGGCGAAGACCACTTCGCCATCCGTCTTGATCCGGGGATCTCCCGGCACGGCTTTGATAAGGACCTTGAAGGGTTTTGGGCTCTTCTCGGCGGCGTTCCAGAACTGGGGATCACCTTCCACCAGCAGTGACAGGGTCAGTGTTCGACGCGGGTCGCCTTTCTTTCGGTGGTAGCGCGCCACCAGCTGAACCTGCTCCCGTGCAGGCAGCGCTTTGCCACAAAGCCCCTGAGTCGCCACGCCGGGCGGCACGATGGACCCCCAGAACTCCTCGTCGCTGCAGTCGCGCTCCTCTTCGCCGTCGCGCAACAGGCACTCGAAGCTGGTCTCCGAGACGTTCTTGTCGACGATGGATTCTTCGATCTGGATTCCGCGGATGATCAGCGGTCGGGCGCTGGCCGCTTCGGCGATGTTGCGCACGTCGAAGACGACCTCGTCCGTTTCGCCGACGGCCAGCCCGGCGACGGGGAGGGTGAACTTGTCGCCATGGTCCACCGACTCGTGGTCGCGGCTGACCGCCAGCTCGGCGATCTTGTCGATGCCGTAGTTCGCTGCACTCGTCGAGGCGCTGCAGCCGGGATCCTCGGAGGGTGGCTCGCTGCAGGCCCAGACCATGGCCAGGAGCAAGGGCCAGCTCAACCATCGATGCTCAGCGCGCGTTGCAACGGTTGTCCACCTGGCCATGACCACCTCCTGAGACACGTGTCCACAGTTGTGTTGGGGCGTCGTGAGGCAATCCGTCATATGGGTGAGATCACACTGATTGGGCCATCACATCGCCGTGCCTTGAGCCCACCGCCTACATCACCCACAATCCCGGCCCCAGGCCCGGCCGCCCTACGCGCCGGGCACTGTCGAGGAGGGCCCGTGACGCGCCAGCACATCACCCTGCAGGTCAACGGCGACGCCTTTCCGCTGACCGTGCGCACCGATCGCAGCCTGGCCGACGTGCTGCGCGAGGATTTGCGCCTCATCGGCACCAAGATCGGCTGCAACGAAGGCGACTGCGGCGCCTGCACCGTACTGGTCGACGGCCAGACCATATGCGGCTGCCTCTATCTGGCGGTGGAGGCCGACGGTCGCGAGATCACCACCATCGAAGGTCTGGCGCCCGGCGGCGAGGAGCTGCACCCGGTTCAACAGGCGTTCGTGGAGCGCGGCGCGCTTCAGTGCGGCTTTTGTACGCCGGGCATGGTCTTGAGCGCCGTACACCTGCTGGCCCACGTCGAGGCGCCGGATGAGGCGACCATCCGCCACGGCCTGTCGGGCAACCTCTGCCGATGCACCGGCTATACCAAGATCGTCGACGCCATCCAGGTCGCCAGCGAGCGCATGGCCACGGCGCCTGGCGGTGCGGGGGAGGTGCAGTCATGACGGCGCACGCCTCCTTCGAGCATCACCGACCGGACGACCTGGCCGCCGCGCTGGGCCTGCTGGCCGAACTCGGCACCGCCGCCCGGGCCATCGCCGGGGGCACAGACCTTGTGCCGCAACTGCGGGCAGGCAAGCTGGTCCCCGACCACCTGGTCAGCCTCAATCGCATCACTGAGCTGGCCGCCCTGACAACGACTCCTGAGGGCGGACTGCGCATCGGCGCCGGGGTGCGCATCGCCAGCGTGGCCGCACATCCAGCGGTCCAGCGCCACTGGCCCGGGCTGGCCCACGCCTGCACGGTCATGGCCACCACCCAGGTGCGCCACATGGGCACCATCGCCGGCAACCTCTGCAACGGCTCGCCCTGCGCCGATACCTCGGGCCCCCTGCTGGCCGCTGAGGCCAACCTCGAGATCGCCAGCATTCGCGGCAATCGCAGCGTCGCCTTGGACGGATTCCACCGCGCCGCCAAGGACGTGGACCTGTCGGCCGACGAGCTGGTCATCGCCATCGTGCTGCCGCCACCCCCGCCGCGATCCGGCGGCTCCTACCTGCGCATCTCGGCGCGCAGCCGTGTGGACATGGCCGCCGCCGGTGTCGCCGCCCGGCTGTCGCTGGCCGCCGACGGCACCATCGATCGGCCCCGACTGGCCATCAGCGCCGTGGCACCGACGCCATTGCGCTGCCCGGATGCCGAGGCCTTGCTCCAGGGGCAGCTGCCCGACGAGTCCCTGCTCGCGGGCGCGGCGAGCGCCTGCATGGCGACCGCCAGACCCATCGACGACGTGCGCGCCAGCGCCGCCTGGCGTCGAATGGTGGTGGGCGTGCTCACGCGGAGGGCCCTCACCGGCGCCCTGGCTATGGCCCGCGGAGGTGCCTCATGAAGACGCCACCTGCGCCCGCCATCATCGGCCGACCGACGCCTCGCCTGGATTCGCGCGAAAAAGTGACCGGTCGCGCGGTCTATACCGACGACTTGAAGATGCCCGGCATGCTGCACGGTGCCCTGTTGCGCAGCCCCCACGCCCACGCGCGCATCGTCGCGATCGATACCGCCAAAGCGCGCGCCCTGCCCGGCGTCAAGGACGTGCTCACGGGCGCCGACCTGCTGCCGGTAAAGTATGGCAACTGGCGCCTTGTGCCGGACCTGCAGGACGAGACCGCTCTGGCCACCGACCGCGTGCGTTTCATCGGCGACGAGGTGGCCGCCGTATGCGCGCTGGATCGCGCCACCGCCGAGGCCGCCTGCGCGCTCATCGAGGTGCAATACGAGCTGTTGCCCGTGGCGCTGTCGGTAGAGGATGCGCTCGCCGAGGGCGCGCCCACCCTGCACGACCACCGCCCCGACAACTTGAGCCTGGTCCGCGAGATCGACTACGGCGACGTGGACGGCGCCTTCGAGCGGGCCGCGCACGTACAGTCCGACACCTTCCAGGTCCAGCCGGTGAGCCACGGCTACCTGGAGCCCTGCAGCACGGTGGCGGCCATGGACGAGGGCCGGCGCGTGACCCTGTGGACCAGCACCCAGACGCCCTACATCGTGCAATGTCTGCTGGCGAGCACCCTGGGCCTGGCCGAGAATGACGTGCGGGTGGTCAAACTCAAGGTCGGCGGCGGCTTCGGCGGCAAGATGGAGCTGCGTCCCTGGGACGTCGCCGCGGCCGCCATGGCCATGCGCACGGGCCGGCCGGTGAAGTTCACCCTGAGCCGTCACGACGAGCTGGCTTTCGGTCGACGCCGCCACGCCATGACCCTGCGCTGTCGCACGGCGTTCGCGGCCGATGGCCAGATCCTGGCCCGAGAGCTGGACGTGTTGCTCGATGGCGGCGCCTACAACGCCATGGGCGCCACCGCCGCGTTCCTATGCGGCAACTTCGGCGCCATGCTCTACCGCATCCCCGCCTATCGATACCGCGGCCGCTACGTCTACACCAACAAGCCGCCGGCCTCGGCCATGCGTGGCTTCGGGGCGCCACAGGCCCTTTTTGCCGGTGAGAGCCAGATGAACGTGGCCGCCGTCGCGCTGGACATGGACCCCATCGACCTGCGCATCCGCAACGCGCAGCAAGCGGGCGACGTCATTCCGGGCGTGGCCATGGTGCGCTCCTGCGGCTTCATCGAGTGCCTGGAACAGGTCCGGGAGATGAGCGGCTGGGCCGAAAAGCGGGCCAATGCAACGCCCGGCCGCGGCCTTGGCGTGGCGGGCTACTCCTTCATCAGCGGGGGTGTCTTCAATTGGTTTGACACCAAGTATCACTTCTCGTCGTGCGAGGTGCGGGTCTTCCACGATGGCACCGCTCACCTGTTGACCATGGCCACCGATATCGGCCAGGGAAGTGACACGGTGCTGCGTCAGATCCTGGCCGCCGAGCTGGGCATCGACATCGACAAGATCCGCCTGACCGCCGCCGATACGGCCCACACCCCCAAGGCCGACCTGGGCACCTGGGGCAGCCGCGTGACCTTGATGGTGGGCAACGCCGTGCGCGACGCGGCGGCCAAGATCAAGGACATGCTCGCCGGCGTCGCCTTCGCCGAGTACGACCTGAACCAGATTCACGACATCGCCTTCGCCGACAACCGCGTCTTCGTGCGCGCCAAACCCAAGCGTGGCATGGCCTTCGGCGACTGCGTCTACAAGGCCCTGCGCGCCCGCCGCGGTGAACCGTTGACTGCGTACGGCTTCTACACCCCGCGTAACAAGGGCCTGGTCACCCCCACCTTCTCCTTCGGCGCCCAGGTGGCGGAGGTGGCGGTGGATTCTGAGACCGGGCTGGTGACTGTCCAGCAGATGTACACCGCCCATGACTGCGGCGTGCCCATCAACCCCCTGGCTGTGGAAGGGCAGCTCGAAGGTTCGATCCACATGGGTCTGGGCTACGCGCTCAGCGAAGAGCTGGTCATGGACGGCGCCCGTACCGTCAACACGACCCTGCTGGACTACAAGATGCCCGCCGCCGAAGACATGCCCCCTAGCGAGTCGGTAGAGGTCATCACCGCCGATCCGGAAGGGCCATTTGGCGCCAAGGAGGTCGGCGAGGGCCTGGTGAGTCCCACCGCGCCCGCCATCGCCGATGCGGTCGATATGGCCGTGGGCGTACGTGTGCGCGACCTGCCGATCACGCCGGAGAAGGTGTTGCGGGGGATGGGCAAACTCGGCGATTGAGCGCGCTTTCGAATCGATGCAGGCCACATGCGGCGAGGCGCTTGCCTTGGGCGGTGGATGCTCTGTATGCAGTCGCTGTCGTCCAGGAGGGAATCGCCGTGAGATTCGTTGCCCGCATATCGATTCTGTTGCTTGTTGCCGCCGTCGCCATGGCCTGCTCCGATCCGGCGAGCACCGGCGCCACAGACGCCGGCACGAGCGCTGCCGACCAGGCAGGGGATGACCAATCCGGCGCAGATGCCACCACGGGTCCGGATGCGGTCGCAGACACGGGCGCCGTGTCGGATGCGGGTACGGTCCCGGACACGGGCACGGTTACAGACACGGTCACGGGCACAGACACGGTCACGGACACGGGGCGAGCGGAGCGAGCCGACGGGGGGCTGGGTTCCGCACCCCCCGCCGGGGCCCACGTGCGCGGCGCGGCC
>CAYTLW010000160.1:0-15307 GCA_964438735.1 uncultured Enterobacteriaceae bacterium | reverse complement strand
GCCGTAGGGCGGGTACTCGATGGTGCCCGCCTTGGCGAAGATGCGGCTGGTGATGTCGAAGTAGCTGCCGTCCTCCTCGAAGAGCGGCGCGTCGGGGTTGCGTGTGCCGTCGGGGTTGGTGTCCTGAACCCAGTAGGGCACCGACTCGATGGACTCGCGCTCGAAGTCGAGCTGGTAGTTGTGCACCTGGTTGTTGGACCAGTCCACGCGCACGTAGTCGCGCTCGTACCAGGGTCGGTCGACGCTGTTCTCCTCGAGGATGTTCAGCTCTTCGCCCGTGGTCGGGTTGTAGGCGTGGCGGATGTCGAAGTGTTTGATGATGCGGAAGGCCGCGATGACCTCGCCCTCATAGGCGTCGCCCTTCTCTTCTTTGAGGTCGCCACTCTTGATGAGCTCGATATCCCGGCGCACGTAGAGGGTGTCCTCTTGAATGTCGAAGCGGGCGATCTGCAGGCCGCTATGGTCCGTATTGCCGACGAAGGTGAAGCCGTTGGCCGCCGGCACGTCGACCACAGTGCGCTGGTAGTACCAGCGACCGTCGAAGCTCGACTTGGCCAGGGCGTTGGGCTGCACGCGATCGATGGGGTCGCGCTGCTCGGCGCAGGCGCCGACGAGCAGGCTGACGGCGAGGGCGGTCACCAGGGCTTTGGCGATCGGATGGCTGATCTGCGAGATGATGCGCTTCATGAAATAGCCTCCCTGGCTCAGGACCCGGCGAAGAGGGCGCTGGGGAACAAGCTCAGGCCAACAAACAAGGTGGTCGATCGATTGAAGAAGGGGCGCCGATAGGTTGAATCGGGCCGCAGCTGGTTGTGCACGGTCTCGCTGCCAAACGAGACGGCCAGCGTGGAGATGGGCTGCCATGTCGCGGCGATAACGTAGAAGGCGAGGCCGCGGGTGTTGGGGTCGGTGGGATCGACGGGCACGGCGATGGCGCCGGCGCTGGTGGTGGCGTCGGCCAGGGGGTGCAGACGATCGAGGAATGCGCCCGCCTGCACGGCCAGGCCGAAGGTCGGATGCAGCTGCCAGTTGAACGCGCCCATGAGTTGCGTCTGCCACTCTGTGTTGCGAAGGCCGCTGTGGGAAAATCGCATGCAGCCGCCGGGCAGGTCCGCGCAGCCGCCGAGCCAGGGCTCGTCGAGACTCGCTTCGGTATAGCGATGCCAGAGGTAGCCCAGTCGGCCGATGAGCTGCAGGGCGAGGGTCTGCTTGAGGCCGAAGAGGTCGAAGCTGCCGGCTGTGGTGGTGTTCACACCGACGAAGGTGCCGACCCGCATGGTGCGCGCGAGGGACGCCTTGCTGGTGGGCAGGCGCAGGCGCAGGTGAGCGCCGACCGTGGTCGCCAGCAGGTCGAGGCGGGGCGCCGACATGTTCAGGGTGGCGAAGGTGTCGGCCAGCCAGATCTCACCGCGCTCGGTGGTCCAGTCGTTGTCGGTGATTTCGCGTGTGGCCTGGGCGAGCACCGCGATGCCGAGCCCCTTGGCGATGCGGAAGCGCGGCGCCGCCACCAGGGACATGGCGTACATGGGCTCCCAGGTGGGCTCGACGTCCTTCTGCAGGCCGATGGCGTTGGCGACGTTGCGGTAGGTGAGCACGGAGCCGGCCCAGCGGGAGCGGGTCCCCGCCGTGGCCGCGGCGCTGCCCGGCGTGACCGGCTGGGCCAGGGCTTCACCGGCGAAGAGGAGCAGACACAGCGCCACAGCCGCGGCCGCTGAGCGGGCTCGCGGGGGCTGGGGATGCAGGGGGACCATGGGGTCTCGCAGTTGTGGCCGCGGGGGCCAGGCGGGGCGCGGAGGGTATCGCCTGCATTCCAGTGTGCAAGGGGGCGCCACTGCATGGAAGCCCCCCAACGCGTGCGTGCACGGCATGCGCGGCGGATTTGCATGGGTGCAAGGCCCGGAGATCCGCCAAGTACCTTTGCACGCCACAGCTTGGCCGAGTTGTGCGGGACGTTTACCGGACCATCGGGTACAACCACGCCGCGACGCACAACTCCTCCAGCCATCACAAGCCGCACAGGTGCAAGATGAACGAGCCCAAGAAGTCGAAGCGCCCCACCCTGCCTTGGAGCCGCCGGGCGCCCGAAGGCGTGAAATACGACACCATCGTCATCGGCTCCGGCATGGGCGGCATGACCGCCGCGGCGCTGCTGGCCCGCCAGGGCAAGAAGGTGCTGGTCCTCGAGCAACATTATGTTCCCGGCGGCTTCACCCACACCTTCAAGCGCAAGGGCTACATCTGGGATGTGGGCGTGCACGCCGTCGGCGAGGTCACCCTGCGCAGCCAGCCAGGCCGGGTGCTGCACGCGCTCACCGACGGCAAGCTGAAGTGGGCATCGCTGGGCGAGGCCTACGACGAGTTCTACTTTCCCGAGGGCAGGCGCATCGACTTCCCCGACAGCCGGGACGCCTTCCGCGCCAACCTGCTGGACGCATTCCCCGACGAAGAGGCCGCCATCGACGGCTATCTCAACCTGGTCCGCGAGACCTGCCGGGCGATGCAGAGCTACTACATGGGCCGTTCGCTGCCGCGCAAGCTGGGCTTTCTGGCCGGCCTGCTGCCGGGGCGCTCGGGCGAGGTGGACTTCAGCCGCACGACGTTGGACGTCATCACCGAGCTGACTGACAACCCGCAGCTGCAGACGGTCTTCGCCGCCCAGTGGGGCTATTACGGCTCGTTGCCGTCGCGTTCGTCCTGGGTCATGCAAGCGCTGGTCGTCAAGCACTTCTGGCATGGCGGCTACTACCCGGTGGATGGCTCCGGGGCCATCGCCGAGCATCTGCTGCAGCCGGTGGCCGACGCTGGCGGCTGGACGGTGACCATGGCCGACGTGGACGAGATCCTGCTTTCCGGCAAGAAGGCTGTGGGTGTGCGCCTGGCCGATGGCACCGAGTATCGGGCCCCGCAAATCATCAGCGCGGCGGGCGTGCAGTCCACCGTGCGTCGGCTCCTGCCCGAGTCCGTGCGCGAGCAGGGCTGGGCGAAGGAAGTGGTCGCGTTGCGGCCCGCGTCGGCCCATGTCTGCCTGTACATCGGCTTCAAGGGCGACATCCGCACCGCCGGCGCTGGCTCCGCCAACAAGTGGTTCTACGACACCTGGAGCCTGGATTTCGACGCCTGGGATGTCTCCGATCCGGACAACCTGAGCACCGCCGACATCCTGTATTGCAGCTTTCCGTCATTGAAGGATCCCAACCACGATCCCGGCCCCGAAGTGCGCCACACAGGCGAGGTGGTCACCTTCGTGCCCTGGGAGACCTTCGAGCCCTGGCGCGACACCACCTGGCGCAAACGCGGCGACGACTACGACACCTTCAAGGACAAGATGCAGGCGGTGCTGCTCGAGCAGTTCCTGACCCGTATGCCCGGTCTGCGCGACATGGTGGATTACGTGGAGCTGTCCACGCCCCTGTCGACCGACAACTTCTGCCGGCCCATGCGCGGCTCCATCTACGGCATCGAGCCGACTCCGGAGCGCTTCGCGGTCGATGCCCTTCGCCCGGCGAGCCCCATCAAGGGGCTGTACTTCGCCGGCAGCGAGGTCACCAGCGTGGGCGTCATCGGCGCCATGATGGGCGGCCTGATGGCGGCCATCGCTGCCGAACCGGTGGCCACCATGCGCTTCATGCGCAAGCTGCCCAAGCGACCGGCTACCGAGGCGAGCTGATGCCACCGCCCACCGCTCAGCCCGACGCGCTGTTGCCCGAGCGGCAGGTGATGCCCTTCGTGGAGCGACCCTGGCTGAGCGTGGCCGGCTTCATCAGCCTGGCGTTCACCCATGGCCTGGCAGGCAAACAACAGTCAGACAGCTGATGGCAGGGCCTCAGAGCCCGCCCGGACCGTCTGAGGTCTTCATTTCGTCCAGGTCGGGCTTTTCGGGCAACCACAACCCCTTATTGCTGGTCTGCGGCGTGCCGACGGTGAAGAAGGCGGCCGTCTTGCTGGCCACATCGCTGTGCTGGCTGACCAGTCCCATGGGCGCGTGGGCGAGGTAGGAGCCCTCCACCTGCACCTCGTTGCTGTGGTTGATCAGCATGGCCGCCCGGGCCGCGCCGCTCACCGCGCATCGCCGCAACACGGTGCCGTCGGCTTCGTGCACCACGATGCCGTCGGCGAAGAGCGACTTGCGCTTGCCGAACGTGCCCTTGGGCGCCGAGCCGACGTATTCCACGGCCTTGCTGTCGATGGAGATGCAGTCGTGCAGCTTGGCGGCGCCGGCGTGCAGGTCGATGCCGGCGGTGTGGTTGTCCCTGGCGACCACCGAAAACAGCTGCACATCCGTCGCCGAGTCGGTGATGTACACGCCTTGCCCGCCCACGTGATGCACCGGGTCGACGAGCGTGTCGGACACCACCGTGCCGTAGGCGTGCAGGACGGTGCCGTTGTCGCCCCTGGCGAGCACGCCGGCGAGGCTGTTATGGGCCACCTTGCTGCCCAACAGGATCATGGACGCACCAAACGCAGACTGGACGCCCAGACCGAAGCGGCCGGAGCTCTTCTGACCGTTTGTGCGGTCGATGAGGCTGCCCAGGACCACCACGTCGGTGCCTTCACCGCGGGCGTTCAGGCCGAGCGTGTGATTGCGCGTCAGGCGGCAGCCGATGAGCACCGCCGAGCCATCTTCGCGCACGTCCACGCCGACGCCGGCGAGCTTGTCGGATTTCTGCGCCAAGGTGCCGTCGACCAGCACGTTGCGGGCCACCAGGCGGGTATCGGTGGAGACCACGTAGATGCCGGCGCTGCGGTTGCCGGAGACGCGACTGTCGCTGAGGTGGATCGTCGCGCCGCTGCCCGCCTCGACGCCGAGGCCGAAGCGGTCGTCGCTGGCCCTGGATTGCGTGCCCTCGATGAGCGCCTTGGCCAGGTCGAGCACCGTGCCCTTGCCGCGCGCCTGCACTGCGACCACGTGGTTGCGCGACAGGCGCGCATTGACGATCTTGGCCTGCGCTCCCCACTGGGCGACCAGCCCGTAGCCGCTGACCTGCTGGTCGGTATCGGGCAGGGTGTTGTCGATGGTCAGCCCATCGATGTCCAGCCTGGTCGCCTTGTCGCGAACCAGCAGCCCGGCGGTGTGATTGCCGCTCAGGCGCACGCTGTAGATCTGCACGTCGGGGCCGCCATCAATGCGAATGCCATTGCCCTCGCGCTGGGTATGCTGCGCCGGGATGGTGCCGTCCACGAGCAGGCCGTCGATGCGGATGACGGTCTCCAGGTTGCTGGCCCGCAACCCTGCGTCCGCGTTGCCGGACAGGCGCACACCATGGCCGTCGACGCGGGCGCCGAGCTCGACCATGATGCCCAGCCCCAACGCCTTGCTCGACGACTGCGGCAGGGTACCATCCACCACCAGCCCGATGGCCTCGACGCGTGAAGAGGGGTCCGAAACGTGCACGCCAAAACCCCGATTATGGGACAGGCGAACCGAATGCATTTTGACGACCGCGCCGGCGGCGATGAACAGCCCGGTGCCGCCGGCCAGCTTGTTGCCGCCGCCGAGGGTCTGGTCCACCAGCGCCTGCTCCAGCTCCACCTTGCTGCCCTGTCCAGTGACGAAGATGCCGGCCTCGTTGTTGCCGCTGATGCGCGTCCAGCGAATGACCACCTTGGCGCCATACTGCGCCGTGACGCCGGTGCCGGGGCCGAACTTGCCGCCCAGGTGCCCGCTGACCACGGAGTTTTCGATCAGCAGATCGGCGTCGGCCTGGGCAAACGCACCGGCGCCCTGGGATTGCTTCAGCCAGCTACCCACCAGTTCGGCGCGCAATGGCCCGACCGCGTCCATGCCGGGCGCGCCGCCACGGATCGTGACATTCTCGATCCGGGCCGCGCCGGCGCTCTGGGCGCCCTTGATAAGCACTGAAGGCGCGAGCGCGCCGCCGTCGATGGTCACCATGTGGGCGCAACGACCCTTGATGGTCAGGGGCTTCTCCAGCACGACCGCTTCCTTGTAGACGCCCGCGGCGACGGCGATCACCGCGCCGGGTTTGGCCTTGTCCACCGCGTCCTGAATCTTGCGTAGCGGCTTCTTCTTGCTGCCGTTGCCGCCCAGGGGCGCCTTGCCGTTGACGAAGAGCGTGCCGAACGCCTCCTTGACGCCGCCGAAGGGGTCCTCCGGGCAGTAGCCGGGATCCGGCAGACAGGGCTTGAGCACGCCCTGCTGTTTGGCCTCCGAATCGGGCTCGAAACCCGGCGGGCAGACCCAGGGAACGCCCACGTCGGTGCACTCATCCTGGCTTTTGGGTAGGGGCATTCGGCCCGGTCCGCAGCCGGCCTCCACCACGCTGCACATGCGTACGCGCAGCGTCTTCTTGTCGCGACAGAAGCGGGTGTCGAAGACCGATGGCAGCGAGTTGTCGTTGGGCGCGCCAACGGGGTGGATCACCGGCGGCAACTTGGGCAACCCGTAGGGATCCATGGAGGTGCCTGTGGCCTGTGCCGGCAGACCGGCGGCGATGCAGGCCGGTTTCGCCTGGCCGGTCAAGGCGCCGGGCGGCCAGGTTCCCGCCGGACAACCCTGGGAGGTCGCGGCGGACTCCGATGTGCAGAGCGTTCCGTTCAGGTCGCAGCCGTCGCTGCCCAGGGCACAAGTAGCGCCGTCGCCATCTCGTCCAACCCGACACCAGCGCGGCAGGCAGTCCGCGGCGTCGCCTGGGATCACCTGGCCGCAACCCCAAGGGCCTACTGGCTGGCAGGCCTTGGTCTCGTGATCGAAGAATGTGCCGGCACCACAGCAGGCGCCGCGCGGCCGCTTGCTCAGCGCGTGGCAGCCGGCGGTCGTCGTATCCTCGCCCCCGCTGGTGGCATCAGCGGCGTCCGCACCGATGACCGTGCCGCCATCGTTAACGTTCGAACACGCAACGCCACAGAAGGCGAACGTGCCGAGCGCGGCGACGATGACGGCGGTGCAACGCATCTCCATGCCTCCCCCGAGACGTTCAGCGCCCATCAACGCCTAAAACCTGCGCATTCGCAGCGGCGGTGCGCCCGCGCGGGCCCTCGCCTGGAAGTCGAAACGAACATAGATCGCGCCGATGAGTTCACGATAGTCATCCGCGGTGTGGATGCTCAACAACAGACCAGCCTCGAAGGGCCCCGCCAGGCGATAGGCCAGCCTGCCCTCGGTGTCGAGCGCGAAGGCCAGCGACGAGTAGTCCGCATAAGACGACGTCACCGGCTTGCCGTCGCCGTCGACGATCTGGTCGATCTGGTTCTGCAGCCCCTGGTCGGTGGGATAGTAGGCGATGGCCGACTCGTTGAAGAAGTTGATTCCCGCCTTGCCGAGCACCTCCCAACGCAGACGCTTCATCGCCCCCCGCCAGATAAAGGGCACGCCCACATGGATGAAACTCTGCGGGCTGAAGTAGCCGCCATGACCCAGCGTGAAGTTACGCAGGTTGTGGCTATAGGACATGTAGGACACGGCCAGCCCTGTGGTGAAGGAGTTGTTATTCCAGTCGTGCAGCTTCCACTCGGTGCCGGCCCCGGCGGCCACGCGGGTATTGTCCTGGGTCTCCAGGCCGACCAGGGCGTCCAGCTCGCCGTAGATCCAGTAGACCACTGCGTCGCTGCCATAAGCCGCATCGGCGCGCAGCCCCTGCCGCACCACCCCGCCCCAAATCTTGTTGCTGCGCGGATCTTTGAGCCCCGAATAGGACAGCAGGCTGTCGCTCACCGCCCGGCGATGGGCGCCCAGGGAGAGCCCAAAGGGACCGAAACGGCTGCGCCACTTCAGGCCGCCGACCACGTTCTGAATGAGGAAACCCAGCGGCGTGCTGCCCAGATCGGCGGTCAGGCCCTTGCTGCGATAGCTCAGCCCCACCTCGACCCCTGTAGCCGATTGCGCCACAGGAGACGCCTCGCCGGCGGCCACCTCGGCGCCCAGGCTGCCGTATCTTTGCGCCACGCCAGCCTGGTCCAGGGCCGCCAGGCCGGCATCGACCAGCACGGGGGTGGCGCGGAAGCCCAGCCAGCCGCGATAGCCGATAGGCAGGTTCAGCTGGATGGGCACGCGGAACTCGGTCAACTCGCCCAGGCCCGTCTCCCCATTGCGCCGACGGATCTTCATGTCGGTGGTCACATCGACGTGATAGCGACTCTCCAGGTTGTCGATCTCCTGTCGGATCTCCCGCTGCACCGACAGGGTCATGCCGCCTGCGGCCTCGCGCTTGGCGCCGCTGACGAACTTGGATTGCGCGGCCAACAACATGGCCTCCGTGCTGCTCGCCGCGGACAAGGGCGACTTGCGGCCGGCGGTCAGCGCCGAGCTGGCCACCTTCTTGTCGGTGTGTGAGAGGTGGGCCCGTTCGGCCAGGGCCAGGGCCCGTTGAAGCGCCTTCATGGCGTCGCCATCTTCACCGTCCAGCAGGTGCAGGCGGGCCTTGATGAGGTGGGTGCGTGGATTCTTCGGCTGGCGCTTGATGCCCTGGTTCGCCAAGCGCTTGGCGTCCGCGTTGCGATGCTGCGAAGAGGCCGTCTGCACAGCGCCCCAGCGCGCTTCGGCGTTGTCGGGCGACGCCTTCAATACGCGCTCATAGATGGCCCGCGCCTCGGCGAAGTGGCCCTTGTCGAAGAAGAGCCGTGCCAGGGCGGTCAGCAGGCCCTTGTCCTTGGGATAGGCCCTCAGCAGGGGCGCCAGGAAGTTCAGCGCGCGGGTGTAGTGGCCCTGCTCGCGCAACTTGTCGGCCCGGCGCACGCCGAAAGCCACCCGCAGCCGGCCCAGGTCGACCGCTGCCTTGCCGCTCAAACCCGCGGTCTCGGCCAGCTCATTGACCACGACCAGGAACTCGGCGTCCTTGCCCGCGCGCAGCAGGACCGAGGCGTACTGCAGCATGGCGCCCGGTGGCGGCTTCTCCATCTGGGCGATGGCCTTGTTCATCAGGCCCAGGGCGTGCTCCTGCCGGCCCAGGTCGGCCCAGACGGTGGCCACGTAGGCCATCATCTCCGGATCGTCCTGCACCTTCAGCTCCAGCTGCATCAGCTGGTGTCGCGCCTGCATACGTTTGCCGCGAAGTGCGGGCGCCAGGGCCCGCCGGGCCTCCACCTCGACCAGGATGCGTCGACGCAGGCGAATGCCATCCTCGTCCAGCCGCCCTCGGGCGATGGTCTGCAGCTCGTCCAGGGCCGCCTGCCGCTGCCCCGCGGCCAGCAGCACCCGAGCCTTGGCCGTGCGCGCTTCGACCATCATGGGGGCGATGGCCAGCAGCTTGTCGGCCGCCTTGCGCGCGTGCGGAATCCGGTTGAGCGACAGCAGCACATAGACGAGGTTCAGGCGCGCCCACTTGCTCTTGGGCGACGCCTCCACGGCTCGCAGGAGCAGGCTGTACGCCCGTTCCGGTTGCCCGCCCTTGCTCGCCAGCTCCGCCTGCTTGCGGAGCAACTCAGAGCGCAGCGTGGCCTCATTCAAGGCCCGTTCGGGCGCCAGTTCGCGGACGCGGCGGTTCAGGGCGATGGCCTCGGCGCGTTTGCCTCGCTGCAGCAGGATGTTGATGAGCCCGATGAGCGCACCCACATGGTCCGGATCGGCGCGTAGCAGCGACTCGTAGAGCAGCTTCGACTCCTCGTAGCGGCCGGCCTCGGCGTGCAGGCTGGCGATCTCCAGGTCGGCATGAGACGCCTCCTCGGGCGACGCCTCGCGGGCCCTTCGATACAGGGCCAGGGCTTTGGCGCGGGTGGCCGGCTTCTTGCGCAGCTCGGCCGCCTTGTGCATTTGCGCCCAGAAGGAAGCGCTCTTGAGCGATCGCTGCCAGATCTGCGGCCTGTCCGGGGCCAGCTTGCTCACCTGGGTCAGCAGCTCCTGGGCGCGCGCGAAGTCCTTGCGCTGCAACGCCACGGTCGCCAGGCCGACCAGCACATCGGGATTGCGCGCCGCCCGCCGTGATTCGGCCCGGAACAGCTTCTGGGCGCGTTCTAACTTGCGCTCGTTCAGCGCCTCGTAGCCGGCTTTGACGCGGTCGGTCTTGCGCACGGTGACCTTCGGCTTGGGCAGCCGCTGCTTCAGCGCCGGATCTGGCCCCACCAGGGAGGTGTAGCGATCGTAGAGCGGTTTATCCGACGGCTTGGCGCGCAACCAGAGCAGGGCCTTCCGCACGCTCCTGCGGGCGTCGTTACCGGCGACGGAGTGGCCGACCAGGGCGAGCAGCTGCGCGATGCCATCGCGGCGATGGGACTCCCGGTAGGTCAGGTGCTGGCCCGCAGCGAGCTTGAAGTCGACCCGATTGGGCCAACGGCGCACCAGCCCCGCCAGGCCGCGGCGGGCTTCATCCCAGCGACCATCGATGCCGCCCAGGGTCTGCCAATATTCCAGCGCCAGCCGCGGCGGTGGCCCGCCGTCGCCGAACGCCCGATCGTAGGTCGACACGGCCTGCTTCAAGCGACCGCCCCGTACGTGACCGCGGGCCTGTTTCAGCAGGGAATCATAGCTCGAGCCCACCGAAATCATGCGCCGCAACGAGGTGATGCCTGGGTGCCCGGGGTGACCACGACGCAGGCGGGCGACGTATTTCTCGGCCGTCTTGGTATCGCCGCGCCGAGCCGCCAGGGTGCCCAGGGCGATGAGCGCGCGCGCATGCTTCGGCTCGCTCCGCAACACTTTGCCCCAGGCTTCTGCGGCCCGGTCGGCGCGGCCTTTTTTCTGCCACCAGGTGGCCTTCTCGACGAGCTTCTTGACCGCGGGCGACGAAGCCTGCGCGCGCCGCGGCGCGCAGACGCTGCCCAACAGGACGCACACAATCGCGACGATCAACGCGCGCTGCATCCCTTCCTCCATGCCGTCAACAGGCGACCATCAGCGCCAAAAGCGTAACGCCCCCGTGCCCAGCCGAGGCCGAAAAGCACGAGGTTCTGGTCATAGTATGTGGCCGGTTCGCCGAAGTGGCCATCGCGTACGGACGCGACGATCCTGGCTTGTAGCGAGCGGGCGGCTTTGGCATCTCCCCGGGCCATAGCCATAGGCAGGACGCAGGCGTAGTAGCCAACGGGGGCGCGGGAGCCGATTGGCAGCGCCCGGCCAACTGGCGAACGCTCCGGCAACCATCCGTACTTGTTGTAAAACTCCAGCATTCCGCCGAGCGCGTCGTCGAGGGTCGAGCGCATGGGCTCCTCAGCGTGCAACATGCCGGCCCAGAGATAGGTGCGGATGGCGTCGTAGCCCGCCACATTTCGTTTCTTGCCGGCCGATACCCAGCCCTTCTTCGCCTGCCAGTCGACCCAGTCGGGGGCCAGGCCGGAAGGCGCCGTCTCGGTCAGCAGTCGGGCGCTGCTGGCTGCGATATCCGCCCAAGGACCCTTGGCATCCACGGCCTCGAAGCGCCGCAGCAGTTGCAGCGGAACGTAGCTCGGATTGAGGCGCCAGCGCTTGTCCTTGTCGACTACGAAACCCACTGGCGCCGGCATGAGCACGCGGCCCAGTCCGGGCATCGTGACCACCTCTTTGGCGGCGACCTGGGCGAGCAGCGCGCGGCCGAGGCGGCCATATCGACGTACCCGCCACAGCCGGCGGGCCTCCAGCAGCGCATAGGCCATCCACAGATCCGCGTCGGAAGCCGCGTTGCGATCCAACACGCCCCACTTGCCCTTCTTGGAGCGTCCCCACAGCCAGGCGGGGAGGTTCTTGTCGAGTCGCCCGCGAGCCAGGTTGTTGGCGGTCCAGCGCAGGATGCGCTTGAAGCGCTTGCGGTCGTTGGCCACAAGGGCCAGGAAGAGGCCATAGGCCTGACCCTCGGACGTCGAGCGGGCATGATCGGTGTGGTCGACGACGCGACCATCGGCGGCGATGAAGTGGCCGGCGTAGGACTTGAACTCCGGCCAGGGCGCCCTGCTGCAGGCCACGGTCGGTCGCAAGGACACTGGCTTGGGTTCCACCGCGGGAACGGCTGGCTTGCGCACCTCCGGCGCAAGGGAAGGCGCCTGCGGCGTCCCAGCGGGAGCCGCAGACGCATGGTCCGGCGGGGCTGGGGCAGTGGATGGGGGCGTGGCATTGGCGCTGGCCGCGCCACAGGCCGCACCGAAGAAGGCGACACAGAGCGTCGCCATCGATCGCCGCGCGGGCATCACGGCCCGCCTCGTGACATCTCGCGCTCACGCTCTTTGCGCAGCAGTGCCAGATGCGCGCGATTGGCCACCAGGCCGGCCAGCAAAAGCACGGCCAGCAACACCACCAGCCAGTGGTGGGCCAGGTACCAGCGAATGCGCAGCAACGTGGAGGCATCACCGTGGGCCGACTGGGGCAGCAGGCGGAAGATGGCCCGTCGCTCGCCATCGATCACCATCAGGTCGCCATGGGGATAGCGACTGTCGGCGACACCCTGCAGCCGGGAGATGTTCGGGATGTTGCGCGGCGCGGCGCCCATCATGGCGATGACCGTGCGTTGCACCCCTGTGGGCTGCTCGAATCCAACCACGATGCCCGCGTTGTCGGCACGCCGTAGCCACTTATCGGCGAGATGGACCTCGCGACCGGGCCAGCGCCCCTCCAACAGGATGCGCAGCCAGGACAGGCCGGTGGCGCCCCGGGCCCGAATTCCGCTGCCCTGGCGCAGGGGGGAATTCGGCAGCCAGGCGGCCAGCAGGCCATTTCTGGCCGGTCCGCCAACGATGAGAATGTCGCGATCCAGGGGGCGTTGCACAGCGATCTCCGACGCCATCGCCACGCGCAAGCGCTCGCCAACCGAGCCCGTGATGGTCGCCAGGTGGGCCACGGTCGACAGCAGCGTCGAGACGTCCGCGGCCTGCGGCGAGTCGGGCAATACAGCCACCGTCTCCCGCAAATCAGGCCAGCGGGAAAAAGGGTGGCCGTCGTAGATGAAGCGCTCCAGATCCGGCACCGGCGCCATGTAGGGGAATCCGTGCAGGTGCAGGAGACTCTTCGGCGACAGTTCCACCCGGGCCTTGGTAGCCGGGGCCTTGCCGCCGCCCTGCAGGCAGGGCAGAGGTGCGCCGGTGAAGTCCACGTGCACCAGCAGTTCGTTGAAGCCGCGCAGGTGGGTCCGGTGAACGCGTAGGGGCACCGACTCCCAGCCACCGGTGGCCGCTTCAGCCGGCAGGGTCTGCACGAACTTGCCGTTGAACTCGACGTGCAGGGCAGGCGCCGTGCGACCGGCGGCAGCCTTGCGGCGCAACTGCAGGTCCATGTGGATCCAGTCTTCGGGCCAGACGGACAGGTCCGGTGCGACGCGGAAGGGCACCCGCAAGGTGCCGCCGGTGGCGCTGGAGAAGATCAACGTGGCCGGATCCACCACATCGGAGAGCGACGTCGGGCGGGCGGTGTGGGCCCAGCCCTGCCCGCCACGAATCGGGCCCGACGTCAGGGCTGGTTCGGCCGTCGACAACGTCAACTCCGGCCCGCGCAGCTTCACCTTCTCGGCAGCCAGGTGGATGGCGGCGGTCCGCACCTGCCCTGGCGTGGCGCCGGTGAGCACCAGGATCTTGCGATGGGTCCTGGGGAAGCGCGGGTGATCGACCACGCGCAGGGTCGGCGCTTGCACCGCCTTGCCGAGGCCGGCCTTGACCACATCCTCGCTCACGCCGAGCACGATGGCGCTGCGGTCGGGCAGTTTGCCCCAGGTCACGTTGAAGCGGGTCTCCAGCTTGGAGACCTTGCCCATCCAGCCCGCGATGAGGGCGGCGTTGGCGATGGCGGCCGTGCGCGGGGCGCCGAGCATGACCACGTCGACCACCGGTTCGGTGTCAAAATCGGGGTCGTAAAAGGGCAGCGGTAGATTGGCCAGGTCATTGCGGAGCGGCAGCGGCGTGCTGCGCCGGTCGATGTGGCCACCGGCCAACACCTTCCAGGTCCCGGGCGGTACCTGGGGCTCGCAGACGCTGGTCACGGGCCGCGCCAGCGCCACGCGCAGGGTGTTTCGCTCGCCGATCAGGCGCTCGTCGACGGCGACCTGGCGCGGGCTGTTGCTCAACTCAGCCAGGGGCACCCGGTCGATCTCCTCGCCATTGAGGGAGACCACCAGGCCGTTCACCGTGCCGGGCAGCTCGCTCTGGGCGTCGAAGATCAGCTCGAGGCGGGCGCCGGTCAGCACCTGGTCGCGTCGGGTTCGAAAGCCGAAATCCAATCGGGGCGCGGTGCTGTAACGGCGCAGGGAGGCGGTCAGGCCCAGCTGCAACAGGGGCGTGCGCATCCATGGCTCGGCGTCGCGCTTGCCTTGTCCGGCGGCGGTCGCGGGCATGGCGAACGCACCCACGAGCAGCGCCGCGACCATGCAGCGGGTCGCCCGTCGGATCTGCTGCCGAGGCTTGTTCATCTTCGCCTTCCGCCGTCAGCGCTTGCTGCGGCCCAACGCCAGCTTGTGCAGCGCGTTCATCGCGTGGCCCGCCAGGCTCCACGCCGCTCGCGTCGGCTTGTCACGCCCTTCGTCGCGCCAGTCGATCCAGGCGTCCGCGCGGCTGAACAGCGCGCGTGCGCTCCACTCTTCGCCTTGACCGGTGAACTCGTCGAAGCGTGCGCGCAACAGCTTGCCCTTGGCGCTCACCACTCGAATGGGCAGGGGCAGGGCCTGGTCACCCATCAACAAGGTCAGCGTCAGCGGCACGTCGGCTTCGATATCGATGGGCTCCTCGAGCACCGCCGACGCGCCGCCGGCGGAGATGTCCCGGGTGGTGCACATCGCAGCGTGCCCCCCTGGCAGACGCAACAACGCCGGGATCCGGGCGTCGATTCGCCAGGACTCGCGCACCTGTCTGCGTTCGAAGGCCACGGCCACCGTGGCCGCGACCACGACAAAGTTGTACATGGACCAGCCCAGGTTGATGGCCAGCACATCCCAATCCGACAGGCTCAGGCCCAGCCGCACGGCGCCAGCGACCATGCCCGCGCCGATGAGCACCAGCAAAAAGAGGTAGGGGCGAGCGATGGTCTTGTCGAAGTGTTCCTTCTCCACCAGTCCGCCCTTGGCGGTGACGTTGAAGGTGCCCAGACCCGGGTTGATGAGCGCCAGCCAGGTGGGCAACAGGATGTACGGGGCCAGGGCGGTCTCATAGACCTCGGCCCAGAAGGAGTGCCGGAAGCGGCCCTGGATCTTGGAGTTGGTGATGATGGCGTGGGCAAGGTGGGGCATGGCGTAGGCCAGCACCATCAACGGCGTGGCGTTGAAGATGTGCCGCCCGAAGACCAGGAAGGCCAGCGGCGCCAGCAGAAAGACCAGCCGCGGCAAGCCGAACATGAAGTACATCATGCCGCTGGTGTAGCAGAGCCGTTGACCCAGCTTGAGGCCGCTGCTGAGCAAGGGGTTTTCGATGCGAAAGATCGTACATGCTCGCCCTACCACGTATGGGCAGCCTGGGCCGCAGGCGCCAGCCT
>CAYTLW010000159.1:0-15515 GCA_964438735.1 uncultured Enterobacteriaceae bacterium | reverse complement strand
CTTCACCGGAGCCGCCGCCTTCACCGGAGCCGCCGCCTTCACCGGAGCCGCCGCCTTCACCGGAGCCGCCGCCAGCGGAGCCACCGCCAGGATTCGTGTCGTCGACCAGTACGCCGTTGCCGTCTTCCGGGACCTCGAAATCTACCTGCGCCACGGGAGGATCGACCGGATCATCGGCGCCCTCAGCAGGTGTCTCGTCGCCTGTGCCCGGCACGCCTGCCTGACCCTGTTCGCCGCCGGGATCCTCGGCGCCACCACCGGTCTCGTCGCCGGTGGCCTGACCGGAGCCGCCACCATTGCCAACGCCACCGACTTGTTCGTCGGCGCCGCCGCTACCCATGTCGGCATTGGCCTTCGGATCGCTGATGTCTTGGCCGCAGGCAGAGGCCAGTATCAGCACAGCTATCGCAAGCAGGGAGTTTCGACGCATGGTCAGTCCTCGCGGTTGGCAATCATGTTCCTCTTTGGTTGCACGCACTTCCGGTGTCTTCCGGTGTGGCTTGCGCGCGAACCAAGCCACATGATTGCAAATAGCATTGTGTCGGGCCGAAGCTGGATCTTCAACTGTTCGTTAACACGTGGAAACAACGCATGTGAGGACTTCAGGCCCCACAGTGCATCGAAATGGGCAAAAGCCCATCCGATACGGGACCTTGACTCGGTTGTAGTTCGCGCGCGCGAGCACTTGGGACCTCGTGGTGCGGTTTCAATACGACTGCCTTCACGCCACCGAAACGCACCCGCGACTCCATTTGAAAGTGCAGGAATAACAGGCTGTTGTTTGGCTGATTCAGCAACGATGCGGGCGTCGACGATGGCCGCGTCGGCGGTGTTGGCCGAACGCGCAACTCGCCGCCAGCCACCAGGGCCGATAGCTGTTTATCCAGTAGATGAATGGATAGTGGTCGCCTTCAGGTGGCAGGATTTTGAGAGGAATCCGCTCAATTTGCAAGGAAATCCTCGCAGGGGGTGGCCCCAGCGGAGGACGCAACGTGGGAGGCGGTCCCAAAATGCGCAGGATCATGGAGTCTTTGGCTGTGGCCTCCGATCGAGCTTGCCTGCGTGACGGCATTTCGGCGGCAAATGTACTGATCTGGAACTGTGTCCCGCTGGTCATACTCCTTCACATAAGCCGCAGCGATGTGCTCGTAGTTTTGCCGAGGCCCACCTCCAAGTGCTCTGAAACAATGGGAGACATCAGGGCATCAGGGATTTCTGATTGCACGCCGGGCGCATGTGTACGAGTTCTCTCGAGCGCGGGCATACTCCATAGCACGTGGAAACGACTCAGGTTATGGCCGATCAATCAGTCCTTGCCAGGGTCGGGGCCCGAGACTACAGTGATCCTTGGCTTGATCCGCCCGGGCTCATAACCCGGCGACAGCGACCCGGATCCGCCGGGTCCACGCCTGGAGGCGACCATGATGCGCACCGCATTGGCCATTTTCTCGATCCTGGCTTTGGCGTCATGTGGGGGCAAGGGTTCACCGCCTGGCGGCCAGGATGGCGCTGGCGGTGGCGGCGGCGACCAGGATGGGGTCGTGAGCGGCGACACCGGTGGTGGCGGCGGTGGCGCAGATGGCGCTGGCGGCGCGGTGGATATCGGTGGCGGTGGCGGCAATGTAGACGCAGGTGGCGGTGGCAACGCCGATACCGGTGGCGGCGGCGGGAACGCGGATGCCGGTGGCGGTGGCGGGAACGCGGATGCTGGTGGGGGCGGCGGCAACGCCGATGCTGGTGGCGGTGGCGGCAACGCGGATGCCGGCGGCGGTGGAGGCAATGCAGACGCCGGTGGCGGTGGCGGTAAGCCGGACGCTGGTGGCGGCGGCAACAAGCCCTGCTCATTCGACGCAGACAAGGGATCGCAGACCGCCAACTGCCCCGCTGGTGAGCAGTGCGTTGTCGGTGTCGGTGTGTGCGCCGGCAAGTTGACCGGAATCTGCCAGAAGAAGGCCAATGCCTGCCCGCCTGTGGCCGCGCCCGTCTGCGGCTGTGATGGCAAGACCTACGGCAACCTCTGCGCCGCCGAGATGGCCGGCGCGGTGGTCGAAAAGGGCGGCGCGTGCACCGGCCCGCAGGCGCCTTGTGGCGGAATTGCCGGCATCGGCTGCCCGGCCAACCAGATCTGTGAATTCGACTCCTGCGTCGCCGACGCCATGGGAGTTTGCGTGCCAGCTCCGCCGGCTGGGGCCTGCCCTGCGGGCGGCAACGAGGAGTGCGGCTGCGACGGCAAGACGTGGCCGAATGCGTGCGCACGTCAGAAGGCGGGTGTCGCCTTGAAGCACAAGGGCGCCTGCATTCCTGACCCCAACGCCAAGGGCTGCAAGCTGGGCCCGGTCAAGCCGATCCTGTGCCCGGCCGATCACTACTGCGCCATGACCGTAGCCGGCGCCTGCGAAGGCAAGGGTGTCTGCACGCCCATGCCGGGCGCCTGCACCAAGGAACTCAAGAAGGTCTGCGGCTGCGACCAGATTACGTACAGCAACGCCTGCATGGCCAATGCAGCCGGCTGGAACGTCAAAGCCAAGGACCCCTGCCCCTAGACAGCGCCACGTCGCTCCTGTCCCGATCCACCGCATCTCCCGCTGCCTCCACAGTGGCCGCCCGGCAACGCTGGGTGTACCCTGATTCGGAGCCGATCGAACGTGGGAGTCGGGCATGGGGAAAGGACGTTGGATTGTGGTCGCTGGACTGGCCGGCTTGCTCGCTTGTGGTGGCGGCGAAGACGACGAACCGAAGACGGAACCCGATATCACGGCCGATGCCGGGGTCGCCGATGACGTCGTTGCGGTCGACACCCCCAGCACGGTCGATAGCGGCCCCATCGACAAGCCGGACGCCGCGGAGCCCGATTGCGCTGCGCGGTGTGGAGACTTTGCTGGCTGCTACCTGGACCTGTTGCCCGAAGAATGCCTGGAAATCTGTGAGCAGGCCGAATCCAGGCCGAAGGACTTCGCCTGTCTGAAGAGCTCCATCGGTTGCAAGGAGCTGGTCGGCTGCCTGGACATCGGCGCCAAGGTGACGACCCCTTTCGCTGCGGGGCCCTACGGAACCGAACCCCGCCAAACGGCCGGCCCTTTCCAGGTGCGTACAGCGCGTGGATTCTATTCCTTTCAGGAGCGCTGGACCGGCGACTACACCTACTTCTTCATCGTGCGCTCGGGCGGCTATCCGTACACGGAGAATATGTGGAAGGCGCCCCTGGAGCCGTTGCTCGAGAATGCGCCGGCCAATGCCCATTTCTTCTTCGTCGCCATGCGAGACGAGGACAAGACCGACAATCACGAAGCGCATGTCCTGGAGATGAAGGCGCGCTGGGACGATGCCCTGACCAAGGTGGCCAAAGCCGACCGGCGCAAGTGGCGCAAGCGGGTTCACTTCGTGCTGGATCGCATGCCCATGCCGGGGGAGCAGGTCGGTGCCAAGGGGTTCGCCGATGGCTGGCTGGGCCAGGTGGGCGAGGAGCAGGGCCGATTCTGCTTCGCCATCGATCGCCGCCAGAAGACGCGCGAATGCGGCAATGTGGCGTGGCCGCCGACGGGCACGGCGGCTATTCAGTCGCTGTCGACCCTGTCCTTCCTCGGCCGACACTTCGATTTCGAGGTCTTCCGGGACGCGCAGGTGGCCAAGCAGAGCGTCACCGAAGTCGCGTTCACCAAGGGCAAAAAGACCTACAGCGAGATGGTCCGCTACGTGGACTTTCCATCGGCGGCGGAGATGGCCGACTTCAATCGCCTGGCCGTGGACCTGTCCATCACCTGCGAAGGGCATCGTGGGCGAAACTGTGCCGGCATGCACGAGATGATTCAGCTTCACCTCTGTGATCTGCCCTCGGCCAGCACGCCGGTTCACGGCGAAACACCATGTGAACAGGAGATCGCGCGTTGGTCGGTCGCGAGCGGCGCAGAGGGTCGTTGGATCACCGACATCACGCCCGCGCTGGCCTTGCTGTCCGCTGGCGGCACACGGCGACTGCGCCTGTTCACGCCGTCACAGAAGCGTACGGTGAGCGGCAATACTTTCGATGTGAAGTTCATCATCGACCTGCGCTTCCGACTGTCCGCGGAGGGCGACAAGTTGCGCCCCTTCGCTTCGCAGCTGTTGTGGGGCGATCCTGCCGCGACGTTCGAGCCGTTTGACGCGGCCTACAACAGCCGCCACAAGCCCACCAAACTGCTGCCTCCCGACGGTTGGAAAAAGGCCGAACTCCATGCCCTGATCACCGGCCATGGCTGGGGTCAGGTGACGAAGAACTGCGCGATCTTCTGCGATCACAGCCATCACCTGAACGTCGGCGGCAAGTCCTACAGCAAGGGTCATCCGGAGGCCGGCTCGACCACAGGCTGCTCCGACCTGGCCGGCAAGGGCGTGGTGCCGAACCAGAGCAACGCCTGGCGCAATGGCCGCTCGGGTTGGTGCCCGGGCAAGGATGTCGTGCCGTGGGTGGTGGACATCACCGAGGGCGTCAAGGCATCCAGCGACGGCATGCTGAGTTATGAAGCCAGGGTGGACGGCCAACCGTACGCCCCCAAGCCGTCCGCGACACCCAATCCGGCCGGCGCTCAGCCGACCTTGTTGCGCACCCTGCGTGTGGTCTGGTGGAAGTAGAAAGTGGACTTAGAAATGGCCTCACCCTGGCGCGATCGAACATTGTTCGATAGGCGTCTGGTTGGACTCTTTGTCCTCCTGTTTGGGGTCGTGTCGGTTGCGTCGTGCGTTCGCAAGCAGAAGGTCGAGGAGGAGGACACGGTCGAGATCGGGCAAGGGCAGGGCGATGGCGTCGAACCCGGCAGCGATGCCGGTGCCACGCCGGCTGACGATGTCGCCGGAGATGTTCCTCCGCCGGCCAGGGCGCCGCCGTGCGTGGAACTGGACGTGCATGACGGCGCGGACGCCGGGCCCGCGACAGCCGTCGATTCCCAGAGCGGCGAACTGGATGTCGCGCCCGTGTCGTGCAGTCCGGGGGAGGCCCATTGCGAGGGCATGAAGTTGGCGACGTGTACGCCGGCGGGTGATGGCTGGCACCTGAGCTACTGCTTTCCCGGCAACCATTGCAGCGATGGCGTCTGCACGCCTATCGCCAACAACCTGATCATCGTCTTCGATACGTCCGGCTCCATGGGCCAGCCGCTGCCCGGCAAGACCTGCAAGCCGACCTTGTGGCCCAAATGTGAGTCGCCCTCGGATCCCTGCACGAGGATGGGCCTGTCCAAGCAGGTATTCGGCAAGGCGTTGTCCAAGCTGAACAACAAGAACTCGCGGCTGGCGCTGTTTCGCTTCCCGCAGATCTCCTCGACGAATCTGACCAATTGCAACAACGGCCTGTACGAAGCCAGGCCCGCCATCTCGGGCGACAAGGGCGAACATACGATCGCGGCGGATAACTCCTGGTACTGGTCCAGCCTCGGCCAGGTGCTGTGTGTGGACTTCCCCCTCAAGGTCACCGACGACCCCAAGAAGTCCATCGCCTTGTGGATGGATGGCGTCGAGGTCAAGGGCAGCAATCCCGAGCTGCGCACCACCGGCGGTACGCCCATCGGCAATACGCTGTTCTACGTCAGTGAATACATTCGTCATCGGGTCATCATCGACGGTCGCAAATGTGCCTCAGACGCCGACTGCGACAATCCCAACTACAACTGCCAGGGCGGCAAATGTGTCGACCCGGCTCGAGCGTGCCGGGAGACCGCGATCATCCTGTATACGGACGGTGGTCAGTTCAGCGATCCGTCGGAGTTCCGGTCGCCGCGTGTGCAGGCCAAGCGGCTGGCCTTTGGTCTGGGCTGCGAGTCCACTGCGGACTGTGTCGGCGGTGCGGTCTGCTACAAGGGGCATTGCCGAGCGCCCAACACGCCGTGCAACATCTGCTTCCCCCAAGGGCAGGCGTGCGACGCTTCGGTCACCGACAACCTGGATCCGCTGTACTGCCCCATCCAGCCGCCGCTCACCCCAGATCTACCCTCCTGCATCCCCGACCCCATCAGCGAGCAGCAGTTCACGTCGAATGTGCCCGGTGGCAATGTGCTGCGCAGCCCTGATGGCAAACCCTTCGGCGTCCGCCTGCACGTGGTGGACATCAGCGGCACATCCCAGCAGCTGCTCTCATTCGCGCTGGCCAAAGCGGGCAACGGTCAACTGCTGGCGGCGGACGCTGCGGACCCTGACAAATTCCTGTCCACGCTGGAAAAAGCGCTGGATCTGAAGAACCAGAAGGTCTGCGGCGTGACCTACTGACGCCTTGTGGCCCTGCGATCGCCCGCTTGGTCAGGCACCTTCCTTGCCACGGCGCCCGGGTGAGCGCACTCTGACAGCGGAGGCTTATGAGCACGCCCTTTGGCCAGTACACCCTGCTGCGACGGCTGGCCGCGGGCGGTATGAGCGAGATCATGCTCGCCAAGGACAACGAGGCGCAGTGGGATCCCTACGTGGTCATCAAGCGCATCCTGCCCGAGTACGCCGCTCGGCCCGCGATGGTGGCCATGTTTCTGGACGAAGCTCGCCTCGCCTCTCTACTGGTGCATCCAAACATTGTTCGGAACTCTCCCCCACAGCAGTTCAATGGCGTGTGGTACATCGTGCAGGAGTACGTGGACGGGGCCAATCTGGCACGACTGACCGAGTACATCCGCCGCATGGCCAGGCGGATGCCGGTACAGCTGGCGGTCTACGTGGCCGCGTGCGTGGCCGACGCGCTGGAACACGCCCACGAGTGCGCCAACCCCAAGACGGAGCGACCGCTTCGCATCGTGCACCGCGACATCACGCCGAGAAACGTCATGGTCAGCCGCGGTGGGGCCGTCAAGCTGACCGACTTCGGCATCGCCAAGGCAGAGGGCCGCAAGACCAAGACCATGCACGGCGTGGCCAAGGGAACGGTCGCCTACATGTCCCCGGAACAGGCCCATGTCCGGCCGCTCGACAGCCGGTCCGACTTGTTCAGCCTCGGTATCGTGTTGCACGAATTGTTGACCGGAGAGTCACTTTTCGACAATGGGGCCGATTTCGTGGTCATGCAGCGCATCGCCCGCGAACCCGCGCCGCCACCGTCGGATAAAAACGAGGCGGTGGACGAAGGGCTGGATGCCGTGTGCCTTCGGTTGCTGGAGAAGGACCCCCGGGATCGCTACCAGAGCGCCGGTGAGCTGGCCGATGTATTGCTGGACTGGCTCGAAAAACACGGCTGTGACCACGCCCAGGACGAGATGCGCGCGTGGCTGAAGTCCCTGGGCGGCTCCAAAGACGCCAACTAACCCCATGTCTGTGCGTGAGGCTCAGGTCCCGTTGTGCGTGGCGCCGGCCAGGCCGGCCACGAAGCGCGTATCCGACGGAGCCATCTGCAATCGACGCAATTCTTCGACCGTGCACCAGGCCAGGGCGGAGTGTTCGATGGCCTGTGGGTCACCCTCGATGTCGGTGCGGCGGAACACGATGACGAAGGCGGTGCCGGGATCGGCGTGGTGGGCGACGATCGGACCGACGTCCAACACCTGAACGGCGAGCTCTTCACGAAGTTCTCGGGCGGTGGCCTGCTGGTCGCTCTCGCCTGGCTCGACCTTGCCGCCGGGGAATTCCCACAGTCCGCCATGGCGATGATGCGGGGGCCTGCGGGCGACAAGGTAGCGCCCGTCGCGCTCGACGACAGCGGCGACCACGCGCACCGAACGTTGTTCGGCTACCACCAGAAGTAGCCGTAGATATTGTAGAGTCCGCGCACGATCTCCACGTGCTGCGACTCCCATTCCAAGGCGTAGCGGGCGTCCCAATCCGATTTGTCGGCGAGCCAGAGCTTGGCCAGCTTCTCGTTGTCCTGGACCATGGTAAAGCCGATGCTGTACATGGCCGGGTCGCCCATCTTCACCGCCTTGTACGTCCGGTTGTTCAGGGGGTTGAAGAAGGAGGCCACTGCGGCGCTGGCGGGGGGCGTGATGGCGTCGTCGGCCCCCTCCAGCCAGATCTTCGAGCTGTCGTTGAAGGACTGATCCCAGTCCATGTTGAGCAGGGCCATGCCCAGGTAGCTGGTGTAGGGGCGCAGGTTGTACATATTCGGCACCGGTACCACGCCGAGGCCGGCGTTCGCGCCCGGCGTGGCGAAGGGATCAGGCGGCACGAGGTTGCGGTCTTTGTCGACGCGATAGCCGATGTTCTCCTGTTTGCCGGCCGCCAGGCCGCCCAGGAAGCGCATCATCTCCTCGCGGAAGTACCACATGATGCTGACCACGTAGTTGCGCACGGGCTCGGAGACGTCGGTGTCAATGAAGTAGGTGGTCGGGTCGGTGAGCACCTCGAGGGCGGCGAGCTTGTCGTAGAAGGAGCCCGCGTAGCGCAGCCGCTCGTAGAAGTAGTAGCCGGTGTCGTAGTCGAACTCGGTGTAGGAATGTCGGCCCTGCCCCAGGGGCACCACCAGGTCGACGCAGCCGGCCTGCTGCTCGGTCACACATTGTTTGACCTCGTCGCCCTCGATGGAGGTCACATCGCGGCACTCGAAGCGCGCCGGGCAGTCGGCGTTGGTGGCACAGGGTTTACCGCAGAACGGGCCGAGTCCGGTGGCCTGGGTGACGCAAGCGCTGTCCTTGGCCAGATGGCCGGTGCAGTCATCCTTGCCGGTGCAGGCGGCGCCGTTGTCGGATTGGTCCAGGGCGCAGACCTGAACGGTGGTGTTCTCCAGGGATGCCATCTCCCAGCAGCTGAGTCCCGAGGGGCAGTCCGTATCCTCCTTGCAGCGCATGCCACAGAAGCGGCCCAATTCGTTGTCATCCCAGACGCAGGCGCTGTCCTTGCCGAACATGGCCTTGCAGTCGGTGCTGTCGATGCAGGCGCCGCTCTCGTTGAGGTAGCAGCTCTCGACCTTGTCGCAGACTGGCAGCGTGGTCGAGGCGCCCTGACGTTTGTACTGCTTGATCACGGAGTCGTAGCAGTAGTTGCCGGGTTCGGGCACGGCGATGGCGGCGGCCAGCCTCGTGATGCCTTCCTTGACCGCGGCGCTGGCGGCTTTGCCGCCTTGTGGGGCGTCGCTCCACCAGGGCCCGTAACCGTCGGCGTCCAGATCCATGCCGGCGTCTGCGGGCCGCACATCCGAGATGTAGTCCCACAGGGATCCGGGGTTGGTCACGTCCTCATCGTCACCGATGTCGAAGACCCAGTACTGGTATTGCCGGATGACCGGGTGGAAATAGCGGAACCAGACCCGGAACTGGTAGTAGCCCAGGTCGAAGTCGATCCGGCCGCGCCGGAAGGCGTTGATGAAGTAGTAGTCCCGCCACTGATTCAGCGCGCCGCTGACGATCTCCAGCGGGTCTGCGCCCTCGTCGTAAACGCTGCAGGTGGGCGTGCCCATCTCGTATTCATCCGAGCAGAATCGGTAAGGAACCTCGAAGTGCGTCAAGGGGGCGGGTTTGTCCTTGGCTTTGGATGCGGCGCCGGTGCGTTGGTCGATGATCTGGCTGTAGGGCACCAGCTTGCGGGCCCCGATGGACTCGTGGCCACCGACGAGCGCCGGGATGGAGGTGTAATGGATCAGGCCGCGCAGGGCGCTGTCCAGCAGGTCGCGTTCGCCGGCGTACTTGGGGTCGCCCGTCACAGCGCCTTCTTTGTCCACGGCGGGATACTTGTCGTCGGTCATATCGTTCATGCGTCGTCGGACCTCGCTGCCGATGACGTTGAACATCTTGTGGCCACGGATGGCCTTGGCGGGGGCGTCGTCCCAGACCTCGACCAGCTGGCCGTAGCCGAAGGCGATGGCGGCCCGATCGTAGCGGCCCAGGCCCTGCAGATCGGTGTGGAAGCGACCGTGGTAGTCCATGATGGAGCTGTAGCGGTGGTCGTTGATGCCGGCCTTCTTCTGGTCGTCGGTGAGGCTGTGCACGTCCAGGGGTTTGGGTGCGGACTTCGTGCGCAGCTTCCAGTACTCGTCGGAGTAGTTCAGCGCGTCGGACGAGGCCTCGAAGTTGTGGCGCAGGCCCAGGGTGTGGCCAACCTCGTGTTCGGCGGTGGAGCGGAAGACCGAAGCGAAGAGCTTCTGCCAGACCTGGTTGGAGTCGCTGTTGGCCAGGGACTCCACCAGGCCGAGCACTGCGTCGTCGGCAAATGACTTGTGATACATGGTGTTGCTGGCCAGGAGCCGGCGCCGCTTGACCTGTCGTAGCTTGGCGCCGAGGGCGGCCCAGCTGGCCGGCGACATGCGCTCCTTCTGTTCGGCGGTCAACGGCGGCATGGGCGTGCCAGGCGCAGATTGGGACAATGCGGCCTTGTCGGCCGGGGTTCCGAAGGCCAGGGCGATGTCCCGGGTGATCAGCCGATCCTCGATCTTGGTGCCCCGGATCGCGGCCAGGCGTTGCGAGGCGAAGTCGTTGGGCAACTTTGCGTATTTCTTGCGCATGGCCTGGACCTGCTTGCGCTTGGCCGGGGTGGCGAACTTCTTGGCGAAGGCCGAGACCGACGCCATGAACTTGTCGTAGTCCTTTGCCGAGGACTTGCCGCTCTTGCTGCCTTTGGCGCCCTTGTTGCCGGCGAAGGCGGCCAGGTGGGACTTGACCTCTTCGTCTGAGATGTGGCCCAGGCCGTACTCTTGCGGGTCCAGCTCGCCCCGCGCCAGGCGGATGATGTCCCGGCCCATGGTCGCGTATTCGCGCAAGGGGCCGCCGTAGGAATGGGCCGCGGCCGAGATGACCTGGCCGGTGACCGGGTCGGTGGCGCTCGGGCCGTAGCCGAGCAGGCCGGCACGGGTGGGCTCCTCGACCAGGTTGAGCAGGGAGAAGCGCATGTCGCCGACGCGCTGGCCCCGATCGATGATTGTGCCGTCCGGGCCCTTGCTCAGCGTGTTCTTGGCCAGCACGAATACCGGCCCCACGTCGGCCGCCTTTTTGCCTTGCAGGGCGCCCACCACGTCGCGGAAGACGCCATCCCAGTTCTTGGCGAGCAATTCTGCGGTGGCGAGCAGCTCGTCCGGGAATCCCTGTCCCAGGTAATACACGATGGGCCGCACCTTTCGTTGGGCGTAGGGGATCGACTTGCCCTGGGCGTCCCGGCTCTTCTGCCACAGGTTGTAACGGCTGATGTAGTAGCGCCGGGCGGCGTCCACCTCGCCGTAGCGCGCGTCGTAGCCGTATCGCTCCACGCGGAAGAAGCCGAATTTGTCGAACATGGGGATGCGCACGATGTGCCCGTCGTCGTCGCGGGCGACGCCTTTGGACTCCAGGTGGTGGTAGTCGTAGTTCTGACCGCTTTTGGGCTTGGCGACCGAGTGCTCTTTGACCCGGATGGCCTTTCCGTTGGCGTCACGGGCGATGTAGTTGTCCGGATACTCCAGCGGTTCGTAGTCCTCAGCGGGATCCAGCAGCATCAGCGAGGTGCGGATCTCCACCTCTGAGCTCTTGCACTCGATGTTCAGGTAGAACCAGCAGGCGGGCCAGGCTTCGGCGCCCCACCAGGGATCCCACCAGGCGAACTTCTCCGGCTTGGCCAGGATCTTGGTGACGAAGTCGATGTACTCGGCCTTCTTGGCCTTGCGATGGGTCGTGGGATCGCGGCTCTCCCGCCAGCCGGTGGGCTGGGTGGCGTCGCGCCAGCCCAAGGTGAAGGCGTCGGGGTCGGCGGGGTCGGTGATGGCGAATTGCACCGGTTCGGTGGGGATGTCGTCCAGGGTGAAGTTGAAGTTCGTGGTTCCGTTGTTGGCCCAGTTCACCCGGATGTAGGCGCGGTTGTACCAGGGTCGATCCTGGTCATCTTCGAGCAGCACGTTGCCCTGTTCGCCAGTGGTGGCGCTGTACTCGCGTTGGATATCGAATTGTTTGACGATCTCATAGCTGGCGATGGGCTGTCCGGTGACGGTCTCGCCCGGCTTGGCGCGGCGGGCGCGGGACAGGTCGGTATTGTCGATGAAGTCGTAGCTGCGATAGGCGACCAGGCGATCCTCGTGGATCTCCCAGCGCACCCGTTCGAGCTCCTCGGTCTCGCCGATGAAGGTGAAGCCGACGGTATAGGGCACATCGACAACGGTGCGTTGGAAGTACCACTCGCCTTCAAACAGACTTTTGGCCAGCGCACCCGGCTGCACGCGGTCGATCTCGCCGACGTCCTGGGCGCAACCGGCCAGGGTGGCCAGCGCCAGCAAAAATAGCGCCGCCACGGCGGTTCGAATCATCATGCTGCCTCCCCGTTCGAGGCGAGGTCGGTGGCCTCGTCAGCGGGCAGGGTAGCATGAGCCGCGCGCCGCAGGTACACCCCGAGACGGCGCCGCAGACGCACATTCGTCTGTCTGAATCAGTCCCAGTCGCCGAGATCCAGTCCGAGCGCATCCTCGAGGGCTTTCTCCACTTCGGCGTCTACTTCGTCGAGGCCTTCGAGCCCCTCGAGACCGTCAAGACCGGAGAGCAGATCGGCGGTGGGGTCGGGCGCCGGGGCAGGCTCGGGCTCCGCCTCTACCTCCACCGCTACCTCCGCCTCCTGCTCGTCTTGCTCCTCTTCCTCTTCTTCGTCGCCTTGCTCTGCCTCGCCGGAGGGCTTGTCATCGTCATCGTCATCGCCGTCATCATCGTCGCCGATGTCGTCGAGCAGGGCGAAGTCGGGTTCGTCGAAGTTCAATTCGGAGGGGGCGTCTTCGTCTTCTTCCTCTTCGCCGTCGTCAATGTCGACGTCGTCGGGGTCGAATTCGTCGTCATCCCAAGGATATGCAGTCATGCCAGGCTCTCCCCCGGCCGCAGATGCGGGCAACCCAAAATCATCGGTGTCTGGTGCAAGGCGTTGAAGGTTCGAGGCGTTCAGCCTCGGGAAGCGGACGATTCAGCGGCTCCCTCGCCGCCTCAATGCGAATCTAGGTCGGCCGGTGGGCGCTGTCTACGGCCGAAATACACGCACTACCGATCGCTTCCCTCGCGCGCGCGCATGCGATAGGGAATGATCGTATGACCCGTGGCCGAACGCCGGGGTCGCGGTCGACACGGGGCCGCACCAGGGGGACGAGATGGTCCGATTGAACCGAATCTACACCCGCAGCGGCGACGCCGGCACCACGATGCTGGCGAGCGGGCAGCGCGTGCCCAAGGAAGATCCTCGAATCGCGGCCTATGGCACGGTCGACGAGCTCAACGCGGTCGTCGGGCTGGTCCGCGAGCGCGGCGGCCGCCATGGTGAAGACGAGCAAGCGAAGGCGATGCTGGACGGCGAGTTGGCCCGCGTGCAGCAGCGGCTGTTCGACCTGGGCGCCAGCCTGGCCAGCCGGCCTTCCAACGGCGATCGCGTGGTCGCCTCGGTGCCGGCTGCCGAAGCGACCCACCTCGAGACATTGATGGACAAGATGAACGAGGAGTTGCCGCCGCTCGAGTCCTTCGTACTGCCGGGCGGCGGCCCTGTAGGCGCCATGTTGCATCTGGCGCGCACGGTGTGCAGGCGCGCGGAACGAGAGGCGTTCGCCCTGTCTCGACTGGAAGCGGTGGAGGCCGATGACCTGCGCTACCTCAATCGACTGAGCGATGCGTTCTTCGTGATGGGACGCTGGGTCGCGCTCCGACAGGGCGAGCCCGAGACCTTGTGGCTGCCGGGTGGCGAGTCGAGCTACTGAACCGCGACCTGCTTGCCCTTGGCCTTCAGCGACTTGAGGATCGGCGAGAGCTTGTCCTTGCCGGCCTGCAAGAAGACCTCGACCTTGAGGAAGCGACCCTCCACCTTGAGGGCCTTCAGGTCGATGGGGAAGGTGGCGGGCGGGAAGGGTCCCTGCTCCTTGAACCAGGGGTTGGTCTCCAGCTCCTTGAGCGTATCACCCGAGACGAAGCGCACCTTGAGGAAGCCCTTGGGCGGGATGGTGGCCTCGATGTCGATGGTCTCCCACACGGTGGTGGTCTTGGTCTCGTTGACGGTGCCGGACCAGCCGCTGAAGCCGAACACGTGGGTGTAGTGACCCTTGGGCGCGGTGTAGTTGTTCAGCGTGTAGCCGGTCATGTCCGAGTAGGTGTACGGGCTCTTGCCGACCGGGTACTCGCCGATGATCTGCGAGTTCTTCGGATCCACCTTGGAGGCCGTGGACTTCTGCTGATTGACCGCCCAGACGTAGCCGTCGTAGTCGACCGCGATGCCCACGGGGTAGCGGCTGCTGCCCAGGGGGATGTGCGCGATGAGGGTCGCGGTGACGGCGTTGATCTTGGCCACCCGGTGGGTGGAGTCCAGGGCGATGTAGACGTGGCCGTCGTTGCTGGTGGCGACGCCGCGGGAGCGCTGACCGTGGTTGACGCCGACCCACTTGTTGGCGACCGGATCGTACCGGGAGGAGTACGAGTTGGTGTTGGCGATCCAGATCTTGCCGAACATGTCGACGTTGATGCCGTAGGGGCTGCCCTTGTGGCTGCCATGCTTGCCGATCTGCTTGGTCTTGGGGTTGGCGCTGACCAGGCTGCCGCAGCCACGACCGCTGACCCAGATGACGCCCTTCTGGTCGATGACCAGGCCGTAGGGGTTGCAACCGAGGTTGATGCTGTCGACCACGGCACCGGTATCCGGGTGCAGGCGCCAGAGGGTCTTCTGTCCCCAACCACCGACCCAGGCGTGGTTGTCCTTGTCGACACCGGCTGCGCGGATGGTGTTCTCGCCGCCGCTGGGCTTGACGATGAAGCGTACGCACTCGTCCTGGTTGAAGGGCATCATGTTGGCGCCGTTGGACGTCTCGATGTTGCCGTTGCCGTTCTTGTCCTGGCAGTTGGCCTTCTTGTTGATGATCTTCATCACCTGGCCGCCACTACGGCAGCCGACCCAGACGTCACCGTTGATGTCCACGGAGGTACGCGATGGGCTGCTGCAGCTGGCGTACTTGCCCACCGTCTGGCCGGTCTTGGTGTTGAGCTTGCTGATGGTCTTGGCGCCCGTGCCCGCGATCCAGATGTGGTTCAGGTCCACATTGGCCTTCTTGGCGTCCAGCTCGAGGTAGCCGTTCTTGTTGATGCCAACGCCGTTGGAGCTCTCCTTGGAGGGGTCGAAGGCGTTGCCATAGTCGGGGCCGTGATTCTGCTGGGTGCAGGACATGTCGCAGGTGCCGCAGGTGGACAACACGCCCTCGTCGATGAGGCCGTTGCAGTTGTTATCCTTGCCGTCGCAGACCTCGGGCGTGGGCAGGGCCTCGCCGTTGCACTCGCCCCAGAAGCCGCCCTTGCACAGCTGAACGCCCGCCTGGCAGACGCCCTTGCCGATCCAGCCCTGTTCGCCGGAGTAGCAGTTGGCCGCCACGCCCTTGCAGGCGCAGCCCGGGTGGTTGCCGGTGGTGCAGTCGGGGCAGACCACGGCGAAATTGGGATTGGTGTCGTCGCAATCCGGCCCGGCGGGGCACTCGACGCCATAGCTGTCGCCGTCGCCGTCGATGCACTTCTTCTTGGGCGGATCCTTGTCGCCTGGGTCCTTGTCGCCCGGGTCTTTATCACCTGGGTCCTTGTCGCCCGGGTCTTTATCACCTGGGTCCTTGTCGCCTGGATCCTTGTCGCCCGGATCCTTGTCGCCCGGATCCTTGTCGCCCGGATCCTTGTCGCCCGGATCCTTGT
>CAYTLW010000158.1:544-15586 GCA_964438735.1 uncultured Enterobacteriaceae bacterium | reverse complement strand
AGGTCGCTGTCGATGCAGGGACTCGCGCTGTCGACGAGTCTGTACGTCCAGCGCCGGTCAAGAAGAAGCGGCGCAAGCGACGCAAGCGCAAGAAGAAGGCCAGCCCCCGCTCTCCGTACCTGATGGACTGATCGCTACCGCGCTTGCAACCGGAGCACGCCGCGAGTATCTCCATGCGAGGGGGCAGGAGCGAATGGGCATGTGGATCGGGCCTGGGCAGCGTCGGATGGCCCTGCTGGCGATCGTCGCTTTGACGCCGCTGGCCTGTGGTGAGCCCGTCGAAGATCCGGTCACGATCGTCATCGACGACGGAGGCGCCAAAGACGACGGCTCCATCGCCGAGGTGACGCCAGCCGATGCCGGCCCCACCTGTCCGGGCGCGCCGGGTTGCCCCTGCAACGGCGACTCGGGCTGCACCGATGGACCATGCGTCTGGACGCCTGCCGGCGGCCTGTGCGCGCAGCCATGTTCTGAAGGATGTGATGCCGGGCTGACCTGCTCGGAGCCCGTCGGCAAGGACGGATTCTGCGTGCCTTCGAACGGGCATCTCTGTGATCCCTGCGTGCATTCCAGCCAATGCCAGGCGGCCGGCCACCCGAACGCTCGCTGCGTCATTCACGGCTCGGCCGGCGCATTCTGCGGCCTGGAATGCACCGTGGATGGCGACTGCCCCGCCGACCATCGATGCGACTCGCTGGCAACGACCGAGGGCGGCACGAGCAAACAATGCGTGCCGGCGGCAGCGACGGGTGTTGGCGATTGTGCGTGCTCGGCGCGCGCGATTGCGCTCCGCCTGGTGACCACGTGCGAAGCGCCTGGCGCCGACGCCGACGGCCAGACCTGTACCGGCGTGCGAGGCTGCGCTTCCGGCGCCTTGTCGTCCTGCGCGCTGCCGGCGGCGACCACCGAGGTCTGCGACGGCTTGGATAATGACTGCGACGGTGCCACCGACGATGGCGCCTGCGATGACGGCAATGCCTGTACAGAGGACGCCTGCGACGTGGGTGACGGAACGTGCAGCGCCAAACCAGGCGGTGACGGCGTCTGCGACGCCGACGGCTCGCCATGCACCGTCAACGATATCTGCAAAAACGGGCAATGCGTCGCCGGCAAGGCCAAAGATTGCGACGACGCCAACCCGTGCACTGACGACCTGTGCTTCGCCAACACCGGCTGTGTGCACGCGCCCAACCACGCCCCATGCGACGCCGACGGCTCGGACTGCACGATCGGCGCCAGCTGCGCTCAAGGACAATGCCAGCCCGGCGTGCTCAAGGATTGCTCGGACGACAATCCGTGCACGGTGGACGGTTGCAGCGCCGCCGGCGAGTGCCTCCATCCACCCAAACTGGCCACTTGCGACGCCGACGGCTCGGCGTGCACGGTTGGCGACGCTTGCCAGGACGGCGAATGTGTCGCGGGCGCCCTCGTCACCTGCGACGATGGCAATCCATGTACCCAGGACGGCTGCGAAGCCCCGTTGGGCGACTGTCTCTTCGCTGCGCTGCCCATGGAAGGCACGTCCTGCAACGCCGATGGCTCCGTCTGTACCCAGGGCGATGCCTGCCTTGCCGGCAAGTGCCTGGCCGGCCAGACGGTGAAGTGCGACGACGCCAACGGCTGCACCGCCGACGGCTGTGACCCACTGGTCGGCTGCACCCACAGTCCCATCGGCGGCGCATGCGATGCAGATGGCACCGCCTGCACCAAGAATGACTCCTGCCTCGCAGGTGTCTGCAGCGCCGGCGCCAAGGTGGATTGCGACGACAACAACGCCTGCACGGTCGACAAGTGCGTGCCCGCTACCGGCGCCTGCAAGCACGATGGCGCGCCCTTACACGGCAAGGCCTGCGATGCCGACGGATCCGTCTGCACGGTGGCCGATACCTGCAAGACCGGAGCGTGTGTCCCGGGTGCCAAGAAGAACTGCTCCGACGGCAGCATCTGCACCGACGACATCTGTCATGTGGTCAAAGGCTGCCAATACGTGGACAACACCGATCCCTGCGACAGCGACGGCAACCCATGCACGGTGGGCGACGCCTGCAGCGGCGGCGGATGTCTGCCGGGCAAGCCGAAGAAATGCGACGACAAGTCCCTGTGCACCGTCGATTCCTGCGACAAGACCAGCGGCGCCTGCAAGTACGACGGCAGCGGACATGAAGGCAAAACCTGCGACGCCGACGGTTCGACCTGCACCGTTGGCGACAAGTGCATCGCCGGCAAGTGCATCGCCGGTCCGGGCAAGACCTGCAGCGATGGCAATGTGTGCACCAAGGATGCATGCGATCCGGTCAAGGGCTGCACCTACCCGGCCAACACCGCCCCGTGCAACGCCGACGGCTCGTTGTGCACCCACAAGGACACCTGCAAATCGGGTAAATGCCTGCCGGGCGCCAAGCTGAAGTGCGTCGATGGCAAGCTGTGCACCGCGGACAAATGTGATGCCAAGAAGGGCTGTGTATTCCCCTTCAACACGGCCCCATGCAACGCCGACGGCAACGCCTGCACCGTGGGTGATGTCTGCAAGTCAGGCAAGTGCAAACCCGGGCTGACCAAGACCTGCAGCGACGGCAACATCTGCACGGCGGACAGCTGCAACCCGAAGACGGGCAGCTGCGTCTTCAACGGCCAACCGTTGAATGGCAAAGGCTGCAATGACGGCAAGGCGTGCACGACCAAGGACTCGTGCAAGTCGGGCAAGTGCGTGGGCGGCGGACCGCCGAACTGCAACGACGGCAACGTCTGCACGGTCGACAGCTGCAGCGGGTCGGGTTGCAAACACACCAAGGTCGCCAACTGGACCCCATGCGGTGGCGTGTCCATGTGCCTGAGCGGCGCCTGCAAAGCCCCCACGGTCGCCAAGACGGCGACCTTCAACGCCACGGCGGCGGTGCAGAAATGGGCGGTGCCATCACACATTTTCAAGCTCTCGAGCGTCGAAGCATGGGGAGCCGGCGGCGGTGGCGGTGGCAATGACTCCTTCAACGGCGCCCACGGCGGCAAGGCAGGCTACGTGGTGGCCTGGAACGTATCGGTCAAGCCGGGTCAGACGCTGTTCGTGGTGGCCGGCACGGGCGGCAAGGGCGGCGTCGGCTGCAAGAAGGACTCCGGCGGTGGGCCCGGCGGCTGGCCGGGCGGCGGTCACGGCGGTCATGCAGGTGCCATTGGCTGTTCGGGCGGCGGCGGCGGCGGTGGCGGCTACGCTGGCGTCTTCGTCGGCTGGCCCGCAAAGGCCAACGCCGTCGCGCTCGCGGGCGGCGGCGGGGGGGGTGGTGGTGGCGGCCACAAGAATCCCAAGGTGATCTGTTGCGGGGGCGCTGGTGGAACCGGCGGCGGTCGACCCTTTGGTAGCGGTGGCACGGGGGCGAGTCGACTCAAGTCAGACGGCGGCGGAGGCAGCGGCTACAGCGGCGGCCACGGCGGACCGCTGCACAAGCACTACGACAGCGGCGGCTACTCTGGCGGCGGCGGCAAGTCCTATCTCAAGCCAGGGTTGTCCGGCAAAGGCATCGCCGGCGCCGGCGCCGCGGCGGGCAGTGGCGCCGGATACAATGGTTCCTGGGCGGGCAGCAGCGGCGCGCATGGCAAGGTGACGATCAAGTACTTCGCCTTCCAGTAGGGGGTTTTCGTGAGAGGCGGTCAGCAGGGAAATACAGGACGCTGGCTGGGAGCCGTCGCGGTGATTGTCGTCGCGCTCGTGGCGCTGTACTGGCTGCGTCAACCCGAAACCGCTGAGGATGGCGATGCCAATGGCGTCGGCGAACTGGTCGAGGACGAGCCGGCGGCTGAGAAAGATGCCCCCAAAGTGCTGCGGGAATCCATCGGCGAAGCCACGGATGAGGCGCCAGCGACGCCCGAATTGAAGCTGCCGGGTCGCTTGCCCAAGCTGGACCTGCCACCCGAGGAGCCGGATTACGGGCGCCTGGACACCGCCGGCCAACTGCCCAAGTCCGCCGGTGCGGTGGCCATCTCTGCCCTCTATCCGCACGCCATGATGTGCCTGGTACAAGCCCGCCAGCGGGACTCCAATGTGGGCTCACGCATCACGCTGCGTCTGCTCGTGGTGCCCGGTGAAGATGGCAGCAGCCGCGTCGCCGACCTGGACGCCATCGACAAGGGCAAGACCTCCAAGCCGCTCCGCGACTGCCTGCGCGAGGTGGCCGGCGAGCTGCGCTTCGACGCCGGCGCCGGCGTGCGCGGTACCGTGACCGCCCCGATGGTGCTGGGCAAAGACCCGGACGCCCCGCCCCCCGGCGCCATGATGCCCATGCAAGCTGCCGGCAGCGACCAGGTCATTGACGACCAGGCCATCGAAGAACCCCCAGAGCCGGGCGAAGACGAACATGGTCTGCCACTGGATGAGGCGCCGTCGGGTACGGATCACCCGCCGTCCGGTGCCGAAGCACCAGCAGAGCCGCCCCCGGAGCCCCCATCGGGCACCGACGAAACGCCGTAGACGCCGGCCGTTCGCACGTTGCACAATTGGCAGGTGAAGGTGCGATTTCCAACTGCGCTGCTGCTGGTCGCGTTCCTGCTGCCCTGCGCCGGCTGCCCGCCGCGAGAAGAGGTGGTGACCGGTTTCGGGCTGGCGGTCGGCAACGACCTGGGCAGCGGTGACATTTCACCATGGCGCGCAGATTCCGACGCCTCCGTCGGTCTGGCTGACGCGATCGCGTCGGACTGGTACGCATCCGGCGACACCGGTGTCGGTGCGACCGATGTGGTGGACGGTCTTGGCGCCACCGATGCGAAACTCGCTGGAGATGCCAACGCCGACGGCCAGGGGTTCACCGACGGGTTCTTCGACGGCACGAACGGTGGCGACGGCGAGGCGACATTGGATACCCCCGGCGCCCAGGTGGATGGTTCGGGGGATGCAAGCGCCAGCGGCGATGGCGGGGCGGTGGCAGCCATCCAGTGTACGACCGACAGCGACTGTACGGTCTTTGATAGTTCGTGCCTGAAGGGCGTCTGCAACGTGTCAGAAGGGGGGTGCGTCGTCGCGAACCTGGACGATGGCGCGGCGTGTGACGACGGGGCCGCGTGCACCGTCGGCGACCACTGCCTGGCCGGCAATTGTGTGCCCGGCGCCGGCAACTGCGCCTGCAAATCCGGCAAATGCGACGCCCTCTCCGGACCCTGCACAGGTCCTGCATTCTGCGATCCGGCGGGCACCTGCCAGCTGGCCTGGCTCGAGGCATGTGACGATGACAACCCCTGCACCTCGAGCGCCTGTTCGGCGGCCACCGGGGCCTGCATCCACACGTCGTTGAATGGTCTGACCTGCGATGACGGCGACGTGTGCACCGAAGGGGAGTTCTGCCACGCCGGCACCTGCGGCGGCGGCAAGGAATCCTGCAACTGCACCTATGACGCCGATTGTGCGCCGTGGCAGGACAAAGATGCCTGCAACGGCGTGCTGGTCTGCGACGCCGCGGCCAAGAAGTGCGTGCCCGCACCCGCCACAGTCGTGCAATGTCCCGCTGTGCCCGGCGCGACCTGCCAGGTGCCGCAATGCAACTCCAAGAGCGGCAAGTGCGACCTGCTGCCGGTGGATGGCGCGGCCTGCGATGATGGCCAGCCCTGCACGCCGGCGAGCGTATGCCTCGGCGGTCAATGCGTCGCTGGTCAGAACACCTGCGGCTGCCAGGTCGATGCCGACTGCGCCGTCTTCGATGACCTCGACCTGTGCAATCCCAAGCTGCGCTGCCAGGCCGGCAGCTGTGTGCCCGACCCGGCCACAAGCAAGGAGTGCAGCGCGCTGGACGGACCGTGCGCCACGGGCGTCTGCCAGCCCTCCAGCGGCGCCTGCACCGCGATCGCCGCCAAGGATGGGACCGCATGTGACGATGGCGACGCATGCACCCAGGGCCACAGCTGCAAGGGCGGAGCCTGTGCATTTGCCAAGACCACCTGCCCATGTAGCGGCGATGCCGCCTGCGCGAAACTCGACGACGCCAATCTCTGCAATGGCTCCCTGTATTGCGACGTCGCCGCCGGCACCTGTCGCGTGGCCAAGTCCACCATCGTGGTCTGTGATGCCAAGGCCGACACCCCGTGCAGCCTGTCGACCTGCCAGCCGTCCAGCGGCGTCTGCGCCCCTGTGCTCGCCAAGGACGGCACGCCATGCGCCGATGGCATCCCATGTGTGGCCTCCACGTGCAGCGCCGGCGTCTGCAAGACCAGCGGCAAACCCTGCGCCTGCAAGTCACACGCCGACTGCAAGAAGCTGGACGATGGCAACCCCTGCAACGGCACCTTGTACTGCGACCGCAGCGCCACGCCCTGGGCCTGCAAGACCAACCCCGCCACCGTCCCTTGGTGCGATCCCGCCACAAACACCGCCTGTTCCAGCGCCGCTTGCGACCCGAAGAGCGGAACCTGCAAGCAGGTCCCGGCCAACGAGGGCGCCAAGTGCATCGACGGGACCAGCTGCACCAAGGACGAGGTCTGCAAGGGGGGCAGCTGTGTCTCGCCGAAGCCCTGTGCCTGCGCCACCCACGCCGACTGCAAGAAGCTCGATGACGGCAATCCCTGCAACGGAATCTTCTACTGCGACCGTGGAGCTTTGCCCTGGACCTGCAAGAAGGCGCCGGCCTCGAAGGTCTATTGCCCGCCCAAGTCGCTCCCCTGTGCGGTCAACGTCTGCAAGCCGAAGACGGGCAAGTGCGGCCTGTCCGCCATCAAGACCGGCAAATCTTGCGACGACGGCGATGCATGCACCACCGGCCAGACCTGCAAGGGCGGCGCCTGCAGTGGCGGCAAGGCGGTCTGCCAGTGCAACAAGGACGCCGACTGCGCCAAGTTCGAAGACGGCAATCCCTGTACGGGCACCCTGCGTTGTGCCGGCTTCCCGGGCAAGTGCGTGCCCGATCCCTCCCAGGCGTTGTGGTGCGGCCCCGAAGGCGACACCGCCTGCACGGTGCACATCTGCGACGGCAAGGCGGGCAAATGTGTGCACAAGCCGAAGAAGGACGGCATCTCCTGCGACGACGGCCACGATTGCAGCCCGGTAGACGCGTGCAAGGGCGGCACCTGCGCACCGATCAAGGCGTGCGCCTGTGAACTCGACGCCGACTGCGCCAAGCACGACGATGGCGACGTCTGCAACGGCACCTGGTACTGCGACAAGGCAAAGTCTCCCTGGTCCTGCAAACCGAATCCCGCCACCGGGATCACCTGCTCGGTGAAGGCGGATACCGTCTGCAGCGCCAACCTATGCGACCCCAAATCGGGCAAGTGCAAGATGGCCGGTAAGAATGAAGGGGCGCCGTGTCAGGACGGCGATATCTGCACCCTGGCCACCTGCCAGGCAGGCGCATGCAAAGCGAGCAAGTCCACGTGTCAGTGCCAGACCCATGCCGATTGCGCCAAGTTCGACGACGGCAACGCCTGCAATGGCACCCTGTACTGCGACAAGGCCAAGGCGCCCTATACCTGCGTCAAGAGCCCGGTGGGCAGCATAATCTGCGATCCCAAGAAGGCTGGCCCGTGCACGGCCAATGTTTGTGAGCCGAAGACCGGCAAGTGCGGGTTGAAGCCGGTCAACGTCAGCAAGTCGTGCACCGACGGCGACGGCTGCACCAAGGGAGATCACTGCGCCGACGGTCAGTGCAAGAAGGGCAAACCATCTTGCCAATGCCAGGTCCATGCCGACTGCGCCAAGTACGACGACGGCAACCTGTGCAATGGCGTGCGCTACTGTGACCGCAGCGGGCCCGTCTGGACGTGTAAGCCCAAACCGTCGTCGTCGGTCACCTGTATCGATCTCTACAAGCGGCCCTGCCAGACCTACGCCTGCCAGCCCAAGACGGGCAAGTGCGCGTTGCAGAACAAGGCCAACGGCGCGCCCTGCAACGACGGCAACAACTGCACTGGCGACGACGCCTGCCTCAACGGCGCCTGCACGGGCAAGGTGGGCGGCTGCAAGTGCACCAAGGACGCGGACTGCGCCGGCGCCGACGATGGCAACGCCTGCAACGGGACGCTGGTCTGCAACAAGGCGAGCGGCCAGTGCGAGGTCGGCAAGGGCCAGCCGATCGACTGCCAGGGCGCCGACCAGTCCGAGTGCGCGCAGCAGGTCTGCAATCCGGCCACGGGCAAGTGCGTGCCCGGCAACAAGACGGGCAAACCATGTGCCGATGGCGACCCCTGCATCGCCAACGCGAAATGCACGGGCGGCAAATGTGTCGGCACGACGCTCCTCTGCAAGTGCACGCCCAAGAAGTTGGATAAATGCCTCAACGAGTTCGGCAGCAGCCCCTGTGAAGGCGTGGTGTACTGCGACACCGCAGGCTTTGCCCCCGCCTGCGCGACCACGGGCAAGGTCTACTGCGACACGAGCGCGGACAGCGCGTGCGCCAAGAACACCTGCTCCTCCAAGACGGGCACCTGCGTGATGACGGTGCCGAAGTCGCCAATTGGCAAACCCTTGTTATGCGAAGACGGCGACCCATGCAGCGTCAATGACGTCTGCATCGCCGGTGTATGCAACCCCGGTCCCATCAATGTCTGCGTCTGCAACGCCGACGCGGATTGCGCCAAGAAGGACGACGGCGACCTCTGCAACGGCGTGTTGTGGTGCGACAAATCGGGTCCTCAGCCGGTCTGCAAGGCCTCGCCCGCTTCGGTGGTGCACTGCGATCCCAGCAAGGATGGCCCCTGCGTGGAAAACCTGTGCTGGCCCACCGAGGGCAAGTGCAAGATGACGCCAAAGACGCACATCAAGACCCTCATCCTGACGGTCAAGGATCCGGTCACCGGCAAACCCATCACCGTCAAGAAGAAGGTGCCCTACAACCAGCCCGTGGTCTCCTTCCTGGCGTGCGACGACGGCAATCCGTGCACGGTCAACGACAAGTGCGTCGACGTGGACTGCAAACCCGGCAAGACCGCCGTTTGTCAGTGCCAGGTCTCGGCCGATTGCCTCGCCTTCGACGACGGCAGCGTCTGCAACGGAGTGCCCTACTGCGATGGCGGGTTCTGCAAACCGGACCCGTCGACGCTGATCGCGTGCGACAAGACCAAGGATACGAACTGCCTCAAGAATACCTGCCAGCCGTCTTCGGGCGTCTGCAAAATGAAGCCCGTCAAGGACGGTCTGCTCTGCCAGGATGGCGATCCCTGCACTGTCAACGACGCCTGTTCAGGGGGGACTTGCTCGGCCGGCGACACGTTCATCTGCCACTGCAAAAAGGATGCAGACTGCGGAAAGTGGGATGACGGCGATGCGTGCAATGGCAAGGTCTACTGCGACAAGCCCACGGGCATGTGCAAGAACAACCCCGCCACGGTGGTGAAATGCGATCCCAAATCGGACACCACCTGCCTGGCGGCGACCTGCAACAAGATGACCGGCGCCTGTGCGCTCTTGCCGGCCAACGAGGGCAAGATCTGCAGTGATGGCAATCCCTGCGTCGTGTCCCAGGTCTGCACGGCCGGCACCTGCGGCGTCGGCACGGTGATCTGTGGCTGCTTGACCGACAACGACTGCAATACAGCCGCTGTCGGTTGCGGCGCCAAGAAGGTCTGCGATCGCAGCGCCATGCCCTGGACCTGCAAGGTGGCACCGGCGACGGCCGTGTATTGCGACCTCGAACAGAGCGGCCCCTGTGACCTGCTCAAGTGCGATCCCAAGGTGGGCAAATGTGTTGCCGTCCCCGTGCCGGGGCCCTGTTCCGATGGCGACCCCTGCACCGTCGGGGATGCCTGCAAGGCCGGCAAGTGCGCCCCTGGTGTGGACGTCTGCAGCTGTCATGACAAGGCCGACTGCCTCGCCGCTGATCCGGGTGGACCCTGCAAAGGCACGCTGTGGTGCGATCACAGCACGCTGCCCTACACCTGCAAGCCCGACCCCGCGACGGTGACCTGGTGCGATCCGCTGGCCGACACCGCTTGCAAGAAGAACACCTGCCAGGCCAAGTCGGGCATGTGCAAAATCCAGGCGTTGCCCGACGGAACGTTCTGCGGAAAGAAGGCCATCTGCAAGTCTGGCACCTGTCAGGAATAGCCGTTCGGAATCCACTGCGCGTGTCTGGATGCAGATTCGCCGGAAATGGCGCGCGCGCGGAATATCATGGCACCGGGCGCGCCGGGGGGCGCGTCCGCTTTCATCGACTGAGACCATGGCGACCCGCCCCGACCCGGAACCGGGCTTCGCTTCAGGAGACGCACAGATGACCAATACGATCGACGCCTTCATGGCCAATGTGGTCGCCAAGAATCCCACCGAATCCGAGTTCCATCAGGCTGTGCACGAAGTGGTCGAGTCTGTGATGCCTCTGGTCGAGGCCACGCCGGCCTATCGCCAGGGCAAGATCCTCGAGCGCATGGTCGAGCCCGAGCGTGTGCTCATGTTCCGCGTTCCATGGGTTGATGACCGCGGCCACGTGCAGGTCAATCGCGGATTCCGCATCGAGATGAACAGCGCCATCGGCCCGTACAAGGGCGGACTGCGCTTCCACGCCAGCGTCAACCTGGGCATCCTCAAGTTCCTGGCCTTCGAGCAGGTCTACAAGAACGCCCTCACCACGCTGCCCATGGGCGGCGGCAAGGGCGGCTCCGACTTCGATCCCAAGGGCAAGACCGACGGCGAGGTGATGCGCTTCTGCCAGGCGTTCATGAGCGAGCTCTTCCGTCACATCGGCCCCAATACCGACGTGCCCGCGGGCGACATCGGCGTCGGCGGCCGGGAGATCGGCTTCCTCTTCGGCATGTACAAGAAGCTGCGCAACGAGTTCACCGGCGTGCTGACCGGCAAGGGCATCAACTGGGGTGGCTCGCTGATCCGCCCCGAGGCGACCGGCTATGGCGCCGTCTACTTCGCCCAGGAGATGCTCGGCCATCGCGGCGACGAGCTGGCAGGCAAGATCTGCACCGTCTCCGGTTCGGGCAACGTGGCCCAGTACACGGTGGAGAAGCTCAACGACTTTGGCGCCAAGGCCGTGACCCTGTCCGATTCGGGCGGATTCATTCACGACCCCAATGGCATCGACGCCGAGAAGCTGGCCTGGGTCATGGATCTGAAGAACAATCGTCGTGGCCGCATCCGCGAGTACGTCGAGCAGTACCCGGGCTCCACCTACCACGAGGGGGAGCGCCCCTGGGGCGTGCCCTGCGATGCGGCGTTCCCGAGCGCCACGCAGAATGAAGTCAGTGGCGACGACGCGCGCAAGCTGGTCGCCAACGGCTGCTTCGTGGTCTCTGAGGGCGCCAACATGCCCACCGAGCCCGACGGCATCGAGGTCTTCCAGGGCGCCGGCGTACTCTACGGGCCCGGCAAGGCCGCCAACGCCGGCGGCGTGGCCACCTCGGGTCTGGAGATGAGCCAGAACGCGCTGCACCTGGGCTGGACCCGCGAAGAGGTCGACGGACGGCTGCACCAGATCATGAAGTCGATCCACGCTTCCTGCGTGCGCTACGGCAAAGTGGGCGACGGCATTGACTACGTCAAGGGCGCCAATATCGCCGGTTTCATCAAGGTTGCTGACTCGATGCTCGACCACGGCGTGGTCTGATCGAGCCATTTACGGCACACTCCGGGGGGCGGCGTCCACGCAGGACGTCGCCCCCTTTCTTGTATGGACGGTCTGGGCGGCCCAGGGGAGCGCAGCATGTCGCCGCTCTATCACATGCAGTCCCGCGACCCGTGGTTTCTGCGCTTTCACGACCTGATGGCCTCGCGCATTCGCGAGATCCTGCTGGTCTCGCCGGCGTATGACGCCTTCATCCTGGAAGAGGACGGTCGTCTCACCGAGCGACTCTATTCCGAGTACAGCGAGCTCGATCTGTCGCTGGCGCCGCGGATCACGCACGTATCCACTGCAGCGCGCGCCCTGGAGGCCCTGGCCGAACGCCGCTTCGATATGGTCATCACGGTGGTCCGCCTCAAGGACATGCCGGTTGCGGACTTCGCTTTCCAGGTCAAACAGCGATTCGGCGACCTGCCCGTGGTGCTGCTGACCTTCGATCACGCCGACATGGAACAGTGCCCGGGCGGAGTCTGTCCCATCGGCATCGACCGCATGGTTCTCTGGACGGGCGACGCACGCATCTTGATGGCTGGCATCAAGATGGTCGAAGACGTGCAGAACGTGGAGCGAGACACGCGGATCGCGGGCGTGCAGGTGATCATCGTCGTCGAGGACTCGGTGCAGCGCTATTCGAGCTTCCTGACGCTGCTCTACACCGAACTCATGAGCCAGTCGCGCTCGCTGATCGCCGAGGGGTTGAACGACCTGCACCGGCGGATGCGCATGGCTGCGCGGCCGAAGATCCTGCTGGCGACGAACTACGAGCAGGCCCTGGCGTACGCCGAGCGTTACAAGGACTACCTCTTTGCCGTCATCACCGACGTGCGCTTCCCGCGCGACGGCATCGAAAAAGGAGGCTCCGGCTTCGACCTGGTCGAAGAAGTGCGCAAGATGGAGAGCGACCTGCCCATCCTGGTGCAGTCCGCCGAGACCCATAACGCGGAGCGCGCCGACGAGATGGGCTGCGTCTTCGCAGACAAGAACTCGCCCGATCTGCTCGCTCGGATCCGCAACTTCCTGATTCGCAATCTCGGCTTTGGTGACTTCATCTTCCGCCTGCCCGACAGCACCGAGGTGGGCAGGGCAGCGGACGTCTACCAGATGGAGAAGCAGCTCGCCGTGGTGCCCGCGGAGTCGATCGAATTCCACTCGGCGCACAACCACTTCTCCCTGTGGCTCAAGGCTCGCTGCATGTTCCCCCTGGCGGCCCAGATCAGGCCGCGTTCCAAGGACGAATTCGTCGACATCCAGCACCTGCGCCAATACCTGGTGCGTTCGCTGCGCGATGCTCGCGTGCGCGAGCAGGCTGGCATGATCGCCGACTTCGACTCGCGCCAGAACGATACCCGCAACGCCATCATTCGACTCGGCGGCGGCAGCATGGGCGGCAAGGGCAGGGCCATCGCCTTCGCCAACGCGCAGATCGCTCGTCGAGGCCTCAGCGATCGCCATCCTGGCCTCGACATCCGGGTGCCACGCACCGTGGTGGTCGGCACAGGCGAGTACGATCGCTACCTGCGCGACAATCCGCCGCCGGACGAGCTGATCCACAACGGGTCCGACGATCAGATCCGAGCCGCATTCCTGGACAGGCCGCTCGACCCGGACTTCCTGCGCGACCTTCGGCTGGCGTTCCAGGAGTTCCAGGGCCCGCTGGCGGTGCGCTCGTCGAGTCTGCTCGAAGACTCCCGACTGCAGCCCTTTGCTGGCATCTACGCGACCTGGTTGCTGCCGAACTCGCACCCCGATACCGAGGTACGCTTCGTCGAGCTCTGCCGGGCCATCAAGGCGGTGTATGCCTCGGCCTTCTCCGAGGATGCGCGCAGCTACTTCCGCGGCACGCTCTACTCCATCGAGCAGGAGAAGATGGCCGTGGTCATCCAGGAGATGGTGGGCCAGCAATACGGCAACCGCTTCTACCCGCACTTCGCCGGCGTGGGCCAGTCCTACAACTTCTACCCGGTCGGCCAGCAGCGCGCCGAGGAGGGCATCGCACAGGTGGCGCTCGGCCTGGGCCATTACGTGGTCAGCGGCGGCTCCACGTTGCGTTTTTCGCCGGGTTGTCCCGAGGTGCTGCCCCAATTCCCGACCGCGTCCCATTTCGCCAAGGGTTCGCAAGCGGATTTCATGGCCATCGACCTGTCCAAGACCGAGCTGGACTTCCAGGCAGGCTGCGAGTCCAACCTCATCCGCTATGGCCTGGACGCCGCCGAGCGAGACGGCAGCCTGCAGCCTGTGGGCAGCGTCTATTTTCCACACGACGACATGATCCGCGATGGCCTCAACTGGCCCGGACCGCGGGTCGTCACCTTCAGCAACATCTTGAAGTGGGAGGCCCTGCCGCTGGCTGACGCCCTCAAGGACCTGCTGTCCATGGCGCAGACGGGTATGGGCGGCGATATCGAGATCGAGTTCGCCGTCGACATGGGCGATTGGGGGCGTACCGTCGTCGAAGGCGAGCCACGTCGCCCGGCTTTGTCGGTGCTCCAGGTGCGACCCATGATGTTGCAGGACTTCGCCGACGTGTCGGTCGAGACCGAGGGACACAGCGCCGAGGCGACGCTCTGCCGGACCGAGATGGCGATCGGTCACGGGCATATGAGCGACATTCACGACGTGGTCTATGTCACCGCCAAAGACCTGGATGGGTACAGCACGCCGCGGGTCGCCCTGGAAGTGGCCGCCATCAATGAGACCCTGATCGAAGCGGAGCGACCCTACCTGCTGGTCGGTCCGGGACGATGGGGCACGTTTGATGCGGCGCTCGGCGTGCCGGTGAAGTGGGGCCAGATCTCCGGCGCGCGGGTGATCGTCGAGGTGCCGTTCGGCGACCGCAGCGTTGATCCCTCCCAGGGCACGCACTTCTTCCAGAACGTTACGGCCCTGCGGCTGGGCTACCTGACGCTCCGCGGACGCGCTCCCGCTGAGGATGAGTTCTTCGACGGTGATTGGCTCGACAGCCAGCCGGCGACCGGTGAATACGAGTTCATCCGCCACGTCTCTCTGGACACGCCGGTGGCCGTGCACCTCGATGGCCGCAAGGGTACGGCGGTGATCCTCAAGCCTGTACCGCCCACGGACGAGCTGCTCGACTGATTCGTCGACCCGCGACCTGTCCGGCGGTGTCTCGAATCTGTCTCATTGCCTTCACACAACGCCGTCGCACCTGTCTCTCCGCGCCGGCCATGCGACAGGTCGCCCGGTCGACGCCCGTGGTTGTTTTCGGCGTGGTTTCGAGACGCTGGTGAGGATGTCGCCGCAGCCGTAGCGAATGGCCCGAACCATGCAAGAGAAGGGTCTCAAGGACGACGGCCAAGACAAGGTGTCGCAGGTCGGAGTTCGATGAGATGGAGTCGCGCTGGCATACCTCACGCCAAGACCAGCGTGCAACTCGTGCAGCTCGGTTGGAGCCACCCTCCCGTCTGGCCGAGCGAACAGCGGCGGGGGGGGGGGGGGGGGGCCCCCCCCCCCCCCCCCAAAAAACCCAGAGGCGGCGCCCCGCCCCCCC
>CAYTLW010000158.1:0-534 GCA_964438735.1 uncultured Enterobacteriaceae bacterium | reverse complement strand
GGGTGCTGGTGGGGGCCCCCCCCCCGGCGGGGGGGGGGGGGCTCGGGGGGGGGGGCGGCCGCCCCCCCCCGGCGGCTGTCAATTCTGGGAGCCGGGGCTCGGCCCCCGGCCGGGAAAAGTGTGATTTTCCCGTCCGTCCCACTGCATAGGGCAGCGACCTGGAAACGGTTTTGCGAGCGTTGGTCTTGCCGCTGCCCTGGTTGTTGATGGCGGGTGAGCTTGGGGCCGGGGCTCGGGCGCGCCCCAGGAAGCGCAAGTCCCCCCTAAGTACAATGGTGGTCACTTTAGCCGCGAAGCGGCGTCATGATTTAGCCTGGGCCGTGAGGCCCAGGTTGTCAGCCAACCTGGTTTCATAGCTGCGAAGCTGCGGTATGGTTGTGGGCACCCCGCTCATGCCGCAGCTTCGCAGCTCAAGATAACACGCAACCATTTCCTGGGGTTTACACCCCAGGCTAGAGCATGTCGCCGCTTCGCGGCTCAGTTGGACATAGCCGCTGCGCGGACCCGCCCCACACCCTGATGTAGATCGCCCAA
>CAYTLW010000157.1:0-15787 GCA_964438735.1 uncultured Enterobacteriaceae bacterium | reverse complement strand
ATGAAGGAGTGCATGTCGGTGCTGTTCAGGTCGGCCTTCTCGTACCAGGAGGCCGCCGGCAGCACCATGTCGGAGTAGAGCGCCGACGAGTCCATGCGGAAGTTCAGGTCGACGATGAGGTCCATCTTGCCGATGGGCGCCGTCTCGTGCCACTTCACGTCCTGGGGTCGCTCGTCGGAGTCCTCGCCGATGGCGTTGGAGTGCGTGCCGAGGTAGTGCTTGAGGCAGTACTCATGCCCCTTCATGGAGCCCATGATCGCGTTGCCACGCCAGATGTACCAGACGCGCGGGTGGTTCACCTCGGCTTCCGGATCGGAGACGGCGTAGCTCAGCTCCTTGGAGACGAGCTTGTCGACCACGTACTGCTTGACCGCTTCGTCGTCGGCAGCGCCATTGTCGGCCGCCTCCTTGGACAGCTCCAGCGTGTTCTGGTCGAACTGCGGGTAGAAGGGCATCCAGCCCATGCGCACGGCCTTGAAGATCGAGTCGGCGGTGTGCTGCCGCGTCCACTCGTTATCGGGCACGGTGTTGTACTTGGAGAACTGGCCGTCATAGCGGTACTGGCAGGTGTTGATGTAGTGCCAGATGGGCGCCTGCTGCAGCCGAACCGCGCCGTGGTGATCCTTGCCGAAGGCGATGGCGCCCCAGGAATCGGACGGCGCCAGCTTCTCCTGACCCACGTAGTGATTCAGGCCGCCGCCATTCTTGCCCACGCAGCCCGACAGCATCAGCGCCATGGCGCCCGCGCGGTACATCAGGTTGGCGTGGTACCAGTGGTTGATGCCGGCGCCGATGATGATCATGCACTTGCCGCCGGTGATCTCGGCGGTGTTGGCCCACTCACGGGCGAACTGGAGCACGGTCTTGGAGTCGACGCCGGTGAAGATCTCCTGCCACGCTGGCGTGTAGGCGGCGTCCTTGTCGGTGTAGTCCTCGGGGTAGGCGCCCGGCAGGCCGCGGCTGACGCCGTACTGAGCGAAGGTCAGGTCGTAGACGGTGGTGACGGCCACGGGGCCGTTGACGGTCTCGATGTGACGGACGGGAACGCCGCGATGGACCTTGTTGTCGAGGCCGAACTCGGTGAACTCGGTCAGCGCGACCTCGCCCGGCTCGTCGATCAGGCTCAGCAGCGGATCGTAGGACTGGTCGTCTACGATGTTCTCGAACTTCATGTTCCAGTTGCCTTGCTTGTCATCCCAGCGGGAGCCTGAGCTGCCCTTGGGCACGACATACTGGCCGGTACCGGTATCGATATTGACGAACTTCCACTCGCCGTTGCTGATGTCCTTGAACTGGGGCAGCTCGCCGGCGCGCAGCAGCTGGCCGGGCTTGTAGAACTGGCCGTCGGTCTCCAGCTTCACCAGGTAGGGGCTGTCGGTGTACTTCTTGACGTAGTCGAGGAAGTACGGGGTCTTCTTCTCGTGGTGGAACTCTTTGAGGATGACGTGCGTGGTCGCCATCCAGAAGGCGCCATCGCTACCGGCATGTAGCGGCACCCACTGGTCGGCGTACTTGCAGACCTGGCTGAAGTCGGGCGCGAAGACCACCGCCTTGGTGCCGTTGTGGCGGGACTCGGCGAAGAAGTGGCAGTCGGGCGTACGCGTCATGTTCAGGCACGCGCCCATGTCCGCGATCATCTTGGCGTTGTACCAGTCGGCGCTCTCGCACACGTCGGTCTGCTCGCCCCAGATCTCGGGGAAGGCCGTCGGCAGATCGCAGTACCAGTCGTAGAAGCTCAGGTTGAGCCCGCCGAAGAGCTGCAGGAAGCGACCGCCAGCGGCGTAGCTGAGCATGGACATGGCCGGGATCGGCGAGAAGCCAACCACTCGGTCGGGGCCGTAGTCACGCGCCGTGTAGATGTTGGCCACGGCCATGATCTCGAGGACTTCATCCCACGTGGCGCGGCGGAAGCCGCCCTTGCCACGGGCGCGCTGGTAGGCGCGGCGGGCGATGTCGTCGGCCTGCAAGGACTCCCACGCGGCCATGGGATCGCCCGTCTCCGCCTTCTTCTCGCGGTAGGCGTCGATGAGCGCGCTGCGAACCAGCGGATACTTGATGCGCAGGGGGCTGTAGAGATACCAGCTGTAGGAGATGCCCCGCTGGCAGCCTCGCGGCTCGTACGGCGGCAGCTCGCCCTTGAGCAGCGGGTAGTCCAGCTGCTGGGTCTCCCAGGTCACGATCCCGTCCTTGACGTGGATCTGCCAGGAGCAGCCGCCGGTGCAGTTCACGCCATGCGTGCTGCGCACGATGCGGTCGTGCTGGAAACGATTGCGATAGAACTCTTCCCACTTACGAGTCTCGGGGGAGATGATGTCCTTGATCCAACCCATGGTGATTACCTCTTGCAGTTCTTCCGACTGTTCGGTTGCTCGCGTTTGCGTCAGCAACGCCGGGGATCAGCTCGATTTGACCTGTCGGTCGTAGATTTCCTGGTTGACGGAGCCGCGCTTGCGACGCCGCCAGATGGCCGTGTACAGGCCCAGCAGCAGGAAGGTGCCGACCAGGCCGCTGGCGGCCAGCTTGAGGCCGGTATCCCGCGGCATGTGATTGCGTTGCTCGGCGTTGGCCTTCTCCAGGAAGCCGACCAGCGACGTCACCTCGTCATCGGTGAGGGCCTTGTTGTCGTAGGCCTTCTGCATGACCGGGAAGGGGGGCGCTCCGAGCACGGCCCGCACACCGGCGCCACCCAGGCGGGTGAACACCGTAGTCAGCTCGCGGGCCAGGACGCCGCCGCTGATGATGGCGTCGTTGGTCACGTCATGGCAGGAGCTGCAGGGCGGCCCGCCGTTGCTCAAGGCGATCTTGCCCTGGAAGAGTCCTTCGCCCTTGGCCACCTGCGCCGGAGTGGCCGCGACCACGGGCGCCGTGACCGACTTGCCGGTCTCGATGAACTCCATCATCGCCACCACCTGCGCCTTGGACAGGGGCTGGTCGGGCATGGGCACCTTGTTGAACTGGTTGAAGAGCTCCACGGCCGTCTTGTCGCCGGCTTTCACCATCGACTGCGAGCTCTGGACCATCTTGACGATCCAGTCCATGTCGCGGCGCTTGGTCACGCCCTTGAGATCGGGACCGACCAGCTTGCCGCCACCGATGGTGTGACAGGCTTTGCAGGTCTTCTTGAAGATTTCGGCCGAGGATTGCGCCTGGGCCGGTGCCGCCTGAAGCAGCAGACCGGCGACCAGCAGGCCGACCAGGGGGCGGATGGGGGCTGTCTGGATTCGCCCGATGAAGTCTCGCATGGCTGCCTCTCCATTTGTGCCGGATGGACCCGGCTCACCGTGGGAGGTAGCTAACGGTCGCGACTTACACGGCACTTACAAGCTGACTTCGTTGACTTTGATCCAGATCAAGTCGGGAGAATGGGTGTCCGGTTTGTGGCGCGCCGGGGCCGTTGCCTTGATGCACATCAGCCGACAAATCCGACTATCTGATCCGAAAATCCGGTAGGGCTGCAGGCACGCGACCAGAAATCATCGCCTCGCGCGATGAGATAGAAGTGTGGACATCTGGGTCGCTTGAAATGGCTTTCCCTTTGGGTTGTTTTCTGATACCTACAGCCGCTGTCAGCCCCGGATGGGCTCGGATTATCAGCTTAACCGACTGAAATCTAACCCTCATCCTTGCATTGCGGAGTACGCAACAGGGACCACATCCCTCCCCATCGCAGCGTAGAGGTCAACGTGCGAACCATCACCTTGCTTTGCCTGCTCGCCTCGGTCGCCGTAGTGGTTGCACTGCCGACCGCCGCCCAGGGCCAGGCCAAGCCAGCATCGCTCACACTGTTTGCCGCCAAGTGCGCTTCATGCCACAGCATCGGCGAAGGCAAACGCGTCGGTCCGGATCTCAAGGGTGCCGTCGATCGCCGCAAGGCCGACTTCCTGGTCGATTTCATCAGGACGCCGAGCAAGTTCCTGGACAGCGACCCGTACATGAAGGACCTGCTCAAGGCCTACAACGGCGTGCGCATGCCGGACCTGGGCCTGAACGAAGCGGACTCCAAGGCGCTGGTCGAGCTGCTCGATGTGTGCAGCAAGAAGAAGTGCGACTTCTCATCTTTGTTCAAGGACGCACGGCAGGCCAGCAAGGCGGACATCAACCAGGGCCAGGAGCTCTTCTGGGGCGAACTGGCCCTGCTCAACGGCGGCCCCCCCTGCACCGACTGCCACGTCGTACGGGGCCACGGCCAGTGGGCGCCGGGTAGCGGGCTGGCCTCCGATCTCACCCACGTCGCCGGTCTTCTCGGCGATCGCGAGCTGGACGAGCGCCTGGCCAAGCCGGTCGATCCCCTGCACGTGAAGACCTACGAGGGCGCCGCGCTGACCGATGGCGAGGTCTTCGCCGTGCGCGCCTATCTCTACGATGCCAATCGCTTCATGGACGATCCGGAGACCCAGGTGGGCCTGACCTTCGCTGGTCTGGCCGGAGGGGTCCTCCTGTTGCTGCTGCTCGGCGGCGTGCGCCGGTTCCGCCGGTCCGCGGGCGAGGAGGGTCATGATGTTTGACACCTTCACCTTGACCATTCTGCCCTACGTCGCCGTGGCCGCCTTCGTGCTGGCCACCGTGTTGCGTCATGGCAGCCTCACCAAGGCGGCCGTGGCCGAACGCCTGATCGCCTCGCGTCGCCGCTTCTGGGGCACGGCGCCGCTGCACCTGGGCATCCTGCTGCTCTTTGTGGGCCACGTCCTGGTGCTGCTCCTTCCCGCCGCGCTCGTGGGCTGGAACATGGACCCCGCGCGGGTATTCGTGCTCGAGGTGGTGGGTCTGGCGGCCGGTTGGCTGGCGTTGTTCGGCCTGGTCACGACCCTGATCTCACGGATGGCCTGCGCCCGCCTGCGTTCCGAGACCAAGGCGGCGGATGTGCTCGCCGAGCTGGGCTTGCTCCTGGCCGTGGCGACCGGCATCTGCGTGTCCGTGGGCGTGCCCGCGGGTTCGCTCTGGGCCGGCCACGTCATCACCCCCTACCTGTCCTCCCTGGCGGCCTTCTCGCCAGATCTGGACACCGTCTCCAACCTGCCGCTGGTGGCCAAGTGGCACCTCTTCGGCGCCTGGGTGGCCATCGCATTCCTCGATCTCGGCCGCGTGATGGCCCTGCTCGCGGGTGCCTTCACCGGGCTCATCGGCCCGGCGCGGCTGACCAACTGGCGAACCGGCGTGAGCGTGCTGGCCCTGATGATGTTGATGGGCTGCGAGCCGACCAACCAGGGCTACCAGCCGACCCAGCCCATCGCCTACTCGCACGCGGTCCACGCGGGCGTGCTCAAGATTCCATGCCAGTACTGCCACATTGGCGCCGAGCGCGGCAAACACGCGGGCATCCCCCCGGCGTCGACGTGCATGAACTGCCACACGCAGGTGCTCAAGGACCACGACGAGGTCAAAAAGGTCAAAGCCGCGATGGACTCGGATAAACCCATCGAGTGGGTCCGTGTGCACCGGGTCCCGGACCACGTCTATTTCAATCACAGCGCGCACCTGGCCGGCGGAGTGAAGTGCCAGGACTGTCACGGCCCCGTTCAGGCGATGGGCCGGGTCGAACAGTGGGCGCCGCTGACCATGGGCTGGTGCCTGTCCTGCCACCGCACGGGCGGCAAGGGCCACGAGACCGACGGGCTTCAGCGCGTCGATTCGCATCTGACCGACTGCGTCACCTGCCACCATTGAGGCGCGAGATGGCAAACAAGAATCAGCCCATGGACGGCGACAACATGTCCAACGACGCCCCGCTCGCGCTCGACAGGCGCGACTTCCTCAAAAGCGTGGGTCTGGGTACCGGCAGCGCCGCCGCCCTGGCCGGCTGTGGCCGGGCCCCGGTCCGGCACGCGATCCCGCTGCTGGTGGCCGACGACCACCAGGTTCCCGGTATCGCGTCGCACTACGCCAGCACCTGCAGCGCCTGCCCGGCGGCATGTGGCCAGCTGATTACGGTGCGCGAGGGACGGCCTGTGAAGCTCGAGGGCCTGCCGACCCACCCGGTCAGCAAGGGCGGCCTCTGCGCCATCGGCCAGGCCGATCTGCGGGCGCTCTACGAGCCCACGCGACCCCAGGCCCCCGTGGTCGCCGGCGCCAAGTCCACCTGGGACGCCCTGGACAAGGCCGTCGCCGCGGGCCTGGCCAAGGCGGCCGGCAAGCAGGTCGTGGTCCTGTCGAGCACCATCACCAGCCCCACCGGACGTGAGGTCATCGCCTCGTTCCTGAAGCCCCACGGCGGCAAGCACGTGGAGTTCGACCCCGACGCCAGCAGCGCCTCCGCGGCCTTGGAGGCCTGGCAGCAGGTCGCCGGTCGCGCTTTGCTGCCGGCGCTGCACCTGGATCGCGCCGATGTGCTCGTGACCCTGGGCGGCGATCTGCTGGCCACCGGCACCGAGCCCGTGGCCCACGCTCGCCAGTACGCCGATCGCAAGCGCGCCGCCGACAAGCGCGGCGATCTGAAGCACGTGCACGTGGGCGCGACGCTGACGCTGACCGGCGCTGGCGCCGACGAGCGCCTGCAGGTCAACGCGGCCGAGCAGCGGGCCATCGCGGCCTGGCTGCTGAAGCGCATCGCCGACGCCAGCCAGGACGATCTGGGCAAGCAGGTGGCCGCCTCCCTGGGCGCGGCGACAAAGCCGGCCCACGCCGACAAGGTCGAGGCCCTGGCCAAGACGCTGCTGGCGAACAAGGGCAAGAGCCTGCTGGTCAGCGCTGCCGACGATCGCGGCGAGCAGCTGGCCGTCGCCCTGAGCAACAAGCTCCTGGGCAACCTCGGCACCACCGTGGACGTGGACCAGCCCTCCCTGGTCCGGCGCGGACTGGACGCCGACCTGCTGTCGCTGCGCGCCGCCCTGGACAAGGGTGAGGTGGGCGCGATCTTCGTGCTCGGCCTGGAGCCGGCGCACCAGCTGCCCGATGGCGCCGGCTGGCTGGCCGGCATCAAGAAGGCTCCGCTGTCGGTGCTGGTCACCGACCGACCGACGCCCTCCGCGGCCAGCTTCAACGCGGTGGCCGCGTCCCACCACGGCCTCGAGTCTTGGGGCGACGCCATGAGCCGGCCCGGATTGTGGACCCCGCAGCAGCCGACCGTGCGCCCCCTGTTCGACACCCGCAACAGCTTCGCCAGCTTCCTGACCTGGTCCGGCGCCAAGCAGACCGACTATCGCCTGCACCTGCAGGCCAGCTGGCAGGCCAACGTCTACGGCGGTGAGGCAGCGGGCTTCACGGCGTTCTGGGATCGCGTGCTCGCCACCGGCCTCGGCGCCGCTCCCGGGACTACGCCCGGCGGCCCGGCCACCCCGCCGCCGCCCGCACCCGCAGCCGATCTGGCGCAGCCGGCGACGGCCGCCGAGGTGCCCGCCGCGACGACTGCGACCGCTGCTCCGGCGCCGCCCACGCCGACGATCGCGCCCCGAAGCGACTGGTTGCCGGCCGCCACACCCGCAGCCACCTCGGTGCTGGTCGCCGGACTCGCCGGCGCCACCGCCAAAGCCGCCGCAGCGGACGTGCAGGTGGAGTTCATCGCAGAGGTCGCCACCGGCAACGGCAGCCACGCGCACCTGCCCTGGCTCCAGGAATTGCCCGATCCGCTGACCCGCTGCAGCTGGACGGCCGTAGCCCGCGTGGCGCCCAAGCTGGCCGAGCGCCTGGGCGTCGCCGATGGCGACCAGTTGAGCGTCGACGTGGGCGGCAAGAAGATCGAGCTCGCCGCCCGTGTGCTGCCCGGCAGCCAGGCCAACACCATCGGCCTGCCCGTCGGTCACGCAACGAGCAACGCATGGGCCCTGGCAGTGAGCGCAGACGGTCGACTGCAGACCCGCGGTCTGGCCGCCAAGGTCAGCCGCACCGGCGCCACCCAGGAGCTGCCGCTCATCCAGTGGGCCGTATCCGCCCACGACCGGCCGATCATCCACCAGGTGCCGAGCCACAACGCCAAGGTGCCGCCGGGACACGACCTGCCCTTCAACCTGTGGGACGACCACCCGCCAGGCCAGGGACCGGGCACCGAATCCAAGCCACGCTGGGAGATGGCCATCGACCTGGACGCCTGCACGGGCTGCAGCGCCTGCGTCATCTCCTGCCAGGCCGAGAACAACGTGCCAGTCGTCGGCGCCGACGAGATCCGCAAGCATCGCGACCTGTTCTGGCTCCGCATCGACCGCTACTTCGTCGGCGATGCAGACAACCCGGACGTGTTGATGGAGCCCATGCTCTGCCAGCACTGCGACCACGCGCCTTGCGAGACGGTCTGCCCCGTGCTGGCCACCATGCACAGCAGCGATGGCCTGAACATGCAGGTCTACAACCGCTGCGTCGGCACCCGCTACTGCGCCAATAACTGCGCCTACAAGGTCCGTCGCTTCAACTGGTTCAACTACGACAAGGGCGGCCCGGTCGAGCGCATGGTCTTCAACCCCGACGTGGTCGTTCGCGATCGCGGCGTCATGGAGAAGTGCAGCTTCTGCACCCAGCGCATCCAGTCGGCGCGCATCGACGCCAAGCGCGAGGGCAAGGACAGCTTCGAGGTCCAGACGGCCTGCCAGCAGAGCTGCCCGACCGGCGCCATCACCTTCGGCGACGGCAAGAAGAAGGACGGCGAACTCAGCCAATGGAAGAAGAGCCCACGGGCCTTCCAAGTGCTCGCCGATGTGGGCGTCATGCCCTCGGTCACCTACCTGGCGCGGGTGCGCAATCGCCCCGATCAGGCCGCGAAGCCTGGTGATGCCGGTAAGGGAGGTCACGCATGAGCAACGTCTCTGCCACTGCAGGGCATCTCGACGCGCTTGACGAGCTCGAGCAGGACGATCTCGAGCACGACGAGCTGCTGGTCGAAGGCGATCCGCCCTACGGCAGGATCACCGCCGAGATCGCGGTACCCATGGAGGTCAGGCCCTCGGGCGCCTGGTGGGGCATGTTCCTGCTGGCCGCCGCTGTCCTGACCATGGGCATGTTGTTGATCGCCTACACCATCGCCACGGGCATCGGTGTGTGGGGACTCAACCGCACGGTCGGCTGGGGATTCGCCATCACCAACTTCGTCTTCTGGATCGGCATCGGCCACGCGGGCACGCTGATCTCAGCCATTCTGCTGCTGCTGCGCCAGCGCTGGCGGACCTCCATCGCCCGGTCGGCCGAGGCCATGACCATCTTCGCGGTGATGTGCGCCGGCCTCTTCCCGATCATCCACATGGGTCGGCCGTGGCTGATGTTCTGGTTCTTCCCCTACCCCAACAGCCGCGGTTCGCTCTGGGTGAACTTCCGCTCGCCGCTGCTGTGGGATGTGTTCGCCATCTCGACCTACTTCACCATCTCCTTCGTGTTCTGGTACATCGGCCTGATTCCGGACTTCGCCACCATGCGCGACCGGGCCGCTGGCTGGCGTCGGCGCATGTACGCCACCCTGAGCTTCGGCTGGAATGGCTCCACCCGCACCTGGCGTCGCTACGACATGGCCTGCCTGCTGCTGGCTGGACTGGCCACGCCGCTGGTGCTCTCGGTGCACACGGTGGTCTCTTTCGACTTCGCCACCAGCGTCATCCCGGGCTGGCATACCACCATCTTCCCGCCCTACTTCGTCGCCGGCGCCATCTTCAGCGGCTTCGCCATGGTGATGACCCTGCTCATCATCGTGCGCAAGGCGATGGGATTCGAGCACTACATCACCATGAAGCACCTGGAGAACATGGCCAAGGTGTTGCTCTGTACCGGAATGATGGTCGGCCTCGCCTATACCACCGAGCTCTTCATGGCCTGGTATTCGGGCAACATGTACGAGCGCTTCACCTTCTACAACCGCGCCTTCGGCCCCTACGCCTGGGCCTACTGGACCATGTTCAGTTGCAACGTCTTCGTGCCCCAGATCTTCTGGTTCAAGAAGGCCCGCCGGTCGATCCCCATCCTCTTCGGCATGTCCTTGCTGGTGAATGTGGGCATGTGGTTCGAGCGCTTCAACATCGTGGTCACGTCTCTGCATCGTGACTTCCTGCCCTCGTCCTGGAGCTACTACACCCCCTCCATGGTCGAGGTGGGCATCTTCGTCGGCAGCTTCGGACTGTTCTTCACCGCCTTCCTGCTCTTCCTGCGAATCGCCCCCGTGATCGCCATTCACGAGGTCAAGCACACGCTCTCCGAGCAGATCGAGGAGGCCCGCCATGCGCACGGCTAGCTCCACCGGCGTCACCACGCACGCCATGGTCTTCGACGACCCCGATCTCGCGGTCGCGGCCGTCAAGGTCCTCGGCCAGGAGGGCTATCACATCGACGATGTGTACACGCCCTTCCCGGTCCACGGGATGCAGGAGGCGATGCATCTGCCGCCCACGCGTCTGCCCTGGGCCACCCTGGCCGGCGGGCTGACCGGGCTGACCACAGCCCTGGTGCTGCAGATCTACACCCACACCATCAGCTGGCCCCTGGACGTCGGCGGCAAGACCTACCTGGCCCTGCCGGCGCTGATCCCGGTGAGCTTCGAGTTGACGGTGCTCTTCGCCGGACTGGCGACCGGCCTGACGCTCTTCGCGCTGGGCGGTCTCTACCCGCGTCTGAGCGCCGAGACACCCCCCGAGCAGGTCCTGGCCCAGGCCACCGACGATCGCTACGTGGTGGTGGTGCGCGGCGATTCACCGGTCTTCTCCCGCGAGCGTTTCGAGACGCTCGGTGAGGAGCTGCAGGCCGAAAAGGTCCTCTGAGGCATGGAGGGACACGTGAAACACACACTCACAGCACGCCTCGGGCTCGCGATCGGCGTCATGGCGCTGGCGATTGGCGGCCTGTCGGGCTGTCGCGCCGAGGCGGACCTGCCCGGCATCGAAGTGCTGCCTGGCATGGTGGACAGCGTGCCGGTGGATCCCTACGACCGCGATCCGCTGGGCCCGCAGCACGGCAAGTACAGCATCTACAAGGCCCCGGTGGGCACCGTGCCCTATGGCGTCACGCCCTTCCGCTACGGCAAGGACAAGAAGGAGGCCGCGCGCGCTGGCGTCGAGCTGTCGAGCCCGGTCACGGGCAGCGACGCCGAGTTGGAGCGTGGCCAGTTCGTCTACGAGACCTGGTGCGCGGTCTGCCACGGCACGACCGGCGATGGCGACGGCCCGGTGATCGGCGCCGGTCGCTTCCCCGGACCGCCCAGCTTGAAGGCCGATCGGGCCAAGAAGCTGCCTGACGGCCACCTCTTCCACATCGTCATGCGCGGTCAGGGCCTCATGCCCTCCTACGCCGCCCAGGTTCGGTCCGCCGACGCCTGGAAGGCCATCGCCTGGATTCGCAAGCTCCAGGGAGGTGCCAAATGAGCGGGGCTCCCGTCGCCGTCCACGTGGGACGACCACCCAAGTTCTCCGAGTACGGCCTGCCGGCCGCCATCATCGGCGCCATCATCATCGTCGCGGGCATCTTCGCCGACGGTGGCCTGGGCTGGGGTGGCCTGCTGGTCGGCGCCCTCTTCGGCATCCAGATCGCCCTCGGCGCGTCCTTCCTGTGCGCCGTCAACCTGGTCACCGGCGCCAAGTGGTGGCGGCCCATCGCCGATGTACAGGCATGGGTGGCCCAGCTCATCGTGGTGCCCTCGATCTTCATCGTGCTCGTCGTCTTCCTGGGCACCTGGGACCTGTACGAGTGGGTCGATCCGCAGGACAAGGACACCGCCCATTTCGTGCACATGAAGCACGCGTGGCTGAACATCCCCTTCTTCTTCATTCGCACCGTGCTCTACGTGGCCATCTGGATCGGCCTGATCCGGATCCTGACCCGCAAGATCCTGGCCCTGCACGGCAAGCCCCATTCGGCGGGCTGGGGCAAGCTCGGTGGCTTCGCCGCGGGCTACATCATCATCTACGCCTTGACCCAGTCGGCTTCGTGGTGGGATTGGCTGATGTCCATCGAGGTCATCTGGTTCAACACCATGCAGGGTGTCTACGGCTTCGCGGGCAGCTTTGTCGCCGGCATCGCCGTGGTGACCATCGCCACGATCTACCGAACCGGTCGGCGGGAGATGGACCTGGAGCAGAATCAGCTGCACGACCTGGCCAAGTACCTCTTCGCCTTCCAGTTCTTCTGGGCCTACATCTGGTTCTGCCAGTTCATGCTCACGTGGTACGCCAACATCCCAGAGGAGATCATCTACTACCAGTCGCGCATCAACGGCGGCTGGGAGATCCTCTTCCTGCTCAACCCGGTCATCAACTTCGTGCTTCCCTTCGCGATCCTGATGTCGCAGCGGACCAAGAAGCGGCCCGAACTGGTCGCCTGGATGGCCTGGCTGGCCCTCTTCGGCCGGGTCTACGACCTCTGGCTCTGCGTCGGCCCGACCTACGACGCCACGCCCCACGCCCCCCTGCTGCCCATCGCCGGCGCGCTCACCGTGGGCGGCGCCATGGCCTGGTGGTACGGCCGGCAGCGACGGGCCGTCACCCAGATCTGACCCGCAGACCAGATCGCCCTTACAGCGGGGTCCGCAGATCCCGGCCGGCGTGATGGCGGTCACGCGCGATCTTGTGCGGCAGCCATTCCATAACGCATTGTGTGGGTGACTCGCGCGGTCGCCGGCTATAGATGCGTCCGCAAGGTGGTAGACATGGTCTGGGGCCCCGACAATCGCAACGACAACCGCAACCGACCCGATCCCGGCGTCGACAACACGCCCGGCGGCGGCGGCCAGAACACCCCGCAGCCGCCCACCAGCCCAGGCGGTGGCCAGCTGAGCAACCCGCTCTTTTCGGGCGACCACGTGCTCGAGAACGTGGCCAAGGGCAACGGCCTGTTGCGCCACGGCGCGCGCGGCCCGGCGGCGCGAGCGATCCAGAACTTCCTCATCGGCCAGGGCCAGGATCTCGGCCGCAGCGGCGCCGATGGCCACTGGGGCAAGAAGACCTCAGAAGCACTCAAGAAGTGGCAGAAGGCCAACGGCCTCAAAGCCGACGGCGTGGTCGGCAAGAACACCCTGGCCAAGATGGACGGCATCACCAGCACCGTCTCGCCCGGCGGCGGCGGCGGCGCGCCGACGACCCCGGCCTCCGATGAGCCCGGCGGCGGCCTGCCCGTGGACTTCGAGAAGGTCTGGGCGGCCCACCCGCACAACTACCAGGACGACTACGAGCAGAACACGTCCAGCTCCGACCTGCAGAAGGACCAGGGCTGGGATCCCGACCAGTACTCCAACACCTGCGCCATCCGCCTGAGCGTGATGTTCAACAAGCTCGGCGGCGACCACAAACTCTCCCGCAAGAAGGCCAAGCAGGCCGGCATCGACCCGCGCCGCCTGCCCTACAGCCGCAAGACAGGCTGGTACTACATCCTGTCGGCCAAGGAGATGTGGCTGTACATGGAGCACTGGGCCGGCAAGGCGCACGTGGAGTTCCCGGCCAGCGGCCGCTACAAGGACGCCAACGCCTTCAACAAGGACTTCGACTCGGAGATCCGGGGCACCATCTCGGGTAAGAAGGGCATCGTGGCGTTCGACAAGATCTTCGGCTACAGCGGCACGGGGCATGTGGATGTCTTCGATGGCGAGAAGCTGTCGGATGCCAATGAGTGGTACCCGTCTCGGGCTTTGAAGCTCTGGTTCATCTAGACGCTGTCCGTTGTCGAGAGCGCGGTTGCCCTGTCGAGCGCGCCGGCGCCCCCTGGCGCGCCAATTCTCAGAGCCTCCACCACGCTGAGACCTCACCATGCCGCCGCGTCTCGGCCCGATCGCCGCCGTAGACCATGACCCCCCGTGTCTCGTCCAGGCCGCTGACGGCGCGCCAGTAGCGGATGGAATCGAGGAAGTCCGCACCGACGGTCTGGCCCGACTTCGCTTCGACGAGGATCTGTCGCGAGCCGAGGTCGACCAGCACGTCGATCTCACGGCCGCGGCTGTCGCGCCAGAAGTAGAGATCCGGCTCTCTGCCGGCATTCAGCGCGCGCTTTCTCAACTCCGAGACGACGAAGGACTCGAAGACTGCACCCCGGGATGCGTGCAGACGTAGATCTTCGGGACTACGGATTCGCAGCAGGTAGCAGAGCAGCCCGGGGTCGACAAAGTGGAGTTTGGGCGCCTTGACCAGGCGTTTGCCGAAGTTGCGATGCCAGGGCCGGAGCAGGGTCACAATGAAGCTGGCCTCGAGTACCGAGAGCCAGGCGCGGGCGGTCGGCTGAGCGATGCCAGCGTCCGCGGCCAGGGACGAGAGATTGAGCAGACCTCCGGCGCGGCCCGCGCAGAGAGCGACGAAGCGGGAGAATGCGTCGAGGTCGCCGACATTGAGCAGCATGCGCACGTCGCGCTGAAGGTAGGTCTGGTGGTAGTCGCGCAGCCAATCCTGTGGCGCCAGCGTCTTGTCGTGGATGCGTGGGTAGAAGCCGGTGTACAGAACGTCGAAGAGTTCGCGCTCGCATCGGGCCCCTTCCGGCAGCTGCCCGAGGTCTGACATCGCTCGCGGAGGCCGTCGTAGCAGCTCGTCCAGACTCAACGGCAACAGGTGGTGGATGGCTGTGCGCCCCGCCAGGCTCTGGGCCACCGATCGCATCAACAGGAAGTTCTGCGAGCCTGTGAGTACGAAGCGCCCGGGTCGATCCTCCTGGTCTACCTGCACCTGGATGTAGGAGAACAGGTCTGGCGCGTGTTGGACCTCATCGAGAACCAGGGGTCCGCGAAAACGGTCGAGAAAGCCGCGCGGATCCGACAGCGCCAGCGCACGCTCCTCGGGGTCCTCGAGGGTGACGTAGTCATGTGTTGGGAAGGTCTTGCAGGCGAGCGTGGTCTTGCCCGACTGCCGTGGGCCGGTCAGCGTGACGACCGGCATCTGGCTGGCCGCACCCAGGAGGCGATCGCGGAGGTGGCGTTCAACGTAGGGCATGGTCTTGAACAGATTCAAGTTTGAATCTTCAATCTGCACAAAGGGTCGCTGAACCTGGATGTGATGTCAACCTCAGCGCGTTCATGGAGACGTCGCCCATCTACGCGCTATCCCTCACGCGCCATCATGATTATACTGATCATACTGGTCAGCATGGCCGGTAGCGAGGACACCATGATCACCGAAACCAACGCCGTGACATTTCGCCAGAGGCTCGGCGACATGCTGAACCAGGTCCAATACCGACGCGACAGCATCATCATCAACAAGGATGGCAAACCCGTAGCAGCGCTCGTCGATGCCCGACTGTTCCAGCGGATCCGCCGCATGCAAGCGCGCTTCGAGGACCTCGCCGACCGTCTCGCGGCGGGCTATGCCGATGTTCCCATGGACGAGGGCCTGGCGGAGATCGATGCCGCAGCGGCATCGGTTCGCGCAGACGCGCCCCCAGAAGAAGCGTGACCCGCGATGCGCGTCGTACTGGACACCAACGTACTGGTCTCGGGGTTGGCGTACCCCCAAAGCGGCCCGGGCCGGATCATGAACGCGTGGCGCGCGGGCGCCCTGGAAGTCGTGCTCTCCCCCTACCTGCTCGACGAGCTGGCGCGCGTCCTGCCGAGACTGAACCGCCGTCTGAAGATGACGCCAACGGAGTTCGCCGACCTGGTCGACAGCCTCGCCCTGCTCGCTGACGTCATCGAACCGTCGCCGCTGGCCGAGGGCCTGCGGGTGAGAGACGAACGCGATGAACCGGTCCTGGCGCTGCTGCTGGAACCGTCGGCCGCGGCCGAGATTCTGGTGACGGGGGACAAGGACTTGTTGGCGCTTGCGGATCGGTTTGCGGTGTGCACGCCGGCGGAGTTCTGTTTGCGGCATGGGTTGTAGCGGTTGTGATCCGGCTGCCGCGACTCGGCGCTTTCCGAGCCCGTGACCGTGTCCGTGCCGGTGACCGTGTCCGCGACCGAGCCCGTGTCCGTGCCGGTGAC
>CAYTLW010000156.1:0-15924 GCA_964438735.1 uncultured Enterobacteriaceae bacterium | reverse complement strand
CTCATAACCCGAAGGTCGGGGGTTCAAATCCCTCCCCCGCAACCGCAGAAAAACGGTCACTTAGCCCTCGGGTTAGGTGGCCGTTTTTCGTCGGCGTGGCCAAACGTGGCCACGGAGGGTCGACCCCCGGTTGGATTTGACCCACGGCCGATCTCAAATCCGCCGTGGGTGATTCAGGTTCCTTGGTGTGCTTTAGGAGCACGCCATGAGCAGGCCCACCAAGCTCAAATCCGGCAACTGGCGCATCCGCTGGCTCGACCATGCGGGTAAGCGACGTTCTACCACCTTTGCGACCTGGAACGAGGCCCAGCAACGGCTTCGCCGGGTCCAGGCTGACGCTGACGCTGTGAAGGCCGGGCAACAGCTCGCGCCGCCGGCTGATCGCACATTCGAGGATCTGGTCGAGTACTGGATGACCCGGCGCGCCATCCACAAGCGCAGCGCCCACCACGACCGGAGCATCATCCGCTGCCATCTGCACCCGGCGTTCAGTGGCCTGCTCATCCGCCAGATCGAGGTCGAGCGCATCGACACCTTCATGGCCGAGCGTACCCACCTGTCGCCGAAGACGGTCAACAACCTGGTCACGCTGCTGCTGTCGATGCTCAAGTGCGCCGTTGACCTGGGCTGGCTCAGCCGGGTGCCTCGGGTCCGCAAGCCGCGGATACGTGCTTTCTCAACTGACTACCGCTACCTGCGCAGCCGCGACGAGGTCCAGCGCTTCCTCGCCGCCGCCGCTGACAATGGTGAAGACGCCCACGCCTTGTATGCCACGGCGGCGTTTACCGGTCTGCGCGAGGGCGAACTGGCCGCGCTGCGCTGGTCCGATGTCGACTTCGAGCGTCAGTTGATCACGGTACAGCGTTCCTTCCATGGGCCGACCAAGGCCGGCGATGTGCGCTATGTGCCGATCATGGACGTGCTGCGGCCGATCCTGCGTGCATGGCAACTGAAAGCCGGAGGCTGTTGGCTGGTCTTTCCCAACGAGCGCGACGGCATGCACGCCCAGTCGGCCAGAATATTCCAGGAGAGACTACACCGCGTGCTCGACGCGGCCGGCTTCCCTCGACCGCCCGCAGACGAGCGCGCCGTGCACTACGTCAACTTTCATGGGCTGAGGCACACCTTCGCCAGCCACTGGGTCATGGCCGGCGGCGACCTGTTCCGGTTGCAGAAGATCCTCGGCCACAAGACGGTGCAGATGACCATGCGCTACGCCCACCTGCAGCCGTCGGCATTTGCTGAGGACCGCGGCCGGTTCGATGCGCTTGCACAGCCTGCGGGCGAGGTCGTTCCGCTCCGGGCCGCTGGAGCCGAAGCGGCCTCAAAACCGTGCGACTGAAGCCGCCCACGGCGCTTCTGAGATCCGCCGTGGGTTTCATGCCCTCAAGCTTGTGAGCCAATCGGCCTCGTTGAGCAGCCCAGCAAGCTGCCTGGAGGTCGTCATGGAAGACAGTAATCACGTCGCCCTGAACAGCACGACAGCGGAGCCCGTTGAGGTGCGCGCCGGTGATCTGATGGGCTATCGGGCCGCCGCCGCCGTCCTGGCAGTGCCGGTCGGCACCCTCTACTCGTGGGTCCACCAGCGTCGCATCCCGTATGTGCGCCTCGGCCCGCGTCAGGTGCGCTTCTCGCGTGCCGCGATGGCCCGGTGGCTCGCCGCGCGAGCTGTCGAACCGCGCGCCGCCAACGACAGCATGGATTGATACGGACGGGCAGGTGGCCGCGAGGGTCGCGACCACCTGCCGGTCAAAGAGGCCAGCGACCCATCAAGCAAGACAACGTCGCTCGCCGTCGGAGATAAATTATGAAAGAAAACAAAACCATCAGCAAGGACCTCGTGGGCAAGAACGGCGACGACAGGGATGCGTCGCCGCCCGTCTCTCGCAAGGATCCCTTCGCCGACATCGACCGCCTGGTTCTGGACCAGACCTTCGACCAGCTGACGACGACCGAGCATCTGGCCGAGGTGCCGGTGCGCAAGCCCGGCAAGCATGAGTGGGTGCGCGTCCACCCGGACTCGGGCATGCGCTTGCAGACCGCCATCCTGCACTTCGAGCGTGATGACCTGACCTACCTCGTCGACCCGTCCCTGTGGACCCTGCTCGCCGACAGCATCAACCCGGCCTGCTTGATCCCCACCGTCAATCGGGACGGCATGGTCTTCATCTGGGTGATCAAGATGCCCAAGGACGGCAAGGACTGGAACTCATGGAACAAGACGGCGATGGCCGGCGCCGAGTTGGCCGTCACCGCCTGGGTGCGCCTCAAGCGCAACCACGAGGGCAAGTGCTACATCCCGGTCACCGCTGAGGCCGACTACGGCGCGCCCGTGTTCCCGGACAAGTCTCGCGCTGACCTGTTGCGGCTGGCCTTCGGCGACCGCTACATCGACTCGGCCGATCATCCGGTCGTCCGCCAGCTGCTGGGCAAGGAGTAGCCATGAACGCGCATCCCGAAGTTGTGGCAAGCGCCCACTGCAATCCTTCCGTCGGTGAAGTGCTGTTGCCCTTTTCCAAGATCTGGCTGGTGGATTTCGAGTTCGGCAATCGTCCTGGTGAGCAGGTCGAGCCCGTGTGCCTGGTGGCCCGCGAGCTGCGCAGCGGCCGGACGGTGCGGCTGTGGCAGGATGAGCTGCTCGCCGCCGCCGGCCCGCCCTACGAGGTCGATGGCGACGCGCTCTTCGTGGCCTTCTACGCCTCGGCGGAGGTGGCCTGCCACCTGGCGCTTGGCTGGCTTGTCCCCCGCAACATCGTCGACCTGTTCGTCGAGTTTCGCTGTCAGACCAATGGCCAGCGGTTGCCCGCAGGCGCCGGTCTGCTCGGGGCGTTGGTGGCGCACGGCCTGGACGCCATGGAGGCGGTCGAGAAGGATGAGATGCGACAGTTGGCCTTGCGCGGTGGCCCATGGACCAACAAAGAGAGCGCTGCCTTGCTCCACTACTGCGAGGCCGATGTCGACGCGCTGGGCCGCCTGCTGCCCGCCATGGCGGGAGGGCTGGACCTGCCTCGGGCCCTGGTGCGCGGTCGCTACATGGCCTCCGTCGCGCGCATGGAGGCCGCCGGCGTGCCCATCGACCTGCCTATGCTCTTGCGCCTTCGGGCGGCCTGGCCGGGTCTGAAGCTGCGGATCATCGAGGAGGTTGACCAGGACTACGGTGTCTTCAACGGCACCGCGTTTTCGATGGTCAAGTTTGGCAGCTGGCTGGCCAACCGGGGCATCCCATGGCCGCTGACGGACAGCGGCCGACTGCGGCTCGACAAGGAGACCTTCGCCCTCATGGCGCTCAGGTACCCCGAGCTCGAGCCACTCCGGCAGCTGCGCTCGGCGGTGGCCAAGCTGCGGGTGGCGGAGGTCGAAGTCGGACAGGACGGTCGCAACCGGACAATGCTCCGCCCCTTCCAGGCCAAGACGGGTCGCAACCAGCCCAGCACCTCTCGCTTCATATTCGGCCCGGCACGGTGGTTCCGCTCGCTCATCAAGCCAGAGGAAGGGCGGTCGCTGTGTTACATCGACTACGGCCAGCAGGAGTTCGGCATCGCGGCTGCGTTGTCGGGCGATACGGCCATGTTGGCGGCCTACCACTCGGGCGACCCCTACCTGGCGTTCGCCCGTCAGGCCGGGGCGGTGCCACCCGATGCAACGGCCGCCACGCATCCGGTGGAGCGCAAGCGCTTCAAGGAGTGCGCGCTGGGGGTGCAGTACGGCATCGGCGCCGCCTCGTTGGGCCTGCGCTTGGGCATTGGGCAGGCTCAGGCCCGTGACCTGCTCCGCCTTCACCGTCGCACCTACCCGGTGTTCTGGGCCTGGTCGGATCGGGTCGTGGACCACGCCACCTTGCGCCGTGAGCTGCACACCACGCTGGGTTGGCGGCTGGCGGTTCGTGGTCGCCCGGGTGGCACCGACTGTGGCGGTTGGGCGCCGCCAAACCCGAGGTCATTGCGCAATTTCCCGATGCAGGCCAACGGCGCCGAGATCCTGCGGCTTGCCTGCATCGCGGCGACCGAGGCCGGCATTGCGGTCGTCGCTCCGGTCCACGATGCGCTGTTGATCGAGGCGGCAACCGAGGCCATCCATGGTGTCGCCCAGACCACCTGCCGCATCATGGAGCTGGCCGCTGCAGCTGTTCTGGGCGGCACCCAGTTGCGCACCGACGCCAGCTTCGTCCACTACCCGGATCGGTTCATTGACGAAGGTGGACAACACATGTGGCAGCTGGTGATGCGCTTGCTGCGCGAGCTGGAGTAGCCACAAAGGGTGTGCGCTGCTGCGCCACCACCTGTAGCAGCAGCGCACACCCGTCCACTCTCTTCTATGTCTGTTTCACCATGACTCCTGCATTCGACCCTGATCGCCTCGAACTATGTGCCCCAATGCCGGTGGCCGTCGAGGCCGTCCCATCGACCCGTTGGACCCGGGAGGTACCCTATCTGCGTGGGCCGGTCCCGTTGTCCTGGCTTGGAGCGGCCCAGAAAGCCGGAGGCAGCGCCCTCGGTGTCGGCGCGCTTGTCTGGCACCTCGCGGGCCTGACGCGGCGCCACAGCGGCCTGCAGCTGCGGCCAGGCTTATACGCCACCTTCGGCCTGTCTCGGCACGCGGTCTATCGCGGCCTCGACCGCCTCGTGGCCGCCAAACTGCTGCGGGTTCACCCGAGGCCAGGCGCTGCCTCGGTCGTCGATCTGTTGCCCGCAGCGCCGCCCGAGGAGACATAGACATGCCCCAAACTCGCGCCGCCCTCTACGCCCGTACCAGCACCGCCGACAAGGGGCAGGATCCCGAGATGCAACTCGGGCAACTGCGCCAGCACGCGGCGGAGCGCGGCTGGGTCGTCGTCGCGGAACACATCGACAAAGGCTATAGCGGCGGACGGCGTAGACGGCCCGCGTTGGCCGACCTGGAGGTCGGTGCGCGCGCCGGCAACTATGACGTGGTCGTTGTCTGGCGGTTCGACCGCTACGCGCGCAGCGTGAGCCACCTGGTCACCGCCTTGGAGGACTTCAAGGCCCAGCGGGTCGATTTCGTCAGCGTCACCGAAGCCATCGACACCACGACCGTCGCCGGCAAAGTCATGTTCGTCATCTCGGCCGCCTTTGCGGAGCTGGAGCGCGACATCATCCGCGAGCGTGTCACCGCCGGCATGGCCCAAGCCAAGGCGGCGGGCAAGCACTGCGGTCGCCCACGCAAGGACGTGGACATCAGCGAGGCCGAACGCCTGCTCGCTGAGGGGTTGTCGCAGCGGCAGGTGGCCAAGAAGCTCAACGTCGGTCGTGCCATCTTGCAGCGCCGTCTCGCAGAGGGGCGTGCGGCTGGCTCGAAAGGGTAGGCGTTGGCGTGACGCCTGTTTGCCGGCCCTCAAGTCTGGCCCGATTTCGGCCCGCAAGGTGTTCCTTTCGGGCCAGAACCCAGCGCGCACTTCCGACGCGCTGCTACCACCGGCTGGAGTGGCCACGGGACCGAGGCGGGCGGACGGGCGGCTGGCTGCGTTGCTCCGGTCCGGTAATGGCCCACCCCGCCTCACAGTGCGGGCAGTCGCCTTGATGCGTGGCGACCTGGGCTATGAACTCCCGGTCACAATTTGGGCAGCTGAGCTCGTGAACCGTACGGGCCAGGAACCTCAGCCGCGCCACCTCGCGGTCGGTCAGCGTAGCTGCCGGAGATCGCTGCACCTCGACCTCCGCCTCAATCTCCTGCACATACCGGGCGACGGTACAGCGAGCGATGCCAAGGGCGGCGGCGATATCCTTCTGGCGCCTGCCCTCCTCGTGCATGTTCTTGATCTTCTCGCGCTGCGGGCGCGACAACCTTGCAGCCATGACCTGGGCCCCCTCTCGCGCGTACCGCGCGCGTGCGTACGGCAATCCCATCGCGACTTGTCCCGCCGCCGGCGTGCCGCCGCGACCGGACCGGAGCCGCCATGGCCTCCGCCCGGTCCCCGCCTATTGTACCACGCCATGCGGCCCAAAACGACTGAAAAACAGGCGCTTGCATGGGGCGCTTGCATGGGGCGCTTTGGGCTGCAGAGGTGTTGCAACGGGTCGCCTTGTCAAGGTGCGCCGGACTCGGCCATCATCACATCATCATGACCTTGTCCGGCGAGCAGCGAGCCTGCTCACATACCTAAGGTCGATGGAGGCGACCCATGCCGACCGTTATGGCAAGTGTTGCGCGCCGGGTCTGCGCAAGTAGACGGCGTTCACATCCCCCGCCCGGCGCTCATTGGCACGGGTCGCCGTGGATGGCGATTGTCGTCGGTGGCGCACTGATGCTGTCGCTGATGCTGCCCACCTCCGCCCACGCCGCAGGCAAACTCGACGTGCCAAAGTGGCTCAACCGCCCCAACGTCAAGCTCCTGGCCGTGGAGTTCTACGCCACCTGGTGCACGCCCTGCATGGAGGCTGTGCCCCGCTGGAAGGCTCTGCACGAGAAGTACCGTAATCAGGGCTTCCGCCTGGTCGTCGTCAACACCCTCGACCCGGGCGGCCAGTGCAAGTCCGTGGGCTGGAACCCCGACGACTACGTCTGTGACCTGGACGGCCGCATCGCCAACGCCTTCGGGGTCGGCGGCGGGTTGCCTGCCGCGTTCCTGTGGTCCTGGCAGGGCAACCTGCTGCTGCGCAAGGGCCATATCGACGCGGCCGAGGGCGAGGTGAAGCGCTACCTGGCCGCCAGTCCCAAGGTGCTGATCAGCGCCTACGACGCAAAGGGCAAGCCCGATTCAGCGCTGGCAGCGATGGTCAAGTCCGAGGTGGCCACCGCCGGCAAGCTACAGGTGGTCGCCACGGACGCCGACCGGGCGAAGTTGCACGCGCTACGCAAGGCGAGCCACGGGCTGGGCACGGCGGCTGCAGCGCAATGCAAACTGGGCGCCGAGGTGTCGGCGAACTCGCTGCTGGAGGCGCGCCTGCTGGGCAAGGGCGCCGGCGCCAAGTTGACGGTGACGCTGAACTCGGCCGAGAGCGGCTGCCTGCTGGCGTCGACCTACGCCAACTACGACCCGGCACGGCCAGCGGCGTCAGTGCGGGAGGTGATCGCCGGGTTGACCGACACCTTGCGACAGGCCCCGGAGATGCCGGCCGGGTTGACGGCCCCGAAGCCTGCCGCCGGGCCGTCAGCGGCGGCGCCAGCGTGGAAAGCGGCCACCGGCAAGAAGGCCATCGTGAAGTTCATCTCCAAGCCCGCCGGGGCAGTGGTGATGGTCGACGGCAAGCTGTCCTGCCAGTCGACGCCATGCTCGCGGTCGGTGCGGTCTGGCCGGCATGCTGTGTCGATGCAGAAGGAGGGCTACATCGGTCGCGAGACGGTGATCGTGCTGGGCAAAGGCAGCGTGGTGGACTGGCCGCTGCCGAAGAACGAGGCGTGGCTGTCGGTGGTGACGGCCAAGGCGGGGTTGTCGGTGCGAATCGACGGTGAACCCGCCGGTAAGACGCCGGTGGCCGAGCGCAAAGTGACCCCAGGGCGGCACCAGATCGAGGTCAGCGATGCCTGCTACCTGCCGGCGCGGCTGGCGGTCGACCTGCAGCCCGGCCAGCGCCAGCGGGTGGTCGTCAAGGCGAAGGAGCGCGTCGCCGGGGTCGAGGTGGATGTGCAGGACGCTGACGGCAACGATGTCGCGGCGACGGTGTTCGTCGACGGTCAGAAAGTGGGCGAGTCGCCCGACACGTTCACGGTGCCGCTCTGCAGCCGGAAGGTGGAGGCCAGGTTGGAGAAGCAGCGCGCACGTGCATCCCTGAAGCTGGCCGAGCGCAAGACCCAGGCGGTCAAGCTGAAGCTGGGCCTGCCTGGCGCTGGAGTGGTGTCGCTACCACCATCTACTGTGAAAGTGGCGTCCAGCAGCAGTCAGCGGACGTGGGGCTGGGTAGCGACCATCGCAGGCGTGCTGGCGGCCGGCGGCGGTGGTGTGGCCTATGCGCTATCGGCAGGCGAGGGCAAGGACCTGCAGGACATCACGGCGGCTGACCAGATCACGCAGATCAGCCACGCCGAGGCGCTGGCTGACAAGCAGCGCATTGAAGGCGACATGCAGCTGCGCGGCGCAGTGCTTGGGGCCGGCGTGGGTCTCGCGGCGCTCGGGGTGGTGCTGCTGGCGACGGCGCCCGAGGACGGACCGTCAGCTTCGGTGTCGGTCGGCGAACGCGGGTTTGGCCTGACGTGGAGGTTCTGATGGCCGCTGCCAATCCACAGAGGCTGCTCTGTCTTGCCGCCCTGCTGGCCGCCGGTTGCACCCTGGACGTTCCGGAGGGAGCGGAGCGCTACGTCTACGCGAATGCGGCGGCGCGGCTCGCGGGGTCCACGCCCGACGCGGGGTCCACGCCCGACGCTGGCTCTACGCCTGACACGGGTTCGCCGCCCGATGCGAGTTCCATGCCGGACGGCTGCGCGGAAGGCGAACCAGAATGCGACGACGGCAACGTGTGCACGACGGACAGCTGCGACAAGTCGTCTGGCTGCGTTAACAACAACAACAGCTCCGGCTGCGATGACGGCGACGCCTGCACGACTGGCGACAAGTGCGGTGGGGGGAACTGCCAGGGTGGCTCTGCGAAGGGTTGCGACGACGGCAACGTGTGCACGACGGACAGCTGCGACTCCAAAAGTGGCCAATGCAAGTGGAGCGTAGGCAACGCTGGCGCTTCCTGCGGCGGCGGCCAGGGCAAGTGCACCTCCGGCTATTGCGTCTGGGCGGCGGCTCAGGGGCGGAAGATGGTCTACGTGCCCGCCGGCTCGTTCTGGATGGGGTGCAACGGCGCCAAGGACTCGTCCTGCGGGGTCGACGAGGAGCCCCAGCACGAGGTGACCCTGTCTGCGTACTGGTTGGATATGTACGAGGTGACTGTGTCGGACTATGCAAAGTGTCAGTCTGCGGGCAAGTGCACTACGCCGAAGACTGGTTCGTCCTACAATTGGGGTGTCTCTGGGCGCGAGCAGCACCCGATCAACGGGGTGAACTGGTCTCAGGCGCAGACCTACTGCCAGTGGCTTGGTTCAGGGTACGACCTTCCTACTGAGGCTCAGTGGGAGAAGGGTGCTCGCGGCGGCTGCGAGCACAATGGTGGCTCTTCTGGCTGCCAGTCTGGGATGCGGACTTATCCTTGGGGGGAGGCTTCTCCTTCTTGCGACCTTGCGGTGTTCTCCAGTGGTGGCGCCGGCTGCGGCAAGGACTCGACCTGGGCAGTCGGGTCCAAACAGAAAGGTGTGAGCCCCTATGGCGCTCATGACATGGCCGGGAATGTGTGGGAGTGGGTTCTGGACTGGTACGACGATAAGTACTACGGCAAGTCGCCTAAGAACGATCCCGTCAACAACCAGAGCGCCTCCAACCGCGTCAGTCGTGGTGGCGGCTGGTGCAGCCCCGCTGTCTCCCTGCGCTCGGGCGATCGCGCCGGCGTCGACCCGTACGACTACTTCTACGTCCTGGGGTTCCGCTGCGCCAGGTAATCGCTTGAAATCTTATTACTTATTCCTTGTTTTCAGGGTTACAGATCATAGCGACATCACCTGAGCCCAGGTGCGTCGCGAACCAGTCCTCGCATAGGCGTTCGCCCGCACACGCCTAAGAACTTGCATGCCGGTCAACATGGGCTACGTATGCGCGGCACGCTGGCGTCAGCAAAGGCCCGGCAGGCGAAGCCGCCGGCCGAGCGGCGCCGGCGACGAGGGCATGGCCGATGCGTGAACTGCGAGTGCTGACCCTGCATATGGATCGTCAAACTGGGCTGTTCGACGATCGCCCCCTGCGCGGCTACCTCGCGCAGCGCGAGGTGCTGGCCGCGCAGCCGCAGTTCTTCGTCCACGACGGCCGGCCGTGTTGGACCATCTTCCTTGACACGCGGCTGCTGCAGGGCGCGGCGGAGCGGCGCGCGGAGCGCAGCGGCGACCGGGACGCGCCGGCCGACGGTCGCAAGGCGGTGCGTGAGGCGCGAGCCGAAGGCGAGCGCGCCGCGTTCGCAACCCTGCTCGCTGAGCTCGACGAGGCGCAGCGCGCCTGCTACGAGCGGCTGCGCAGCTGGCGGCACGAGCAGGCGCACCGGCTGGGCATCCCGCACTACGTGATCCTGACCAACGCGCAGGCGCTGGAGCTGGCGCGGCGTCGGCCTCGGACACTGGCGGCGCTGGCCGAGGTGAAGGGCATCGGTGCCAAACGGGTGAAACGGCACGGCAAGGCGATGTTGGAGGTGATCCATGGTGAAGCGTCGCAAGGCAGGGCCGAGCGGGGTGGCGCTCTTCGAGTCGTGGATGGACCTGACGAAGTGGCTGCTGGAGCGGACGGCGAGGTTCCCCAAGCGCCTGCGCCATAGCCTGACCGTGCGGGTCGAGACCGTGACATTGGCCGTGCTGGAGGACATCACCTCGGCCTCCTGGTCGACGGACGCACGACCCGCGCTGCGCAGCGCCAGCGACGGCCTGAACCGGCTGCAGGTGCTCATCCGGCTGTGCCACGAGTTGCAGATGCTCTCGCACGGCCAGTACGAGCACGCCAGCACGGCCATTGCACTGGCGGGCCGGCAGGTGGGCGGCTGGCTGCGGCAGCAGCAACAGGGAGCGGCTCCGTCGGCCGAGGAGCGGGCGCCCGCGCCGTGAATGACACGGCCCCCAACTTCGCCGACATCCACGGGTTTCAGCCCTTGTTGCGGGCGTTTCGCCGCGCCCGCAGGGCCAAGCGCGGCAAGGGCGGCGAGCCGGCCTTCTACCGCGACCTGGAGGCCAATCTGCTGCGGTTGTCGGCAGCGCTTGCGGCGCGCACCTGGCGACCGGCGCCCTACCGCTACTTCACCCTGACCAACAAGAAGCGCCGCGTGGTCTCGGAAGCGGCCTTTCCGGACCGAGTCGTCCACCACGCCCTGGTGGCCGCCATCGAGCCGCTGTGGGAGCCGCACTTCATCGACCAGAGCTACGCCTGCCGCAAGGGGCGCGGCGTACACGCTGCTGTGCGGCGCGCGGCGGTGTTGTCTCGCCAGCACCGCTTCTACCTCCGCCTGGACGTGAATCGCTACTTCGACCACGTCGACCATGCCGTCCTGCTCGGGCTGCTCGAGGAGCGCAACGCCGACGATGGCGTTCATTGGCTCTGCCGAGTCGTCCTGGCCCACGCCGCCGTGCCGCAGGTTCCGGCGGGTGCCAGGCGCGGCATCCCGATCGGCAACCTGACCAGCCAATTCTGGGCCAACGTCTACCTCGACCCGCTCGACCACGCGCTGGTGGCGCTGGTGGGCGCACCTCGGGTGCTGCGCTACATGGACGACGTGCTGGTCTTTGCCGACGACAAGGCGACGCTGTGGGAGGTTGCGCAGGTCGCGGGCAAGATCTGCAGAGACCTCTTGCAGCTGACCCTCAAGCGCAAGGCCACGGTGGTGGCGCCGGTGACCGAGGGCATGCCGTGGCTGGGGTTTCGAGTCTTCCCAGGCACGGTGCGGGTTGATCGATACGGCCGGCGTCGCTATGGCCGGCGGCTGCGGGCCTCGTTGCATCGGGCCGCCATCAGCCCGCTGGCCGAGGCCGCCGAGGTCGGACGGATGGCGAGCGCGGCCGGGCACCTGGTTCACGCCGACACGTTGGCGTTGCGGCGCGACATCCTGTCGCGGGCGCTTGCTCGGTAGATTCCTGGCGCAGCGCTGCGATGGCGCTACCCTTGGCCTCGGGCCAACGGCCACAGCGCCTCCAACCGCGTCAATCGTGGTGGCAGCTGGGACAACACCGCTGACGACCTGCGCTCGGGCAATCGCAACGACGACGACCCGGACGACGACGACGACGACCTGGGGTTCCGCTGCGCCAGCTCATCGAGGTGCCCGACGGGTTGTCTGCACGCACGCGGCCCCGGTGCTCAAGGTTCGATGACCAGCGTCGTTGGCCCTGGCCGGGCTTGGCTCGGGCGAAGAGTGGTGGTGGTTCGGCTCGTTCGGCGAGGTCGGGCGGGCCGGCGCCATCTGACTCCAGCCTTGGGAATGCGCGACCGGGCGTCTGTTCCGTGGCCGCCAGGTCTGTCGTCAGCCCTTCGGCCCAGGGAAGAGCGCGGCCTCGAAGGTCGCCCTGGCTGTGGAGTTGACGGGCTCGTCCATGCGCTCTGCAGCTTCGGCGGCGTCGAGCAGCAGCTTGAGGTGCCGAGCGCGCACCCAGCGCGGCAGGTGGACCTCGTTTTCGGTCGCCCAAATCGTGACTGACCGCGCTCCCTTACTGGCGTTGCAGTGGGCGCAGGCTCGCACGAGGTTGTTGAAGTCGTCGGGTCCCCCCTTGGCCAGCGGGACGAGGTGGTCCCACTGCAGGTCGCCAGTGGCGCCACAGTAGGCGCATCGGTCGCTTGCCTCCGCAGCACGGCGACTCTCCCTCTGAAGAGAAGAGCGACCCAACCTGCCGCGACAAAGCCGCCGGTAGCGGCTGATCAAGAACGACCAGTAGTCGGCGTCACCTGCGTGATCTGGCAACCGGTCTTCCGGGTCGAAGCGGGCGTCAGCGATGATGCGGGCGTACTCGTAGAACAAGGCTTCACCAAGCGTCTCGCGTCGGATTGCCACCGTACTGCCTCCGGTTGTCTTGGCGGATCGTCGCGGGGCCCACAGCCGCACCATGGCGCCGCGCGCTCAGTCGTGCTTCTTGTCGTCGTCGGGCATCAGGGCTGCGAAGCCGGTCGCCATCGCGCGGGCATCCGGCGGCAGATCGAGCTGTTCGAAGATCTCGTTCAGGGTCTTGCCTTCGAGGCTGGGCACCCGCTGGACGATGACGCCGTCGAACTCATCACCGTGGACTTCGGGCGGCGGCAACTGCTCGCCCGCATCCGCGCACTGAACGGGTGGCGAGACAATGTGGCCAAACGCCTCCGAAGCGACGGCAGACACCTGCTCTTCCACCGGCCAGCAGGCGCCGAAGAAGTAGCCGAGTTCACCTGAAACCGGGCCGTCCTCGAGCCTTGGGTAGTGGCCGTCGCGCGCAATCTGGCCGAGCCATCTGCCGACCGCGGCGTCCTTGCAGTCCAGGTCGTTGGCAAACCACTTCTCTCTCTGGTTGGGCCGAAGCATCAGGACGGTCGCGGTGGTCGCCGCCGCCTTGAAGTGCCTGTGCCGCTTGTCTTTGAGGTACGTCTCGGAGGAGAGGTGGTCGAGCAGCTCCTTTGGTAGCTCGGAAGGCTCGGTGCGAGTGAAGAACTGGTATTGCGCCCAAGCCTGCTGCAGTCGGTGCCGGACCTTCACCTCGGTCGTGGCGTCCGACGGGGGGATGAAGGCCCAGTCCATCATCACGCCAGGAGGGATGTCGGGTGGGTCAGCACGGCCAACAAGCTCGGGACGGTGCTTGTGGAACGCCTCGACGACCTCCTCGCGCAGCTGCCGCTGCAGCACCCGCTCCGCCTCCTCTCGCTGCTGCCTGGCCAGCAGCTCGATGTCCTTGACCACTCGGACGAGGCGAGCCAGCTGCGCCTTGTCCTTGTTGGATGCCAGCGGCGCAGCACAGTGGCCTCCCTCAGCCTGTCGGCTCCGCACCTGCTCCAGCGCCCCCACGGCGCCGACCAGGGTCCGAATGGCGCCAAGCACCCGCTTGCGGTTCAGGTCGTCCGGGATGGCCAGTGGCACCTTGGGCTCAGGTGGCTTCTTCTTTTCGGCCTTGCCCTTGCTGCGTTTCTCTTTGGTGGCTGCCATCCCGCACCTCCGTGGCCAAATTCGTGGCCACAGACCAGCACGAAAACCCAAGCTGGACAAGGCCCACAAGATCGGTGCACCCTCCAACCCGTGAACATCTCTAACCCACCACAATCACCAAGGAACTCCGGGCATCCTCATAACCCGAAGGTCGGGGGTTCAAATCCCTCCCCCGCAACCGCAGACAGGCCGCCGATCCGGCAGATGAGCCGGGTCGGCGGTGGTCGTTTTGGGCACCGTCACCGCCACCGCGACAGGTTCTCCAGCTTGTCGCCTCGTACCTGCTCTACCCCGGCCCGCAAACACGTCCGCCACGGTCGCCGGCCTGCGGCTTGTACGGGAGCCGCAGGTCATCGGCTGATCAGCGGGGCGCCACCACACGCCGTCGCGGCGCGGCTGACGACAACACTGGGGCCAGTGGCCGCCAACGTGACCGAGCGCCGGGTTGGCTTGTGAGGACGCGTGCGCTGATCCCGGCTGCGAGTGTGGACGGCATTTCAGAGTCGCGCGGGCAGCCTCGCTGTCGGGGAACACCGATCGGCGCTGCTGGCACCTCGGCTTCGCTTGGCATTGACGCGCTGCGTTCTTATGATGCTCGGCGATGACGCTCCACATTCGCCGACCGGAGGCGGGACGATGCAACTGTCGGTGGACAAACGAGCGCTGGCCGGCTTCTGCCGCCGGAATCATATTCGCAAGCTGTCGTTCTTTGGCTCGGTCCTGCGGGCGGATTTTGGCGAGGGCAGCGACGTGGACGTGCTCGTGGAGTTTGAACCCGGCCACACGCCTGGTCTGGCCTTGATACGCATGCAGGACGAGCTGTCCTCGCTTCTGGCGGGGCGCCGGGTCGACCTGGTGACGCCAGGCTTCTTGAGTCCGTACTTCCGACAGGAGGTCATGGACTCCGCCGAGGTGGCATTTGATGCAGCCGCATGACCTGGCCTACCTGCGGCACATGCGCGACTTCTGCCTCCAGGTTGCCGATTTTGTCGACGGCGTGGAGGAGGCACAGTGGTGCCAGCAGTTGCAGCTCCGCTTGGCGGTCACCCACACGGTCCAGATGATCGGCGAGGCCGCCCGGAAGGTCTCGCCGGCGGGCCGCGCGGCCTGTCCCGCCCTTCCGTGGAACGAGATCGTCGGCATGCGTCATCGAATCGTGCACGAGTACATGTCCGTCGACTTCGACATCGTGTGGCAGGTCGCCGTCCAAGACTTGCCCGCCCTGCGCCTTGGCCATGACGCCATCGTCTCTCAACTCGAGGGCGATTGAACGACGCACGTTGATGGGCCGGCGCCCAACCGCTACTTCAGGCTGGCCACCGCGCCTCCGTGGCCAACTCCGTGGCCACAGACCAGCCCGAAAACCCAAGCTGGACAAGGCCCACAAGATCTGCGCACCCAGCAACCCGTGAACATCTCGGTGGGTAGCCGGCGCGGTCGAGGAACATCAGGTCGACCAGGTCGCGTGGCTCGGAGCGCGACAACAGGCAGGTCAGTTTGGCTGCCCGCAGGTCGACCAGGGATTCGACCACGATTCCCTCGATGACCGGGGCATCTCTGTCGATGGCCCCGATGGAATCGTGCACCAGGTCGAGGTCGATCGCGGTCGGGCCGCTACCGGCACGGGCCCGGACGAATGGGCCCGAGTCGCGCAGCACGACGATTGGCAGCCCGCCGCCGGCAGGGCGCCGCGAAGCTCACCTGTTCGGTGCGCTGGCCACGGCGTGCCTCTGCCGGGGGCCATTGCGCCGGCGCCATGCCCATGAGCCAGGCCCACATCGGCCGGGCGCGGCCGAGATGACGCAGCAGATCCGGCCAGTGCTCGCGGATCACCGCAGGCGTGGTGAACAACCATACGTCGCGACTGTTGGCCTCGCGCAAAAGGGCGCCCAGGTAGTAGGCGCGGGTGGCCCGATCGGGACTTGCCAACTGCTCGCGCAGGCCGGCCACGGTCAGGCTGGTCCACCACAGGAAGTAAGGGCGTTCGTCGTCCAGGAGGAGGGCATCGGATGTCGGCGGCAGCGCGGTCATGATGCAAGCATAGCACCAAAGCAGGACGCGCGATGGGGCCCCTGAGGGCCCGACATTCCGTGCCCCACCCACCATGGCCGCAAGCCCCGGCGGGCTGGCATCGTCCGGGCGGTTGCTGTCAGGGCGATCGCACCAAGGCCTGAGTAGCTGAGGACGACTCTGGTCGCGCGGCTGTCTCCGTTGCTCCTAATTCGACGGTCCCGAAGTATTTCGCCAGTTTGGCGTCCAAGCCATGTGCCGCTTTGAGACGGTTCGTCCAGGATGGTCG
>CAYTLW010000155.1:0-16332 GCA_964438735.1 uncultured Enterobacteriaceae bacterium | reverse complement strand
CCGCCGCCAACGGCGGCGAAGCTATGGGGTGAGGCCCGAAAACGACGTTTTTCGGCCCGAGGGGGCTTCCGGAAGCCCCCTTGTTTCAAAGGGAGGTGCATGATGGCCCCGAAGAAGAAGTCCGAGACCGACGCCAAGGCGACGCCGAGCAAGGCGAAGACCCGCAAGCCGCGCGCTGCCAAGGCTGCCGCCGCCAAGAAGCCAGCAGCCAAGAAGCCCGCCAAAGCCGCCGCAGCCAGCAAGGCGGCCAAGGCCACGCCGCGCAAGCGGGCTTCGAGCGCCGGCAAGAACGGCAGCCGCACACGCAAAGTGGCAGCGACCGATCGCATCGCCATCATCGGCGGCCTGCGCACGCCCTTCGTGCGCGCCTGGACGACCCTCAACGACGTCGATCCGGTGCAGCTGTCCACCCAGGTTGCCCGTGAGCTGCTCTTCAAGCTCGACGTCGACCCGCGCATCGTCAACGAGATCGTCTGGGGCACCGTGATCTCGGTCGTGCGCGCGCCCAACGTCGCCCGCGAGGTGGCGTTGAACCTCGACCTGTACCACGCGCCCGGTTTCACGGTCTCTCGCGCCTGCGCCACCGGCTTCCAGTCCGTGGCCAGCGCGGCGCAGCTCATCGGCGCCGGCCAGGCCGACATCGTGCTGGCGGGCGGCGTCGATGTGACCAGCCACGCCCCCGTGGTGCACAAGAAGAAGGTCATCGACCTGCTGCAGAAGGCCCAGAAGGCCAAGGGCGTCGCCCTGGTGCAGACCATCGCCGGCCTCAACCCGCTGGACCTGCTGCCCACGCCGCCGGCGCTCACCGAGCGCTACACCGGCCTGACCATGGGCCAGCATGCCGAGCTGATGGCGCAGCACTTCGACATCCCGCGCAAGGAGCAGGAAGACCTCGCCGTGACCAGTCACTCGCGCGCCCACAAGGCCACCGAGGCTGGCTGGATCGCCGACGAGATGATGACCGTGCACACGCCCAAGGGCGCCGCCGACGCCGACAACCTGATTCGGCCCGACATGAAGCCCGAAAAGCTGGCCAAGCTGCGGCCGGTCTTCGATCGCAAGAACGGCACCATCACCGCGGCCACCTCGAGCCCGCTGACCGACGGCGCCGCCTGCGTGCTGGTCATGCGTGAGAGCAAGGCCAAAGAGCTGGGATATACGCCGCGCGCCTTCGTGCGGGGCTACAACTTCGCCGCCCTGGATCCGCGCGAGAACATGCTCCTGGGCAACGTCTACTCGGTGCCCGGCGCCCTCGATCGCGCCGGCGTCGGCCTGGGCGACATGGACGCCGTGGAGATCCACGAGGCCTTCGCCGCCCAGGTGCTGTCCAACTTGCGCTGCATGGCCAGCAAGACCTTCTTCGAGGAGAAGCTGGGTCGCAGTGAGCCGCTCGGTGAGATCGATCGCGACAAGTTGAACATCTGGGGCGGTTCCATGGCTTATGGCCACCCCTTCGCGGCCACCGGCTGCCGCATGATCACCCAGCTCATCGACGAGTTGGAGCAGGTCGACGGCCAGCTGGGCCTGGCCACCGCCTGTGCCGCCGGCGGCATGGGCGCGGCGATGGTCCTGGAGCGCAATTGAGGGGTCGGCAGCCAGCCAACCGCGAGCCAAGAAGACGAGGTGCGAGATGACAATGCAGACCAGCCCGGGCAGCGACACCAAGAAGACCGTCAGCAAGCCGACCAACGGCGAAACCGAGGCCACGGCCGTGCGCTACGAAGCCGCCGATGAGCGCGGCGTCGGCGTCGTGTGGGTCGATGTACCCGGCCAGAAGGTGAACACCCTCAGCGTCCGCCTCATGCCCCAGTTCGAGACCGCCTTCGAGGCCGCTCGGGCGGATGCTTCCTTGCGCGCGCTGGTGGTTGCCAGCGGCAAGAAGGTCGGCTTCATCGCCGGTGCCGACATCGACGATCTGAATGAGGTCACCACGGCCGAAGAGGGCGCTCGCCTGAGTCGGCAGGGCCAGGCGGCCATGGATCGCATCGCGGCCCTGGGTGTACCGACCGTAGCCGCCATCCACGGCGACTGCCTCGGCGGCGGTCTGGAGTTGGCCCTGGCCTGCACCGCCCGCGTCTGCAGCGACCACAACAAGACCAAGCTGGCCACCCCCGAGGTGATGTTGGGCCTGCTGCCCGGCGCCGGCGGTACCGTGCGCCTGCCCGAGCTGATCGGCCTGGCCAACGCCCTGGACATGATGCTCACCGGCCGCAACATCCGCCCCCGCAAGGCGCTCAAGACCGGCCTGGTCGATCGCGTCGTGCCGCCCAACCAGCTGTTGCGTGTGGCGCGCGACGTGGCCCACGACCTGGCCCTGGGTAAACCCGCGAGCAAACCCAAGAAGACGGCGGTACAGGACGAGGTGCAGGAGGTCCTGCTCGAGCGCAACATCATCGGTCGCCGCGTGGTCCTGCACGAGGCGCGCAAGAAGGTGATGAAGCAGACCCACGGCCTGTATCCGGCACCGTTGAAGATCCTCGATGTGGTCGCCAAGGGCGGCTTCGAGGCCGAGGCGGAGGGTTTTGGCGAGCTGCTCATCACCGACGAGTCGCGCTCCCTGCGGCATGTCTTCCACTGCATCACGACGCTGAAGAAGATCGACGGCCCCGGCACCGAAGACGTCGACGCCCGGCCGCTGCATCACATCGGCATGCTTGGCGCCGGCTTGATGGGTGCGGGCATCGCCTCGGTGTTGGCCGACAAGGGCCTGAGCGTGCGCCTCAAGGACATCGATCGCGGCGCCCTGACGCGCGCATTCGGCTACGCCAGCAAGGTGTTCAAGAAGGCCAGCCGGCGCAAGATCTACAACCGCGCTGGCGTCGACCAGCGCATGAACCGCATCAGCGGCAGCCTGGACTGGTCCGGCATGGCCCACGCCGAGGTGATCATCGAGGCGGTGCTCGAGAAGCTGGAACTCAAGCAGCAGATGGTCGCCGAGATCGAAAACCGCACCCGCGCCGACGCGATCTTCGCCACCAACACCTCCAGCCTGCCCATCGGTGACATCGCCGCCAAGGCGAAGCATCCCGAGCGCGTCATCGGCATGCACTTCTTCAGCCCTGTGGAGAAGATGCCCCTGGTGGAGATCATCGTCACGGACAAGACCGATCCCGTGGTCACCAAGACCACCGCCGCGGTCGCCCGGAAGATGGGCAAACACGTCATCGTGGTGAAGGATTGCGCCGGCTTCTACACCACCCGCGTGCTGGCTCCCTACATGGTCGAAGCGACCTTCCTGGCCATCGAGGGCAACCCCATCGAGGCCATCGACGAGGCGGCCATTCGCATGGGCTTCCCGGTCGGCCCCATCACCTTGATGGACGAGGTCGGCATCGATGTCGGGCAGAAGGTGCTCGGCACCATGAAGGAGCACTACAGCGGCCACATGGAGTTCCCGCCCGACACCATCGATGGCTTCATCGGCGAGGGTCGGCTGGGCCGCAAGGCTTCCAAGGGCTTCTACGTCTACGAGGACGGCAAATCCAAGACGGTGCGCGGTCACAAGGTGGTCGACGAGGCGGTCTACGGATACCTGCCCAACGGGGCCAATACCAAGGCGCCCAACTACGACGAGATGGGCGAGCGACTGCTGCTGGCCCTGGTCAACGAGGCCATTCGCTGCCGCGAAGAGGGCATCCTCTTCGACTGCGAGTCCGGCGACCTGGGCGCCATCATGGGCATCGGCTTCCCGCCCATGCTCGGCGGGCCCTTCTTCTACGCCGATCGCCACGGCGCGCGGAACATCGCCGCTCGTATGCGGGCCCTGGAGCTTCGCTACGGAAAGCGCTTCGAGCCCGCCGGAATGCTGGTCGATCTCGCCGACAGCGGCGCGACCTTCTATTGAGTCGTCTTAGCGTATTGAGTCGGCTCGCTGGCCGTTGGCCAGACCTCACGGATTCGAATCTACCGACTCAATGGCGGGCCGCCTGTCGGCCCGCCCGCCGCCAGGGGCGGCGAAGCTTTGGGGTGAGGCCCGAAAACGACGTTGTTCGGGCCGAGGGGGCTTCCGGAAGCCCCCTGAAGTTTCAGGTCAATCGCCTGAGCGATTGACCCGCCAGGCGAGCCAGCCGGCGCCGAGCAACAGCAGCAGCAACGCGATCCCTCCGAGCAGAGCACCGGTGGACAGGGACTCGTCCGCCTTCGATGACGCCATTTCGGCAGCGTCTTGTGGTGTCTCGGGCAGCTGGCCTCCGGCCCGGATCAGGGCCGCCCGGAACCGGCCGATCGCCGCTTCATCGCCAGCCTCCATGGCCGCCCGTAGGCGCAACAACAGGGCCGAGGCGGGCGCCCTTGCCTCTTCGTTGAGCCATGGGTCGATCACCTGTGCCACGTCCGGCCAGTCGCCACGAGCCGCGGCCACCTCGGCCATCAACCACGGCTGACAGGGCTCAGCGCCGCGCGGGCGATGTTTGTTGCAGGCTCGTAGAACGTCGACCGCCTGCTCGCGGCGCCCCAGGGCGTGCAACGCAGCCGCCAGTCGTTCTGCCAATTCAGGTGCGTGGGCGCCCGTCGCCAGCGGGCCGGCCTTCTCGCGTCGCGCCGCTGCGATCTCATCGATGTGGACAAACCAGGGCCGCGACTGCTTCTCCAGGCCCACCTGCACATGCATCAGGCCAATCCGCCAGGCCCTGTTCACGCCCACGGTTCGCGGAGGGATGCCGCTGGCCAGACTTCGCACCGTCGAACGCGCCGCCTCGATGTGGCCGAGTCGCAGCTGTGTGGCCACCTGCGCCTCTGCCCGGGCGACCCCATCAAGTCCTGCATCGCCGACGGTATCTGGGTTGCCTGGCTGGGCCGTGTCGGCGCTTGCCGCGCTCGCAACGAGCCACAACGCGCCTGCAAGCAGGAGCAGCGTGGAGCTGTACCGGGCCGTCGACTTCATGCCTTCGTGTAGCACAGGCTCGGCCCGGCGGTCGATGAACCGCGTGGTGGGCCCGGTGGCGTCCGATCGCCGCCGGGTCTACCCTCGGCGGAAGGCCTTGGGGGGGCGATGAGCCGCGTGGACCTGATGTTGAGTGAACGCCAACGCCGACTCGCCGCGCGGCGACGTCGAATCGGCCTGGTGAGCGCGCCCCTGTTGGCCGGTGCCGCTTTGTGGCTGGTTCCCGACAACATGAGCCCGGCCGCAGCGCACTTGATGGCCCTCATCGCGGCTACATTTCCGCTCTGGATCAGCGACGCCCTGCCCGCGGCGGTGACCGCGCTCGCCGCGCCCGCCGTCGGCGTGCTGGTGGGCATCGCTCCTGCCGCGGAGATGTTCGCGCCATTTGCCCATCCCATCGTCTGGCTGCTGGTCGGCGCCTCTTTCCTGGGCGCGGCCATCGAGCGCACGCGGCTTGATCGCAAGCTGGCCGCGGCGGCCATGCCCCGGCAGCGGGCCACGTTGGCGCGCACCATCGGGCGCATCGGTACGGTCGCCGGCCTGCTCTCCGCCATCCGACCGGGCGCATCCTCGGCGGCCATGATGGTGCCGGCCCTGCGCGAGGGCGCGGGTCGCTTCGGTCGCCGCGCCGAGGCCACCGGCTTGCTCGGCGTGGCGCGCATGACGGCCATCGGCGGCCTGCTGACACCCATCGGCGCCCCCTCGAACCTGATCGCCATCGCCGCCATCGGCCAGTACGGCGGACTCGACCTGCCCTTTCTGCACTGGTGTGCCATCGCGATCGTGGTCGTACTGCCGCTGTGGTTGCTGTGGCGGGTCGCCCTGCGGGTGCGCCTGGGAGCCAGCGGCGGTCACGTGGTACACGGCGACCTGGCCCTGGCGGGCAGCTCGCCGCCCACGACGGCCGCTTTCAAAGCGGTGGTCAGCCGACCCCTGGCCTGGGGGCTGGATCGCGGCCAGTTCTACACCGCCCTGGTGATCGGAGCGGCGTTGTTGCTCTGGCTCCTGCCCGGTGCCATGGCGCTGTTCGTTGCCTCCACCGACGCCGCATCCACCACTCCGGGCGACTTCATGCCGGCCAGCGTGGTGGCGTTGCTGGCCGCGGCCTGTCTCTTCGTGCTACCGGCCGCGACCCGGCGCGTGGCCGGCGTCGAGCAGCGACGTCCCGTGCTGACGTGGGGCGAGGCCACGGGCATCGATTGGGGCGAGATCCTGCTGCTGGGCGGCGGACTCGCGCTCGGCCACCAGCTCGTGGCGACGGGTCTATCCCATTGGCTGGGCGACCTCGCCGTGCGTTACCTGGCACTGGAGGGCGACGTCGCCTTGACCTGGATGTTCACCGCCGCCGCCCTGGCGCTGACCCAGGTCGCTCGCAATACGGCCACCGCGGCCGTGCTCTGCCCCCTGGCCGTGGTCGCTGCGCAGCAGGTGGGGGCCTCGCCGGTGGCGCCCTGCGTGGCGACGGCCATGGCCACCTCGCTCGCCTTCTGCCTGCCCCTGTCGAGCGACGCCAACGCCGTCGTCTTCGCGACCGGCCAGATCGAAGGTCGCCACATGGCCCGCAACGGCGTCATCGCGGCCGCATTCGGCCTGCTGATCGTGCCGCCGGTCGCCATCGCGGCGAGTCGTCTGCTGGCGATGTTCTGAGTGTTGCCGGCCCGCTCACTGTACCAAAGGACATCCAGGGGCTAGCCACCACCGATCGTCAGGCGTTGCACGCCGGTATTGCCCGCTTCATCGCTGGCCTGGATCAGCAGGGTATGGCGCCCGCTGCGCACGCTCTCGGGCAGGCGCAGCTCGAACGCCTCCTGCAAGCCGTCGAATACGCCGTCGCCCGCTCGCGCCAGCACCGGCGGCTCACCGTCGAAAGACACGGAGACCGACACGATGTTCGACACCCGGTCGGCGGCGATCCCGCTCAACACGCCTTTGCGCACCTCGCCGGCCACCTCCGGGCGGCCCTGATCGACCAGGAAGGGTTTGCTGATGCGCGCCCCGACGAGCGCCTCTGAGGGCGAGTTCACCTTGGCGTCGGTGCCCTGAACACGCACCTCATACCAGCCGTCGGGCATGTCCTTGGGCGACAGCATCATCGATGTCTTGGGGTAGTAGCGGTCGTGCAGCATCAACCATTGGCCGCTGCCACGCTGCCGATAGGTAATGGTGTAGGCGACCTTGTCGCCGTCCGGATCGACGGACCGCCACGACACCTTGTAGAGCTTCTTCTTGCGGTCGCGCTTCACATTCACCCGCATCACCACGGGCTTGCGGTTGAGCAGGCGTCGATGGATGCGCATCTCGTAGAGGTGGGCGTCGGCGCTCTGGAAGCGCGCGCGAATCTGCAGGAAGGTGGCCGGCGGGCTCTGGATGCGCTCGTTGACGAGGCCCTGCCACTTGGTCCAGGTGTCGCCCACCGGGTCGGAGAAGCCGCTCCGTGACTCGATGACCACGGCGCCGTGGGCGCGCGTCTCGACACGACCCCAGCGCGCCACGCCCGTATCGCGCAGCACTCTGGTTGTGTACACCGCCTTCTTGCTCGGCTCGCCCACTGTGTAGACGGCTGCGCCCTTGCCTGTGAACAGGGTCGCGGGGCCCTTGTCGCCCATCTCCAGGCCGAGAATCTGGGCCTCCTTGAGGTCAAACAGCCGCTGCACGTCACCGTTCAGGTCGCCGACCACAAGCCGACCACCGCGCGCGGCGCCGGAGACGATGCCCTGACCGGCGGCGCCCAGCTGGCTCAACATGCCCTCTGGCGAGACGAACAGTCGCGTCACGCGACCGCTATCGGTGCGTACCCAGACGGCGCCTTTGCCACGGGATGCGCGCGACTTGGACTTCTTCTTCTTGGCCTTGGTGGCCGGCTTCTTGCGCGTCGATCCGGGCCGCTTCGGGGTCGGCTTCAGCCGCGACCAGGTGGCGGCCGAGTTGCCGCCGTTGACCGTGGCGTAGAGCGCCTTGCCATGGCGCACCACCGAGCGCACTTCGCCACCGGGGAAGTTGGCGATGGCGCGGGCCTTCTTCTCGCCTTCGATGCGCACGAGCATGGCCGCGTCGGCGGTGCCGGCGATCAGGGCGCCGCGATCCTCGATGAGGGTGAGCACGTGCTCGGTATCGGTCTCGGCCCAGATCTTGGCGGACTTCTTCTTCAGGTCGACGGCGAAGACCGCACCGCCCGGCCCGGTGCCGGCATAGAGGGTATTGCCCTTGCGCAGCAGCGCCCAGACGTGCTTGACCCCTTCGAGATCGACCAGCTTGTTGACCTTGCCGCTGCCGCTCACCTGCACGATCCGGCCCTTGCCGACCAGCCCCGCATACACGCCGCCCTTGCCGTCGGGGGCCAGGGCGCCCACCAGCGCCGCGTCCAGCTTGGCGACCTGCTTCGCCTTGCCCTTGGAGACCACGATGAGCTTGCCGCCCAGTCCGGTGCCCAGCCAGAGCTTGCCGCCATCGCGGGTCCAGCAGTGAATGAACTCGGCGTCGATGGCCAGGCGATCCAGTTTCGGCGCCACGGACAATCCCTTGGTGTCGTGCAGCGCGACGCCTTCGAGTTCGCCTTTGGCGAAGTCTTTGCCGTCGACGAAATGCCACGACTTGGGCGTGCTGGCGCCGACGCTGGAGGCGGCCAGAAGGGCGATGAGGGCGGCGCCGAGTGCGATCGGCGGGGCGAAGCGGCTTGTCATGCGTTGTCCTGGGAGCGGGATCATGGTTGCGAGCGCACCTGCAGGGTGATGAGGCGGGAACCGTTGATGATCCAGGGAATGTCGACCGTACTCCGGATGGTCTCCTTGCCGGCCTTGATCTTGCGTGGGTGGCCGTTGAGCTCGTCGAGCACACCGGCGGGCAGGTCCGTGAGGCGTTGTCCGCGCATCATCCAGCTGCGGTCGGGCAGGGTGATGACGGCCGCCAGGCGGTTGCGCGGGATGTAGCTGTGGATCGCCTCGAGCATGTCGTCGATGTCACCGGGCACGGGGCGCTCGGGCGCGCGCAGGCGTTCGGGTCCGATCCAGACCTTGATCTTCTCGCCGGCCAGGACGCGCGGGATGGTCGGCAGCTTCATCTCGAACACCTTGCGGCCCTTGTTGGGCAGCATGAACTCGATCCTGGCCACCGGCTGCTCGCCGACGTCGACCTCCTGGGCTGGCATCCGGACACCGTCCAGGAAGGCCAGCGGCCGCGCCACTTCCGCCTCGAAGCGGGCCCGGATGCTGGTCACCCGCAGCCGTTCGAAGCCGTTGAAGACCAGCGCCTTGGTGACCTTGCGGGCGAGCATCTGGGCGGCGGACATGCGGCGCATGCCGTTCAATCCCAGGAAGTGGTCGCGCAGCACGATCGGTTTGCGGTTGCCCTCCAGCTTGAAGATCATCTGCGCCTTCAGCGAGGCGTTCTCGATCATGGGCTCGGAGACCCGCACCGCGTTGGCCACCACAGCGGACACCGCCAGCGGGAAGAAGTAGGGCTGATCGGTCACCTCGACGCGCCACCTGCGCTTGCTCTTGGTGCCCTTGCCGATCACTTCCAGGTCCATGGGGATCATCTGGGCGACGGGACCCTCGCGACCGGCCACAGCGGGCTGACGGTCCTGGTCGAGCACACCGCTTGAGCGCAGGGGATAGCCCATCTTGAAAGACAGCCGTTGCGAGGCCAGCACCCACACGATATGGGCGCCGCCGATGGGCAGATGGACCTGGCCCAATCCCTGGAAGGGGTGGCCGAAGGCGATGAATCGATTGCCCCGCACCCAGGTCACGGTGCCGACGCCAGCGATGCTCATGTCACCACGCGTCAAGGTCAGAGAGACCGCCGAGCCGGGCTCGAAACGGGGCGAGGGCTTCTGGGAGCTGCCGCCGCCGCTCGCCGCCATGACGTGGAAGCCCTGCGCGCCGAAGCTCTCGCGGAACTCGTTGACCACGTCGGGGTGGAAGCCAGCCATACCCAACGGGATGGCCACCGGGCGCAATTCGCCAGCCGCCATGCCGGGCAGGTTCACCCGCATGGCGCGTCGTTTGCCCGGCTTGCCGATGCGCTGCGTCGGCGGCACCGGGCTGCGCTTGCGATCGAGCTCGGGCAACATGTCGGCGATGGGGGTCACGCCCGCCACGGGATCCTTGTTGAAGCCAAAGCCATAGGACAGGGCACCGACCAGCAGGTCGCCCTTCTTGGGATGCTTCACGTAGATGGGGCTGCCGCTCATGCCGGCGATGATGCCGCTATGCTCCAGGTTCAACCCGGAGCAGCGAATCATGATCATGTCCTGCTGCGGCAGCTTGTTGTGCAGTACACCGATGAACTCGACCTGGAAGCGCTCCACCTTCGTGCCGCGCATCACGGTCAGGCCGTAGCCCTTCATACCGGGCTGGATCTCCCGGGCGCCCAGGGTTTTGGGCGCCTTGGGGGCCGACCTGCGGCGGCGGGCCTGGGCATCCTGTGCCAACAAGGAGCCGGTCATCAGGGCGATGGCGAATAGCGCGCCGGCTCGGCCCGCGATCGCTCCCTTGATCGGGCGACGGACCGCCCTGCAAACGCTGTTTTCGTGCACCATCGAACCCCTGTTCGCGACCGCATGGCGCCGCGATTGCCGAAGTGTGCAACACCTCGACCGAGAATTCCATTGCCACCACTTCGCAAGAAAAGCCTGGACGCCGGGCCGACTTGCATGCATTGTACGCGGCTTCCCGCGGCCCCAGGCTGCTACCCACAGCGCTCGTGGACGACCCCACGACCCGCATCGACCGCCCATTGGAGGCCCCTTGTCTCGGCCCTTCCTGCTCATCCAGGCACGCGATCACGACGATCCCATGCGCGAGCATGAGGTGGTGTGTTTCCGCGCGACCATGGGCCTTGGCGCCGATGAATTGCGGGTCGTCAACGCGGTCGATGGCGTGCCCACCCGGCGCGACCTGGACGAATGCTGTGCTGTGTTGATCGGCGGCTCCGGAGACTACTCCTCCCTGGACGAAGAGCCCTGGATCGACGACCTGATCCACTTCGTCCGCTCGGTCCTGGTGCTCGAGGGCAAGCCCGTGTTCGCGTCGTGCTTCGGCTTCCAGATCCTGGTCCGGGCCATCGGCGGTCGCATGATTCGAGACCATGCCCGGACCGAGATGGGCACCGTCGAGCTCTGGTCGACCGCAGCGACAGCCAGCGACCCCCTGTTCTCGAACCTGGGCCAGCGTTTCGACGCCCAGGTCGGCCACAAGGATCGCGCCGCAGCCCTGCCCACCGGCGTGGCCACCTACGCCGCATCGGATATGTGCCCGGTTCACGCGATCCGGATCGGTCCGCTGCCCATCTGGGCGACCCAATTCCATCCGGAGTTGCAAAAGGACGACCTGGCCACGCGATACCTGCACTACAAAGACAAGTACGTGCCCGAAGGCGCGCCCACCTACGCGCGCAGTGAGGACGATCCCTTCGTTCGCGCCTTGCGTCCGAGCGATGCGGCTTGCGCCCTGCTCAGCAGGTTTGTCTACTGGGTGCGCTCGCACGAGCCGGCCCTGGCCAGGGCTGCCTGAGGGCGGCGCACCGAACCCCGGTCGGTCGGGACGGTCATCGCCGCTGGAACCGATCGGAGGGAACGCTTTGAAGCCCTTTGCCCTGCTCCAGGCGCGCGGCGCCGACGTCGAGATGCGGATCCACGAGCACGGTAGCTTCGCCAGCGCCATGCAGGTGCCGGAGTCCCAGATCGCGACCTTCGATCTGGTCAGCGACGACGTCTCCGCCATCGACCCCGACGACTATTGCGGCTTCCTGATCGGCGGTTCAGGCGACTACAACGGCCGCGGTCACGATCCCTGGCTGCTGGCCGCCGTGGAGTTCGTGCGCGACGTCCTGGTCGAGCGCCATGTGCCGACCTTTGGCTGCTGCTTCGGCCTGCACCTGATCGGTCGGGCGCTGGGTTCGGAGGTGATCACCGACCTGGAGCATCGCGAGGTCGGCACCTTCACTTTGCTGACCACGAAGGCAGCGGCCGACTGCCCCATCTTCCGCTACCTGCCGGAGGTCTTCCTGGCCCAGCAGGGGCATAACGACCGGCTGACCAGCCTGCCTGAGGGCGCCACGCTGCTATGCCAGAACCCCGCCATTCCGGTGCAGGCATTCCGGCTGTTGGACCGCCCGCTCTGGGCCAGCCAATTCCACCCTGAGCTGGACATGGAAGCCAATCGCACGCGCTACATGCGCTACATCGTCAACTACGTGGGCAAGGAAGGACCCGACGAAAACGATCCCGTGCTCGCCTCCCTGCGCCCGACCCCGCACGCCACGGCCCTGTTGCGACGATTCGCCAATCTGGTCCGCACCGGCACCCCCTAGCCCACCCGTCCAGCCCCTTCCAGCCCCCCGCGACCCCATGTCTCGGGCTGGGCTTCCGCCCACGTCGTGACCGCCGGGGAGTGCCGTGGCATAGTGCGCGCCGTGACCGGTACGACCCGCTATTGTCCCGTCTGCGGCCAGGACACAGAGGCCCCTATTGCCCCGACGACGGCACCGCGACGGTGGTCAGCGGCCCGGTCAACGTCGATGTCACCCGTTTCGAAGCAGGCCGCATCATCCAGGGGCGTTATCGGCTCAAGGGTGTGCTCGGCAAAGGCGGATTTGGCGCGGTCTACGAAGCCGAACACACCGGCACCAGTCAGCTTGTCGCGGTCAAGGTGATGCTCGCCGATGTCAGCGAACACAACGTGCAGGCCGTGCGCCGCTTCTACAAAGAGGCCCAGGTCACCGCCCAGCTGCGCCACCCCAACACGGTGCGGGTCTTCGATGTCGGCCAGACCAGCGAGGGCGCGCTCTACATCGCCATGGAGCGGCTGCACGGGCCGACCCTGGAAGAGGTCTTGCGCGAGCTGGGCGCCCAGGGCACAGCGATGCCCGAACGCCAGGCGCTGGACATCGCCATCCCCGTTCTACGCAGCTTGGGTGAAGCGCACACCATGGACCTGGTCCATCGCGATCTGAAGCCCGCCAACATCATGCTCACCGAGGTCGCCGACGAGGAGCCGGTGGTCAAGGTGCTCGACTTCGGCATCGCCCGCACCCGCGACTCTTCGCTCACCGGCCAGGGCACCGCCCTGGGCACGCCCGCCTACATGAGCCCAGAGCAGTGCATGGGCGGCAATGTGGACGGTCGCAGCGACATCTATGCGCTCGGCGTGATCCTCTATCGATGCGTCACCGGCCGCACGCCCTTCGACGATCCGAATCCGCTGACGGTGATGTACAAGCACGCCCACGCGCCGCCGCCGGACCCCCGCGACGTGGCCAAGAGCCAGCTGGGTGAGGGATTCGTCGCCTGCACGCTCAAAGCGCTCGCCAAGAAGCCCGAACAGCGATTCGAAGCCGCCAGGGCCATGCGCATGGCCCTCGAGGCGGCCCGCGACGGCCTCTGGGAGCCTGGGCTCGAAGATCGCGACCTGAGCGAACGAAGCCGCTCGGTGGTCGCCCGACGGCGGGCCATCCAGGGCGCGGCGGTGTCGGCGCCGGGGCTGACGCGGCCCTATGGCGGCGCGACAGATCCCTCCACGGACCTCTCCACGGATCTCTCCACGGATCCCTCCACAGATCCCTCCGATGCGCCGACGCAGGCCCGCTCCCAGGTGGTGGTGCGCGCCGAACGAGGGACCGACGCATACGACGCGGCAGCCGAGCAGAGCGGTCTGAACGCCGCGACCGAGCCCGACCCCGCCGAAGTGGACCGCCCCGATGCACCGCATCTCTCCCAGGTCCTGCCCGCTGGCAAAGGGGTCGCCCCCGCAGCGGTCGCTTCGCCCATGGGGGAGGCACCCAGGCAATCCACGCCCCCCGGATTTGAGACCGCAGAGGTGGCCCTGGCATCGCCAGCTGCGGATCCTTCGGGCGACCAATGGCCGCCGCTCGCCCCATCGGGTCGCTCGAAACGAGGCTGGTGGTTGCTGCTCGCGGTGGTGCTCACCTCTGCGTTGTGGGTCATCGCCTGGCAGCTGTTCGACGACAGCGGCCCCACTGAACTCGCTGAACCCGGCGCGCCAGCGGTCGTGCCCGCAGCCGCGGTGCCGGCAATCGGCGTAGACGCTGGCGTGGTTGAACAACCGGACATAGCGACCACGGCCAGAACCGATGGTGGCAGAACCGCAGACAGCGGCGCCAAGCTGGCCCCTGATGCACAGGACAGTCCGGCGGTGGACGCCGGCTCCCCCATCAAGAAGGCTGGCGAGACCGGCAAATCGGTCCCCTCTGCGCGGAAGAAGGCGCTGAGCCGCAAGGCTCGCCGCGCCCGCCGCATCCGCCGTGCCAATCGCCCGGCGGCCCGGCCGCGAGCGCCGCTCAAGCCCGAGCCGGTCAAACCACGGCCGCCCAAGCCGCCACCCAAGCCGGAACAACCGATTCCACTCGACTGATTCGTGGCTCAGCCTTCTGCCGCCGCGCGCGCTGCCTGGCAGTCGCCGCACGGACAGATCGAACGCAGGTATCGATACGAGTACAGACCCGTATTGTGCTCATCGCCCCAGGTGAAGCGAAGCGCGTACTGGCCAATCGGTTCGACGCCGGCGATGCGCAAAGCCGCCGTCACCGTGGCCGGACGGGGGCCGGTGCGAATGGCGAATCTCGGCTTCTTTTCCTCGACCAGCGTGGTCGCCTCGCCGTGGGTGCCACGACAAGTTGCGCACGGGCACTTGGAGCGCAGGTACGGGCGGTCATAGACGCTGCTGTGGCCGCCGGCCCAGGTGATGGTCACGCTGCCGTCGTCGAGCCAGCCCAGTTTGTCCGGCTCGATGCCTTCAAAGTCGCTCGGTTCCATGCCCCATTCTCCTCATTGCTGGCCCGCCGTGTTGGCACGCGGAGCCCCCCTGCGCCGTCAATCAGGCAGTCGCCAGTCGATCTCGGGCAAGTTTCGCTGCGCCAGGTGGCTGTTGATCTTCGAGAAGTGCCGGCAGCCGAAGAACCCGCGGTGGGCCGACAGCGGCGACGGGTGCGGGGCCCGCAGAATCAGGTGGCGCTGTCCGTCGATCATCTGCGCCTTGCGTCCCGCGGCGCTGCCCCAGAGCACAAAGACCAGCCCCTCGCGCTCGTTGGCGAGCAGCTCGATCACCCGATCGGTGAACACTTCCCAGCCCTTGCCAGAGTGGGAATGGGCCTGGCGCGCTCGCACGCTCAGGGCGGTGTTCAGCAGCAACACGCCCTGCCGGGCCCACGCGGTCAACTCGCCGTGGTCCGGCACCGGTACGCCCAGGTCTTCGTTGAGCTCGCGGAAGACGTTGACCAGGGAAGGGGGCGGCGGCACGCCACGACGGACCGAGAAGCACAGGCCATGCGCCTGACCGGGCCCGTGGTAGGGATCCTGGCCAAGGATCACCACCCGCACTTCATGAAAGGGTGTGAATGCAAAGGCGTTGAACATCTCGGCACCCGGCGGATACACGCGATGGCGGCGCTTCTCCTGCACCAGGAAGGCCCGCAGCCGGACCATATGCGGCATGGAGAACTGGTCCTCCAAATGGGCCAGCCAGCTCTCTTCGAGCTGTGGGCGCCGCCCTGGCTTGTCGGCCGTTGGCCCCTGCGATGACGATGGATCCTGCCCGCTCAACCCCGTCCTCCTGACCGCTGCACATGCCCTCCATACCGCGCCCGCGGCCCCCTCCGCAAGAGCGCCGGACGACGTTCGGCGGTGCCCCAAATGGCTCTTCGGTGGCGTGTCGTCGCCGGAGGCGGTATCTTGCTCCCCCTGTCGTGACATGAAATTGGGAGTATCCAAGTGAGCAGGAACCGCAGACACCCGCCCACAATCCTGTCGATCGTCTTGCTCGGCCTGCTCGCCGCCACCTGGGGGTGCGGCGACGTCGCCATCGAGGATGGTGACACTGCAGCCGGCGTCGACGCCGTCGCCGATGGCCAGCCGTTTGTCGGCGACTCCGGCGGTGATCCAACGACCGACGCGACCGAGGCGGCCGACGAGGGCACGTTGCCGGACGACGGCACGCCGCCCGATGCCGACCCGCTCGACGACGCTGATGAGCCGGTCGACAGCGGTCCCTCCGATGCCGGCGACAAGACTGATCTCGGCCCCCTGCCCATGGACTGCCCGGGCGGGCCGCTTTGCGACTGCGAGGTCAACGGTGATTGCGACAACTCCCAGTGCATCGACACGCCCAAGGGCAAACAATGCGCCGAGCCCTGCATCACCTCGTGCTCGGATGAAGTGAACTTCAAGTGCGCAACGGTCGAGTCCGGCCGCGATGTGACCACCATCTGCGTGCCCAAATACGGCCGCATGTGCGACCCCTGCACCGAGTCCAAGGCCTGCAAGAGTTTGGGTCTGTCCGACTCCCTCTGCGTGGTGCACGGCGGCGGCGGCGCGTTCTGTGGCGTGGCCTGCGAGCTGGACGCCGAGTGCAAGCCAGGATTTGCCTGCAAGGACGTGCAGAGCGTCGAGAAGATCAAGGGCAAGCAGTGCGTGCCCAAGGCGCCGGCTGGCAGCA
>CAYTLW010000154.1:0-16348 GCA_964438735.1 uncultured Enterobacteriaceae bacterium | reverse complement strand
ATTTTTTTTTTTGGGGCCCCCCCCCCCCCCGGGGGCCGGGCGGGGGGGGCCCGCGCCCGGCTCTCGCCGGCCGCGAGTGAGTCGCCCGTTGCATTCGGCGGTGTCGTCCGAGCCGGTGAACAACTCACTTCGTTGCCGGCGCCTCGGGCATCACCTGGCCGACGGCCGTGGCGATGGCGTCGTCGCGTCCAATGCCGTCGATGCGCACCGTCACGCGGCTGCCCTTCACCGAGCGCACCACGGCGGGATACATCATGCCGACCCAGGGCGCGAGCACCTTCTGGCCGCGGCGCAGTCGAGGTCGCAGAGGCAGCGCCTTCAGGTCAGCCGCGGGCAGCGCGGCCACGCGTCCGGCGAAGCGCCGCACCAGCCAGCGCCCGTCACCCTCGGTCAACAGAAGCACCAGGTGCGTGGCGCCATCGATCGTGGCGGCCGCGAAATTGCCCGGATGAAGCCCAGGCCTCTGCAGCGTCAGTTGCCGCCGATCCTTGACCGCCGTGATCTTGTCCTCGGCCCAGCTCTCGGGCAGGTCGGTGTATCGAATCTTGAAGCGCTCGCCAGCGCGACCGATCACGACCGCGTGTTTGAGCGACGACGCCCATTCCGCCAGCACGGCGTCGCCCTTCTTCAACGTCGTGCCCTCCGGCACGCCCGCCGGCAGCACGAACAACCCAGGCACGCGGAAGGAGCCGCCCCCCAGCTCGCGGATCGTGACGGTATTGCCGCTGCTGCTGACCACGTCGTGGGCATAGAGGTGATAGACGGCGTTGGCGTCGGTGTAGGTGCGATCCCGCCCTCGCGTGAGCACCCAGGCGCGCCCGCCAGCCTCGACGGCGGCGCCCCGAGGCTTCATCTGCCAGGCGTTGGCGTCGGTGCCCGTGGCGGCCGCGGCTGTCTCCGCGGCAGGGGCTGGCTCGTCAGAGGGTGCGTTGGTGACCGTCTTCGCGCTCGGCATGGCCGCCACAGCAGGTGCCGTCTTGGCCGGGGTTGCGACCCCCGGCCTGGCTTCCGGCGCGTCGCGGCCGCAGCCGACCAGCGCCAGCACGGCCAGGAGCATCAACGCCAGGCAGCGCGCGCGGCCGCGACCCGGTTTCAGCGGCGAGACGCCCATCCTCATCCTCCGCTCGTGCCCGTCTCAGAAGCGATCGAATAGCCAGCCTTCGGGCGAGCGCTCGACAATCGGGCGCAAGGTCATCTCCCCACGTCCCTTGACGGCCAACTGCAACGTACCCTCGCGCGGGCCGGGCTTGGAGGTCAACTCGAAGCCATGCTCGGCGGCGTTGACGTAGCGGGCCAGGTGTCGCCAGAAGCGCTCCGGACTGTCGCCGAGCATGACGTCGACCCGCTTGCGGAAGTCGGGCGTCATGAAGCGCCTCAGCCCTTGAATGTTGCGATTGGCGGCGACATTCCGAATCCGCCGGACGAGCATCTCCGGCGTGCGGTGCAGCTGCTCCTTGGGCGACAGATCACCCACGCGCGCCTCTTTTGCCAGGCGTTCGGCCTCTGCTTGCACGCGAGCGCGCATGAGCTTCGCCTCCTCGGCATCCTTTGAGGCGGCCGCGCGATCCTTGCGGGCCTGCTGCTGATCGGCCCGGCGGGCGCGCGCGTTGGCGATCAGTGGCTCCGGCGCGTGCAATACGGGAGCCGGCACGTTGCCGGCAGGCTGACTGACCAGCGGGCAGCGATGGGGTTCGGCGGCGCAGTCGACCGGTTCGGTACAGGCAGCGACCAGCAACGCCGTGCCGAGCAGCAGGGACAGGGCCAGACGCCGACGCGAGCGAGCCACCATGTCGACGCCACCGGCGGCGCCCGTGGACCGGGTCTGGCAGGTGTCTGTGCGCATCTCTACTCCCTGGCGACCGATTCTGCGCGGTCGGCCTCTGCGCGGCGGCGTGGCGGCGCGGCGGCGCCGGATGCTACCTGCGAGACGCTCGGGCGTGCAAGCCACCAGGCGTGGGATTGGACCACCGGACGGCGGCGCGCTCAGTCCTTCGCCTCAGGGGCGTCCCCTTCGACGGGGACCACGGCGTTTGGCGAGGGCGGCACCACAAGGCCTTTGCTGCCGGCCCGGTTGGTGTCGTTATCCACCAGCGCGTTGGCGACCTGATGCAGCGTCGAGCCCTCGTCCGTCGCCAACCCGAACACCGAACCGGTGATGATCGAGTGCTCGAGCGTCGCCTCGTACTTGGACAGGAGCAGGCCGGCACGTTCGTTGCCGTGAATGAGACCACGTGTGATCTTCAACCCCTTGGCGTCGAACGCGACGATGCCGTCGGACAGGATGACGGCCTTCTTGGTATCGCGCCCACCGCTCCAGTCCAGGGGCACGTACTTCTCCGGTACCGTATCTCGGATGACCGTCTCGCTCACGCCGCCCGACGCGTTGTCGAAGACGAGCCCGGCCGAGCGGTTGCCGCTGAGCAGGCTGCCGGAGAGGCTGAACTCCACCACACCGGTCTCGACCAGCACGCCGACGCCGTACGGAGCGTAGGTTTCGCCCTGGGAGTTCACTCCGACCCGACTCTGCGTCTTGTCGACGACCACTCCGGACATGCTGGCGACCGCGGCGAAGTTGATCAGTCCCCGTTCGGGATCGTTCATGCCGGCGATCATCGCCCCGGCGAGGCGATTGCCGGTCAACCTGGCGCCGGACAGGCGCAGCCTCGCCCCGCGGTTGGCGACGAGGCCCATGCCAAAGTCGCCATCGGTGAATTGCCCACGGGTGCCGTCGATCAGCAGACCCTCGGCGTCCAGTCTGCTGCCCACTTCCTCAACGAGCAGCCCGGCCCCCCTGGCGGCGTGGATTCGAGCTCCCAGCACGCTGGCGCTGGCACCAAAGTTGATGACCATGCCGTATTTCACGTTCTCGACCGGCTGCCCCTGCCCGGCTGCGTCGATCAGCAGCTCTGTTGCCAGCAGTCGGCTGTCCTGGTGCATCAGCCAGATGCCGACGTAGGGGGAGCCCGATACCCGCCCGCGGGTCAGCTGCAGGTCGGCGCCGTCTCCTACAAAGATGCCGATGCCCCAAGCGTCCGTGTCCTGCTCCCCCAGAGTCTGGTCCACCAGCAGGTCGGTCGCGCTGCCGCTGGTGCCGGCACCCCGCAATTGCAGGCCGACGACCCTGTTCTTGCTGAAGCGCACGTTGTGCAGGGTGATCTGACCGCCGCCCAGCGCGAAGGCGCCCATGCCCAGCAGACCGGAGTCCGGATGGGCCCGCGTGGCGTCGACCACCAGGTCATGGGCCACCAGGCGTGAGCCCTGGCCGTGCACGTGCATGCCCGCACCCCGATTCGCATGCAGCCGCCCACCGCGCACGTCTGCCAGGCCACCATGGAAGACCGCGACCCCCTGGCCGCCATAGGGCAGGCCCTTGTTCACCTCTGTGTCGTCCACCAGCAAACCGCGGGCATTGATGACGCTGGGACCATCCACCGCGAGGCCGGCGTTCCGATTGCCGCTCAGGCGCACGCCATGCAGCTCCATCGTGGCGCCATGCCGGACCGTCACGCCGTAGCCCGCCTTGCCATCGGACTCCCTGGGGAGGCCGTCGCGCACCAGGGTGGCGACCAACTGCGCATGGGCTCCGGCACCCACCGCGACCACGCCCACCTCGCGGCTGTCCTGGACCGTGGCGCTGCGCAGCGTGGCGCGGCCGCCGAAATCGACCAGCACGCCCCCGCTCATCAACTTGCCGCCGGGCCAGGTTTCAGTGCCCCTGATTCGGACCCGGTGGCCCACGAACCGGCTGCCCGCCCCGGTGCTCCAGACGCCGGCACCGCGGTTGTTCTCGAACAGTACGTCGGTCGCTTCGATGAGTGAGCCCTTGGTCGCGGCGGCGCCGGCACCCGGGCCGTCTCCGACCACCTGTCCATCGGCGACTACGGATTCGACCAATTGCAGATGGGCACCGGCGCCACTGGCGGCGACGCCAAAGCCGCCGGCACCCTGCACCCAGACCCTCTCCAGTCGAAGCGTGGGGCCCGGCCCCGCAGCCACGGCCGGCGTGCCGCCCTTGATGGAGATGCCGCGGATGATGACCTTCTGCGGGGAGTTTGCCCCGGTCGACACCACCGAGTAGGTCTGGGGCACGCCGAGCAACGTGACCTGTGCGGCGCATCGACCGCGCACCTCCATGGGCACCTTGATCTTGAATTGCAGGGTGTATGTGCCCTTGGCCAGGGCGATGATCGGCTTGCCGGACCAGGAATTGGCGGCGGCGATAGCCGAGGCGAGCTTGGAATAGGGCGCGACCTTGGTCCCCTGGCCGACCCCGGACACCGACGGGTCGACGTGGAAGACACCTGGTCCGGCGCCTGTCGGGGCGAAGGTCGTCTCGCCACAGTCGGACGGGTCGGGGATGCAGCGCGTGGCGCTGCCGCCAGCGGCCACGGAGATGAACCCCGGCGGGCAGAGCCAGGGTGCACCGAATGGGATGCAGGAGTCGGGCTGGACCGGGTCGGGCGACTGGCCGCTGCCGCACCCGGGCTCGTCGGCCGCGCAGAGCCGAAGATGTCCCGCGTCGGCGTCGTAACAGAAGCGCGTGTCAGCGATGGGCGCGACGTCCGGCAGGTCGGTCGGGGCAGGCACCGGCGCCGGAGTCGCCAGCGCCGAGGTGGCATCACCCGGAAGCCCGGCTGGCACACAGGCGCCACTGGATGGACGGGCGCCTGCAGCGCAGCCATCGCCCGCTTTCAGCTCGTCGTCGCTACAGGGGCGACCGCGGGCCTGGCAGTCTGCGGCGCCTGGCGCGCAGGGCTTGTCCAGCAGGTCGAGACGGTCCCAGCACCAGCGGGGCACACAAGCGTGCAACGCCGACATGGACAAGGGCGCGCAGCTGGCCAGCCCGACGGCAAGACAGGTGTCGCTCTCAAGGCGGTAGACCGAGCCGACCGCGCAGCAGCCACCGTCGGGCCGCTGCCGCGAGGTGTGGCAGTTTGCCCCATCGGCAGGTTGGTCCCCCGTGCTGCCGATCGAGGCCGCCTCCTCGGTGCATGCGACGAGGCTCAGGCCGGCGAGCAGTCCGGCGGCGAGCGCCATGGCGTACGGTCTGGACGTCGCCGTCACGTGACCCCCCTGGCACCTCTCTGCCCGTCTGCTCCGGCCCGATCAGAGTGCCAGTGGCCGACAATGGGGTCCAGGTGCACCTTGAAGCCGCACAATCGTCGCCGGTTGCGTCCGATGCACGTGGCGATGCATGCTCGCACACAAGGGGAGTCTGTCGGGAGGGGACGATGCACGAGTCATCGCTCAAAGCGCTGTCGATGCTGCGCGATCCGAGCCTGTTTCAGTGGTACGTGATCCCACTGCTGGCCGTGGTCTTCTACTGCTATTTCGTGGAGATCGAACGGCGAAACTGGAACCTCATCCTGGCCGGTCTGGCCGTCTGGGGCGTGGAGGTATGCCTGGAGGTGATCAACGCCCTGGTGCTCTACTTCACCGACTTCTCGGCGGTGTGGACCGAGGTGGGGCCGACGGCCTATCTCATCCTGGTCGGCGTCAACATCGAGACCACCTTCATGTTCGCCATGATGGGCCTGGTCTTCTGCCGCGTGGTGCCCAAGGACCCGGCGGTGAAGATCTTCGGCATCCCCAACCGCTGGTTCTTCACCACGTTGTACTCCTGCTTCTGCGTGTGCATCGAGGTGATCCTCAACCAGATGGGCGTGCTGGTGTGGAACTACTGGTGGTGGAACTGGCCCAACATCTGGCTCATCGTGATCTTCGGCTACTCGCTCTACTTCGTGGTCGCCTTCCGCGTGATGGACATGAAGGAGATGCGCCACAAGGTCATGACGGTGGGCTCCATCTGGGCGGTCGGCATCGTGTCGGGGGTCGTGTTCATCGGCCTGGGCTGGATCTGAACCCACCGGTCAACATGCTCACAGGCTCACGCTGGCCGCGCGCCGGGCGCTGGGCTACCCTTGCTCCGATGAGAGCGTCCCGCGCCACGTTTACCTGTCTGCTCCTGGTCGGCATCGGATCGGCGTGCAGCGGCAGCGATGTGCGCACGGACTCCGCCTTCTGGCTGCGCGCGCCTGGCGACCCGGCCATGGAGTTGACGCCGGCGTGGGGTTTGTCGGCTCCGGGCGTCATCCAGGAGCGGGTCATCTTCGGCACGGTCATCACCCATCGGCCCAACCGGGAACGAGGCCTGGAGAAGCTGCTGGTGGTGCAAGACGACGCCGGCACCAGCGTGCAGGTCCGCTACCGCATCGGCAATGACCGCGGCCTGCCCATCAAGGTCGGCCATCGGGTGCGCCTGCGGGCCTACCGCCGACAACATCCCGACGACGACGGCATGGACACCGGGATGCTGGTCTACCGGGTGCGCGAGCCGCCCACCAGTCCTGCGATCACTGTACCGGGCGTGGAAGGTCCAGCGGGCCCGACTATCGCCCCACCCAAACCCATCGATGACCTGGTCGCCCTGCTGCAGATGCGGGGTATCCTGGCCGACAACCGGGTGCCCGCGGGACTGCGCATCATCGAGCCCAGCGACCTGGACGCCTACCACGAATCGGGTACCTGGGATGGACGCTGCTTCGAAATGCGCAGCCACCAGCACTTCACTGTGTCGCGACCCGAATGGCTGCGCGAGGTGGTCGGCAGCGGGCCCTCCGCGCGCCTGGTTGCGCCGGGGTCGCGCTTCATCGTCGATGACGGCAACAGCCGGTTCGAGGTCTTCCTGCTCGACAATCGCCGCACGACGCGCAGCAGCTGCGACGCCGTTCCCGCACCGACGTGGTCTTTCGCCGCATTCCGCAGCGTTCGCCCGACTGTCGCCGGCGCCAAGCCACCGACCCGGGCGGCCGATCCCAAGCGACCGGGCAAATCACCGGCCAAGGTCGAGCCGCGCAGCAAGCCGGCGATGTAGATCGGTCACCCGGCGATGGCGTCCACCGCCACGGTGCGGATGCCGCCTTCCACCGTATCGCCGCCCTGTTGAGGCAGGCCCTCCGGCACGGCGTCGCCGCTCAGGTCCCAGCGCTCGAAGAGCCAGGGCGGACTCCAGCTGACAAAGTCCATCTCCGGCTGCGAGAAGGGATGGCGGAACAGCCGATCGGCCCACGACTCCACCGGCAGCACCTCGGCGAACTGAGACTCCACTTCGGCCATCTCGCGGGCGCGGGCTGCGTCCAGACCTCGCCGGTCGCCCAGGGTGGCCAACAGCGGCCGCATGCCCGCTTCGATGCACGCTTCTGACAGGCGTTTGGCCAGGGCCAGGTTGTCGTTCCGCTGGCGCCGCATGTCGGGCGGCTGGCTGTCGCGCGGGAAGTTGCTGATGGCGATGATGGCATCGACGGGCTGATGGTCGGGCGTGCCCCTGCCGCTGGCCTTGTCCAACGCCTTGCACAACAGCGGCCACTGCGGCGAGACCACCGGGTCGTCCAGCAGGCGTACCAGGTCGCCGACGTTGAAGAGCACCCGCAGCGGCGGAACCGTGCGGCCCTTCTTGCGCCGCCCACCGAGCATGAACAGGCCGGCGCGTAGCTCCTCCAGGTTGCCTTTTTCAAGCACCCGCTGCGCCAGGAATCGTTGGTCCAGCGGCTGGGTGACCAGGACCAGCTCAGCCAGTCGTCCCGACTCGTACAAGTCGCAGAGCAGGTCGGCCAGCTCCCGTCGTGGCACGCGCTCACAGAGCGCGCTCAGCCAGCCGGCCGGACCGTGCGCCTCTTTCAGCCGCTCCAGCACCTGGTCGATGGTCGACGATTCCAGCAGTTCGAGTCCCGAGAGCAACAAGGGTGGGTCCTCTCGCTTGCGTCCGACCCCTGCGGCGAACTCCGCCGCGGTGGCCACGACATCGTCGGCCATGCGCTGCTGCGGATATTGCTCGATGCGGAAGCCTGGGCAGTACTCCTCGCAGGTCTTGCAGGCGTCGATGCGATACCATTGTTTGGCCTTGAAAGCGCGGAACTCACCGGGATTCTTCTGCTCGTACTCGCGGAAGGAGCGGATCGGGTAGAACTGCCTCTCCACGTTATCGTCGCCAAAACGCCACAGCAGGCAGTTGGGTACGTTGTAGGGTTTGACCCTGGCGTTGTAGCGCGCCAGCGCCGGCAGCGCCCGCTCCACCGCGGCGACGATGTCATCGTAGGGCACGAAGAAGCGCCCCAGGTCGTCGACATTGCTGCGCTGCGAGATGAAGGGCTGAATCATGAACAGGCTGACGCCCAGCGGCCCCAGCAACTCGACCATCTCTTTGATCCACGGCGTGTTTTCCGGCAGCAGGATCTGGTTGTTCATCAGGTGCGCTTCCAGCCCGAAGCGCTTCTTGACCTGGTCGATATGGCGCAGCCCCTGCAGCGCCTGCTCCAGCGCCCCGGGCGCCTTGGCGATGGCCTTGTCGTGCAGCTCCGGCGTGTGGCCGTGCAGCGAGAATGTGAAGCCGTCCAATCCCGCCCGCATGGCCTGCTCTGTGAACTGCTTGTAGGCGAACATGCGGCCGTTTGTGGTCACGCCGATGCGCTCGAAGGGGAAGGTGCGCGCGTAGGTGATGAGCTCGACAAAATCGGAGCGGATGGTCGGCTCTCCGCCGGAGAAGCCCAGCTGCGCGTAGCCGTTTTCAGCGGCGTAGCGGATGCGCTCCTTGATCTCTTCGGTAGAGAGATCGAGGCGGTCGGCCTGGGGGATCACCCGGTAGTCCAACTGCGTGCAATAGGTGCAGCGACTGTTGCAGGTGAAGCCGGTTTCGATGGAGAGGAGCTTGCCCAAAGTAGTTGGCCTCCTGGGGGAGGGGAGGTGGATTGTAGCAGTTTTGTCGGTTCTTGGATTGGGGACGGTCGCACTGCTTCGGGTTCACGGGGGGAAACATCTCGGCGGTGGATAAGCGACTGGCCCCTGGCCAGACGTGGTTCCCACCTGTCACACCTGTCTCAACCGTCAGTGACGTCTGTCTCGCACGTGTTTCATGAGACAGGCGCGTGGCTGCCGGTTGGAGGACGGCGGTGGATGGGGCCTCGGTTGACGCGTGGTGGGGGCCCAGATTTGGCGAGTGGTTTCAGGTAATTGCCGCGCCGCGGCTGGACCGGATATCCCGACATGAATGCCTGAATTGTGACTGGGTGTCATTGGCACGAGTCCTGCATCTGCTACAGGTTGGCGTGGAAGCACGCTGGCATGGGGAGGCACATGAACGCAGCGCGCAAGCTCGAGTCTGGATCTATGTTCTGCGACCGGTATCGGATCATCTCTTTGATGGAGACGGGCGAACGGGGAGACCTGTACCGGGCGCATGACGCGACGACTGGACAGGTGGTGGCGCTCAAGGTGATGTCCCCGGCGTCGGACCTGCAGGGGGCGGGTATTCGTCGGCGGTTCTTTACGGAAGCTTCTTCGATTTCCCGTCTGCGACATGCGAACACGCTGCGCGTGTTGGAGTTTGGCGAGTCCGACGGCGGGGAACTCTACGCGGTGTCGGAGTACCTGGTCGGCGAGACGTTGGAGAACGCCTTGCACCCGAGTCGCCTGCGGGGGCGGACTTTATCGGAGCACGCCACTTGCGCCATTGTGGACGCCGTGCTCGGCGGCCTGTCGGAAGCCCATGAATTGGGCCTGGTGCATCGGAATCTCAGCCCCGCCAATATCTTCCTGGAGCGCATGGATGATGGCGGCTGGGCGGTGAAGCTGCTGGGATTCGGGCTGGTGGCCAATCATTCCGTCACGATCGATCCCAACGAGACGAGCCTCGGCACGCCCTCTTATATGAGCCCGGAGCAGGTCCAGTGTGAGCCGGTGGATGGCCGCAGCGACCTGTACGCGGTGGCGGTGATCGCCTTTGAATGCCTGACGGGCGAGCGACCTTTTGATGGGCCCGGGCCCGGCGACACCATGAACAACCACCTCCAGGAGCCGGTTCCGTCGCTCGTCGAGCGGCTGGGACCCACCAGCAACGAGCGGCTGGATGCGGCCCTGCGACTCGCCATGGCCAAATCGCCGACGGATCGCTTCCAGACTGCCGAGGAGATGCGCCACGCCTGTCTGCTGGCCAACCTGGCCGAAGCCCCGGCCGACAGCCTGCCGGATTCCGACTCCGGCATCTTCGACGCGGACAGCCCGGATCGAACGAACCTGGGAACGGGCCTGGCCGGTGTCGTCAGCACCCAGCCGTTGAACGGTGTGCGCGCTTTGGACGGCGGAAGGGTCCGATCCCTCAACGGCGCGGGCTCCGACTCCAACCGACGCCCGCGTCGAGTCGCTGCGACCGAGATTCGACGGGGCGGGGCCGCGGCGTGGAAGCCTGCGGACGAGATGGAGTTGGTCGAGGATGCCTTGGCTGGGCGGCGCTGATCGACGCGGTGACTACCAGACCAGGCCGGGCCGGCGATTGCGCACGACCACTTCGGCCACCTTGCCGCGTTTGCCGCCTTTGCAATTGACGGCCCTGGGGGCTCGCACTGTGCGGATGTCGAAGCGCTTGTACAGCCCGCGGATGAAGGCGCAGTCGCTGTTGGAGAGCATGAAGCGCACGCCCATCTGGTCGAGCTCGACGCAGACGTTGGCCAGGTCCTGCTGATCGCTGCCGGAGAAGGCGCCCTGGCTATAGGCGTTGAAGGCGCTGGTGGCGCTGATGGGGTGATAGGGCGGGTCCAGGTAGACGAAGTCGATGTCGTGCTGCTGGACGAGCGCTGGCAGGGAGCGGAAGTCGGCCTGCTCGACGGCGGTGTCGTGCAGGGCGATGGTGGCCGTGCGCAGGCGCTCCTCGGGGGCGATGACGGGCCTCTTGTAGCGCCCGTGGGGGCTGTTGAAGCGGCCGGAGCGATTCTCGCGCCAGAGGCCGTTGAAGCAGGTGCGGTTGAGGAAGAGCATGCGCGCGGCGCGCTCCACGTCGCCCATGTCGTGGTCGTCGGGATGGCGGGCGCGCACGTCGTAGAAATAGGCGGCTCGGCCCGTCTCATCGCTGGCCAGGTAGCGGGCCTGGTGGCGATGCAGGGCGGCCATCAGGGCGTCGGGCTGGTCGCGCACGACCCGGTAGACGGTGACCACGTCCGTGTTCAGGTCGCAGAGCAGCGCATATTCGAGCTGGCCGCCATTCCAGAGGTGGTAGTACATCGCCCCGCCGCCCACGAAGGGCTCGGCGTAGCGCCGGATCTCACGGGGTCGCAGCAGCTCCAGGTCGCCGAGCAGGCGGGTCTTGCCCCCGACCCATTTGATAAAGGGGCCAGCCTTGCCGCGTGCGCGGGCCAGGTCGGCCGGGGTCGGGGGGGGAGGAACCAGGCGCAGCGCCGGCCGCCTGGGGCTGGAGGTGGCGGTCGGCGCTGCGCCGGGAGCGGCTGTGGGGGATTCGAGTTCGGGTGCTGTGCTCGCCATCTGCTGCCTCGCGGCTGTTGCGAAGCGATGGTTCGGCGAGATGTGGATTGCTGCAAAAAAACTTGGTCTTTCAAGCGGAAAGGGTCGAGTTCGAAATGCAATCCTACACTGGTGTGCAGCTATGAAACCGGTTTGTTTCCGATCCCTTGCGATCGCGGCTCCGAGGAGCTGCCCGCGATCCCGCCTCGTTTGGCCGGTGTCGTCAAGTTCTTCTGCGTGATTGCAAAGCCTTCGGAATGACGAAGGGAGTTTCGAGACGACGTCGAAGGCCGCGGATTGAAGCGGGGTTACGTGTCAACCGCCATGGTGGCGCGGCAAGGGGCGCCTAAAGCCGGCGGGTGATGGGCACCCAGAGCACACCAAAGAAGACGAAGCGGATGTCCTGCCGATCCAGCCCGACCAGGTGCTGCACGATGTTCTGGATCTTGCCCCGCTCTTCGGTGCGAATCTTGTTCACGTCCCGTTCCATGCGCGCCTTCAGGCCACGCAGCTCGGCGTCCAAGGTCTTGACGTCCGTCTTGGCCCGGGTGACGGCCTTCCAGGCGGCGCGCACGTCGTCGGGCATCTTGTCGCCGGTGAGCTCGGCGGCCACCGCGGTGGCGGCGGCGGCCAGGGCCTCGTGGTGCTGGCGCTGCGCCTCGGCGTGCAGGCCCTTGAGGCTGATGTAGCGCTCGCGGATCCGAACCTCGAAGCTGCGCGCCTTTTCGCGATAGGTGGCGCCGATGGCGGCGGCCCGGCGGTCGATGCGCTCCTCGGCCTTGGCGACGCAGCGAAGCACGAAGTCGGCGCGGCTCTCGCCCCGCTCTCCCCACAGCTTCAGGCCCGGATTGATCCACAGGCCGCGCGACTGGGTGGCCAGCAGCTCGTCCTCGATGCGGCGACGGAGGGCGGCGAACTCCAGCGGATCGTCGAGCCAGCCCGGCAGGGGCATGAACATGGACTCGGCCGGCGAGCGGGGCAGGAAGTCTGCGTCGTCCAGGGACAGCCAGGTCGGCCGATGGTCGAAGACCTCGCGGCCCAGGGGATACCAGAGCCGATGCTGGCGCTCGCGGTGGTCGAAGCCGGCGCGCTCCTCGTCGAAGCGCAGCTCCACGTCCGTGTACAGGGCCGGTTCCCAGCGGATGCGGGCATCCTTGCGGGGCGGCTCGGCGCGACACGAAAAGGTGCCACCCATGCGCGCTGCGAACGCGACGCGCGGATCGAGGAAGCGATAGGGCACGCCGTGGGGCGCCGGCGGCGGACGCCAGCGAGGGTCATCGACCGCCGGATCCATGGGCAGGACCAGGGTCTCGGCGGCGTGAGGCCGGGGCGGCATGTTGGCCAGGGCGTTGGGTTTGCGCGAGGGGCGGATCACCGGCAACGGGCTGAAGGGCGTCGGCTGGAACTGCGGCATACCCGCCCACGGCGGCGCTTCATTGTCGAGGACCTCGGCGGTCACGGCTGGTTCGGCGGCCGGTTCCGGCGTGTCTTCGACGGGCGCCTCGTCGAGGACCTCGTCGGGCCTTTCGGGCGGCGTGATCTCCTCCAGCAGGCCCTCCACCTCGCGGCGCGACATGGGCCCGCGAAGGAAGCTCATGGCCCAACGGGTATGGAAGAGGCGCGGCCGATCGGCGCGCACGTCGTGGAGCATGAAGACGCGCTTGCGCAGCGAATCGAAGAGCTGGTCCAGGGCCTTCTTGTCCAGGCCGCCCGAGGCGGCGGTCAGGCCGTCCATCACCCGGTTGCGATCCCGTTCGGTCTGTAGCCTGCCGATAAACCAGGTACCGGCGTTGGAGATGGCCTTGTAGTCCAGGTCCACCGGATTCTGGGTCACCAACATCATGCCCACGCCGACCGCGCGGGCCTGCTTGAGCAGGGTCAGCATGGGTCGCTTCGACGGCGGGTTCTTCGGGTAGGGCGGCAGGTAGCCGAAGACTTCGTCGAAATAGATCAGCGCCCGCAAGGAGCCGGTGCCGCTGCAGGTGCGGGTCCAGGCGACGATCTGCTCCAGGAGCAGCGAGGCGAAGAACATGCGCTCGGTGTCGTCGAGATGGGCCAGGTAGAAGAGCGAGACCGGCGTTCGCGGCGGCGCGTCGCCTTCGGCTTTGGGGGGCGTGGTGATGGCGCGGATGTTGAGCGCCTCGCCGGCGGTCCAGGGCTTGAACGACGGCGCCGCGATGATGCCGTTGAGCTTCATCGCCAGCTTCATGCGCTTGTCGGGCTTGAAGAAGGCGTCGACCTCGAACACGCCGATCTTGGTGAATGGCGGGTCCACCAGGCGACGGATCAGGGTCGCCATATCCAGCGACTCGCCGCGATCCCAGGCTGCGTCGACGATGCGCGACAGCAACACGTGCTCCGGATCGCGCACCGGGTCGGCCTCGATGCCCACCAGGCCGAGCAGGCCCGCGACCGTACCGGCGACCAGCTCGCGCCGGGCGGTGGGGTCGTAGAGCACGTCGGGCGGCGGCGGCTCGAAGGCGCCGAGCACGTTGATGGGTACGCCCGATTCGGAACCAGGCGTGTAGATGGTCAGCGCCATGCGATCGTGCAGCTCGGCGACGCGCTCGGGACCGATGCCCCAGTCGGCCAGGCCCTTCTTCCAGAGCGCGGCTTTGGCCTCTCCTTCTTCGGCGCGGGTACGCCCATTGCGATCCGCCTCGCCCGGGTCGACCCAGGGCGCGAAGTCTTCGCCCTGCAGCTTGTCGAAGACCAGGGCCAGGTTGGCCATGTCGCCCTTGGGATCGATGATGATCAGGGGCACGCCGGCCAGGACCAGCTCCTCGAGCATACCCACGCAGAGGCCGGTTTTGCCCGATCCGGTCATGCCCAGGGTGATGGCGTGGGTGACCAGCCCATCGGGCTCGTGCTCCAGCGCCTCCTCGGTCACCTGCCCCGAGGCGGGGTCGACGATGCGGCCGAGGAACATCTTGGGCATGAGGACTCCAGATCGCGCGCACACAGCGCGGACGGCAGCCTACGGCGGTTGGCCGCTGGGGGCAACGTCAGAACGTATGCGATCGAATGACAGAGATCTGGCAAGAAATCCCACCAAACTGGAGAAAAACGCCGAAAAAACCCTCCGAGCCTTCAATCGTGAAGCCTGTATTGCGCTGGATCACGTCAATTTCGAGCGGTTTTTGACAACTATGCTTGCGCGCGCCGCGCGAGGGCACCATAAGGCTGGCTGCCGCGCACCACACAGGTGAGCGCAACAAGCCACACCCGACAACGTCGGGCCGGATGGCCCGAATGGAGCACGAGATCATGAGCGTACTGGTAGGCAAGAAAGCGCCCGACTTCACCGCCACCGCGGTTCACGCCGACGGCAGCTTCGACGAGCTGACCCTGAGCAGCTTCGAGGGCGACAAGTACGTCGTCCTGTTCTTCTACCCCCTGGACTTCACGTTTGTCTGCCCCAGCGAGATCATCGCCTTCGACAAGCGGGTCGCCAAGTTCGCCGAGCGCGGCGTGCAGGTGATCGGCTGCTCGGTCGACAGCCACTTCAGCCACTACGCCTGGCGCAACACCAGGACGCGCGACGGCGGAATCGGCCAGGTCGGCTTCCCGCTGGTCTCGGACCTGGACAAGTCCATCGCCCGTGACTACGACGTGCTCACCGGCGGCACCGTGGCCCTGCGCGGCTCCTTCCTCATCGACAAGGACGGCATGGTGCAGCACCAGGTGGTCAACAACCTGCCCCTGGGCCGCAACATCGACGAGATGCTGCGCATGGTCGACGCGCTGAAGTTCCACGAGGAGAACGGCGAGGTCTGCCCCGCAGGCTGGAAGGATGGCAAGGCCGGCATGACCCCGACCGCCGACGGCGTGGCCAGCTTCCTGTCCAAGAACGCTCGCAGGCTGTAGCTCCGGCTCATGCCGCGAACGATGGTCGATGCGCGGCCGCGATCGGTGCTTCTTGCGCCGATCGCGGTCTCGCTTCTTGTTCTGGCGGCCGCCAGCGGTTGCCAGCGCCCGTTGCCAGCGGATGCGCCGGTCGAGGACATCTATGCGCGACGCTGCGCGACCTGCCACGGGGCCGAAGGCGCTGGAAACGGGCCAGCGGCGGCCAGGCTCGGGGTGCGGCCGCGGGATTTCCGCTCGGTTCAGTGGCACGACCTGCGCAGCGACGAGGATATCGCGCGGGCAATCGTTGAAGGCGGGGCGGCAGCCGGACCCAGCGGCTTGATGCCGCCGCATCCCGATCTGGCGCCCAGAGCCAGCGAGATGACAGCCTGGATTCGGAGCATGAAGGGTCGTCAAGAGCCGGCGCGCTGAATGACGCCATGCATCGCATGCGAGTCAATCGTCAGTGAGCGTTGACGGAGAAGGCGCCCGAGTTTGCCCCTATCGATGCTGCACCTGGCTTCATGGCGTCGACCAGCTCGAAGACGCGCTCGGTAATCGTACCGAGATCGCCCGCGCACCCGGTCTCGATCCAGGCGGACTGTCCCGCGCGGACCATGCCAAAAATGGCGCCCGCGATCAGGGCCGCCTCGACGGGGTCGAATTCCGAAGCTCTGGCCAGCCAGGCGCACATCAGCGCTTCCCACTCGCGCTCGATCAGCGCTTCATGTTCCACCAGCCGACGGGCCGAGTGCACGATCTCGTATTCGGCCAGAACCTGCTCGGGATCGTCCATGAACTCAGCGGACATGGTCACGCAAGCGCGCCGAATCGCGACCATCGGGGGCTCGTGCTCTCCACCGCCTTGAAGCAACGCCTCGAAGCGCTGCACACGGCGGCGCTGTGGGCCGAAGAACATAGATTCTTTCGTTTCGAAGTATCTGAACAAAGTGCTACGCGAAACCCTCGCGGCAGCAGCGATGTCTTCAGCCGTGGTGGCTTCGAATCCGCGCAGCCGAAACAGGCGTACAGCAGCCTTTTCAATGGCCGCACGCGTAGCGGCCTTCTTCCTGTCCCGCAGGCCCATGGCAGCCTCCATACCCCTTCTGTATGATCCACGGTGACTGAAGCGCAACGCCTTGTCAACGCTGAGTTGGACATAGCCCAGGGCGATCGCAAAGTCGCCTTTGGGCGAGAAAGCTTGCGGAAAGGTCTT
>CAYTLW010000153.1:0-16390 GCA_964438735.1 uncultured Enterobacteriaceae bacterium | reverse complement strand
ACTAGGGCGCCCTCGAAACGGCGCTCGCCCAAATGCCGGCGGCAGCCTCCTCGACGGGTCCGACTCGCCCGGTGCGAGCCTGGTGCACCAAGGCAGCCATCCAATACTATCTCCCCAACCTCACCCCCCGCCCCCCACCGGCGCCTCGCTCACATGCATCGTGCTGTCCCCATCAGCACTGTCGATGCCACCGCTGAATTCCTGAGCGTCCTTATCATCCGGATCATCCGTGACCCAGAGCTTGTTGTCGCCATAGCCGGTAGCGTCCGGCTTGATGTACTCGTCCTTGCCGCCGATATCGACGAAGAAGCCCAGCGACTGCACCTTGGTATAGTTGCCGCAGCTGCCCGGTTTGCCGTCGTAATCGGTGGCCCAGCCGATGGACTTGTTCTCCAGCGCCTCGTAGCGGTCATCGCCGCCGTTGTCGACGAAGATGCCGTGGCCGTGGCATTTGGCCGCGCCCATGGCCCGGGTCTTGCCGCGGTAGTTGTCGTCGCCCGCCTCGTCGATGAAGAGCACGCTGCTGAAGTCATGGCCCAGGCCCAGCACCGAGTGGATGGGCTTGAGCACCTTGTTGTAGGTGTCGTTGCCGCCGCCCTCCAGGAACATGGCCATGGCGAAGTGCGCCGCAGCGCCCTGGGCGTAGAAGAGGCCGTCGTACTCATCGTCGCCCTCGGCGTCGGCCAGGATGCCCGTGCCGAACCAGTAGCCGGTGCCCTGCACAAACGTCGAGCCCATGTAGATGTCGTCGCCGGATCGGTCGCGCAGCAGGGCGATGCCGCCGCTGCGATGGTCGGAGTTGCCCTCGGGTCGTCGCATGCCGAACGCCGTGCCCTGGCAGAGCGAGCCGTTGGCGTTCTTGGGCGTCTGCGGCGAGGCGAAGACCAGCACCTCGTCGACCACGCACTCGTAGCCGTCGTGACCGCCGCGGTCGTAGAGCAACCCGAACGACGACAGCCAGCCGAAACCCTGCGAGGAGTGGAACGCCCGATAGGTGTCGCTGCCGCCGCCGTCGTAGAGGATCGCCACGCCGCCAAACGCCGACGCCTGCACGCCCTTTTCGCCCATGTAGTGGTCATCACCGCCGTCATCCCAGAGCAGGCCCACGCCAAACTGCGCGTGCCCCTGGGCCATGCGGGGCGAGCGATAGACATCCTTGCCGCCGCCCAGGTCCACCAGCACGCCGTAGCCCAGCCGTCCGGAGCCCTGCCGGTTGTAGTTGGAGTAGCTCTGCGGCCGCAGCCAGTCGCGCCCTGCGCCCTTGACCGTGCCGTCGGCGTCGGGCGGCATTCGTCCGGGAGCGACCTTGACGCCCTTCATCTCGTCGTAGGTGTACAGGTCGTCGCCGCCCAGATCGATGGCCATGGAGACCGGGTTCGAGGCCGAGGTATTGGCCCCGGCGGCGATGCGCCAGGTGTCGTCGCCGCCCGTATCCAGGGCCAACAGGATGTCACCCTTGAGCTCGGGATCGTCGTCCGACCAGACGTCGTCGTCGCCGCCGCGCAGCACCACGCGACCCCACGGCGTGGTCGCGTTGAAGCTGAATTTGCCGGCATAGACCGCCGCCACAAGAGCCGTCTCGTCCAGCGCCTGCAGCAGCCGCCCGCCGCCTTCGAAGAGGGCCTTGTAGCCCTTCTCCAGCCGGAAGACGTCGGCGTCGGCCTTGTTGCCCGGGTCGATATAGCCCCCCTTGACCGGCAGCCAGAGCCCGGAGCCCTTGTCGAACCAGGCCTTGAAACGCTCCGGCTTGCCCGATTGCCACAGAAACTGGTCGCGCAGGGGCACCGCCGCCAAGGCGCCCAGCAGGAGTTTCGCCGCCACCACCTGCACCGCCATGGGCACGGTCTCGGCCGCCTTTTTCACCGCCGCCTCGTCGAAGGTCCCGCCCTCCTGGATGTGAATCGCCCGCAACGCCTCCACCAGCGGCTGGTCCGGATGGGCCAGCACGAAGGGGCCGCCCACCGAGATGGTCACGCCCAGCGCCGCGGCGGCTTCGGCGAGCATGCTGGTCATGGGGTGGTCCGAGAGCACCGCCTGGTCCATGCCGCTGACGATGTTGCCGCTCCAGCAGGGTCCTCGACCGTCGATATCCGCCTGCACCTGGTGGAAGTGACCCAGCCGCTGCGGATCGTCGGCGATGTTGCCACCGAACTGGCTGATCAGACCCTTGGGGATGCCGGCGGTGCGGTCCAGCCCCACCTCGGCCATCAGCTCGGCGAAGCGATCTTCGTCGGAGGCCGGCACGGGACATGGCAACTTGCCCGCAGCCTGCCACTGGAACGCCGGATTCCAGGGCTCCACCAGGGGCACGATGGGACCGGCGTCGGGGTTTGTGTCCTGTTTGGGCGGGATCGCATCGGGGCCGGCATCGATAGCAACGGCGGCGTCACTATCGCTGGCGGTGACATCGGGACCGCCTGCGTCTACCCAGACGTCATTGGCAGTGCTGTCGGGCCCCTCCTGACTGCAGGCGCCGGCCAGCAGCAGGTGCGCCGCCAGGATGACGGGCAGCCGATGCCCTCTCTTCATGTGTAGTTGGCTGAACCTATTCGGGCGCATAGCTCTCTCTCGCGGTCGCCCCGGCCACCACCTGGTCGACGTGGAAGCGCATGGGCCAGGTCTTGTTCTCCAGCCACAGGCGCGCCTGGTCGGCGAAGAAGTCCGAATCTTTCAGGGCAGATTGGCCGCCGGGCACGATGTTCACGCCCTCCACCTTGCCGTCCTTGAGGCCGATGGCCATGCGGAAGACCGGCCCAGAGCCATAGTGCCAGCGATCGGTCTTGACCCCGCCCGCGGCGTCGACGGTGAAGGCGTCGCCCTGGCGCGGGAACCACTTCAAGGGGATGCGCGGGTCGCCCGGGGCGAATTTATCGGCCAGCTTGTGGGTCTTGGTGGTGATGGCGAACTGGTCGGTGAGCGCCTTGAGGTTGCCGCCATCGTCGAAGAAGTCGCCGATGGTGGACTCGAACTTGACCTGGTGACGCAAGCCCCAGAGCCAGGTCTTCATGTCCTGGTTGCCGAAGCCGCCCGTGCCCGCCTCCTTGCCCGGCGGACCGCGCAGGAAGGCCAGGGTCTCCACCAGCGCCATCAACATCACCTCGTCGCTGCGCTCGACGGGTTTGGTGCTCATGATGTCGAAGAAGATCGACTCGCCGGTGTCCTTGTTGAACGAGGCCAGGTTGGCCGGGTTGTCGGTGCCGCGGCCGTTGATGAAGAGCTGCAGCGCGCGCGCCCGACCGGTGCTGCCGCTGAAGCGCCAGATGCCCGGCATGGGCTCGTCGTTGAAGACCTTGTTCATGAAGCGACCCATCCAGGCGTTGAAGATCATGGTCGCGACGGCGGCCTTCTCCTCGGCCTCGTCGACGGAGTTGTAGAAGGTGGTCACGCCAGAACTCGCCGGATAGTCCGCCTTCTGCCAGCCCTCCAGGCGTTGCTGCACCTCGGCCATCACCGCCGGGGTGACCGACTCGTACAGGTTGACCAGGCGCGTATCGGCGACTGACAGGTCGGCGTCGTTGGCGGCTTTGTCGGCCGCGGACTTCAACGCCGCGATCAGCGCGGGCACATAGGTGCCGCCCATAGGCGAGCGCACATTGGCCTGCACCTCGGCCATCTTCTTCACATCCGCGGTGCCTGCTTTGGCCGCTTTCTCCAGCTCGTTGGTGATGGTCTGCGCCCGGTAGCCGGCCAGCCAGGGCCCGCCCACGTACCAGGGATCGTTGGTCAACGAGTTGTCGAAGGTGAAGCCGCCCAGGTCGTTGTTGGCGGTCACCACGTAGCCGCGCTTGGGGCTCTTGGACTGCGGATACTTGTCGAAGGGCACCACGCAGGCGTACGGGTCGGTCTTGCCGGGCCCCTCGTCGACCACGCCATCCTTGATGGGGATGGTGAAGGCGCCGTATTTCGTGCCGTCCAGCAACCCGGATGGATCGGAGCCAGTAGCCCAGTGGCCGTCCTCTTCACGCGCCAGGTAGCCGCGACAGGGCACGGCCTGGTAGCCCGTATTGAGCACGTCGCCGTCGCCATCGGCGGCGATGAGGTTCTGCGAGTAGGCGACCAGCCCACGGGTCGCCTGGCGGAAGCTCTCCACGTCCTTGGCGTGGCCGAAGCGATCCACCGCCAGCAACATGTTGCCCTTATCCCAGCCGGTGTAGTCGGCGCTGATGGCGGTGACCTTGCCGTCGCCGTCGGTGTCGGATGGGATGACGAATTTGCCCCCCAGGTTGACCAGGGTCTCACCGGCTTCCACCTTGGTGTCCTTCTTGGCCGACTTGCCCTCTATCTGCATGATGCGGCGGCCATCGAAGGTCTCGTAGCGATGCCAGGTCTCGGTGCCGCCCTCGCTCTTCAAGTCGGGCAGCAGGGCGTCCACCTTGGCGCTGACAAACTTCTCGGCGAAGGCCACCACGTCTTTGTATTCGCCCTCGAAGAGCGTCTTATCCGGCGCGCCGGCGGCGTCCAGCTTGAGCTCTTCGACGTACCAGTCGGTGATGTCGCCGAAGAGCTGGGTCTGGCACCAGGCCACGTGGCCGTTGGTGCCCACGGCCATGATGGGCAATCCGGGGATCGCCAGGCCGGTTTGATGCAGGTCGCCGCCGCCCAGCACCGAGGTGTTCAGGCCCAGCTGGTAGAAGTAGGACGGAATCGTCAACGACAGGTGGCCATCGCCCGCCAGCAGGCCCCAGCCGTCTTTGCTGACGCTGCCCGCGACGGCCCAGGAGTTGGAGCCGAAGCCCAGGTCGTGATCGTGGCCGCGGCGCTTCTCGAATCGCTCCAGGCGCTCGATCAGCGGGTCGAGTACCGAGTCGGGCACGTGGGGGCCCTGCACCACGTGCAAGCGACGCGCCAGGTCGCTCGCCCGTTGCGCCGCCGGATCGGGCGGTGGCGGCGGCTTGGGCGGTCCATCCGCAGTCTCCAGACCCCAGCCGTTGGCCGATGCGACCTTTGCCGGCGGGCGGATGTTGTTCCAGATGTCGGCGATGGCGCCCTTGCGGCGCAGGTCCTGGAAGGGTTTGCCCTCGAAGTAGGTGTTGAGGTTCTTGACCGTCTTGCCACGGCCCACATCGCCCGTCTCGTAGCCCAGTTGATAGACCAGCACGGCCGCAAAACCGGCCACATCGGCCCGCGTAAACGGCTCCATCATGTCGGCCGGCGAGGCGCCGAAGCCGAGCATGGGTCCGGCGATGGCCACCTCGCTGGGCAAGGGCAGATCGCCCGCCTTGGCGCCCGCCACATAGGCGTTGATGCCGGCAGCGAACGCGTCCATGACCTCTTTCTGCTCATCGGTGGCCACCTCGAGCATGTTCTCGGCCACCGACGTCATGCCGTTGATGCGCGCCTCGTAGTCCTGCTCCAGCCCGGCGTCGCCCAGCATCTCGGCGATGCGTCCCAGGCCCAATCGGCGGCCCATGTCGATAAAGAAGAAGCGATCCCGGGCGATGACGAAGCCCTGCACCATGGCCAGGTCGTGACGATCCTTGGCGTAGATGTGCGGCACGCTGCCTTCGGTGCGGATGACGTAGGCCTCGCCGTGCAGCCCCGGCAGGGCGAACTTGCTCGATTCGGCCACTTCCAGCAGCTCCGCGCGCGCCTTGGCGTCGGGCTTCTTGGCGTCGGTGCCCGACGGCCCCTCCGTGTCATCCGAGCAGGCCAGCGTGGCGGCACAGAGTGCGAGCACGACGACTTGGGCGCCTGTTCGCAACAGGAGACGGTGCATCATGGGATTCCTCGAAGGTGCTGGGGGCGGGGCTGACTGCGGAGCGTAGCATAGCCATCGCGGCGCGGGCTGCGAAGGCGGCGACAACCGGGGGCTGGTCGTCTGGGGCGGCAAGCGCTAGAACATGGCCCACGCGCTCCGCGCAACGTAGGAGTCCTGCCATGGCCTGTAGCCGATCGTCCCTCCCGTGTTTGCTGGCGATTATGACCCTGGCCGTCGCCTGCGGACCGTCCGGCTCGCCCGGCGGAGTCCCGCTGGCCCTGCCCGACTCCGGCACGGTGGACCAGGCGGAGACGCGCACACCCGAGGTGTTCAAAGCCCTGGTAGGCGCGGACGGCGGCGACATCGCTCCCATCGGCGGACCGCTGGAAGGCTTCCGCCTGGTCATCCCTGCAGGCGCGCTCATAGCGGAGGGATGGATCAAGTGCACGCAGGTGGGGGACGTAAAGCACCCGCTCTACGCCGGCGCCGGCCCCGCGGCTCACTGCACGCCGGATGACGCGCCCTTTGAAAAGGAGATCCAGATCACCGTGCCCTACGACGACGCCAAGCTGCCGGCGGGCGGCGCTGCGGCCCTGTCGGTGCTGCAGCTGATCGACGGCGGCAACGTGGAGGCCATCGGCGAGGTGACCGTGGACCTGAACGCCAAGACGGTGACCATCAGCAATTATCACCTCGGCGTGTTGCAGGCTGCCAAAGTGGCGCCGACGACGGGTCGGGGCGGGTAGCGAGACCGTGCTGCGGCTGGCGCTGCTGCTTTCGCTGGCTCTGCCGTGCGTCGCAGGATGTACGGAGGACAAGCCGGTCGCATCTGGCCAGACGGCCGCGCCCGACAAGGACACCGACATCGGAGCCGACACGTTGGCGTGCCCTCAGCGTCGGCTGCAGGGTGACGGCAGCTGCTGCCCCACAGGGCACGTCTACGAGCACAGCACCGGACTCTGCGATCCGGTCGGTCCGCCGGAGTGTGCCCATCTGCTGCGGACCGGTCCCGCTGCCTGCTCGCCGCGCTGGTGTGCCGATTGGAAGACCTCAAAGGGTGTCGATTGCCTGCCGACCGGAGACGATTGCTGGCCCGCTGGCAGAGCGTGCTCGCCGGACGAGATCGCGGCCGGGTCAGGCTGCCGGGCTGGCTGGTGGCCCAAGCCAGGCGCTCCGGAGCCCTGCGTCCCAGTCGGCAGCGGAATCCCGGTCGCCGATCCCGTCGAAGAGGGCGCGATCGGTCTGGATGGTCTGGAGCCACTGGCGCCGCTGCCGTCGTTGACGACCTCGATCTGGTGCAACGATGACCTCGACGAATACGATCAGCCCTGCGATCGCCAGAGCCCTGGCTGCGTGCGCGTGCCACGACCGTGCCAGTCGGCCGACGACGAGACGGCATGCCCGACCGGCACCTGGCGTCCCATCGGTAGCAAGTCCTGTGTACCCGCCGGGGTGCCATGGATCTGCCCGCCCGGATTCGTGGTCGACGAGAAGGCGCAGTTGATTGCCCCCAACCTGCCAGCTTGCCGACCGGACCCGGCCGATTGCCCGTCTGGCAAATGGCCTGTTTTGAGCGCCACCAAGGTCTTGTTCGTCGATGCCAAGGCGTCCAAGGGCGGCAATGGCAGCAAGGCCGCGCCCTACAAGTCCATCGCCTCCGCGATTGCGGCAGCCACTGCAGGAACCACGATCGCTGTCACCGACGGGCTCTACGCCGGTCCGCTGGAGATCAAAAAGCCCTTGAATCTCATCGGTCGATGCGCAGCCAAGGTGACCATCGAATCCAAACAGGCGAACGCCACGATCGACGTACTGGGCGACGAAGCAGCCCAGCCCGTGGTCTTGCAGGGCCTGCAGATCAGATCTGAAGGCGCAGGCGTCTGGGTCACGGAGAAGCTCGCGGTCACGGCGCGGCGTATCTGGTTCCACCGGCCCAATGTCAGCGGCGCGCTGGTCTACGGCACGGGACGGCTGCTGCTCGAGCAATCGGTCATTCACAGAGTTCGCACCACGGCGGATGTCGCCGGCTCTGGCGCTGGCGTCAACGCCGAGAAAGGCGGCGTCGCCCACCTGCGGCAGGTCCGGATCGAAGGCGTGGCTTCCTGGGGCTTGACCGTGCTCAAAAAGGGCTCGCACGTCGAAGCCGAGGAGCTGGCGATCGACGGCACAAAACTCGGCGATGAGGGCGAACCCACCGGCGACGGCATCGTCGTACAAGGTGGCGCCAGCATAAGACTGCGCGGCGGTCGACTCGCCGCCAATGCGCGCGTGGCGCTCGCCGTCGGTGGAGCAGGCACACAGGCGGCCATCGAAGGGCTCGCGATCATCAATCACGGACGAGGCAAGGGGCTGCGACTCGGGCTCGGCGCCACGGCAGGCGCTGCGGTCATCGCCGGCGGCGTCGTGATCAGCGACGGCGACGGGGCCGCCATGGTGTCACAGGAATTGGGGAGCGTGCTGCGGGCTGGGGGATTGAAAGTGGACGGATACCGGCCCTCGCCTCCCGGCGCAGGTGCGGTCATCGCCATGAAGGGCGGCCGGCTCGAGCTCCTCGGCGCTCGCATCGTCAAGACTGTCGGAACCGCGATGCAATGTGCGTATGAACAGGCTCGCCTTCGCCTCGTGCAGAGTTTTGTCGGGCACGGTGTCGAGGCCCCAGGCGCGGTCGGACAGACCATGGGCATCATCGCCAACTCGACGTGCCAACTCAGCATTCGCGACGGCTTGTTGTGGGCCAATGTCGGCTACGGGCTGATGGTCTGGGGCAAGGGGACGGTGGCCGACGCCAGAGGACTGATCGTCGGCGCCACCACCATGGCCACGTGGCAGGACTTCGCGGACATGCCGACCGGCATCGAAGTGCGCATTGATGGCCGGTTGCGGTTGATGGATGCGAGGCTGTCGTTCAACGCCTACACCGGGCTCAAGGCGTCCACGGGAGGTCGGGTGACCGGGGCGGGAATCCTGGCGGAATTGGGGCAGCCGGTTGTTGTCACGGTCGCCGGTGACGATGGCAAGACGACCTGGGATACAATGGCCCATGGCGTCATGGCGCAGGCGGATGGCCGCATCGAGCTGGCCGGCCTGCGCAACCACAAGATGTTCACGGCAGGTGTGTCATCGTTCGGCATCGGCGCCACCTTGTCTGGTGTCGGTTGGCTGATCAACCACACCAAGAACAGCGCGGCCAAGGGCGAGTTTGGCATCGGACTGGTCGCCGAATCCGAGGCAAACGCCACGTGCATCGCATGTGAATTCGTCGCCAATCGCAGCGCCAGCGTCCTGGCCCGGCTTCACGCCACAATGACCCTCCGCGGAACCGTAATTCGCAACACGTACGGCCAGAAATACCACCACGGCTTGCCCGATGGGAGCGCTGTGGACCTGGAACTCGCCGATGCGGTGCTGGCCCGCGAAAGAGCCAAGTTGACGCTGAACGAGTGTCTCCTGACCAACAACCCGCGCGCAGGCATCCTCCTCGCCGAAGAAGCGCACGCCACCGTCACGGGTACCGCCAGCGTGGCCAACGGATACGGAGTGGTCATCCAGTCTGGCGCCCAACTGGCCGGCGAGCGCAATGGCTGGTGGAATAACAGCATCGCCAACGAGGTGTACGACCAGGACCTGGTGGTGCCCGAGGCCCCCGTACTTGTCGACGAGTAGCGAGAACGTGCGCGGCCGTTGGCATCTGGCGCAGGTCTGCTACAAGGGGGCTCCGCAATCCAGGGAGACCTCCATGCGCACATCAACCGCCGTCCGCACGATCGACGCCTTGACCCGCCTGCTCGTGGTCGGAGGCCTGCTGGCCATGACCGCGACCTGCGGCGGCACCGGCACGCCGCCGCCTACACCTGCCGCAAAGGCGCCGCCGGCCAAGGTCGCCAAAACTGCCTCGCCTGCGACGCCGACCTACCCCACCGCTCGACGCGGCGACCAGGTCGACGACTACCACGGCACCAAGGTGGCCGACCCCTATCGCTGGCTCGAGGATCCCGACAGCCCCGAGACCCGCACCTGGATCGCCGCCCAGAACAAGATCACCGAGGCCCACCTGGCCGCCCAGCCGGCCCGCGAAGGGATCCGCAAGCGCCTGACCGAGCTCTGGAACTACGAGCGCTTCAGCGCCCCGAGACAGGTGGCCGGCCGCTACTTCTATGCCCGCAATGACGGCCTGCAGAATCAGGCCGTGCTCTGGGTGAGCAAGGGCCTCAAGGGCGAACCGCGCGTGCTGCTGGATCCCAACAAGCTCAGCGCCGACGGCACCACGTCGCTCAAGCGCACCGCGGTCAGCAAGGACGGCAAACGCCTGGCCTACCAGGTCTCCAAGGCGGGCTCGGATTGGGTCGAGATCAAGGTGCGCGACGTGGACACGGGCCTGGACCTGCCCGACCACCTGCGCTGGGTGAAGTTCAGCGGCATGTCCTGGCGCAAGGACGGCAGCGGCTTCTACTACAGCCGCTACGACGCGCCCGACGAGAAGACCGCCCTGCGATCGGTGAACTACTTCCAGAAGCTCTACTTCCACAAGCTGGGTACGCGCCAGGACGCCGACGTGCTGGTCTACGAGCGCAAGGATCACAAGGACTGGGGTTTCGCCGGCGTGGTCGGCGATGACGATCGCTATCTGGTCATCCTGGTCTGGCGTGGCGCCGAGTCCAAGAACCAGGTCTTCGTCCGCGACCTGAAGTCCCGCAAAGCGCGCACCGTCGAGCTGATTACCGGCTTCGAGCACGAGTTCGACTTCATCGGCAACGACGGCCGGAAGCTGTGGTTCAAGACCGACCACAAGGCGCCGCGCGGCCGCGTGGTGCAGATCGACCTGCGCAAACCGGCCGAGAAGCATTGGAAGGAGGTGATCGGAGAGACCAAGGAGACCCTTCGCTCCGTCTCCCTGGTCGGCGACCGCCTGGTCTGCTCCTACCTCAAGGACGCGCGCAGCGAGATCCGAATCCACACAGTCAAAGGCAAGCTGGACAAGGTGCTGACACTGCCGGGCATCGGCTCGGCGTGGGGCTTTTCGGGCAAGCGCGCCGATCGCGAGACCTTCTACCTCTTCACCGGCTTCATCTGGCCGAGCACGGCCTTCCGCTACGACTTCAAGACGGGCAAGAGCGAGATCTTCAAGCAGCCCAAGGTGGACTTCGACGCCAGCCGATACGAGACGAAGCAGGTCTTCTATCCGAGCAAGGATGGCACCAGGATCCCCATGTTCCTGGTCCATCGCAAGGGCCTGAAGCTGGACGGCAGTCACCGCGTCTACATGCACGCCTACGGCGGCTTCAACATCGCCCTGACCCCCTCATTCAAGGTCAAGCGCCTGGCCTGGCTGGAGCTCGGCGGCATCTACGCCATGCCCAACCTGCGCGGCGGCGGCGAGTACGGCGAGGCCTGGCATAAGGCGGGCATGCTCGGCAAGAAGCAGAACGTCTTCGACGACTTCATCGCCGCCGCGGAGTGGCTGGTGGCCAAGGGCTACACCACCCGCAAGAAGCTGGCCATCGGCGGCGGCTCCAACGGCGGCCTGCTGGTGGGTGCCTGCATGGTCCAGCGGCCCGAACTCTTCGGCGCCGTGCTGGCTGCGGTGGGCGTCATGGACATGTTGCGTTTCCACAAATGGACCATCGGCTGGGCCTGGGTGCCCGAGTACGGCACCTCGGATAAACCCGACGACTTCAAGTGGCTCTACGCCTACTCGCCGTACCACAACCTGAAGCCGGCGAGCTATCCAGCGACCCTGATCACCACGGCCGACCATGACGATCGCGTGGTGCCCGCCCACAGCTTCAAGTACACCGCCGCGCTGCAGCACAACCAGCGCGGCCCGGCGCCCACGCTGATCCGCATCGAGACCAAAGCCGGCCATGGCGCTGGCAAGCCGACCAGTAAGCGCATTGAAGAGGCGGCCGATCGGTGGGCGTTCCTCGATGGCGCGTTGGCGCCTGTTACCGCGCCGAAACAAGCCGGGAAGTAGCGCAGATCTCCGCCGGTTGCCTCGCGTGCGCGGCTCCCGTAGGTTGCCTCCACTGGAGGTGAGCCATGCGCATGAATCGAATCGCCCTGCCCCTGACCGTCCTGGTCGCCCTCGTTGCGTCGTCCGCGTTGAGCACGACGTCAGCGCATGCCGACGTGCCCACCCGGATCCACGTCCAGGGCTCGCTGCTTTCCTCCGGCGGCGCGCCGGCGGCGGACGGCATCTACGACGCCACGTTCGCCATCTACAACGTGCCCAAGGGCGGCTCTGCGGCGTGGACGGAGGGACCGGTCAAGGTCACGGTCTTCGGCGGCACCTTCTCGTTTTCGCTGGGTGTGAATAAACCCATCAAACCTGGCCTTCTGCAGGCCCTTTCGACCCCCTGGTTCGGCGTCTCGGTGGGCAACGAACCCGAGATGCCCCGCGTCCGGATGCATTCGACGCCCTACGCGGTGCTCGCCGCCTCTGCCTCCGGCGTCACCTGCAAGGGCTGCATCAGCGCGGAGAACGTGGGCTTCGCCTGGGCCGGCTCCAAGACCAAGGGCGGCCCAGCGACCAGCGCCAATGACCTGCAGTGCACAGGCTGCGTCTCCGTCAGCGAGCTGAAGATCGACGGCGACCTGGACCTGGGCGGCAACGCCCTCAAGGCCAACAAGGTGGCCGCTCAATCCATCGCCGCCGGCACGGTGACGGCGCAGAAATACCTCGGCGATGGTTCCCAGCTCACCGGCATCAAGATCCCCAGCGGCAGCTGCAAGGTGAAGGGCCACTCGGTCATCGGCATCAACCCCGACGGCACCCTCAAGTGCGCCGCCGCCCTCGATCCCAGCGCCTTGCCCGGCGACGGACTGGACGAGATCTCCAACGACCTGCTCCACAACCAGTTTGTCGACCAGATGTGCGGCAAGGCCAATCTGCCCATCCCCGACAACAACCCCATCGGCGTACCGGACACGCTCATCTTCCCCGACATCGGCCTCGCCCAGCAGCTGGACGTGGACATCGACCTGACCAACAGCGACGTGCCCTCCATGACCATCAAGCTCTGGGATCCCAACAACGTCGAGTACCTCCTGGCGGCCAAGAACCTCAAGGGCAAGAGCTTGAAGACCTCGTTCCCGAGCAAGACGAAGCCGGTCAAGGGCGACCTCGGCACCTGGGTCGGCAAGAACCCCAAGGGCAAGTGGCGCATCCAGGTGATCGACGGCTCGTTCAAGAACAACGGCAACGACGGCGCCGTGAAGAGCTGGTGCGTGACAATCAAGACCCTGAGCAACAAGAAGGTCCAGCTCAAGGGCAAGCTGATGGTCGACGGCTCGGTCAAGCTGGGCGCGGACTCCACCAGCTGCGGCGCCGGCAACCAGGGCACCCTGCGCTACCACAAGAACGCCGGGTTGCAGGTCTGCGGCCGGAACTACAACAAGAGCGCCAGCAAGAACGGTTGGGCGTGGACCGCGGCGCTGGCCATGCCTGTCGCCTGGTCGGGCGGCTGCAAGCAGGTCAAGAAGAGCAGCGGCTGGCATTCCTACTGTCTCAATGGGATCGACTACAACACCGCCGCCGGCTACCTGAGCGTCAACTCCAACGGCGTCGTCACCGTGCAGATCTCCGGCTTCTACCGTATCGACTACTACGCCATCCAGCACGGCTGCGGACAGCAGGATCTGCAGCTGCTCGTCAACGGCAAGGGCAAGACGTACACCCACAACATCAACCCCTCCTCCAGCAAGCAGTGGAACCACTCGACGCTGCAGTACACCGGACAGTTCAAGGCCGGCGACACGTTCTACATCCGCGCCTACCACGACGGCTGCGGCAACCAGTACACATGGCACGAGTGGAACGCCAGCGGCGCGCATAGTCGGGCGACGTTCCGATATGTGGGGCCGTTGAAGAACTGAGGGGCAGATAGCACGGGGCGCGGTTGCGGGCGACGAAAGGGACCTGGCATCCCAAAGGTACTAAGTGTCAATACCTGACGCTCCTCCCAGGCCCGACCAAGGGAGCGACCCATGCATCCTGGAATCACAGACTTCCCGCCACCTCATGGCGCTGGCCTGCGGGCGCAGTCCGCGCTGGTTGTTGCGGCCCTGCTCTTCGGTGCAACGGGCACTGTCGCCGCAGCGCCCTCGTTGCCGGCGCAGGCGACCCCATCTACCGCCCCGAATGCGGGCCCGGTCACCGCTCCGGATGCGGACCTCTTGCGTCGGGTGGTCGCGGCCCTGTCCAGCGGCGGGCGGCGCGCGCGGGGACAGGCGGTGGGCAAACTGGCCGGGCTGAGCGACGCCAGGACCGTGCAGGTGCTCACCTACGTGGCCCGCCACGATCGCACGGCCCAGGTGGCGGTCGCTGCGGTCCGGGGACTGGGCGCCCTGGGCAAAGCAGGGCGCGCCGACGTGGTGGGTCCGCTGGGCCAACTGGGCCGCGACGGCGAGCGGGCGAACATCGCCGAGACGGCCCTGCAGACCCTCGGCAAGTTGCGCTCGCCCGCGGCGTTCACAGCCCTGGCCGGCGTCGCCAGAAGCGAAGACGTGCGCAGCAAACTGCGCAAACGCGCCCTGGCGGTGGCCCGGCGCTACTTCCCCAAACGTAGCAAGGAACTCCCCCGACTGGCGGGTAGCGCTGGCGTCGCCGCCATCGGCGGAGCGGGCTTCGGCGGCTACACCATGAGCATGATCGGGCGTTTCGCGGCCACGGACTCGGCCGAGACCATCGGCTGGGTCACAGGCATCGCGTTGGGCGGGGTGGCGGGCTGGCTGGTCGGTCGCGAGCTGCCCCTGGAGCGCCAGGCCTACTACGGCAGCGGCCTGTTCTGGGGTGCGGCGGTGGGCAGCCTGCTGGGCGGGGCCACCCACCAGGCGCCGGTGGAGCCGGACGGGTACGGGTATGCATCGTGGCGTGGGGGAGACAACTACAGCGCATACAACCAGGCGCGGCTGGCGTATGAGGACGACAGACAATTCCACGAGCGCTACGTAGGCGGCCTGTCGGTGGCCGGTGAGCTGCTCGCGGGCGTGGGCCTGTGGCTGGCTGCGGACAGCCTGAATATGAGCGCCGGCGACGTCGTGGTGACCGATCTCGGCGGCGGGGCTGGCTTCTTCTTCTGCCTGGGGGCACTCCAGCAGCTCACTCCGCGCGACGACAAACGCGGCGCGTCCGCGCTGCTGGCACTGAGCACGCTGGCCGGGCTGGGCCTGTCGGCGTGGGTAGCGCCACAGATGGAACTGTCCGCCGGAGACGGCTGGTTGATGACCCTCGGCGCCGCGGAGGGGGCAGCTTGGGGCGCGTCTATCAGCGGGCTGGTGCTGTCGGACAAGAGCAGCCGGGCCGACGAGAAGATTGGCGGCAGCGCCCTGATGGGCATGTCCTTGGGCCTGGTCGCAGGAGGGGCCCTGTCGCAGGTCACCGATTACCAGCCCGGCGACGTGGGCCAGATGATGTTCCTGTCCCAGCTGGGCAAGGCCCTGGGCGCCGGCTCGGTGCTGCTGGCCGACCCCGATGATGACAAGCCGGTGCTGGTAGGCATGCTGATCGGCAGCGGCGCGGGTCTGCTGAGCGCGGCCACGGTGGCGCGTTCGCTCAGCTACGACGGCGGCGGCGGGCCGCTGGTGGCCATCGGCACGACCTGGGGTGCCTGGCATGGCGTCAGCCTGGCGGCCTGGTTGGACGAACACACCTCCCTGGACGGCACCCAGCTGGCTGGTGTCAGCCTCCTGAACATTGGCGTATTCGGCCTCGGCGCCGCGGCAGCCGCGCAGGCGTGGGATTTCACGGGCATGGAGGCGGCCATGGGCAGCACGGGCCTGGTCTGGGGGGCCTGGCTCGCTGGCTGGACGGGCTCGCTGCGCAACTGGGAGGCCGAAGACCTCCTCTTCGCCACGGCCATCGGCGGCGACGTGGGCGCGGCCATCTCGGGTGTGCTGGTCTCGCCCGTGGTGGGCCTGGACCCGCTGGTCATCGGCGGCGCCAGCATCGGCGGCATCGGCCTGGCGGGCATCGGCACCATGGCCATGATGATGGTCACCGAGGATCGCGATCGCTGGATCCAGGCCAACCTGGCCGGCAGCGCGCTGGGCCTGGCCCTGGGCGGCATGTTGACCTCGTGGTGGCTCGAGGACCGGCGAGCGCGACGCAAGGCCGGCATCGCCCCGGCCATGGAATTCGAGACGCCAGCCTGGCTGCGCGGCGTCGGCGCCACGCCGGTAATGGATGGCCAGGGACGCATGGAGGGTATGGCGTTGACGTTGCAGGGAGCCTGGTAGGGCTGGCGCCGTTACAATGCAGCCCGCGACCCGTCCGCCGCGCGTCGAGGCCACCACCATGCATCGCCATACCTCCGGCGTGGTCCTGCACGGCGTCGGCCAGGGCACGGGCGGCACCGTGTTGGTGGCGACGAAGAAGGCCAAGCACGACCTCGTACATATCAAGGGCGGCGGCAGCGGCTGGAAGGCGCTCGCCGGCACCAAGACCAAGATCACCTCGGCGCTGGTGCCCATCGGCGCTCAATCCTTCAAAGTCGCCAACGCCAAGCCCCTGAAGGTGGGCATGGTCGTGGCGGTGCGACGCACACCGAACCCCGCCTGGATCAACCTGCTGGGCATGGCCAAGTACGGCTGGAAGGCGTCGTCCTACTTCGACGGACCGTAGGTACTTCCCCAGTTTCCTAGACTCGGGAAGAGGTGTGCCGAGCGACGCGGGAGAAGCTCTGCTTGCCGCGCGAG
>CAYTLW010000152.1:0-16421 GCA_964438735.1 uncultured Enterobacteriaceae bacterium | reverse complement strand
AGTACTAGCGAGACGCGCTGCCGAGGTCCCGCTCGATGTTGGCCACCTCGTCCACGGCATGGGTCAGCGCATCCTCGATGATGTGGGCGACGTGTTCGTCGTGCAGCCGATAGCGAATCCGCCGCCCATCCCGCTCGCTCGTCACCAGACGGGCATCTCGTAGAGCCCGCAGTTGGTGCGACATGGCCGATTGTTCCGCCTGAGCCAGCTCCGTCAGCTGGCCGACCGTGAGTCCTTCCTGACGGCTCAGTGCGAGGAGCACGGTCAGGCGCACGGGATGGGCCAGAGCGGCAAATAACGCCACCGCGGCGTCGACCGCGTGGGGATTGGGCAGGGGCTCACCGACCGGCTGGTCAGCGCACCGCATGCAGACCTCGACCCTTGCGCCGACCACCAAAGCCGCAGTCGACCGCCGCGCACTCGCCCAGGCCTTCCAACTGCAACGTCGTGTGGTCGATCTTGAATCGATCCCGCAACAACGTCTCGACCGCCTGCCGCACGGCCGACGGTGCCTCCGGGCCGCAAAGGACCAGGTGGGCGGTCAGCACGCAGTGATTGCCGTCCAGGGTCCAGACATGCAGGTCGTGCACGTCTTCCACGCCGGCTACATCGCAGATGGCATCATGAACCTCGTCCACCACCAGGCCGCGCGGCGCGAACTCCAGCAGCACACGGGCCGAGTCGCGCAGCAAACCCCAGGTACCCCAAAGCACCAGCATGCCGATCATCAAGCTCACGATCGCGTCAGCGGCGACGAATCCGCCCATAACGAAGAGCGCAGCGACGATGGCGCCCAGAGAGCCCAGCGCATCGGCTGCCATGTGCACCAGGGCGCCGCGCACGTTGAGGTTGTCGCGGTCGGAGCGATAGAGCAGCCAGGCGCTGCCGACATTGATGGCCAGGCCGATGGCGCCTACTACCAGGATCGGCCAGCCGGGCACCTGCGGCGGTCCGCGCAGCAGGCGCTCGAAGGCCTCCCAGAAGATGTATCCGCAGACCAGCAACATGAGCAACGCGTTAACGAAGGCTGCGACGGGTTCTGCTCGCCGGAATCCGAAGGTCTGGGTCGCGCCGGCCTGCTTTTCGGCCAGGTGGGAGGCCGACAGGGCGATGGACAGTGCGGCCACGTCGCTGAGCATGTGGGCGGCGTCTGAGAGCAGCGCCAATGAGCCGGTCAGCCAACCCGCCGTGGCCTCGATGAGCAGGAAGCCGCCGTTGAGCCAAAGCGCCATCGTCAAGGCGCGCCGAGCGGCGGCGTTGCCGGGCGGCGGGGCGTGGCTGTGGTGGTCGTGGGGCATGGAACTCCGGCAGCAGGCAGGAAACATGAAGGTTCTTTCATGTTAAGTCAAACTCCACACTCAACGCCCGGTTGCTTTGGTGTGTTCAACGAGTTGTGAAACGGGTGGCACCCTTCAATTCAGCGAAGTTGTGAATCGGGTGGCACCCTTCAGTGAATCGCGTGGCACCCTTCGATTCGCGAAGTTGTGAATCGGGTGGCACCCCTCAATTCAGCGGAGTTGTGGATCGGGTGGCACCCTTCAATTGGTTGTGATTCAGTGAGTTGTGAATCTACATGGCAAACCACACGTGCCGGGCACGGGCCAATGGGTTAGCCTGCGGCCACGAGACGTCACGTCGACGGCGAGGTCGACCGGGGGGAAAGGATGAAGGGGAACCGCAAGACGGTGCAGTGGATCGCGTGGCTCGCCTGCGTGGTGGCTGCGGGATGTAGCAGCGACGCAGGAGCGGGCGGGGGGGGCGGTGCAGACGCAAGCGCCGCGGACGGGTCGGTCGAGGACGGCACGGCGGGTGCAAACGATGCCGGCGCTGCTGGCGATGCCGCCATGGCGGGTGATGCAGCCACGACGCCGGGGGGCGACGTGCTTGCGGCAGACGCTGGCGGTACCACAGCCGACGACTCCGGAGGAGGGAGCGGTCCTTGCAGCTTGCCTACCACCTTCGGCCCGGAGCTGCAGAAGATGAACACCTTCAAGCTCTTCCCATCCGAACAGGGCTGCGACCTGACGGATGATGGCAAACCCGACAACTCCATGGGCGCGCTGGTCGCGCTGGCCGGCGACGCCATCGAACACAGCGTCACCAGCGGTGACGTGAAGCTGATCCTCGAGGCGCTGCCCTACCACACCGATGGCAAACCCTTCGAGTTGCGCATGCTCAGCGCGTCGCTGGACAAGAGCAACGAGGACTGCAAGTTCAACGAGCAGATCTGCACCTACACCATCAGCGACGCCAACTACGATCTGAAGGCCAACAACGGCGGCGTCTGTCCGCCCGGCGCCAGCCTGAAGACCGCCACCATCGTCGACGGCAAGCTGAGCGGCGGCGGCAAGGGTTTCGGGTTTACGATTCCCATCCCAATGGGCGGCGTGAAGTTGGAGCTGCCCTTCGAAAACGCCATGATCGAGGGTCAGGTGCAGGACAAGACCACCTGGAAGAGCACCGGGCTGGGAAAGCTCTGTGGCGTGATCCCCAAGCCGGCGCTGTTCGAGGCGTTGGAGCATGTGCCCGAAGAGCAGCTCAAGAGCATCGGTGGCAAGGCGGGCGCGAAGTCGCTGCTGGACACGCTGCTGGTTGCGGATATCGACCTGGATGGAGACGGCACGCCGGAAGGGGTGAGTGCTGGCTTCTCGTTTACGACCATCGGGGCGAAGGTCGTCGGCATGACACCGTAGCGCCGCGGGCCGGTTCCTTGGCTTTTGGCAGTTGGATACTGGAAACCAGGGCCCCGGCGAGGAGCTAGAGCGGCCCCAGCGACCAACGCGCCCGGGGATGATGCAGTTGCTCGTCCGCTGTCAATGTCCTGTTCATCAAGCGTACATCGTCCAGATTGCCCAGGAGCCGGTGACCGCCGAAGCCGCCGCCGGATTTCGAGCCTCCCATGTGCAGGTCGCCCGAGCCATTGATGGACAGCTCGCCAATCGTCTTCTTGGCGACCTCGGCGTGGCCGCGGAACAGGCGCAGAAGTTTGCCGTTATAGGTACCTGCAACGGACAGCCACTGGCCATCGACCACGGGTTTGGGCGCCACCGCCATGGTCTTGTCGTCCTGGCTGCCGACCCAGAAGCGCAATTGCCCCTTCCAGACTTCGATCTGGCCGGTGTAGGGCGTGCCCTTGCCCTTGGAGAGCACGTCGTGTTCCTGGAAGTTGTCGGGCTGCTTCATGGGCATGAACGCCGCCTCCATGGTGTAGGTTTCGGTGGTCAAGGCCTGGGTGTTGGTCACCGTGACGCTGTCGTCCTTGCCGTCGCAAGCCAGCGCGGTTGCGGAGACCCCCGCGGTGAGCACAGGGCCGCCGGCCACGGTGCCGTGATGGGCCAGGCTGCTGCTGTCCCACACGATATCCCCGTCGATCCCGTCGAAACGCCACCAACCCGCGTAGCCCAGACACGGAGACAAGAGGCGGTCGCAGGTCTTCTTGCCGTCCATGGCCACGACCTTGGTACCGGCGAATTTCGCCGCCGTGTTGCCCCAATGCAGCGCATAGTCATGGAAGGCGAAGGTGGCGTCGGCCGACTTCGCAGGCGCGGTGTGGGCCAGCCAGCGCGCGCGGGGCAGGCCCTGACTGCGACCGCGCAGGTAATCGGGCGACTTCGCCACGTTGTGGATGAGCACCTCATCCAGGGTGCCGGTGAGCAGGTAGGCCGCCGTCGACTTGCCCATGGGCTCGTAGCCAATGGTCAGCGTGCTGCCCAGGTCCAGGGTCGAAGGCACCTGCTTGCTGCCCACGTCCCGACCGTTGAGGTAGAGCGTGAATCCGGAGCCTTTGCGCACCATCGCGACGTGATGCCAGTTGCCGTCGTCGATGCGCACCCCGCTGTGCACATCGCCGCCCTTGCCCTTGTTGTAGTACCCCGCGTCCAGGCCGTGCACGACGTTGTCGCGATGCTGCAGGATGAATCCGTTGCCATGGCCCTTGTCGCCCGTATGCCCCATTCGGGTCTGCAAGATGACCTGACGGCCGCCCGTCTGCTTGGCCATGCGGACCCAGACCTCGACCGTGAAGTCTCCGCTGATCTTGACCGTGCGATCCTTCCACGCGTAGAGGCCGCCGGCGCCCTTGAAGGACAGGCCGCCCTGGCCCGGACCGAAACGGCCGCGGGCCGCGCCGGCGCCCTTGCCGATACCACCATAGGTGCCGTGACCGACCCCCGGCAACGCGGTCTTGATGTCGCCATCAAGCTTCCAGAACCCGACCAGGTCGGCCAGGTCGGTGTCGCTATGGGGTCGCGGCCCGCGGAGTTCGAAATGGGTCTGATGGCTGGCCTGCCAGGGGGTGGTCTCTGTGACGCGCAGGTCATCGAAGTCGGTCTGTGCTCCGGGTACGAAGACGGTCCCGTATGCCGTTCTTGACCGGTAATACGTGACCAGCTCGGCGGGCGACAAGGCACGCTTGAAGAGCACCACATCGTCCAAGGCACCCTTGAAGCTGGTGTTGCCACATTTGGCGCCGCCGCCGGCGATGGCCGGGATCGAATCCACCGCGCCCAGATCGCAGGTACCCTTGGTGACGCTGCCCTTGGTCGCAACCGGGCGGCCGTCGAGCCAGATGGTGGGCACGCTGCTGCCGCCCGTACGCACGAATGCGATGTGATGCCACTTGCCATCGTCCACGGGCCCAATGGTCGAAGTGGTGGCGCAGTCCTTGCCCATCCAGAGGCCAATTCGGCCGGCGCCCGTCAAGGGGAAGCCGGCGTCCCACATGTACACGGCCAGTCCCTTGTCCTGATTGTCCTTGAAGGACAAGACACTCTCGTAATTCACAACGACGTCGCCCATGGGGCTGCGCTTGAACCACATCATCACGGTGAAGTCGCCTTTGCCGAACTCCAGTTGCGGACTCTTGCCGGCGGTGTAGCAGCCGCCGTCGAATGCCATGGCGCCGGCCACATCGTTAAACGCGCCGGTGGTCGGCTTGGCGATGCCGCTGAGCTTGGCGCTGTTCTTGGCCAGGCTGCTGTCCTTGCCGTCACCGTCCAACTTGTAGTGGGCGACCACGCTCTCGTCGTTGAGGCCGTTGGCCAGCGGCACATCGACGGGCTCGTTGCTGCGCCACCAGGTGGAACCCTTGCCGTCCTGACTCAGTGTGACGGCACGCGACTGGCTCCATCCAGCGCCAGACCAGGCCGGGCAGACGGTGGCGTCGCCGTTGGGATTCCAGGTGGTGGGGCAGGTATCCGCTTCGCCCATCTTGCCGTCGTGGTCCAGGTCCTCGTCCGCGGGCAGCGCGCCGCCGCAGACGCCCTGGATGCAGGTGGCCTTGAAGCCGGCGATGGCGCAGGCGGTCCCTTCTTTGGCGGCCGTGTGGGTGCAGCCCTTGTCGGTGGCGCAGGCGTCGACGGTACAGCTGTTGCCGTCATCGCAGGCCCCCGGCCAGGCGGCCTTGCAGTCGCCGCCCTTGCCGCAGGTGGTCTGACCCCAGATGTCGGTGCGTACGATCCAGGCGTCGGCTCCGCCCGCTCCCTTGGAGTTGGTGTGGCCAGCAAGGGCGAATCCGGCGCCGCCCGGCTGACTGCCGGGCAAAAGAGCCGCCGCGTACGCCCAGTCGCCGCCCTTGTCACCGATGAAATGCGACCAGAGCTCGCTGCCCTTGGCGTTGAAGCGCTGCAGCCAGACATCGAAGTCGCCGAAGCCCTTGGATTGCCCTTTGCTGTCGATGGCCAAGAGCCCCGAGCCGTCGGGCAGGACGACGAGGTCGCGCGGGTGGTCGTTACTGCCGCCATCGAAGGTCTTGCCCCATATTTGCGAGCCCTTGCTGTCAAAGCGCATCAGGTGCGCGTTCTCGTTGCCGCCCTTTGCGGTGACGAGCGCCGCCGCCAGCACGCCACCATCCGGCTGAACGGCGGTCGCCAGGCCGGTATCGTTCGACCCGGTGGCGACAGTCTTGACCCAGATGGGCACATTCTTGGCCGACAGGCGGCTGACCAGGGCCTTGCAACTGGTGAAATTGCTGCCGCAAGCGGTGGCTCCGACAATGGCCGAACCGCCGTCGGGCGCCAGGGCCACGTCATAGCAGGCGCCCCAGGAGTTGCCGTGGAAGGTGCACGAGGTCAGCTTGCCGTCGACACCGATGTCGCAGACATGACAGTAGGGCGGCCACTTGCTGAATCCCGCCGCCACGATTCCCTTGTCGCGTGCGACCGCCGCTCGCCAACCCGTGTAGCCGCCCAGGTGCGTACTGTCGCCGACCACCGTGCCATCGGGTTTGACGCGCAGGAACCATCCGACGGTGGACTGGCCAGGTTTCTCATGCTGTCCCATGGCGATGTAGGTGCCGTCGGCCACAACTGCGACGGCGTAGAGGTACTCGGCGAGTGAGCCGCCGAGCTTCTTCTCCCAGACCTGCTCACCGTAGGCGTCGACGCGGATCAGTCGGGCGTCCCACGTGCCTGGGCCGGCCATGTATCCGGCCAGCACGAAGCCGCCGTCGGGCAGGCGCTTCATGTCGACGATGACATCGTCCTTGGTGTGGTCATGAAGCTTGTCCGAGAGCGTCACGTCGAAGAGTGGCGACTTGCCGCCGCCCTTGCAGACGCCGCCGGTGCACGTACCGCCTTGAGAGCAACCGCCCACGCCGCAGGATGCGCCGTCCTTGGCCGACGCGCTGGTGCACTTGGCGGTCTTGGCGTCGCAGATGTCGACGGTGCGTGCGTTGCCGTCATCGCAGTTCTTGATAGTGCCGGCGGCGCACTTGCCGCCTTTGCAGACGTCGCCAACGGTGCAGGCGTCGCCGTCGTGACAGGCGCCGCCGTTCTTGGCCGGGAGGTGCACGCACTTGTTGGTCTTGTCCTTGCTGTCGAGGGTGCACGGGTCGTTATCGTCGCAGGGGCCGTGCACGCGCGCACAGCGGAACCCGATGCCTGCGGCGCCCTTGGTGGGATCGTAGACGTGGCGGTCGGCCACACGCATGTGAACAGCCCCATTGTAGAAGCTGCCGCCACGCGCCACGGATCCGGCGCCGGTCTTGTCGTTGAGTGGGTCGACCTTGGACGACTTCTTGTAATAGCCCTCGTCATACAGGTCGCGGACCCACTCCCAGACGTTGCCCGCCGCGTCGTGGATGCCGTACGGACTCACACCCTTGCCCTTGGAGCCGACCGGCCAGGTGATCTTCTGGTCGCAGCCGACATAGTTGTTCAGCATGACGGCCTTGTTGCAGCCGGCGACGTCCTCGCCCCACGGATAGGTGCGCATGTTGGCCTTGCAACTCGCTGCGCCACCATTGAGGACGCAGCTGCCCCGAGCGGCCATCTCCCACTGCGCCTCGGTGGGCAGGTCGTAGCCAGCTCCCAGCCACTTGCAGAAGGTGCGGGCGTCGGCCTGCTTGATGCCGTTGATGGGATGCTGCTCGCGACCGGCAATGCCCCAGTTGTTGGTGCCGCCAACATCGGGCTTGTTGCACTTGCCATCGGCCATGCATTTGGCCCAATCGGCCACGGTGACCTCGTGGACATCGACCCAGTAGGCCGACAATGACACCTCGTGCTGCGGATTCTCATCCTTGATGGCCGCGCATTCCTTGTCCTTCGCCGGATTGCAGCCCATCCAGAACTTGCCGGCGGGTACGTGCACCATCTTTCGGCCCTGGGCGGCAGTCTGCGCGCACTGGCTGGCCTGACACTTGCCGGAAGAATCGGCACAGGGTGAGCCATCTTTCATGGGCACGGCCGAGCAATCCCCGGTGGCCAGCTTGCACGCGTCCAGGGTGCAGGGCAGGCCGTCGTCGCAATTCTTCAGCTTGCCGCCAACGCATTTTCCGCCGTTGCACGCCTCGCCGATGAAACACGGCTTGCCGTCGTCACAGGGCGTGCCCTTTATGGCGGCGATGTAGACACACTTGCCGGCCGCGTCCTTGCTGCCGACCGTGCACGGGTCGCCGTCGTCGCAAGGGATGAACTTGCGCGCACAACGGATGCCGTGAGTGGGCGCGTTGGCCGTGTTGCCCGTGATGTCGGCCTTGTTCCGGTAGCTGGAGCGCAGTTTGTCCGACGGGTTGTTCCAGCAGCCGCCGCGCTGCGTGCGGTAGTTGCCGGTGGGCGCGGCCAGCGGATTGATTTTGGACGACTTCGTGTAGCCAACATGGGCGTCCAACGTCCATTCCCAGATGCCGCCGGCCATATCCTGCACGCCGTAGGGACTGGCCCCCTTTGATTTGATACCGACGGCCATGGTGGTGCCGGTGGTACAGCCCCAGCCGCCATCGTCCATCACCGCGGTTTTGCAGGTCGCCGGGGTGTCCCCCCACGGCCAGATGCGCATATTCGCCTTGCAGTCCACCGCACCGCCGTTGTGCTCACAACCGCCGCGGGCGGCCTTCTCCCATTGCGCTTCGGTGGGCAGGTCGTAGCTGTCGCCCAGCCATTTGCAGTACGTCCTGGCCTGCTGCCAGGTGACCGAGTTGATGGGGTGCTGTTCCTTGCCCTGGATGTCCCAGGTCCAGTAGCCGTTGAAGGGCGGGGCGGTGTACTTGGTCGGGATGTCGCACTTGCCGGCGCTGACGCAGGTGGCGTAACGGGCGACGGTCACCTCGTGCAGGTCGATCCAGTAGGCGGACAGGGTGACCTGGTGCTGGGGCTTCTCGTTGGGCTGGCACTTCTTGTCCTTGGTCTCATTGCATCCCATCCAGAAGGGGCCGGCCGGCACGAGGGCCAGTTGGTGACCCTTGGCGCCGGCGACCTGGCAGGCGCCCGCTTTGCACTTGCCGATATCGCCGCAAATGGCGCCGTCGCCAGCTGGCTTCTTGTTGCAGTCGCCGGTCTTGGCGTCGCAGGAATCCAGGGTGCAGGGTGCGCTGCCGCCACAGCTCTTGGGTGCGCCCGCCGTGCATTGGCCGGCTTTGCATGCGTCATTGTCGGTGCACTTGTTGCCGTCGTCGCACTTGGCGCCGCTGGCCGCGGGGTCGTGTGTGCATTTGCCGGACTTGCACACGTCCTTCGTGCAGGCGTTGCCGTCATCGCAGTCCTTGGCCTGGGTGGCCGCTGTGCAGTTCGGCGGAGTTCCGGCATCGATCTTGCCGGTGTCGACATCAACGGTTCCAGTGTCGCTGCTGTCGCCTGCGGGAGCATCTCCGGCCACGCCATCGGCAGGGCCGCTATCCGCCAGGGCGCCATCCGCCTCGACGACAGCGTCTGTGACGGCCACGTCGGCGGCACCGGCGTCGACCACAGCGCCGCCGTCCTCAGAGACGCCATCATCAACCCAGGAGTCGCCATCGACCGAAGCGCCACCGTCGACGGCGACGCCGTCCTCCTTTGAGACGACATCATCAACAAGCGCGTCTACCGACCCGCTGTCGATGGGCCCCGCGTCCGCGGCTGCCGTGTCGGCGATGATGTCGCCTTGGGTGCCGCCCTCATCGGCCTGTGCGCCAGCGTCCACCGCGGCATCGCTCTGGGTGGTGTCCGGAGACGTCGTCTGGTCGTCCACCGCGCTGTCATGGACCTCAACCGTGTCCATCGCCACATCGACCAATGCCTTCTTTGCCTCCTGCCGCTGCGCCTCGGTGGCGTACTCGAATTCGCCCTCAGGTCTCAGGTCGCCGCAGGATGCGACAAGTGCACAGAGCCCAAGCAGGGTGCACAGGCGGATGCGGGAGATCCCATCGTGCATGTCGAACCTCGTCGCCGTGGAGCCGGGTCGCTTCGCGGCTGTCTTGAACTCAGAACCGAAGCGCCAGCAGCACGCCGCGATGCGTCGGGGCGACGGTCACAGCGCCGGATTCGGGCGCGGTGAGCACCATCCAGGCGCCGGCGCCGACCGCAGCCAGACCCACGCCCAGCACACCGAACCCCAGCCCCCGCCGCGTCCATAGCGCCGTCTGCTGCTCTTCGTATTCGGCATAGGAAATGTCCTTGACCTTGCCGCCGCCGGTGGTGGCCACCTGGCGGGCATCGAGTGCTTCCTGGTCGTTCATGTAGCTGACCAGCAGCCAGCCGCCGACTCCGGCCAACACGCCACCGGTGATGACCGACGCCCAGCCTGCCGGCGCCTTCCAGCCGCCGCCCTTGGTGACGACGGTTGCGGGCGCTTCGGCATTCTTGTGCGCGGCAGGGCTCGGGGCAGCCGCGGCGGGCGCGGCGGACTTGTCAACGGACTTGCTAACGGGAGCCGGTTCAGCCGTCCTGGTATCGGTCGGCGGCGCTTTCTTGCCTCCGGCCTTGGCCTGGGCGGCCATCAGCGCTTTGCGCACGGTCTCGATTTCTTGGAGGTGCATCCTGCTGCGGGAGACCGTGCGCGCGTCCACGCCCTTGAGTGCCAGCACCTGCTTGAAGTGCTTCTCGGCGACCTCGAGCATCATGACGCGCTGTTCGGCACGGGCGGCGTTGAAGAGGAAGGCGGGCTTGGGGTCGATCTTGAAGGCCGTGTGATAGAGTTCGGCCGCCTTGGCAAAGTTGCCGGCCTTGTACATGTGGGTGGCCAGCTTGTGCGCGCCGAGGGCGGCATCCTCACCCGCCTGGGACAGCCCCATCGCCGGAGTCAGGAACAGCGCCGCGCAAATCAACAGGCGGGCGGCCGGCAACCGACGTGATTGGACAAGCAGCATCTGCCCCCCTTCGATGGGCACGCAGAGGTGCCCGATCGACCGCCTCGCGCGCGCGATGCACCCGATCAGCTTGGTGGAGAGGTGGGGTTGGCGTCAACCGCATGCGGAGGTCCGCTCACTCCCGCCTGTCTGGAAGGTGCCAAGCGAGTTACAAGTTAGGTTTGCGCTGCGGTTGTTACTACGGCGGCGAGGCGCGGCCTGATGGGTGCCGGGCGATTTACCATGTGGGCTGCCGGCCTGATGGGTGCCAGGCGAATTATCATGTGGGTTGTCCGCAGGGTGCCAGGCGATTTACAACCGGGCGATATACAACGGCTCACCCAACCATGCGCGATTGTTCACGCGCCGGTGGTCTTGGCGTTCAGCAGCTCGTCAAGGGCGACCTTGGCTGAGCGCGCTCGGGAATTCGCTGCCCGCAGGACATTGCGTTTGTCGGTGAAGGTCACCTCGCGTTGGCTCACCTGCTCTTGAAAGCCGGCCAGCCGCGCCTGATAGGCCGCGCCCAGGTCGCCGCGGACCTTGCCGAGCTCCTCGAATTTGGTCTGCTCGTAGCGTGCGCGTGCAACCCACAGCTCGGCGTCGCCAGCCTCGACCCGCGCCTGGTCTACCCCCAATCGGGCTTCTTCGTACTCCTTTCGTGCCTCTTCGACGGCCTGTGCCCGTTCGGCAGCGGCAAGTTGCCCCCCGGCTGCCCGCTTAGCGACGTTATGCTGGCGTCGCGCTGCGGCCACTTCGCGCTCGTGGGTTTGCTCGGCGGCCGTCACCGCAGCCTTCTTGCGCGCGCCCGCCTGCTCCAGCGCTGCCTCCAGGCGCTCATCGGCGTGCTCCAACGCCTGTTCGGCAGACGCCGCGTCCTTTTCGGCCTTTTCGCCGCGGGCGACCGTAGCCTGCACGGACTCGGCGACCGTCTTGCGAGACAGGCGAGAATCGGCGAGCCGTTTCTCCGCCTTGACGATCGCAGCCCGCGATGTGTCGAGACGCGCCTTGGCCGGGCCCACGAAGCCGGACACCTGCTCGTCGGGGACCGTATGGGAGAGTTGGGCGCCACCGCAGGCAGTCAGCGCGAAAACCAGGGCGAGGCCAGCGCCAGGGACCATGGCGTGACGTCGATACAGACCGTTGGACCGGGACATCGTATTCCTCCATGCGGGACAGGTTTTCGGCGCGCCCGGCGCCTGACGCCCCGTCGGGGTCCTGGGGTGCACTGGGCGTGCCAGCGCCTCGGGCGCCGGCCGAAGAGACGCCAACTCAAGTTGTTGAAGGACGCTCGAGCGCTGTCGCTGCGTCGTGTTGCAGCACACGGTCACCGGTCCCGATACACCGTGAGACAGTTGCGAGACATAGGGGATAAGAGACCTGGCCCCGGAGCACGCCAGAAGGTTGCCAGGCGAATTACCGTGTGGCCGGCCTGAAGGGTGCCAGGCGAGTTACAATGTGGGCGACTGGTGGGCACCAGCGACACCAGGGGCCTTCAGACCCCATGCCTCCAACAACAATAAGCCGCTGAATATATTGATATGCAGGCAAACTAGAGGTTTTGCGCCCGAACGCTTTCTACGCTCCGAACGATCACTTCCTGTACGCGGCCCGATCCATCCGCCGCGAGGAGGTGAGCATGAGACCCATCAGATCCGGCGCTCCCGGAACCATGGCCGAGGCAACAAGTCGAGTGCAGCAACGACGATTGCTGATGACCCCGACCAGCGCCGTCAACGAAATCGTCATGGGCTGCATAGGGCGAGCCCAGCACCACTACCCTGTGCAGCTCCATGGCTTCGTCTTCATGTCCAATCACTTCCACATTCTCCTTACCGGCGCGGACGCGCGGCAGGTGGCCAGTTTCATCGGCTTCCTCAAGAGCAACATCGCTCGGAAGTTGAATGCCCTCAACGATTGGGGGGGACCGTTTTGGCAGCGTCGGTATCGCAGTATCCCGGTGACATTCGAGGAAGCTGCTCAAGTCGATCGACTGCGCTACCTGGTAGCGCACGGGGTCAAGGAACGACTGGTGCATGAGGTCCGCGATTGGCCGGGGGCGTCGTCCCTGCCGTGGTTGCTCGACGGCCAACAACTCGAAGGTGTGTGGCACAGTCGAACCGCAGAATTCCACGGCACGAGAAGCGCCAAGCGGCGCGAGACCGTGAACCCCGACGATTTCAAGACGGTGCATCCGATCACCATGTCACCTCTGCCTTGCTGGGCGCACCTCCCGGAGCGTGAGTGGCGGTCTTTGGTCTCAGAGATCGTGGCCGAAGTCGAAGCCGAACTCGCCGCCGAAGCGGAGAACGCCGACCCGCCCTTGCCAATCATGGGCGTAGCCGCGGTGATTGCTCAGCATCCCCATAGGAGGCCTCCTCCCAAGCCGAATACGCCAGCTCCGCCGGTTCACGCCGCGTGCAGGTTTAAACGCGACGAGTGGAAGGGAAAGCTGCGCCGCACAAAGACGGCTCATTGTGCGGCATCAGCCAGATTCCGAGAGGGTGATCGAGACGTCGAGTTTCCACCCGGGACATTTCGCCCGATGGGGGGATTCGTTCCATGGCCGGAGATGACTGGAGACACGACAATGCAGGCCGGTTGAAGCCGCGGAAGACGGAACCTCAACAGAGGAGATCTCGACACACGCGCGCGGAGAGACCATTGGCGTGTGCATCTTCTTGATGCAACGCGACGGCGACCCTCATCCAACGCAGGCGTTATTACACGCGCTCTGCCGCGTCTTGTAACTCGGCTGGCACCACTCCACCGCTACGGCGACAACGGATGCCCGTACTGCATCGCAAACGACATGTCCGCCACCGACTTCAGCAACTGCACGTACTTCTTCAGCGCCGCCGCCGCCTGGACCTTCTGACTGGCCTTCAACCCGGCTACGCAGTCATCATCCGTAGTCGCCGTATTGGCCTTGCCACTACCATCGGGCCCCGGGCCCGGATCGCAATGATCCGAACGCGACATCAACGTGTTGGCTTGACCGATCATCGCCGCGCCAGCGCCGGTATCGGTCGCCAGCGCGCCGTAGCGCATGCCATTCCACGGGTCGGAGAAGGTGACCGTGCCGCCGTTGGGCAGGTCGGGGGCCTTCCAGGTGCCGTCGATCCAGACCTGCGCCTCGTCGATGAAGTCGCGGTCGTAGTTGCTCATGAAGTTCGCCTGGCCCAGCAGCGAGAAGTAGAGCTGGACCGTGAAGTCGGCGGCCGGATCGACCGGGTTGCTGTGCTTGGTGTTCAGGTTGCCCGAGTAGTTGGGGAAGCGGAGTTTGCCCTTGCTCATGTAGGGGCCAACGCGCGACCAGTCGCCGCTCTGCATGGCCGCGTTGATGCGGCGGAGGGACTTGGCGAAGGTGCTGTAGTAGCTGACGTGCCAGTCGCGGATGTCGATAGGGCTGGCGCGGGCGACGAAGTAGGTCTGCGAGTCGCTCAGGGCGTACATGGCCAGGATCTTGTCGATGTAGAAGCCGATCCGGCTGAGGCATTCGTTCCAGAAGTAGCCGCAATCGCGGGCGCCGCCGCCGAAGGCCCAGTTGGTGGAGTAGTAACGGGCCTGGTCGACGCCCAGATCCTGGCCGCCGTAGCCGATGACCTGCAGCACACTGCCGTCCGGTCGGGGGCGCAGGGAGTAGGCGCCCACGTCGGGCATGAGCACCGTCTCGACGAGGTACTGGAAGGCGTTCTGCACCGCCCAGGTGTAGGCCCCAAAGCCGAGCTCTGGATTGCTCAGGAAGTACTGCACGGTGGCAGGGGAGTAGTAGCGGGGCAGCAGGGCGGCGTAAAGACCGTAGATGTCGTGCCACTTCTTGATGCGATTGTAGAGCCGACCGAACCAGCGCTGGGCGTAGCTTTGGTTGTTCCAGCCGACGGCGCCACGGGGAAAGGAGCGGGTGATGTACCAGGTATCCCACTCCTCGAGGAAGTGCTGCATGCGCTCCATGCTGTCGGCGCCGAAGTCGCGCGTCAGGCAGCTGTCGCCCAGGTCGCTGCGACCGTGTGAGCAGTAGATGTAGGGCACCCGGAAGTAGTCCTTGCCGTCCACCTTGGCGGTGGCGAGGTTGGGGGACAGGGTCGAGGCGTCGACCAGCATCCGGTTGTCGGCTTCGTAGATCTTGGGTCCGATGGACTTGTACATCTCGGTGTAGTGCACCGCGAGCGGTCCGGTCTGCAGGAACTGGAGGATCTCGCCACGGCCGCTGAACCAGGAGGGCCACAACCAGCCCTTGGTGCCGGCCTCCTTGAAGACCTCGACCTTGTCGGCGTAGCCCCAGATGATGGCGGCGCGGTCGTATTTGCCGACGCCGAGGCCGTCGATTGTGAGACGGCCGGCATAGTCCATAATGGAGGAGTAGGCGTAGTTGTAGATGTGGCCGTCGATCTCCTTGTCGGTGATGGGATCGCTGATGCGCGGGCCGACGTTGCCGTCGTCGCGCAGCTTCCAGTAGTCGTCGAAGTAGTTCACCACGTCATCGCTGCCGCCGAAGTTGTGCATCAGGCCCAGGGAGTGGCCCACCTCGTGGGCGAAGACGGCGGTGTAGACCGAGTCGCGCACGATCTCGTAGATCTCGTCGCTGCTCTTGCCCTTGACCTCCTTGGCCAGGCCCATGAGGGCGTCGTCGAGCATCTCGGGCAGGTACATGTTGCGCTTGGCAGCGATGTCCAGGCGGATGCGCTCGCGGTCGCGTACGTGGGCCATGAAACCGCCACGGGCCGGTGAGATGCTGTTGAGCATGGCGTCGTCTACCGCGGCGTCGGGGTCGAAGCCGCCGGCCATCTTCATCTCCGGGTGGGCGAGCAGCTTCTCCACCGCGGTGCCCTTGATAGACGCCAGTCGGCCCTCGGGGCTGATGGCCTCGCCGTTGAGGTGGCCGAGCTTCCAGGCGTCGTCCTTGAGTTTGTCCAGGAAGGCCGGGAAGCCATGCGCCTTCTGGAAGGCCTCGTCCTCGGGCTGGATCTTCTCGCGCTGGCCTTCCCAGTGTTTGCTGTAGTGGTTGTGAGCGACGCGCTCGACCATGGTCTTGGCTTCGTCGAGTCCGCGCTGTTGGAAGCGTCCCTTGCCATCGGCCACCGTCTCGACCCAGTCGGTCAGGTCCAGACCGTTGATGTAGGTCTTGGGGTCACGGGTGCCGTTGAGCAATTCCAACTGCTCCACCGTGCGCCAGGCGGCGGTGTTGTTGTGGTGATAGAGGTACGCCATGCCACTGATGATCTCGCCGGTGATGGGGTCGTTGTTGGACGGCCCGAGGCCGAGCAGGCCGTACTTCATGTACTTGGGCACGTAGGCCATGAACGAGTAGCGGATGTCGCCCAGGCGCGGGCTGTCGCCAACGTCGCCGCACTCGGCCGGGTCGCCCTCTTTGACCGGGTTGTTGATGCAAGCGATGAACATGTCGCCAGCGTAGGTATTGCCAGCGGCGGCGATGGTGTCCTTGAAGACCTTGTTCCACTGCTTGCCCACCTTGGTGACGATGTGTTTGACCTCGTCGGGCATGTCCGTGTTGACGTGGTAGACGATGGGCCGCGGGGTGCGGTCGGCGGGCGCGAGCAATTTGCCGTCAGCGTCGCGCCAGGTCTTCCAGATGTTGTGCCGGGACATGTAGCGATTCTTGCCCTGCTCCTTGATGCCCAGCTTGTCGTCGTAGGCGTACCGCTCCGACCAGAAGAAGCCGAACATGTCCGTGGTCGGACCCTTGTAGGTCTTGGGCTCGTACTGCCGCTTGGGATCCATCTTCAGGAAGCTGTGCCGGATGGAGTACTGGCCGGCGCCGCACTCGGTGATGCCGGCCTCGCCCAGCAGCCAGCAGACAGGGATCTGGCCGTAGGGCGGGTACTCGATGGTGCCCGCCTTGGCGAAGATGCGGCTGGTGATG
>CAYTLW010000151.1:0-16553 GCA_964438735.1 uncultured Enterobacteriaceae bacterium | reverse complement strand
GAACCGCAGAGCTTGTTGCTCAGGGCGAAGTTCTTGCCGCTGTAGGTGCTGTTGGAGTCCTTGTCCTTGACGCAGATCTTGACGCCGCCGGCGTTCACGCCGCGCAGCACCTCGCCGGATGGGCAGGACTGGTTGGACAGGGCGAAGTTCTTGCCCGTGTAGGTGTTCTTGGTGTCCTTGTCGTCCACGCACAGCGGCGTGCCGTCGATCTTGTAGCCGCTGAGCACCTTGCCGGAGGGGCATTGGGTGAGTTTGGCCATCGCCGGCTTGCCGGACAGGTCGCCGTATTTGCCCGAGGTGGCGACCTTGTGCAGGTCGCCCTTCTTGGCGTAGGGGCCCAGGTCGCTCTTCTTGGCGTAGGGCGCCAGGTCCGGCCCGCCGGTGAGGTCTTCGTATTTACCCGAGGTGGCGACCTTGTGCAGGTCGCCCTTCTTGGCGTAGGGGGCCAGGTCGGGGCCGCCGGTGAGATCTTCGTACTTGCCAGAGGTGGCGACCTTGTGCAGGTCCGCGGACTTGGCGAAGGGAGCCAGCACCTTGGGGTCGATCTGCTCGCTGCCGACGCAGCCAGTGCAGGAGACCGTAGCGGCCACCTTGGCGCGCAGGGCGTATGGCACCTGATGCAGGGGCAGGCGGGCCATCTCGGGATCGCTGCCCACTTGGATGCCGACCCAGCCGGCTGCGCCGCTGGCGAACACTTTGACGTCGAGCTTCATGGACTCGCCGATGGTCAGGGCGAAGACGCCGCCGCCAACCTTCACGCCCGGGCTGACATAGGCGTACAACGCGTCCGCCACCTTGTCGCCCTTGTCCTTGTAGAAGCGCACGGCGATGCCGTAGTCGCCATCTGGCACCGGGCCGCCCTTGCTGAGCAAGCGACCCTGAAGCCGCAGCACCTCGCCCACATCCGCCGGCGCGCTGATCGGTGTAAACGCTATACCGAGCGCCACCATCGCTGCCATCGCCATCGTCCAGGCTTGCCGATTCATGTCCGCCTCTTTGTCGCCTCTTCAGGCGTCCCGGCCCGCAGGCCGAACAGTGTTCGGTCGTTCGCCGCGCGCTACTTGATCCACGCCACGAGCCACGCGATGAAGCCAAATTCCCCAGTTTTATCCCCGCCCTTGACCTTGCCGACGGGACTCGAGCCGCCGACCTCCACCAGCATCGTCTTGTCGCCGCCGGCGGTGCTACCGAAGGCCGCAGCGAAGCTGACCTCCACCTTCTGGGCCTTGCAGCCCTCGTCCGTCGTGCCGTCGCAGTCATCGTCGGCGCCATCGCAGGCCTCCACGGCCGCGGGCGCCACCTCGCCCACGCAGGTGGGCTCGAGCTTGCCGTCCTTGCAGAACTTCGTGCCGCTGCTGCACGGGCCGACGCCGTCGGTCTTCTTGTCGCCGCTGTAGCAGGTCATGGTGACCGCGTTGGCCAGGTTGACGCAGCCGCTGTCGCCCTTGCAGCTGTCATCGGTGCACGGGTTGCTGTCATCGCAGGCCTTGGCGTCCTTGCCGGCCAGACAGGCGACCTTGCCGTCGCCGCCGGGCCCGCACAGGTCGCCCACGGTGCAGGCGTCGCCGTCGTCGCAGGAGTCGCCATCGAGCGCCTTGTTGACGCACTTGCCGTTGGCCTTGTCGCAGGAGTCTGCGGTACAGGCGTTGTTGTCGTCGCAAGTGGCCCCGGGGATGTTGCTGCAGGCCTTGCCGTCGCAGGTGTCGATGGTGCACTCGTCGCCATCTTCGCAGGCGCCATCGTCGACCTTGCCGTCGCAATCGTTGTCGACGCCGTCGCATTTGTCCTGCGCGATCTTGGCCTCGCTGTCGCAGACCGCCTTGATGAGCGACTCGCACTTGACCTGGCCGCCCGCACAGGGACCGGCACCGCATGTGCCACCGACGGCGACTGTGACGCCGCTGGCCGGGTGGACCCAGGCGAAGTCCTCGTCCGTGCTGCCGTCGCAGTCATCGTCTTCGAGGTTGCAGCTTTCGGGTTTGGCGGTCTTGACCTTGGTGCACTCCGTGTCCCCCCCTACAGTACAGATGGGGGTGCCGAAGCACTCGCCGATGAGCTTCTTGCAGACACTGGCGGCCTCGTCGCAGGCCTCGCCGGGAGTGGTGCAGTCGGCGTCGGCTTTGCAGACCGCCTTGCTGCCGTCGTTGGCGAAGGTCTTGAGCGAGCAGGTGGCGGTCTTGGGCAGGATGTCCGTCTTGCCATCGCAGTCGCTGTCGATGCCGTCACAGATCTCTTCGGCGGGCACGTCGCCATCGCAGGTCGACAGGCCGTCTTTGGCGCAGTGCTGGGTGCCGGGACAGCTGCCAAACTCGTTGTCCACGGTGCAGGCCATCTTGGTGCCAGCGCTCACCGCCCAGGCGGTGCAGGCGCAGGTCCCGGCGTCGGCCATCTTGCACTGCTTGCCCTTGCCGCCCTCGCCATCGTCCGATTCGACGCACTCGTAGCCGGTGGGGCAGCTGTCGTCGTCCTTACAGGGGCCACCGCAGAAGCGGCCCTTGTCGCCGTAGTCCAGGCAGAGCGATTTGACGCCCTGAAGTTCGCAATCGGCGCTCTCGATGCACGGCGCGCAGAGCGTCACGAAGTCGGGTACGCAGACGAAGAGCGTGTCCTTGGCGCCCACCTTGCTGCAGGTCCAGCCCTTGTCGCACTTGTCCACGCAGGTCTTGGCGCACTTCTTACCGTCCGCGGTGACGATGCACACGGCGTTGTCGCAGTCATCATTCTCGTCGCAGTCGCAGCCCTCGCCGCCAGGGCAGTTGATCGGAACGACCACGTCGCCCTCATCGACGTCTTCGGATGCCGTATCTACCGGGCCCGAGTCCGTGTCGTCGCCGAGATCGCCCGCATCGCCGCTATCCACCGGCGCGCCGGCGTCGGCGTCGTCATCGGTCGCGTCGTCGATGGGCGTGATCTGGCCGCCGTCGTCCTTGTTCTGGTCGGCGGTGCTGGAGGACTTGTCCGCATCCGCGCCGTCGCCACAGGCGGCGGTCAGCGCCACCGATGCCGCAAGCAGGGCGATGCAGACAAGACGGAGTGATCGGCGCATGGCACCACCTCGTCCTTGGCAGGGCAGGCGCGCGCAACGGGGGCAGGCGCGCAAAGAAGACCTATCGATGTGTATCAATCGCCCGCCGCGACGGTCAACCGAGGATGTGCAAGCTGAGTCAAGATCGCCTCAGGGCGCGGGCTCGAACACTTCGCGCCCGATGGCCCCGGCCACCACATTTTTTGCATTCAGGCGCATGGGCCAGGTCTGGTTGCCCAGCCATAAGCGAACCTGGTCGTCGAAGTAGGCAGACTTGGCGATCGCCGACTGCCCGCCGGGCACGATGTTCACCCCTTCGAACCCTTCCTCACCGCCCAACGCCATGACCATGCGCATGTTCGGGCCGTGGGCGTAGCTGTAGTCGCGCACGCCGTCGTCCGGGAAGACGGCGCTGCGCAGGGCGTTCGGCGCCGCGGCGTCGACCGAACCGTAATCGCCGGGCCGCGGGAAGCCCGGCAGGTCGGCCCGGGGGTCGCCCTTGGCCATATTCTCGGCCAGGGGGATGCGCTGCGGGTGGATGGCGAAACCCTTGGTCAGCGCCTTGAGCGTCGCACCGCCCTCGCTCACGAAGCTGGCCAGCAATGGATCCAGGCGCAGCCAATGGCGCAGCCCCCAGAGCCAGCCGCTCATGTCGTCGCCGCCGAAGCCACCCCGACCTGCGCTCGCAGGCGGCGCGGCCAGGCGATCCAGCGCATCGCTCAGCGCCAGCAGGCAGATCTCGTCGCCAATCTCTACCGCGTCGGTGCCGAGACGATCGAAGAAGGCCGACTCACCCGTGGCCGCATTCCACGAGGCGAGCTTCTCCGGGTTGTCCGCGCCCCGACCGGCGAAGAGGCGAGGCAGCACCCGCAAGACATCGATAGCGGACCACGGCACGCCCTCATCGTCGAAGATGGCGTGCACCAGCTCCACCGCCCAGGCGTTGAAGATCATCGTCGCGACAGCGTCCGAACGCTGTTCAGCAGTCGGCGCATGGTAGAACGTGGCGACGCCGCTTTCCGCTTGTAGACCACGCTTTTGCCACGACTCCAGCCGACCCCGGGCGGCCTTGAAGCGGGCTCCGTTCTTGTCTACCAGGTCTGCCAGTCGAGTCTCGATGGCAGAGCGGGCCGCAGCATCCCTTCCAGCCGCTGCGGCGCCGGCGTCCATGGCCTTGAACAGCGACGGCAGCAGCAATCCGGCGTGGGTTGATCGATGCACGCCCTGGATGGTGGACATGTCGGCAAGGGTCACCGACCCCTTGTCCAGCGCCGCCTGCAGGTCGGCTTCGATGGCCTGGGCCCGGTAGCCCAGCACCCAGGACCCGCCCAGGTACCACGTGTCATCACCCAGGCGGCCGTCCGTGGACACGCCGGAGAAGTCGTTGTTGGCGTTGACCAGCCAGCCCGACTTCGGATCCATCGCCTGCGGCCAGCTGTCGAAGGGGATGGTGCAGGCGGAGGGATCGTCCTTGCCCGCTGCTTCGTCGACCAGCCCGTCCTTCAGGGGGACCGTGAAGGCGCCCCAGGTGGTGCCGTCGAGCAGCTCCCGCGGGTTGGCGCCTGCGGCGAAGCGGCCGTCTTTGGTGCGCGGCAGGTGATTGCGACAGGGCGTGCCGTTGTAGCTGGTGTAGAGGATGCCGCCCTGGCGATCGACGGCCATGGTGTTCTGACCCCAGCCCACCAGACCGCGCGCCAGCTTGCGGATGCCGGCCACGTCGCTGGCCTTGGAGATGCCTTCCACCACGCCCGCGGTGTCGCCCACATCCAACGTGGTCAGGTCCATGCTGATGGCGCTGACCTTGCCGTCGCCGTCGTGGTCGCCCGCGACGACGATCTCCCCGAGCACGTTGACCAGCTGCTCGCCCTTGGCCAGCTGGCCGGCCGGGTCCGCCTGCTCCTCGACCGTGGCCGGGCGGCCCTCGATCTCCACGATGCGCCGGCCATCGAAGGTGCTCCATGCCGGCCAGGTCTGTTTGCCGCCGACGCTGCTGAGCAGCTTCACCTCGGCGATCTCGTAGACCTCGTCGCGGCGCACCAGCGGCTGCCACTTGCCGTCGAATCGACTCGCCGTGGGCCAGCCGTCGCCGTCCAATTGCAGCTCTTCGCGATACCAATCGGTGATGTCTCCGTAGAGGTAGGTCGTGCTCCAGGCCACCTTGCCGTTGGTGCCTGCGGCGACCATGGGGATGCCGGCAAAGGTCAGCCCCAACCGGGTGATCTCGCCACCGCCAAAGACGCGGGTGTCCAGGCCGATGCGCCACATCAACGAGGGCACGGCGAGTGTCAGGTGGCCATCGCTGGCCAGGATCGCGGCGCCGTCGGAGGTGTGCTGGCCGCCCACGGCCCAGATGTTGGAGCCGAAGCCCCCGCGGGCGTCGGTGCCGAAGAGGTGGGAGAGATCGCCAAGGCGGCGCTGGACGCGTGCGAGGCTGGCCGCTGGGATCTGCCAGGTGTGGGGATTGCGCGATTCCCGAACGGTGTTCGGTGGAGGCGGCGGAGCAGGGACCTTGCCGTTCAGTCCATAGCCCTTGGTGGTGCTGTTCGGGAAGGTGGGCGCCACCGCTTCGAAGACGTCGGCCAGCGCACCCTCGAGGCGCAGGTCTGCCAGCGCCTTGCCGTCGAAGGCCTTTTGAATCGCCGCCCGCAGCGCAGATCGATGGATATCGCCTTCTTCGAAGCCCTGCTCGTACAACACAACGGTGAACAACCCGGCCAGGTCGTGGCGATCGAAGGGCGCCATCATGTCGGTCGGGCTGTCAAACCCCAGGAGTCCGGCCGCCAGATCCACCTCCGAGGGCGCCGGCAGGTTGCCCGCCTTCACCGCGGCGATGTAGCTGTTGACGCCGTCCGCATAGGCGTCGAAGACCGCCAGCATCTCTTCTGAGCTCTGCTTCAACAGCCGATCGGCCACCGCGGGCATGCCGATGGCCCGAGAGCGCACGTCGGTCGCCATGCCGAAGTCGCCGAAGAGCCCGGAGATCGTGCCCCGGCCCAGGCGGCGCAGCAGGTCCATGACGAAGAAACGGTCACGGGCGGCGACGAAACCGTGCACCCGCGCCAGGTCGATCGCGTCGGCGGCGTAGATGTGGGCCACGTGGCCCTCGGTGCGGACCACATGTACGGGCTTCTTCAGGCCGGGCAGGGCGCGCTTTTCGGTCTCCGGCACCGCGACGATCAGCGCCCGATCGGCAGCCCTGGCTTTGGTCTCGGCGTCGTCGGGAGCGCTCTCGTCGTTGCTGCAGGCGGCCAGGAGGAGGCCGCAGGCGAGCAGCACGGTCGCAAGCAGGGAGCGACCTGTCACGAAGGTTGGATTCATGATGGCCCTCATGCGGTGGGCAAAGTCAGTTGTGGGCTGCGACGGCTCAACTCTCGAGCGCGGTCAACACCGTGCGAACCGGAGCGCCGGTCGCCCCATAGCCACAACCCGGCGCGTCCCCAGCCCAGTTCCAGCCGCTGGCGAAGATGTCGAAGTGCACCAACGGCGCGTCGGTGAAGAAGCGCAGGAAGTGGCCGGCGTTGCGGGAGCCGGCGCCGCGGGCGGCGTGGCCGGGCAGGCGGGCGGTATTGCGCAGATCCCCTTCCTGGTCGCGGTTCGCCTCGCGATGCCACAGGCGGGTGGGGAAGAAGTGCAGATCCTCGCCGGTGCGCGCCGAGGCGGCCTGCAGGCGGGCCTTGTCATTCTTGTCGGCGAAGTGCACCGGCGTGGCGTAGGGGCCGTATGCGATGAGCGCGGCGGTGGTCAGGGTGGCGAAGCACCAGACCTGTTCCGGGTCGTGGCGCTCGCTGGCCCACGCAAGGCCATCGGCGAGGATCAAGCGGCCCTCGGCGTCGGTGTGGTCGATGCGCACGGTCGGGCCGCGATAGGACTTCACCAGGGCGCCGGGGCGCATGGCGTTTTCGCCCACCGGGTTTTCGCAGGTGGGGATGACCAGCACCAGCGAACGCGGATGGCCGCCTTCTACCAGGGCGCTGAAGACCGACCAGGCGACGGCGGCGCCGGCCATGTCGTTCTTCATCATGCTGACGTAGGACTCGTAGGGTTTGACGTTGATGCCACCGCTGTCGAAGGTCACGCCCTTGCCCAGGAGCATCAGTGGTTTGCGATCGTCGCCTGCGTCGTAGCGCGCGATCACCAGGCGTGGCGGCGAGATGGTGCTCGCCCCGCCCACAGCCAGCAGCAGGTTCATGCCCGCCTCGCGCAGGGCGTGCTCGTCCAGCACATCCACCTCGACCGCGTCTCGGTCGGCTGCCCAGGCCTGGATGTCAGCCGCGATGGTGATGCTGGTGCGCAGCGTGGGATCTTCGTTGACCCAGCTTCGGCAGCGATCCTCGGCGGCGCCAATGCGCGCCACGTCGGCGGCCACGGCTGCGTCGGCGATCTCCACCTCGCCACGGAAGGCGTGATGCAGATCGAGTCCGATGGCACGCAGCAGATTGGCATCCACGCCTTCACCGGCCAGCAGTTGACCGGCGCCGGCCGGGAACATGGCCCGCGATCGCCGCAGGGCATGCCACGTCGCCCATCGAGCGTCCGCCAGGCTGTCGGTCGGGATCGCAATGTCCACGTGCACTTCGCCGGGCTGCGTGATCAACGTCGCCGCGGTGGGCGAGATCGTCTTGATCCGACTGCCGCCCTCGGGCAGCGACTCGGCGTTGGCGTGCAGGGTGATGGTCCACTGCGGACGTTTGCTCATGAAGTTCCTCCGGGGCGCCGGGCGGTGGCGGGCAGGCGCGCAGTGTAGCGCCCCCAGGGGCCATCGGGAACGCCCTGCAGTGGCCCGAATGCAAAAAATACGATCACGTTTTGGCGCCTGCGGACGATCACCCCATGCCCCCGTCTGCCCGCGCGACGGGTGGCACCGACGACGGCGTATACCGCTTGTCGGCCCCTCATGATTGACAGCGGACCGTCCAGTCGGGCACGACGACCGCAGGCGAGGACCCGAAGTGACCGGCCACAGACTCATCATCGCAGAGAAACCCTCCGTCGCTCGCGACATCGCGCGCGTGCTGGGCATTCGAAAACGGGGCAGCGGGTACCTGGACGGCGGCGACACCCGGGTGACCTGGTGCGTGGGCCACCTGGTCCAGCTCGCCGAACCGCAGAAGTACGATCCAGCCTGGCGATCGTGGCGCCTGGACTCGCTTCCCATGTTGCCGGATGCCTTCAAGCTGACCACGCGCCGAGAGGGCAACGATCAGTGGCAGATCGTCAAGAAGCAGCTGCGTGAGTCCGACCTGGTCGAGGTGGTCAACGCCTGCGATGCCGGTCGCGAGGGTGAACTCATCTTTGCCTGGGTCTACGAGATGGCAAAGTGCCGCGCGCCGGTGCGGCGATTGTGGATCTCGTCCATGACCGATTCGGCCATCAAGGCGGGTTTCGACGATCTGCGTGAAGGTGCCCGCTACGAAGACCTGCAGGCCGCCGCTCGCTGCCGTTCCGAAGCCGACTGGCTGGTGGGACTCAACGCGACCCGGGCCATGACCACACGTCTACGCAGCGGTCCAGAGGGCTCGCTGCTATCTGTGGGCCGCGTGCAGACGCCGACCCTGTCGCTGCTGGCCGATCGCGAGGACGAGATCGAGGCCTTCCAGGTGGAGGACTTCTGGCAGATCAAGGCGCGATTCGACGCCGCCGGTGGCCAGTGGGAGGCGCTCTGGACGGAGAGCGGCAAGGGCACCGACGTGGACGCGCGCGGCAATCGCAAGCGACGCGATCGCCTCGATGACGAGGCCGAGGCCAAGGCCATCCTGGCGCGCATCCAGGACAAGCCGGGCGAGGTGGCAAAGGTCACGCGCCGGGACAAGCGGGAGCGGGCTCCCCTGCTCTACGACCTGACCGCCCTCCAGAAGGAGTGCAATCGCCGCTTCAAGTACAGCGCCAAGAAGACGCTCGAGATCGCCCAGGCCCTGTACGAGCGCCACAAGCTGATCACCTACCCCCGTACCGACTCCAGGCACCTGAGCGCCGACCAGGTGGACGGCCTGCCGGCGCGCATCAAGGGCATCCAGTTCGGCCCCTACGCCGAAGTGGCCAACCAGACGCTGGAACGCTGGCCCATCAAGCTCAGCAAACGCGTGGTCGACGACAGCGAGGTGACCGACCACCACGCCATCGTGCCCACCGGTGTCGACGCCCGAAACTGCAACCTCTCGCCGGAGGAGAAGTGGGTCTTCGACCTGGTGACCCGCCGCTTCCTGGCCGTCTTCCAGGCTGACGCCATCTTCGCCACCGCCACGGTCGAGACGGTCATCGCACAACAAGAAGAGCAGGGCGGCGAGAGCGTCGGTCCCGCCGACGAGCGCTCCGGGCCGGTCGCCGACCACTTCATCGCTCGGGGTCGCACCTGCGTGGACCCGGGCTGGCAGGCCATCGATCCGCCGCGCGCCACCAAGAAGTCGAAGAAGGGCGGCAAGGCGGGCAAGAAGCCGGCCGACATCATCCTGCCACCGGTCGAAGAGGGCCAGCGCGCCGAGCAGGTCGGTGCCAACCTGCACAAAGGCCAGACCAAGCCGCCACGTCGTTATACCGAGGCGACCTTGCTGGCGGCCATGGAGACAGCCGGCCAGGCCATCGACGACGCCGAGCTGAAGCGGGCCATGAAGCGACGCGGCCTCGGCACGCCGGCCACCCGTGCGGCCATCATCGAGACCCTCATCAACCGCCGCTACATCGTGCGAGACGGCAACAACCTGCGCCCCACCGACCACGGCCGGGCCATGCTGCGCGCCCTGCCCGTGGAAGCCCTGCGCTCACCGCGCATGACCGGCGAGTGGGAAGCGCGCCTGAACGCCATGGCCGAGGGCCGCGAGCAGCGCGATGTCTTCATGACCGACGTGCGCCGCTTCACCGCCGAACTGGTCGACGCGGTGCGCAACAGCGACTTCCCGGACGCTGTTCGGAAGGCCCTGGCCCCGGCCGCCCCCGACGGCGCAGTGCTCGGCACCTGCCCAAGATGCGAGAGCGAGGTCCGTGGCTCGGCCCGCGGCTGGCGCTGTACCGGCTGCGCCCTGTACATCTCGGCCATGGTCGCCCGCCGCGACATCAGCGCGACCCTGGCCCGGAGCTTGCTGCGCGACGGCCGGACCAAGGTCATCAAGGGCTTCAAGTCCCGCGCCGGCAAGGACTTCGCCGCCGCCCTGGCCTTCGACGCCGACTTCCAGGTGGTCTTCCGCTTCCCCGAACCCGAACCCTTGGGCACATGCCCCGTCTGCCGCAAGCCGGTTACACGGCGCGGCCGCATCTTCACCTGCGAGACCGGCCGCGACTGCCGATTTGTGGTCTTTGGCGAGATGTGGGGGGCGAACATCGAAGAGAAGCACGTCAAGGCGTTGCTGGTCGATGGTCGGAGCGCGCTCATCAAGGGCTTCGAGACCCGCCAGGGCGAGCGTTACGAAGGTCGGTTGGAGCTGCGGGATGGTCGCGCGGTCGTCGTGCGGTCGCGGCCGGCGGAGGGTGCTGGCGACCCCCCCTGATTTGCCGTTACTTCCGTGGCTTCGGAGGCGCCAGGATGAAGTCGCACTTGCCGGTGCTCAGACAAGGATTCGACAAGTCCAGCTTCGTGCCACCGGACGCCAGGTACTGTCCCAGGCCGTAGATGACCACGTTGCCGTGGTCGAAATACGTCGCGTTGTCGCACTCGTTGGGGTCGGTCTTGTCGATGGCGGCCTTGGCCCGGCACCAGTCCAGCAGCCGATCGGTGTGGCGTCCCGGCTCCCACATGCCGTGCTTTCCGCCGGGCTCGATGTAGGGGAAGAAGGTGCCTGAGATGCCGCCCTTGCCGTCGTCGCCGATGGCGTGTTTGTGCAGGGGTGGATCCAGCCGGGGCACGTAGAATCCGTCCTTGCCGCGTGGGTGCGCCTCGCTGTAGGCGATCTTGGTGCCGGGGGTGGGGAGCTTGGATCCTGTGCTTCCGGACAGGTTTTCAGGATCGAAGAGCACGCCGCGGCCGGAGGGGGACATGTCGCCCTTGCCCTGGGGCAGGGTGGCGTCCTTGCGAAGGTCGGGCTCGACGAAGTGGGCGACCTTGTCCACGGCCTCGATGACCTTGGTGTCGATGAGCACCTGGTTGACCGTGCGGCCGCCCCAGGCGGCGATGGGATTCTTGAAGTCCAGCAGGCCCGCGGCGCGGCCGATGGCGGCGCCGGTGTTCACGGGCACATTCATGTCGCCGACGGTGTTGAGCACGATGGCGTGGGTATTGACCACCTCGCCGGTGGCATACTTCTGCTCACCGGACAGGAAGTGGCGGGCCATGACCGAGGGATCGGCCGGGTCGAGCACCATCTGGGCAAAGCCCATGAAGCGGCGCATTTCGGGTCGGGCGCGGTGCAGGGCCAGTCCTTCGGCCAGGGGCGACAAGGCGTGGCCCCGGGCGAAGTTCAGCGGCGCGGAGCGGAAGTTGAACTCGACGTCGAACTCGAAGGCGTCGACCACGCGCACCGGCGAACCGGCGTGGGGCGAGACCTTGCAGGCCTTGTGGCGGCGCGGGTCGCGCACACCCGTCTCGAAGACATTGCCGCGATAGAACGACAGGCGGTGGCGCTGCGGACGCTCGCGGATCACATCCGACGGCAAGGCGACGCGGAAGGTCAGGCAGCGCGACTTGCAGGCGGCCTTCTGGTCGGCCGGGATGGCGGCGTCGTTATCGCAGGCCTTCAAGCAGCCGGTGTCCGGGATCATCAGGGCGCAGTCGTACTCGCCATTGTCCAGGTTCTCGGCCAACACCGAGTCGCCGGGGGCGAGTTGGTGCACGGTCGGCGGGCGCAGGCGGGCGACCAGCTGCCGATGGGTGTCGTTGAGGTCGGGTACGATGGTCTTGATGTCGATGGTGTGGGCGTGGCGATCGGGGTAGCCGACGTAGAGCGGGCCCATCAGGCGCAGCTGCACGGCTTCCTTGATGCCGCCCTGGATGGAGCGGATGCCAATGTCGATGAGCCCGCCGCCGCCGGCGATGGGCGCGATGGCGGACAGGTGGGGCTCGAGGCCGCCGACCACCGCGGCCATGATGCCGCCCAGGGAGCCGCCGGTCATGGTGATGGGCATGTCCTTGCCGCCCAGGTCCACCTTGCCGTCGCCGTTCAGGTCACCGGCCAGGTCGCCGCCGCTGCCGTCGCCGTTGGTATCGAAGGACCAGGTGCGCTTGCCATCCCAACCGCGCAGGATGCGGATGAGCTGCATGTAGTCCACCGCCGTCTGGCGCACCACGTCGCGGGTGTGGAAGGTATAGGCCGTCCAGAAGTCGGCGCCGGAGTCCTCGAACTCGTCCAGGTTCTGGTCCCAGCTGCGGTTGCTGGTCAACGCGTCGGCCATCTTGGAGATGCCGTTGCCGGCCAGTACGGCCTTGAGCAGCAGCATGTCGTTCTTGCTCAGGGCGAAGCCGTGGCTGACGTTGTCGATGGCGACCACCGCCAGACCCGCCTTGGCGAAGAACTGGTGGAAGCCGAAGACTTCGGACTTGTTGCCGGTGTAGCCATGGCCCAGGATCACGATGCCGCGCGGCTTGCCGTCCGGGGTCGCCTCCTTGCGGGGCACGGTCATCCAGAAGGTGACCTTCTCGGGGTCGGCGGCCGCCTTGACCCGGTCCATGTCGGCGGGCCAGGACATCTCGTTGTAATCCAGGTAGCGGTCGCCGGCGTCCTTGCGGCGGAACATGCGCGGCGAGTTGTAGCTGCCGAAGACGTGGTAGTCGACGTAGGACAGGGCGTCGAGGAACTCCTTCTTCTGCACCGGGCCACCCAGGGAGACCAGACCGCCGCTCTCGCTGATCAGCTTGGCCACCTCGAAGAAGGTCTCGCCGGAGATGGTGTAGACGTTCTCGAAATCGAACTTTGGCTGGTCGTCGAACATCTCGTGCAGTACCGCGAGATCGGCCGGGAACTCGTCCTTGAGGTGCTTCTGAACGCCGTGGCCATACAAGCCATCGCGCACCGCCTTGATGTCGGCGTAGACGGACACGGTCGTGAAGGTCCAGGTGAAGGCCACGTCGTCGATCTTCAGGCCGCCGAATTCATCGCCGTCGGCCAGGATATCGGGCAGCTTGGCCAGGGCATCGGTCTGCGCCAGGTGGTGAACCCACTCGTACGGCGAGCCCACCGGCACGCCCTTGGCGTCTTTGACGCGCCGGGTGACCACCACCGCATAGGTGGTCCGCGGCCGCAGGGGCAGCAGGCTGCGCAGGAGCAGGGTGTTGGTCTCCCGCTCGTAGAAGGTCATCATGGCCTCGGCGCGCTCGGACAGGTTCATCTCGTTGTGTTTGCGGGTCTCCCAGGGCCAGTAGTTGGGCTTGTCCAGCAGGCCGTCCAGGTCGGTATCCTCGCCGGGGTCGAGCACGCCGTTGCCGTTGGTATCTTCGTCATGCTCCTCGAAGACCAGGGTGTTGGTGTCGTCGCGCGCGTCCGACTCCCAGTAGTGGCCCTGCATCTTCTCCAGCACCAGCGGGAAGTTGCCGTTGCCGATGTCCAGGACGACCGGCTTGCCGTATTCGGGCGAGCCTTCGGTGACGTCGACGAGGTAGATGGCGTCGTCCGCGAATGCGTAGTCGTCGCCATGATGTCGCTTGGCCAGATCTTCCACGTCGATCGCACCGGAAAACGGGATCGAGATAGGCGAGTAGACGCCCCAGCCGTCCAGCTGGTCGACCAGGGTACGGACGCGCCGCTCGAAGCCGGTGGGCGCGACCAGCGAAGCGTTCAGACGACGCCCCGTGGCCGCGTGGGGGTCGTACCGGGTGGCGAGGTCATTGGGCAGCGGCACATCCGGTAGCGGCCGATGGAAGAAGTCCATCTTGACCGTTGTGTCGGCCTTCTGGGCCCGGGCGATGCCCTCGGGCCCATCTTCCATGCAGGCGGGCAGGAGCAACAGGAGCGCGACGGTCAGCAGCAGGTGGGTTCTCATCGCTTGTCCTCCGCGTTGTCGTCGAGCTGGCTTGCCGGTTTGGCGGCCGGCTCGATGGCCGGCGTAAAGGTCAGCACAAAGCGTCCGCCGTGAATGGGCGAGTCTGCGCCCGAGCCGGCCAGGGCGCCGCCGACGATGAGGCGGCCATATTCGAGCCCGAAAGCGACCTGTGAGCGGATGCTGCGAATCGGCACCCGACCGCGCACGCCCAGGGCCATCTCGGTGCCGAGCACGCGACCGTCGGGGACCTCACCGAGGAAGTTGCGCGCCTCGCCACCGCCCAGCGTCCGAGTGTGGAAGGGGTCGGTGGGCGGTGAGGTGGCGATGGCGAAGAGCAGGCCACTGTAGATTTCGAAGTGCTCATTGAAGCGCACGCCGATCTTGGGAAAGGCGGTCAGTGCAGCGGTCACGGCGCCGCCGCTGGCCAGGCGATCCAGGTCCTCGTTGGGTCGGCCCACCACGTCCGGATCGGAGGCTGTCAGGCGGGCCCGACCGGTCTGCCAGCCCAGCACCCGGCGGAAGAGCACCAGGCCCTGCTGGTAGTTGGGATCGGCGCGGAAGGCGCCCAGGGTGTCGTCGTCCAAGGAGGCGTCGCCGGAAAACCAGCCCAGGTCCAGGGCCAGGCGCACGCCGGGCCTGCCCGTATCCCAGGAGACGCGGGCCGCGGTGCCCATCTGCGTGACGTCGTGCTCGGGAAACTCCGGTGTTGGCGCCAGGCTGGTCCGGCCCATGATGACCACGCCTTCAGCCTGGATGCGCAGCCCACGGCCGGGCGCGCCGAAGTGCAGGTCCGCAGCCGCGTCGACCACGTGGGTGCGCAGGAACTTGCCGTCATCGTGATCCTGGCTGCGGTAGACATAGTACAGGCCGAACCAGCGGTCCTTGGCCAGGTACATGCGCGCCGACAGCACCGCCTGCACGGCCTCCTCGCCGGCCTCGGAGTTGGCGATCTCGTCGCGGATGACGCGGTCGAAGGCGGCGGCGAAGAGCAATCCCCGCAAGGCGGTGGTCTTGTCGTTGCGCCAGGGGGCGGCCCACAGGGCGGTGCGCATGACGCGATCGCCCACTGCAGGCAATTGGAACCACTCGTTCTGGCGCTCATCGAACAGCGCCATGCCGTCATTGGCCAGCAGGCCCAGGCCCCACTGGGAGGTCATCAAGCCGCCGCGAGCGCCGAAGCGATCGGACCAGGAGGCGCCGAGCCAGGCCTCCACCGGCAAGACACGGTCGAACTGGCTGCCAGGCAGGCGATCGCCGGGCAGCTCGGTGCCGCCGAAGAGGGTGCCGTGCAGGGCCTCGCCGGCCAGCCGCGCGGCCAGGGAGAGACCGCCGGGCCGATCGGCCGTCTCCAGGTCCATGCGCAGGCTCAGTCGGCTGGCTCCCTCGACGGCATCCGGTGAGCGCACGCCGGCGCGGTCCACCGCAAAGCTGCTGTAGCGGGCGGCGGATCCTCGCCCTGCCACGGTCAGCGACAGCGTGCCATCTTCACGAATGGTCGGCGCTGTTTTGGCCGGCACGGGAGCCGGCGCGGTCGGGGTGACGTACGCCGGCGCGGCCACGGGAGTGACCCCGCCCGCCAGTGACGGCGCGGCCAAGGTCGTCGCCGGTGCCAGCAACAACGCGCAGATGGGCACCAGGGGCCAGGTCCGTGCGGGACTCGCATGCGGCGTGCGCGCGATCGGATGTGTCATGTCGAGCTCCTATGCGACAAACGCACGGGACGAATTCGCCCGCGCGTGGAGTGCGGCCCGGCTTGCCTACCCCAAAACAGCGGCCCGGACAATGTCGGGTTTTGTCAGATGGCCAATCCGGCCACATGTGCACGCAGCGCGTAGGCGTCGTCCACGGTGCTGTCGAAGGCCAACATGGCCGGCCCGGTCAGGCGCAACACAGCCATGCCATGGGCCAATGACCAGACGCCCCAGGCCAACTCCTCGGCCTCGAAGAGCGGATCGAATTCGCCCGCTGCCAGGCCGCATCGGGCCGCCTCCACAAGGGGCCAGAGAGTGGCATCCGGTGTGGCTACCAAGGTGGGCACAGAACCCAGCGACCGGCTGTACAGAAGGAGGAAATCCTCGCCGTGATCGAGGGCGTGCCGGACGTAGGCCAGGCCCAGGCGGACGAGCAGATCCGAGGCCATGCCGCCCCCTTCCGCCGCCTTCTCCAGCGCCACGCGCAGCGCCGCGCCAGCCTGATCGGACAGGGCCTGGAAGATGGCCTCCTTGCCGTCGAAGTACTCGTACAACGACGCCGGGCTGTAGCCAGCGCCACGGGCGATGGCCCGCAACGAGGTGCGCTCATGGCCGCGCTCGTCCAGCAGCTTGCGCGCCGCCTTCAGGATGCGTGCGCGCTTTTCGTCATGGCGCTTGTCCTTGGCGGTCGCCGTCGCTGTCTGTGTCTCTGTCTGAGTCTGAGTCTGAGTCTGAGTCTGTGTCTGTGTCTGTGTCTGAGTCTGTGTCTGAGTCTGAGTCTGTGTCTGAGTCTGTGTCTGCGTCGAAGGCTCGTAGGGACTGGATAATGCAACCATGTTCGCCTCCTCTTCGCCGGCGCGGACTCGCCGCCGCCAGACATTAACGGGAGATTGCTTCGAACAGTGTTCGGGGTCAAGAAATCGGTCGGGTCGGGTCGG
>CAYTLW010000150.1:0-16802 GCA_964438735.1 uncultured Enterobacteriaceae bacterium | reverse complement strand
AAGACCTTTCCGCAAGCTTTCTCGCCCAAAGGCGACTTTGCGATCGCCCTGGGGGACAACGGCTTTGCGCTTGCCTGGCGCGGCCGGAGGTCCGACAATGCACATAGAGCGCGGCGATGTACGCGTTGCAGGAGGCGCCCATGGCCATCGGACAGCCCAGAACAGCGACCCGTCGCGAACAGGATCCGACCCGCCTTGTGCCCTGGCTGCAGGAGCGCAATCGCACCTTCTCGCACATGTCGCCGGAGGTGTTGCGGGAGTTGTTCGGACACGCCGAGGTCCGGCGCTACTCACGCGGCGCGGTGATCCAGGGCCAGGACGAGCCGGCCACGCACGCCTACGTGGTGACCGAGGGCACCGTGACGGTACGTGTGAAGCGAACGGGCATCACCCGCGAGCTGTTCAGCTACGAGCCGGGCGATGTGGCCGGTCTGCTGGCTTTCGTGGACCAGCAGGTGACCCCCTACGAGGTCTTCTCGAGCACAAATACCGAGGTGATCCGCATCGATACGCGTCGAATTGCGCGCCTGCGTGCGGCCTTTCATCCGCTGGCCATGTCGGTGCTCGACGCCTTCATGCCGACCCTGGTGGAGCACCTTCGGGAGCTGGATAAACGTTGTGTGAAGCTCGCCGCGCGCAAGAACGCCAGCATCCACGGCACCGGCCAGAAGTTCCGCCGCGACGATCGCTGAGCCGGCAACCAACGGAGTCCCCATGGCCGCCAACAAGGGCAAGAAGCAGCAAGACAAGGTCGACGACGGCGAGGAAGGAGCCGATCCGGTCGCCAACGTCGCCTCGTTGCCCCGCGTGCAGGAGATCGGCTGGACGGTGATCCCAAAGTCGCCCGAAGTCGAGAAGACCCAGCCGGTCAAGAAGGAGGTGGTGGCGTTCAAGCTGCGCCCCTTCACGCCCAAATCCAAGAAGACCATGGTCACCATGAGCGACCTGAACATGGGCGGCACCGCGCGCGGCGACAGCAAGCCGGCGCGCAACAAGAAGCGCAAGTAGAAGCGATTCCAACAGGTGCTGAACTAGCCGGACTCCGCGTCGCTGGACGTCTCGGCTTCGCTGGACGTCTCGGTTTTGCTGGAAGCCGCGGCGCGTTTGGCCTGGCGGGCGGCTTTGCGTTCGAAGGCCCGCTCCTGTTCGGCCTGCTCGGCGACCAACATGCGCCGGCCAAAGATGTAGCCGAGCACGGCGCCGGCCAGCAGGATCGCCGGGATGAAGAAGATGTGCGAACTGCTCATGAATCCCCGTCGTCTTCGAGGCGCTCCTCGAGTTCGGTGATGCGGGCCTCGATGCGTGCCTGCGACAGCAGCATCCGGCCCAGCAGAATCGCGATCAGAGCCCACATGACGCCGTAAGCGATGACCAGGAAGGTGCCGCCCGGGACCGGCTCCTCTTTGTATCGCGACAGGTCGCGCGGGCTCTCCGGCGCGCCGAATGAGGTGATGCGCGCCTTGCTGTCGGGCGCCTTCTTTGCCGCAGCTGGCGCGGCCTGCGCTGGCGGCGCCGCGGTCTCGGTCACCGGCTTGGGCGCCGGATTGCCGTGACCGGGCGTCGGCGACAGTACCAGGGCCAGCGACAGGCACGATGCGCCGGCGAGGCGACACAGGCCGACGTGGGCGTTCATGGGGTCTCCTGAGCGGCGCCGGCCAGTCGTTGGCGGCGGATGCTGCGCGCAGACAGGGCCAGTCGCAAGCCGTCGAGGCGTTGCTCGAGACGGATTCCGCGATAGCGCACCGCCACCAGGGCAGCGGCGAAGGTGAGCAGCGCCGCTACGGCCAGCCAGAAGCTGATGCGCATGGCCTCGTTCTGGATGCCGCCGCCGTTGATCACCGAGGGATGGTTGCCGCCCCAGAGTTTGACGGCGTAGTGGATGAATCCCGCCGCCGGCGCGGCCATGACCGCCATGGCGGCACCGATACGGCGGCCTGTCCGGTTGTCAGGCGCCATGCCGCGCAGCGCCAGTACGGCGATGGCCAGCAGCGTGACCAGCAGGGACAGGGTCAGCCGCGGCTCCCACGTCCACCACGCGCCCCACGACTTTCGTGCCCAGATGGGGCCTGAAGTCAGCACCAGCAGGGCAAAGACGACGCCGACCTCCATGCAGGAGCGGGCCAGGGCGTCGACCCGGTCGCCAGGCGAAATCAGGTCCGTGGCGCTGAACACCGAGCCGGCCACGAGGGCGAGCAGCATGGCGAAGGCGGAGCCGACGTGGAAGTAGAAGATCTTCTGCACCACGCCCAGTTCGACATCAGCTGGGGTATGGGCCGCGATCCGATAGAGCGACAATTCGATCAGCAGACCGGCAAGCAGCAGCAGGATCAGCAGCGCGAGAGGCCTGCGGATGGGTACGCGGGTGTCTTCCATGGGCAGGGGCATGTCCACATCGGCCTCGACGTGCGATCGATCAGAGATCAGACACGCGGGCGTGCAACCACGGGGAAACTAGCATGAAGACCAGATCGAAGACCACCATCAGCAGCAGCCACCCCCGAATCACTTCGGGATCTCCGCCCACCAGGGCCAGGGCGGTCACCTTGACGCCGGCGATCAGCAGGGGCGCCACGGTCGGGTAGAGCACCAGCGGCAACATGACTTCGCGCAGGCGCACGTCGATGAGCAGCGCCGCGCAGAGGGTGCCAACAAGCGCCTGGCCGCCCAGGCCCAGGATCAGCGCCAGGATGATGGTGGCAAGGCCCCGCGGCTCGGCGTCGAAGAAGATCAACACCAGCGGCAAGACCAGGCAGGTGGTGATCGCGGCGAAACAGAACTGCAGCATGGCCTTGGAGAAGAAGAGCGGCGTCGTGCCGGCGGCGGTGCGCACGACCAGCTCCAGGGCGCCGCCTTCCTCCTCGGCCGAGAACAGGCGCAGGAGAACGACCGTGCCGGAAAACAGCAGCGTGACCCAGAGCACGCCGGGTACGAACTCGTCAGCCCTGGCGCCACCCCGCAGGAAGCCAAACGCGAAGATCAGCACGCAGAGCACCGCGAACAGGAGCGTGAAGCCCAGCACCTCGCGCGAGCGGGCCGCGATGCGCACCTCTTTGCGCAGCAGCAGCCAGGTCAGGCGCAGGGCGCTCATGATGGCTCCGGATCGGCGTGCAGTCGGCCGTGGTGCAGGTCCAGGAGATGATCGGCCAGCTGTCGGACCTCAGGATCGTGGGTGATGACCAGGACCGCGGCGCCTTCATCCCGAGCCTCGCCGGTGACCCGGGCCAGCAGGGCGCGTCCCTGGCTGTCCAGGCCCGTGGAGGGCTCATCCAGCAGCCAGACGTCGGCACCGGTGGCCAGGATGCGCCCCAGACCCGTGCGCTGCTGCATGCCGCGAGAGAAATGACGCACTGCGCGCCGCCGATCGGCCGGCCGTATGCCGACCCTGTCCAGCAGCTCACCGGCCGCGGAGTCGCTCATGGGACGGCCGGCCAGGGCAGCGAAGAGGCGCAGATTTTCCACGGCGCCCAGGTCGAGAAAGAGGCCGGGCTTGTGGCCCAGCATAGCGACCCGCTGGGCCAGGTGACCCGGACGCACTTCGGCCAGCGGGACCCCGTCGATGCGAACAAGGCCCGAGTCGGGCCGGGTGGTGCCGTGCAGAATGCGCAGCAGCGACGTCTTGCCGGCGCCGTTGGGGCCGGTGATCACCGCCAGGCTGCCGGCGTCGAGGCGCAGGGCCAGGTCCAGCAGCACGAAGCGCCCGCCCGCCGACCAGTTCAGGTCGACGGCTTCGAGTCTCGGCGGCGACGGGCTCACGGTCGGTCGACCTCGTCGGCCGCCTCGCGGCGCCGGAAAAAGGTGGCGCCGATGCCAATCGCGATGAGCACCGCCATGCCCGCGAGCGTGCGCCCCGGCCAGGTCGGCGCCGTCGGCAGGTCCATGGCCCGGATGACAGCCACTTCGCCACGTTGCAGGGGGCGGGTCAGGCTCAGGGCCGCATAGCGTTCCTCGCCTTCGTGATGCTCCGCGATGCGGGCGGTACGATCGGATTGCAGGCGCATCCGCACCGGCGCCATACCCACGGCGGCGATCGCCAGCGAGGTCTCTCCGACCACGCCGCGGAAGCCCAGTTCGACCTCCTGGTCGACCGCGGCGATCGGATAGGACACGCGAATGTCGACCGGCTTGCCGCTGACGAGCTCGCCGATGAGCACCATGCCGCCGCCGCGCTGTTCGACTTTCACTTTGTCGCCACTCTTGGTCTGCACATGGCGCGCAGCCTTCGGGATCACACCTCGATCCACCGGCTCGCCGCGCACCGTAGGCACCAGCAGCGGCAGCACCAGCGGCCGCTTGGCCGTCCAGCGGATCCGACCTGCTCGCCGCGTGCGGAAGGTGTACAGCAGCAACGCCGACAGGGCGTTGTCGCGCGCCTCCAGGTTGATCCGGGCGCTCAAGGTGACGTCGTCGAGCGTCAATATGGGCCCATCTGAGGCCGTTGCGGTGGCCGGCGACGGCGCATCGACGGTGTCGCCTTTGGCCGCGTTTGCCTTGGCCGCGTTTGCCTTGGCAGCAATTGCCCTCTCAGCGGGCACCTTGGCGGCGGTCGCTTCGGCGGCGGGCGCAACCTGGGCCGACACCACGTTCGCGGCCAGCAGGCAGGTCAGCCCCGCGACGAGAGCGGCGACGGGGGGGCGGGCGGACATCATCAGCCTTCGCTCTCCGCGTCCGCAGGCGCAGCAGTTCGTTGCTTCATCTGGCGCATGGCCTTGACCGCGCCCATCTCGTGGCGACGGCGGAGCGCGCGGTAGTCGTCGTCGTCGATCTTGCCGGTGTCGTAGTCGAACTGCACCTCGCGCAGCCCGGCCAGGTGGCGCCGATGTTCGTCGCCAAGCAGGGTCTCGTCGATATCGTGTGCCGCTTCGGTTTCGCCCCGACGGCCGATGCCGGCGTAGAATCGCACCGCCTGGTACAGCGCAAAAAGGGTCAGCGCGGCGACGATGACCACCGCCACGCCCGCGACGATGGCCTTCATTTGCTACCGCCGAGCAGCCGACCGAAGAGGGTCTTCTGGTGTTTGCCGGTGGCGGCGAGGGCGCGCCGACGCACGGTCACCATGGCCTCGACGAACTCCACCATGGTTGGGAAGCGGAGCGCCGCGTCGCGTCTCATGGCGCGGTGGATCGCCTCGCCCAACAGGTCGGGTACCGAGCGCAGCTCCGCCAGGGAACGGGCTGGGATCGGCCCGTCGCCTCGCAGGTACTCCAGCAGGGGGCGTGGCCCGCTGTCGGCGACGTCGAAGGGGCGGTGACCGGCGAGCATTTCGTAGCCGATGCTGGCCACGGCGAATTGATCGCTGCGGCCGTCCACCACGCCGGCGGCGGCCTGCTCGGGGCTCATGTAGGCGGCCGTACCCAGCGGGTGTTCCGGATCGTAGCCCATGCGATGGCGATCGGCGCGCCTGGAGACCTTGGTCACCGTGCCGAAGTCGAACATCCGCACCTCGAGCGAACCGGTCGGGTCACGGGTGACGATGAGGTTGGCCGGCGTCACATCGCGATGAACCATGCCGGTGCCGTGCAGCTCGGCCAGACCCGTGCCCAGACCGGTCATGATGTCGACCACCACGTCGATGGGCAGGGTGTTGCCGTCGGCGATCATGGCCGCCAGGGTCTGACCTTCGACATATTCCATGGCCAGATAGGGTCGCTCATCCGGCAGGATGCCGGTGCGATAGACGTCGACGAAGCACGCAGAGTGCAGCCCGCCCAGCAATTCGCCCTCGCGCAGCAGAGCCATGGCCGCGCGCCGGAAGTCCGCTTCGCGCAGGCTCAGGTGCAGGCGAGAGAGGATCTTCAAGGCGACTCGACGCCCGCCCACCGATCGCTGCCGGGCGAGGAAGACGTCGGCGTGGCTGCCGACACCCAGGGGTCGCTCGATCTCGAAATCACCATCAATTCGCTGGCCCAACAGCGGGTCGATGTCGGTCCGCGAAGCGCGCCGGCGGCGCTGTTCATTGTTGGCAGAAGAACGATTCAGTGCTGGGCTCGCGTCGTCGTGGGGGCGGTAACGGGGGATCCGCCGCGTGTGCCGGGTCACGGTGGGCCATCGCCCACCGGAGGCCGCCATCATGCCACAATGGCGCCGCGGATCGCCACATCGAACACGAGGGAGAGTGCCGCAGCCGCACCTCACCCGGTCGGGTGCTTGTCGGGGACGCGTCGGGTCGGCATCCTCGGCCCCCGGTGCCGCCGGGAGATCCCCTTGTGCAAACGCGTGCTGATCGTGACCTCGCTGCACCCCCTGCCGGGCGCGCCCTGGCGTGGTCTCTTTGTGGCGGACCAGGTGGCGCTGGCGCGCGAGGCGGGCCATGACGTGCGCGTGGTGGTGCCACGCGCCTGGATGCCCGCAGTCTGGGAACGGCGCGATCCGAACTTCCACGGCGTGCGCGATTCGCCAAAGACGTTCACCTATCAGGGCGTCGATTGCCTGTCTCCGTTCTACTATCGCTTGCCGTCCAATCTGCTGCCGACCCTGCCCCTGCGCACGGTCGCCCGGCTCCGCCAGCGCGTCCTGGACTGGCTCGGTGATTGGACGCCGGAAGTGGTTCACAGCCACACGCTCTTTCCGGTCGCGGCCCTGGCACGTTCGCTCGCCCGAGCCACCGATGCGGCCCTGGTGGGCACCGTGCACGGCTGGGACTTCGACGGCGCCCTGCCGGGGCGTCGAACCGGTCGCCATGTGGCCGCGCTGGTGCGAGATCTTGGCGCCCTGCTGGTGCCCAATGACCGGCACAGGCAGCTGGGCATCGACCTGGGCCTGTCCGCGGAGCAGGTGGCCACCTTGCCATGCCACCCGCACGTGGGGGTCGAGTTCCGAGGCACCATGTCCCAGCCCCTGGAGCGGCGCCGCGAGGGCCCATTGCGGCTGCTCTTTCCGGCCAATCCGCCGCGCGCTGAGAAGGACTATCCCCTGTTTCAGGCGGCGGCCGACGTGCTCGGCGAGCGAGGCTGGCAGGTGAGTCACGAGACCTTCGGTGGGCTGACCCGCGAGCAGGTATGGCAACGCATCCAGCAAGCCGACTGCATGGCGCTCAGCAGCGTAAGAGAGGGCAGTCCCCAGGTGTGCAAGGAGGCATTGGTCATCGGTACACGGATGGCTACCGTCAACGTGGGCGACATGGCCACCTATCTGCCGGCACCGGCCATCGCCAGCGAGCGTACGCCCGTGGCCCTCGCCGACGCGATGGAGGCGGCGTTGACGCTGCCGACCGCCGACTGGCAGCTACCCGAGCGCTTTCGTCCGGAGACGGTCCTGGCCGGCGTGGAGCGCGCGTGGCAGGTCGCCGGCGCCTGAGGCGGTCGCTCGCCCGCGGATCGAAATCGTCTAACCGCGGGTCGGTGGGGCGCCGGGCAGGTAGATATGTCGCTCGGCGGCGAAGCTCTCCTGGGCGGCGGCGAAGTCACCGTGACGGCCGATGTCCAGCCAGCGCCCATGTCCCCAGTCGAAGGTGCCCACCGGGTCGCCCTTGGCGAGCATCGTGCCCATGAGCTGGTCGAAGCCAAAGGGCTCTCCGGCCGGAATGTGAGCGAGCACCCGGCGGTGCATGGCGTACACACCCATGGAGACCTGGAAGTCGTAGCTCGGCTTCTCGCGGAATCCCACCGCGAGGCCGCTGTCGTCCGTGTCGATGACGCCCAGGGTGACCGCCACTCGGCGCGGATAGGTGGCGACCGTGAGCGTGCGGTCATCGGCCACGTGCCGGCTCAGCAAGCCGTCAAAGTCGAGATCGGTGAGCACATCGCCATTGAGCACCAGGAAGTGCTCCGGCAGGCGCTGCACCAGGTGCAGCGGCCCCACCGTGCCCAGCGGCGACGGCTCGCGCACGTACTCGATGTCCAGGCCGTAGCGACTGCCATCGCCCAGCACGGCTTCAATGAGGTGACCCAGGTGGCCGATGCTCATCACCACCCGCTGAAAGCCGTGCCCGGCCAGCTGCTGCAACACCACCTCGACGATGCTCTCGTCGCCGATGGGCACCAGCGGCTTGGGGATGACCGCGGTAAAGGGCTTCAGGCGAGAGCCCTTGCCGCCTGCCAGCACGATGGCCACCCGCTCCTGCGCCATGTTCCGGACCTCCTATCACCGCGCCAGGGCGGGGATGCGCACACCTTCCGGCATCGCAGGATAGCGGCAATCGGTCGACCTGCGAAGACGTCGCACGATGCGCGCAGGCGCAGGCATTGCACCCATACGTCTGGAATGTATCGTCTTGACAACCCGGCCGGATGTCGCAATACGCCACCCGCTGTGGCAGACTCGGCCGTCGAACCGGTTATAGGGAGCCAGACCGATGCAACGGATGATTCGCTGGACCATTGCGGTGGGATTGGCGTGGGTGATGATTGGCGGGCTCGCCGCGCCGGCGCAGGCTGGCGGCAAGCTGGACATTCGCGAGTGGCTGCATCGCCCCGGCGTCAAGGTCGTGGCGGTGGAGTTCTATGCCACGTGGTGCAAGCCGTGCATGGAGTCCGTGCCGCGCTGGCGGGCGCTGCACGAGAAATATCGCGACGACGGCTTCCGCCTCATCGTCATCAACACGCTGGATCCGGGCGGCGGCTGCGCCAACGTGCCCTGGAATCCCGACCATCGCATCTGCGATGACGACGGCTTCATCAGCAACTCGTTCGGTGTCCAGGGCAAGCTCCCGGCCGCATTCCTGTGGTCCTGGCAGGGCAAGCTCATGGTCAAGAAGGGCCATATCGACGTGGTCGAACAGGAGGTTCGCAAGATCCTGGCCAAGAACCCTCGCGTGGCCGTGGAGGGGTTCGACAACAACGGCCGGCCGAGCGAGATGCTCGAGATGATGGTCCGCAGCGAAGTGCAGATGACCGGCAAGTTCGATGTCGTGTTGAGCAAGGAGGAGCGCAAGAAGCTCAAGAACATCGCCAAAGAGAGCCACGGCATGGCCGGGCGGCCCGACCACCAGTGCAAGATTGGCGCGGCGGTGTCGGCCAACTCGCTCCTGTCGGCCAAACTCGTCGGCAAGGGTCGCAATCAGAAGCTGGCCCTGACCCTGAACTCGGCCGAAACGGGCTGCCTGCTGACCAGCACCTACGTGCCCTATAGCGAAAAGCGCCAGGCCCAGGCGGTGCGCGAGGCGGTCGGCGCGCTGACGGGCAATCTGCGACAGTCGCCGGAACACCCCAGCGGTGGCACTTTCGGACGGCAGGCAGGACCCGCGCGGCGGGGACCGGTGGTCAAGGAAGGTCACATCGGCGGCGACCAGGGCGGCGAGTGGGATCCCACCGCGGGCGCGTCCGAGCAGTCGGTGGTCAAGTTCCGCTCCAATCCGGCCGGCGCGGTGGTGCTGGTGGACGGCAAGCTCGTCTGCAAGGAGACGCCCTGCTCCAAGGCGCTGGAGAAAGGCCGCTACAACGTCGATATGCAGCTGGACAACTACGTACCCAAGAAGCAGATCGTCGAGGTGAAGGGCAACGTGAACCTGGTCTGGGATTTGAAGCCGGACTTCGCCACGGTGACGGTGACGCCGACGCCCTCAAACCTCTCGGTCGCGGTCGATGGCAGGGAGATGAAGGGCAACGATCTCCGAAATATGCGGCTCAAACCGGGGCCCCATAAAATCCTCATCGAGAACCGCTGCTACTACAAGGCCGGCGAGGTCATCAACGTCAAGCGCGGCGAGACCCGCACCGTGCCACTCAATCCCAAGCCGCGGCCGTCGGCCATCAAGGTCAGCGCGGTCGACGAGAAGGGCAACGACCTCGAGGCGAGGGTGCTGGTCGATGGCAAGCTGCAGACCGGCACCACACCACGGGCCTACAAGGTGCCCGTCTGCGCCAAGAAGGTGCGGGTGGAGTACGCCGGCAAGGCGCCCTTCGAGCAGGATCTGCACCTGCAGGAGAAGAAGGTCTTCCTGGTCGACGCCAAGCTCGAGTTCGGCGCCAAGGTGAACGGCTATGCCCGAGTCTCCATCCGAGGCAGCAACACGGTGCCGGTGAAGGTGGATGGCAAGCTGTTGTCCAAGTACAGCCGCAGTCGCCAGCGGGTGCGCGCCGGAGCGACGTTGATCACGGTCAACAACAGTTGTTACGAGCCCTTCCGCAAGCACATCTTCGTCAAGCCGAACTCGCACACCTACGTCGACGTCAAACCCAAGGCGCGCATGGGTCGGCTGGACATCAAGGCGTCCGATACCTCCGGCAGCGCCCTGGATGCGCTGGTCTTCGTCGACACCAAGTACATCGGCAAGACGCCCGGCGTGTACGACGTGCCCGCCTGTGGCAAGAGCCTGGAGGTGCACAAGGACAGCAGGAAGCCCTACACCTACCGGCTGCGCGCGTCGTCGGGCAAGACCATGACCGTCGCCGCCCGCCTGTCCAAACAGACCAGCAGCTACAGCAATCGCCGCCAGAATCGCAAGATCGCCGGCTGGATGCGTCGGGCCGGCAAACCCTACACCTGGTCCGGTGCCGGTGTGAGCGGCGGCGGGCGCTCCTACAGCAGCCGCCGCAAGAACTACTTCCGCGTATCGCTTGGCCTGAACACCTTCAACAACGAGAAGATCTACGACAGCGCCGGCGAGGAGAAGGACAGCGGCCTGAAGTACAACGAGATGCCCATCCTCATCGGCGCCGAGGCGGACCTGGCCAACGTGGTCGGCATCTACGGACGCATGCGGTGGGTGAGTCGCACGGCCGAGCTGGTCAACGCCGGTGATGGCGCCAGCTCGTTTACCGGCTCGGGACTCGGCGACCTGACGTTGGGCCTGCGCTTCTCCGGCGCCGGCTGGCGTTGGAATGTGGGCATGGTCTACGACATGCAGGCCGAGGATACGACGCCCGAGGGCGAGTTGGCGGTCAGCGATAAGATGCACGCCCTCTTCCTGGGCGTGTCGCGCTCATTCAGCCTGTCCAGCAGCTTCTCGGCCAGCCTGGGCCTGGACATCAACACCTTCCTGGAGAAGGAGGGCGGCGGCGACGCCACAACGCCGTCGGTGACCGCTGGCACCATCGCCAACGTGTGGCTGGACACCGGGTTGCACCTGTTCAGCGGCGCCCGTGTGGGCCTCAGGCTCGGCCGCATCGGCCAGGCCAAGACCACGGTGACCGATCCCAGCAGCGGGGACGAGCAGGAGACCGACGGCACCGATTCGTCGATGATCTACCTGACGCCCTACTTCAACTACTGCGTCAGCAAGCTCTGCCTGCGGCTGGCGATGGAGCATCAGGGTGTCTACAACAACTGGGGCCTGCCCTTGTCGGGCACCAACGCCCCAGCCGGTTACGGCCTGATGTCGAGGGTCTCGCTGGCGCTATAGCGCGTTCCCGCACCCGCTCCCGCTCCCGCTCCCACTCCCGCTCCCCAATCGATCGGTCAGCGCGGCCTTCAGCGTCGCCACCACCAGGTCCATCTCGTCCTCGGTCATGGTCGCATAGAGCGGCAGCGTCAACAGCCGTGAAGCGATGCTGTCGGTGACGGACAGATCGGTCCAGCGCACCCGCTCGTGGTCCTGGTGCAGGGTGAAGGTGTGGATCGGCCGATAGTGCACCGAGGTCTGCACACCAGCGCTGTGCATTCGATTCTGCACGGCGTCCCGGTCTGTGCCCTCCGGCAGCAGCACAGGCAGGATGTGCGGCGACAGGCGACGTCCTCGCTCGGCGTCGTCCAGATCGGCGGCCAGGCGCTCGGCAAATGGCACTTCAACGCCGTCGACCGTAGCCAGGCGCTCGTGATACCGGGCCACCAACTCCACCCGTCGGAGGTTGCTCTGCGGCAGACGGCCGAGTTGCGACAACCCGAGCGCGGCGCGCACCTCGTCCAGCCGATAGTTCCAGCCCAGGGCCGTGCAGTCGTAGCCGTGGGCGTGACCCTTGTGGCGGTCCAGCGTCAGCGAGGTCATGCCATGGGAGCGCAGCAGGCGCAGGCGAGCGGCGATGTCCGGATCGCGGGTGACCGCCATACCCCCCTCGCCCGTGGTCATGTTCTTGTTGCTGAAGAAGGACATGCAGCCCACGGAGCCGATGGTGCCGAGCGGGTGGATGGCGCCCGAGCCGTCCGGCGGCGCGTCGGCCAGGGGGCTGTGCGCGGCGTCTTCGACCACGTGGATGCCCGCCTGGTCACAGAGTCGGCGGATGGCCAGCACCTCGCCTGGCTGACCGGCATAGTGCACCGGCATGACCGCGGCCGTACGTTCGGTGATCAGCGCCTCCACGGCCGCCGGGGAGAGCGTTGGTTCCTGGCTCGACGTCACGTCGCCCAGCACCGCCGTGGCGCCCGTGTAGAGCACCGCGTTGACCGAAGCGACGAACGTCAGCGAGGGCACGATGACCTCGTCGCCCGGCCCCACATCCAGCGCCAGCAGGGCCAGGTGCAGCGCCGCGGTGCCATTGCCGACGGCCACGCAATGGGGCGGATCGTCAGCGTCCAGCGCGGCGCCGAAGGCCGCCTCGAAGGCGCGCGTCCGCTCGCCCATGGTCAGCCAATTGGACGCCAGCGCGTCGGCCACGGCCTGCCGGTCGTCATCGGTCAACACCAGTTCGCTCAAGGTGACCTTCCACATGGCAGCCATTCCCCGCGGATCGTCGATCCGCTAGCGCGTCGAAGCGCTCGCCTGGTCCAGGATTCCGGCCAACTTGGCGCTCGCCGACGCGCTGGTATCGCCGGCGCTCAGCCGTGGCACTGAGCGCTGTCGCCCCCTGGCCATCTCGGCCTCGACGTGGTCGGCGATCTCGTCGATACGGCCATGACCGATCATCACGCCGGCGCCGGTCTCGTCGAGCAGTTCGCCCTGTTCATCGTTGTCTGCGATGGCCAGGATCGGCCGCTCGCTGGCCAGGTAGTCGAAAAACTTCGACGCCAGGCGCTGGCGCACACCGGGCTGGACCAGCAGCACCAGCAGGTCTGCGGCGTCCATGATGGCGCCGATCTCGCGATAGGGCACGTGCGGGTGCAGGTGGATCATGGACTCCACGCCCAGGCCGCGCGCCATGCGCCAATCCGACTCTCCGAAACGGCCCGTCACGACCAGCTGCAACGCGTTGGCGTCATGACCGCGACGTCGCAGTTCGGCCAGGGTGCCCAGCAGGGTGTCGGCTTTGATGAAGCGGCCGAAATTGCCGAGGAAGAGCAGGGTATAGCGACCAAATCCCCGGTGCTGGCCGTCGCCGATGAGCTCGCGGTCGTAATGGTTGCGGATCCAGTCGAATCGCTCCGGGGCCAGCCCGGCGTAGTGATCGCGGTAGGCCTCGCATGCGGAGCGAGTGTTGAGGATCACCTTCGTCGCGGTCAGCACCGCGCCCCGCTCCAGGCGGTCTTCGACCACCGAGACCAGGGGCGGACGACGCGGTCGGCGCAACTCGCACGGTGCCCAGGGATCGCGCAGGTCCAGGATCAAGGGCAGGCCCGACTCGCGCGCCAGGCGAGCGCCCACCAGGGTCGCTGCGTAGGGGTCGGCGTTGACCACGATGGCCTTGCAGGGAAAATGCTCCAGTATCTGGCGACCCTGCCGGATGGCATAGGGCATGCGCGGGCTGTGCTCGCCCAGGGGGACCAGCTCGGGATTGTAGATCCAGCCCGGCAGCAGGCGTTCGGCCAGGGGGCGTTTGGTCGGCGCCGGAGCGTCCCGTGGCGGCCGGTCCTTGCGGACTTGCTCCTTGCGCCAGCGTCGCTCCAGTGCCGGCATGGCGGGGCGGGCCCGGCGGCTGTAGTCGCGCAGGACGATGGACGACTCCGGTACGGCCTCCATCAGCCCGGGATCTGTGCTGGCGCCAGGCCAGAGGTCGCAGAGCACCACAGGGGCCCAGCCGTGGTCGGGCAGGTGGCGTGCGAACTTCAGCGGACGCAGCGCGCCGGTTCGCGCCAGGGGCGGGAAGTAGGGCGTGATGTACAAAAAGCGGCGCATGGTCGGCGGAGGGTAGGGCCGGGGCCGGGTTGGTTCAAGCCCGCTGCTGACAGGCCAACCACTCGTCCAGCCAGGGCTCGACCAGGCGGCCAAAGAGACTCTTGCCGCGGCTGTCCATCAGGTATTGCAGGTCGATGGGTCGACCGTGGCGGCGCTTGACCACCGAGTCGTAGAGGTGGACCAGCCATGTGGCCTCGTCGAACGCGGTCTCCGGTGTCGCCTGCGGGTGGTGGCGGAAGAGGTGCCAGCAGATCTCGGGCGGATAGGGATAAAACGCCTCGGGCGGGTAGAGTCGGAACCGCTCCGTGCTGCGATTGTCGGTGACGTATTCGATCAACTTGGGGCCCAGCGCGTACATGCGCGTGGCGTCCTGCACCGACATGGCGGCAGCGCGACCCAGGGCAGCGACGATGACCTCGTGCCCGGGGGCGCTGGCCAGCACCGCGTTGTTGGCCGCGAGGTGATAGACGCCCTCGACCTTGCGCCAGCCGGAGACACCCCCCGGCAAGCGGGAAAAAACGTCACGCAGACCTAAAAGGGCGCCGGCGCGGGCCCAGATCAGGGGGTTCCTGCTGGCCAGGACGGCGGCGGGCAGGCAGACGCGTTCGAGGCCGGCAAATCCGGGCTGGTCACACAGCGGACGCAGCGAGCGCAGCACCACCACGTCGGTGTCCAGGTACAGGCCGCCTTCTCGCAACAGCACCAGCAGCCGGATGACGTTGGCCCGGCTGGCGGGCTTGTCGAGCAGGCCGTAGATGTGACCCAGCCGGTCCAGCTCCGCGGCGCTCAGCGGCGCCGCCCCCTTGGGCTCCAGCAGCTCTTCGAGGCGGCAAGGGCGGAGCTCGAATCCGTCGTGTTGGAGCAGGGCGACGACCTGCGGATCGTCGGCCAGGGCGTCGTCCACCTGGTGCAGCACCACACCGTCCAGGTCGGCGCGCGCCAGGGTGGAGCGGATCGACAGCCAGGCCATGGGCGAGAGGCGATCGCCCAGCCAGACGAAATGACCTCGCGGCGGGACGGTGCTCGGGTCGGCCATCGGCAGTCTTGTCGCCTCAGTTCACCGGCGGCGTGTCGGCGGGCTCGGGGCTGTCGTCGCCCGAGGTCGCCGGCGGCGCGGCCTGCATCCAGTGCGGCAGTCGGGCCATGGAAGAGCCACCGTCGTGTGCGTAGGCCTCGTCGGCGGGATTGTCCGGCGCGGCGTCCAGTGGGGCCTTGTGGTTGGGCATATAACCCGACGAGATGAGGCCCGTGCCCAGCAGCGCTGCGTGCTGCCACGCCCAGGGGAAGATCCAGTTCCAACCCATGCTCATGGCCTGGCCGATCCCCGGCCGGCCGACATGCGCTGGCGGCTTGCTGGCGTAGTGCTCCTTGGCGCTGGCGTAGGCGGCCTCGTAGGCGGCATAGACCACTTCGGGCGCCGATGTCTCGCGTTGACGCAAGGCGCCGCCTTCGCCCAGCGCGCGGCGGCGTGCGGGGTCGTCCAGCAGGGCTTTGACCCCGGCAGCGAAGTCATCGGCCACATCGGCGCCCTTGGGGTCGATCAGCAGCCCGTTCAGGTCGTTCTTCACCTGGTGGGCGACGCCCATCTTGTCGTCCAGCGCGACCACGGGCAGACCCATCCACAGGGCCTCGCTGATCACCTGGCCGAAGGTCTCGCTCAACGAGGTATAGACATAGACGTCGGCGTGACCGAGCCAGTCCGGCAGTTCGCGCTGGGCCATCTCGCCGGGGAAGTCGACCCGGTGGGCCACGCCGAGGCTTTTGGCCTGGGCCTCCAGGGCGGCGTGCGCCGGACCGTCGCCAATCAATGTCAGCGAGGCGTCCGGGGAGGCGGGCAGGACGTGGTGTGCGAAGTACTCCAGCATGCGGTCGATGGACTTCTCGCGGGAGTGTCGCGCCGTGCACAGCAGCCGATTGCCGCGCTTGAAATCGGCGCGGAAGGGGTCGTCCTTCAACTTGCGATTGAAGATGCGCACATCGATGGGTCGCTGGATCACGTGGATCGGCACCTGCAGGCCCTTGCCCTCCCAGTAGTCGACCAGACCCTGGCAGAGCACGATCAGGCCGTCGCCATTGTTGAAGACGTTGGCGAAGGAGCGCTCAAACGCCACCGTCAGCCAGTCCCAAAAGCGTCGTGTGCCTGGCAACTCCAGGATGTTCTTCGGGATCGCGTGATGCGCAAACTCGGGAAGGTAGGTGGTATTGGTGTGCAGAACCGGCACGCCATGCAGCTGCCGCACCATGGGCGCCCAGCGCATCAACAGCGAGTTGGCGTTGGAGTGAATGACGTCAAAATCAGGAAGTTTCGTGAACGCCGACACCGGCCAGGGGAACGTGAAACGCACGCCCTGGTACTGCCGGAAGCTGCCTGCGGTCAGCTGGATCGAACCGGGCGGGGGCTCCCGCATCCAACTGGCGGGTTTCGGTCCGATCAAGGTCACGTCGTGGTCGCGCAGCTGCATATTGCGGCGAAAGCTCTGGCAGGCGAGTGCAGGACCGAAGGTGCAATCCGCGGCGATGTAGTCGGACAGAAGGCCGATATGCATGGAATCTCCAGGTGGGCCACGACGCGGTGGGCGATTGCGCGCCGGGCAGGACGCTGACTGTGTGCATGAATCGTGCCGCGATCGCGACCGGTGCCCCATTCGCGGTCTTGCCTTCGGGGCGGCTTCATCTTGGAGCAGGACCACCCCATTTACGACACCCCGGTGGATGAGGCTTCATCCATGCCCCGCGGCGCCCACGTAGGGATGTGGCAAACGTGGCCGGGTGGGCTACCCTGTGGAGGTGAGTCGGTCCGCTGGCGGTTGGCCAGACGTTACGAATTCGATACTGCCGACGCACCGGCGGGTCGCTTGCCGGCCCGCCCGCCGCCAGCGGCGGCGAAGCTTTGGGGTGAGGCCCGAAAACGACGTTTTTCGGGCCGAGGGGGCTTCCGGAA
>CAYTLW010000149.1:0-17010 GCA_964438735.1 uncultured Enterobacteriaceae bacterium | reverse complement strand
TCTTCTACTTCTCCTACAGTTTCAGGGCTTCGACCGACTTTGGGTCAGGTCTGCTCGCGGGCGCGCGTGGATGCGGGCTCTTGTGCGGCTTCAGAGTCGCATCCAACCCAGCCGGATCATGGCCGGTATCAGGAGTACATCGGCCGCGAAAGCGACGACCAGACAGATGGGCAGGAGCGTGCCCAACATCTGCATGGTCACGAAGCCGCTGGCGGCGCAGGGCAGGAATCCAGCGACCAGGATGATGGTCGTCATGGCGATGCCGCGACCGGCAAAGGAGAATGTGCGGCGGACGGGCTCGGGGCTGCCGCCGCTGACCTCCACGCGATAGCGCATCAGGAAGTGGATGGTGTCGTCAACGCCGATGCCGATGGCGATGATGCCGATGATGATGACGTCCGTATCCACCTCGTCGAACCAGACGGAGATGATGCCCGCCAGGGCCAGCAGCGGCAGCAGGTTGGGGATCATCGACAGGGCGCCGACGCGGATCGAGCGCAGACCGACCATCATCATCAGCGCGATGACGATGAACGAGACCCCCAAGCCCAGGCGCTGGCCGTCGAGGATCTGCTCGAAGAAGAACCCGAGCAGATAGAGCATGCCGCTGGCCTCCACCTGCAGGTCGTCGCCGAGCATAGCCCGGCCCCGTTCTTCGGCCAGTTGGCCGACCGCGGCCGTGGCCCGGGCCCCGTTGTTGCCGCTGCGCAGGACCACGCGCAGGGTGCGCCGGTCGAAGTCCACCAGGCGCTCCAGCTCTCGGCCGCCCGACATGGTGAAGAGTTCGAGGTACTCGGCCAGCGCGCGGCGGTTCACGGGCAGCGCCGCGGCCCCGGGGTTCATGGCGGTGTGGATGCGGCGCACCAGGTCGACCAGGGAGCTGCCGTTTTCGATGCCGGGCGAGGCCACGATCTGATCCTGCCAGGCGGCGATGCGGGCCAGACGGTCGCCATCGAGCAGGTCGCCCTCGCCGGCCACGCGTACGTAGACCTCCACGGCGTTGGTGCCGCCGAAGTGCTTGTCAAACCACGCCACATCCATGCTGACCCGGTTGTCGTCGTCGTAACGGGCTGCGAAGTCGGCTTCCATGGCGAACCAGGGCAGGCAGCCCACGGCGAGAGCGGATGCCAGAGCGAACGTCAGGACCACCGTACGCGGGCGCCGATGGGACAGATCGGCGGCGACGGCCAGCAGGCGATCCAGCCCGGCCTGGGTGCGCGCCGTGGCGCCCACACGCAGCGGAGCCGGTCGCGGCAGCAATGAGAACAACGCCGGCACCACGGTCACCGCCAGCAACAACGCGACCGCGACCCCCAGGGCCAGGGACAGGGCCATGGTGTGCATGATCGGTGTGGGGGTGATGGCGAGACTGACGAAACCGACGAAGGTCGTCGCCGAGGTCAGCAAACAGGCGCGGCCCACCTCGGCGGCGGTGGCCAGGACGGCCTCCTCCTTGGTGACGTCACCGTCGAGCAATTGCAGGTAGGCCGAACACAGGTGCACGACGTCCGAGAACGCCACAATGAGGACCACCGGCAGGGCCATGGAGACCAGCGCATGCAGCTGCGGGTCCAGCGCCACCAGGGCGCCCAGCATCCAGACCACCGCCAGCATGGCGACCAGCAAGGCCAGCGCCGCCGGCCACAGACGACGGAATAGCAGCCAGACGGTGAGCAGCAGGACCAACGCGACCACCGGGAAGATGCGGGTCACGTTGATCTCCACCTGCCGGAGGCTCTCGGCGACCGCGTAGATGAAGCCGGCGCCGTGCACCTTGTCGACGCCAAAAGCCTCCTCCAGAGGTGCCATCAGCGGCACGACCAGTCCGGCCAGCTCTTCCGCCTTGCGTTCGGCATCCGGCGCCAGCTCGATGAGCACCACGCTGGTGCCATCTTCGGCCATCAGCAGACCGCCGGTGAGCGGGTCCTTGGCGATGGCAGCGGTGATGGCGTTCAACCTGTCGGGTTGATCCAGGGCCAGGTCGGCCCAGCCCTCGATCCGCAGGATGCCTCCGTCGCCGTTGACCCTCTGTGCGTCCAACACGCTGGTCACCCGGGCGACCTCTGGCCGCTCCTCGATCTTGTCCAACGCAGCGCGCAACCGCTCCTGGCCGGCTTCGGAGAGCACGTCGACGGCGTCGAGGCCGACGATCAACACCTCGTCGTTGCCGAACTCCGCGATCAGCTCCTTGTAGCGGGTGTGTTCGGGCCGCTCGCCAAGGAATTGTTCGGCCACAGATGTGCCGACACGGGCCCGGGTCATGCTCGCCACGGCGACTGCGGTGATGGCGGCACAGGCCAGCAGCACGCCGATCCGGTGGCGCAGGATGAAGTGGACAAAGGGGGACATGGCGCTCCGCCGGCAGGACCTGGAGGTTGGCACATGCAAGGTCTGTGGCACCAGCCGGCGGCTGCGGGCCTATTCTTGACAACAGCAGCTACAAAGGCGGAAGGATGAAACCCCTGCCGCTGCTCCCGGCCCACGAAGCGAGGTTCCCATGTCCGACATCCCCGTCGAGAAGCGTTTTGCCATCCTGTGCGAGATCGTGCGTGCACAGCATTTCGCCTGGCACGAGGCCGTAGTGGACCTCTGCCCGGGTGTGAACCCGGCCGATGTCACCAATCGCATGTGGCAGATCACCGGCCGCGAGACCGCGCGCGCCTACAACAAGCGGATCGACTTGGACGCACCCGTGGCGGCCCAGGTGGCGGCCAGCATCGCCTGGAGCAGCGTCTGCATGGGCGAAGATGCGTCTGTACAGAAAGGGGATGGCGGCGACGAGGCCTGGCTGACCCACGACGGCTGCCCGTGGCATCAGTGGCATGAAAAGACCGGCCTGATGGCCGAAGATCGGCCCGGTTGCGATCACTGGTTCCAATCCACGGTCGACGGTGTCAACGCCGAACACGGCACCCGCCTGCGCTTCGAGACCCTGGAGGCCATGCCCGACGGTGACCCACGCTGCCGTCGGCGCTTCTGGGTCGAAGACTGAATGACGAACGAGGGTCATACGCGACGGACCCGACGCCAACTCTGGCGGAGGTGAGATGGGACAAGGGGTTCCAGGAGGCGGATCGGCGCCCGGCGGCGGTCACCCGCTGCTGGTCGACACGCCTGGGCACGCCGCCCTTTTGCTCGGCAATGAGGCCATTGTGCGGGGCGCCCTGGAAGCCGGCATCGGCTTTGCCAGCGGTTACCCGGGCACGCCATCGTCAGAGGTGACCGACGAATTGGCCCGCCTGTCGCCATTGCGGGGATTTCACTTCGAGTACTCGGTCAACGAGAAGATCGCTGTCGAGATGGCCTTCGCCGCCTCCCTGGCCGGGGCTCGCTCCATCTGCGCCATGAAGCACCTGGGCCTGATGTCAGCTGGCGACCCCATCTCGACCATCCCCTACATCGGCGTCGAGGCCGGCATGGTCATCGTCAGCGCTGGCGATCCCTCGTGCCGCACGAGCCCCAATGAGCAGGACCAACGGCGACTGGGGCCCATGCTGCACATCCCGGTCCTCGATCCCAGCACGCCGCAAGAAGCGCTGGAGATGACCCGCTTTGCCTTCGAGTTGAGCGAGGCCAGCCGGTTGCCCGTGCTGTTGCGCCCCACCACCCGCGTCTGTCACAGCCGCACGTCGGTGGCCATGGGCTCATTGCGCACCCCCTCGACGGCCGGCTTCCGGCCGAATCCATCGCGCTACGTGCCCATCCCGATCAACGCCCGGCGCATGCGCCAGGAGATCAAGGGGCGCCTCGCCACAGCGCGTCGCATGGTCACCGAGGAAGGGCTCTTCCGACGCGGCAGGCCAGCCCGGCGGGTCATCCTGGCCGCGGGCGCACCAGCGGCGACCTGCGCCGACGTGCTCGACGGTCTGAGCGATCACCTGGACGTGGCGTTGTGGACCCTGGGCGGCCTGTATCCCTTGCCCGAAGACGCCATCGCCGCTGCCCTCCAAGGCGTGGAGCAGGTGCTCGTGGTCGAGGAGCTGTCGCCCTACCTGGAGGAAGCATTGCTGGTCCTCTGCGCCCGAAGGAAGCTGCCGGTGGAGGTGTTGGGCAAGTTGAGCGGGCACTTCCCTGAGGAGTTCGAGTACACGCCCGACGTCATCGGGGCGGGATTGAGTCTGGCCTTCGGCGAAGTCGTCGCGAAACAACCGGCCACGGCCACAGCCATAGCCACGGCCACAGCCACAACCACAGCCGCGCTCACCGCCACCCCGCGCCCGCCGACCCTCTGTCCCGGCTGCCCCCATCGAGCCGCCTATGTCGCCGCCCGCGCCGCGTTCGATGATGAGCAACTCTTCTTCAACGATATCGGCTGTTACACGCTGGGCTACGGGCCGCCGTTGGACACCGCCGACGCGCTGCTTTGCATGGGCGCCGGCTTCACCCTGGCCTCTGGCGTGGCGAAGGTGACCGGCCAGCGGACCGTTGGATTCATGGGCGACTCGACCTTCTTCCATTCGGGTATGCCGGCCCTGCTGGATGCCATCAAGGAGCGGGCCAACCTGGCGGCGGTGATCCTGGACAACCGGGTCACCGCCATGACCGGCTTCCAGGAAAGCCCGGCCGCGAAGTCCGAACACGAGGCGTCAATCGAGGCCGTGGTCCGCGCCCTGGAGCCCGCCTCGCTGGAGGTCGTGGACCCCTACGACCAGCCGGCCACCATCGCCGCTTTCAAACGGGCACGGCACACGTCAGGGGTCAGCGTCGTCATCGTGCAACGAGTCTGCCCGGTGCACGATGCGCGCAGTAGCGGACGACCCTTCAGCGAGCAATCCCTGGTGGTGCAAGACGCCCGCTGCCGTTCGTGCGGCCGCGACCACCTGGGCTTGCGTTGCGACCAGCCGCTGACGGAGGGCTGGCAACGGGTGATGGCCCGGGCGCGGGCTGCCTGGCCTGTCGAAGTGCGGCCGGAGCAGGCGCCGTGCAGTGAGCGCTGCCCCCTGTCGCTTTGCATCCAGGGCTATATCGGTCACATCGCCGCTGGCGAGTACGAAGAGGCGCTGGGTTATATCGTCGATCGCGTGGTGCTTCCCGAGGCCGTTTGTCGCGTCTGCGACCGACCCTGCGAGGCGTCTTGCGTGCGCCGCGACAGCGACGGCGCGCTGGCCATCAACGACCTGAAGCGTTTCGTGATCCAGTGGGCGCGCACGGCTGCGCCCGGGCTGTTGGTGCACCACAAGGCGCCGTCGACCGGACAACGCGTGGCTGTGGTGGGCGCCGGTCCGGCGGGTCTGGCGGCCGCAGCTGAGCTGGCCATGCGTGGCCACGCGGTCGACCTCTACGACGCAGCGGATCGACCCGGTGGCCTGTTGGCGCGCGGCATCCCCGCCTTCCGCCTGCCGCCGGCGGCGCTGGAGCGGGACATCGCCCGGGTGCTGCAACTGGGCGTGTCCTTTCACGGCGGACGGGCCCTCGGCGCCGACCTGCACACCGCTGCCCTGTTCGACGAGGGCGTGGCTGCGATTTGCCTGGCCATCGGAGCGCATCAGCCGCGTGTCCTGCAGCTCGAAGGTGCAGGCGAGGTAGATGCGCCCGCGTTGGTATCGGCGTTGGAGTGGTTGAAGGCCCAGAGCGATGCGGATGGACGAGCCGGTGCCCGGGTCCAGGTCCGGGATCAGCGTGTGCTGGTCATCGGTGGCGGCAACGCGGCCATGGATGCGGGTCGCTGCGCCCTGCGCCTGGGCGCGACGTCCGTGGCCATCGCGTGCCTGGAGCCGCGCGACGAGATGCCTGCGCTGGCCGAGGAGATCGTCGCCGCTGAGGACGAGGGCGTCGCCATGCACGTGGCCGTGAAGCCCGTTCGCCTGACGGCGGCAGGGGTGCGTTTCGAGCCCCTGCTGGAGGAGGTCGACGGCCTGACGTTGGCGGCTGACGTGGTCCTGGTGGCCATCGGACAGCGACCGGATCGCGACGCGTTGATCGGTGAACTGGCGGCTCCCGACATAGATCAGAACGGTTGCCTGCTGGTCGAACCCGGCACGTGCGTGAGTCCCGATCCGCGCATCTTCGCCGCTGGCGACCTGGTCCCAGGCGAACGCACGGTGACCGCGGCCATCGCCAGCGGCCGGCGCGCCGCCTGGGCCATCGACCGCCGGTTGAGAGGCGACCAGCTGGCCAATGAGCGACCGCCGCCGGCACCCACGGCCCGGCCTGCGCCTTTGCCGTCGCCAGCGTTGCCCCGCAAGCCCAGGCAGTCGGCGCCACACCGGCCTCTGCAGGCGCGGCGCTCCGGATTCGGCGAGGTGGTCGGCGTCATGGACGAAGCGGCCGCCCGCGCCGAGGCCGAGCGCTGCCTGCTCTGCGGGCGATGCGGACTCTGTCGCAGTTGCATCGACCTGTTGGGATGTCCCGGCTTTGAGCTCGCCGCAGACGGACGAATCGCCATCGAGACCACCCTCTGCACCGGCTGCGGGGTCTGCGCCGAGGTCTGTCCCAACGACGCCATCGAGCCGGGCGCTTTGGGAGCTGCGTCATGAGCGCCCCCCCCAAAGGTGGACAGACGGCTACGACCGAGTCGCGTCGGCTCGGCGTGCTGCTGGTGGGCGCGGGCGGTCAGGGAGTGCTGACAGCCGCACGGATGCTCGGCGATGCTGCACACGGCGCCGGCATCCCGGTCGTCGTCGGTCAGCTGCACGGCATGTCCCAGCGAGGCGGCAGCGTGGAATGCACGGTCCTGTTGGGACCCGGGCGCAGCTCCTTCCTGACCGGCAGCGCCGATGTGGTCGTCGGATTCGAGCCCCTCGAGGTGGTCCGAGTGCGCGAGCGACTGCGCAGTGACACCCACGTGGTGATCAATCGAGGCACCGTGGTGCCCTACTTGTTGAGCCGGGCGGGCGAGACCTATCCGCCCTTCGACACCATCGCCGCCGAGATTGGCGCCATCACGGACAATGTGACCGTGGTGGACGGCCCGTCACTGCTGGCCGACGTAGGCGAGAAACGGACGCTGAACGTGATGATGCTCGGCGCCCTGGCCGGTCTGGGCATATTGCCCTTCGACGCCGAGGCGCTGTGGCAATCCGTGGCGGCGCGCTCGCCGAAGAAGTTCCTGCACGCAAATCGCCGGGCGATGGAGATCGGGGTCGGCCTCGCTGGCTGACCGGCCGGATTGGCCCCGTCGAAACCCGACGTCGCCGCGCAGTGTCGCGGTTTTAACATTCGGGTGCTGTCTGTTTTGCGCCTGCGTCTGCGGTCAGAGCTTCGGGCCCATGTACTTGACTGTCAGCCAGTTGTGGCCGCTGTAGGTGATGCCATTGAGCGAGGCCTTCGTCTGGTGCCACAGGTGGCTCGTGCCGCCACCACCGTGAACACGGGCTTGGATGTACTGGCCCTTCTTGATGTAGATGACCTTGCTGAACGCCAGCGCGCGCGGGTGGTTGGTGTAGTTGTAAGTGACGATCTGCCCGATGGCCACATTGGAGACGTAGATGTAGTGGTGCATGTAGCGCATGTGGCCGTAATTGGCCGTGTTGACCTCGTACCAGCCATCGCGATCGATGTACAAGCGGCCATACGCATTGTTCGAGCTGCCCGTCTTCGACTTGCTGTCCAGGTGCCAATACTCGGGGCCTGTGTTGACGGAGACTCGGCTGAGGCAGCGATTCCACCAGGTGCCATTTCCTCCGGGGTGTGAGTTGTCACAACCACCCTGGAAGATCGGCGGCTGGCCCATTGCGCTGACCCAATACTTGCCGTCGCAGCTGAGCAGGCCCTTCTTCGGATCGCCGCGCAGCACGCCGATATGCTTGGCATCACACACGCCCTTGCCAGCGTCGATTCGCAGTGTGCCGATGTCGACGGTGTCACCATTACCCTGGATCTTGTTGGTGACCCAGAGGTCGCCCTGCACCTTGATCTTCTTGTTGCTCAAGGTCTGGATATTGATGCAGAACTTGTTGACGGCGCCGTCGTTGCCGTTGTTCAGGAACTTGCCATCGATGACCTGGATGCGCCACTTGCCCTTGGGGTTCTTGCCGACCCACTTGGTCAGGTCGCCCTTGAGCACCTTGGTCTTTGAGGGCCACGTGCCCGACAGGCTGTTGCCGGCCTTCGACTTGTCCCACAGCAGGTACTCGACGTTGTTCGGATCCCAGAGCTTGATGATGACGGTCTTCAGGTCGCTGTTCTTGACATCGATGAGCACGTCGAGCTTCTGCGCCAGGCCGTAGTCACCAAACGTCAGCTCCGAAGACACGCCGACGGGATTGTTGTCCTTGATCGGCACCGCCTTTGGAATGCAGTCGGTGTTCTGGAACTGGTTGTGCAGCAGGTAGTTGCTGATTTCGTCGATGCCATCGGCGGGCAGCGCTTTGGGATCCATCGCCTTGACGCACTTGAGCGTGCCGTCGGGGTTGATGCCCTTGACCACCTCGCCGGCGACCTTGCACTCGCCGGAGGGGATCTTGATGCCCGTGAGCTTGCTGCCGTCACCCTGGAAGGTGGTGGCCGACACGCTGGCTGCGGCCACGGCTTTGGCCTTCAGCGCGTTGCCGCCCAGATCGAGATCCTTGTCGATCTTGAGTTCGGCGACGGTGACGCATCCGGTGCACTGCAGATCCATAGCCACGTTGGCCGGTCCACCCTTGGTTTTGGCGCCGGCGAACGTGAAGCCGACCTTGTTGGCGCCGACCGAGCCGGACTTGAGGTGCGCGCCAGCGACGCAGCCCGAGCAGGAGAGTTTCGCCGCCGTGTCGGCCATGACAGCGTAGGCCACCGAGTGCAGGCGCTGCCTGGGGAGCTCGGGATCGGGGCCGATCTTCAGGCCCAGCCAGCCCTTGTTGAGTTTGCCCAGCATGGTCGCGTTGAGCGGCTTGGCGTTGCCGAGCACGTGGCTGAATTGCCCGTTCTTGACGGCCACCTTGGTCGTGCCTTCGGTCCACGCGGCAGAGCCGCCCGTCTGCACGTTGTAGATCGAGAACGTGATGTCATAGAGGCCGTCGGCCGCCGCGCCCCCGCCGGAGGAGGAGAGCATGCCTTCGACGACCAGCGTGCCAGGCGTGGCCGCCAGCGACCCTGTCGGCAGCGCACACACTCCAATCAACACGCAGCACGCACCCAGCGCTGCCCATCTTGCCATCTTCGTCGTCATCCCAAACCTCGCCTGTCTATCGCTCGCGGTGTTGTATTCCATCATGGCTGTCAACGCGCCGTCCTCATCGATTGGAAGCGCGGTGCTCATGCCGTTGCCGCGGCAGTGTAGCACACCCATCGTCCGTCGGCGCGACTCGCAGTGTCACGGCTTTACCATTCGGGTGCCGTCTATTCTGGTCGCTGGTAGCGGCGCAGAATCGCGACGCTTGCATCGACGCCGCAGACGCTGTAGCCAATTGCATCCGCAACTGCGGGAGGACAATGCATGGCGACCTCTGATCAGGCCACGACGTTCAAGGTGGGCATCGACGTCGGCGGCACGTTCACCGACCTCTTCTTGTGGTCCAGCGAAGGCGACGTGCAGACCTTCAAGGTGCTGTCCACGCCGAAGGACCCCTCGATCGGCGTGCTCGATGGCCTGCGCACCATCGCCGAAGCGCACCGCGTCGAGTTGTCGGTGTTGGCGGGTCGAATCGACACCATCGTGCACGGCACAACCGTCACGACCAACGCCGTATTGACCCGCCGCGGCGCCAAGACCGGTTTGATCACGACCGAGGGCGTGCGCGACGCGCTCGAGATGCGGCGCGGCATCCGCGAAGAGCAGTACGACAACCGCTACCAGAACGTCGTGCCCCTGGTGCCCCGACACCTGCGGCTGCCGGTTCGCGGACGGTTGGACTGGCGCGGGGCGGAGCTGACGCCGCTGGACCTTGATGGGGTGCGGGTGGCGGCGGCGACGCTGCGCGACGAGGGTGTGGAAGCGGTGGCGATCTGCTTCATGAATGCCTTTGCAGACGACGGTCATGAGCGGGCGGCCGCCGAGATCGTGCGTCAGGAGCTCTCGGAGGCATTCCTCAGCGTGTCCTCTGAGGTGCTGCCGACGGTGCGGTTCTATAATCGCGTGTCGACCACGGCGTTGAACGCCTACGTCGGCCCGGTGCTGCGAGATTACATCGGGTCGCTGACCGGCCGGCTGGCCGAGGCCGGATTCGATGGCGTATTGCTGATCATGCAGTCCAGCGGCGGTGTTGGCCTGCCCGACCTGACGCTGGCTCGACCGGCCGTGACGTTGTTATCCGGTCCAGCGGCCGGGCCGGGCGCCGGGCTGGCGTACGTGGGTCTGCATGGCGGCGGTGACGCGCTGGTGGTGGACATGGGGGGGACGAGCTTCGACGCCTCGCTGGTCCGGGGTGGCGAGGTGGCCTTCGAAGCCGAAGGCGAGATCGACCGCCTGCGCATCGCGCTGCCGATGCTGGAGATCGTCACCATCGGTGCCGGTGGCGGGTCCATTGGCTGGATCGATGCTGGCGGTCTGCTGCGCATGGGTCCGCAATCGGCGGGGGCTGCGCCGGGGCCTGCCTGTTACGGTCGAGGCGGCACCTTGCCGGCCTGTACCGACGCCGACCTGGTGTTGGGCTACCTGGATCCGCGCTTTTTCGCCGGCGGCAAGCTGCCCCTGGACGTGGCCAAGGCGCGCACCGCGATCGCCGAGCATGTGGCCGATCCACTCGGGTTGGACGTGGAAGGCGCGGCCGCGGGCATGTACCGGGTCATCAACGCCAACATGGCCCATGGCGTGCGCGAATTGACCATGAAACGCGGCCTGGATGCGCGTGAGTTCCCCATGGTGGTGGCCGGCGGCGCGGGCGCGTTGCACGCATGTATGATCGCAGATGAGCTGGAGATTCCGCACGTCCTCGTGCCGGCCCAGGCGTCGATTTTATGCGCCGTGGGCATGTTGATGAGCGACCTGCAGCACGACTTCGTGCGCTCTTGCGTCGGCGCGCTGGCAGAGTTGGAGCCCGCCCGGCTGGACAGTCTGGTCGCAGAGATGATCGCTGAGGGTCAGGCGCTGTTGGACCTGGAGGGCGTTCCTGCCGAGCGCGCCCAGCACGCCGTCTCGCTCGACCTGCGCTATCTCAAGCAGTACCACGAGGTCACCGTGCCTGTGAGCCGGGAGGCCATCGCCGCGGGCGACCACGCCAGCCTGGCCGACGCCTTCCACGCCGCACATGACCGCCTGTATGGCTACCAGTTGGCTGAAGAGGGGACCGGGCTGGAGCTCATCAACATCCGCGTGCGCTCCGTCGGCCGTACGGCCAAACCCGAGCTGCCGAAGCTGCCCATGCCAACGGCGCAGTCGCCCTCAAGCCGCAAGGGTGAGCGGCGCGCCTTCGTGCCAGAGTGGGGGTGCTTCGAGTCTGTGCCGGTGCATGACGGCCATCGACTGGTGCCGGATCTGGTCATCGAGGGGCCGGCGCTCATCGAACGGGTGGACACCACCATCTTCGTCTCGGCCAGCTTCCACGCCCACATCGACCGCTGGGGCAACGCCGCGCTGACCCGCATCGATTCGTCCCCCGGAGGTGCCGCATGAACGCAGGTGACGACAAGATCGGCGACGTGAAGATCGACAAGGTGCTCGTGTCCATCCTCGGTCGAGCGTTGAAGGCCATCACCGACGAGATGAGCCTGGCCATGGAGAAGACCACCCGCTCGCCCATCCTATGCGAAGCGAAGGACTTCGTGACCGGATTGTACGATGCCGAAGGAAAGATGCTCGAGCAGACTGAAAACCTGCCCATCCTGAGCTTCTCCCTGAGCCCCGTCTGCGCCCATATCGCCGAGAAGTTCCGTGGTGAAATCTACCCGGGCGACGTGTTCTTCCACAACGACGTCTTCACCCTGGGTAACCAGAACAACGACGTGGCGGCGTTCAAGCCCATCTTCGTCGGCGACAGGTTGGTGGCCTGGGCTGCGTGCAAGGGGCACCAGGCCGACATCGGCGGCAACGTGCGCGGCGGCTACAACCCCAACGCTACAGAGGTCTGGCAGGAAGCCCTGCGCATCCCGGCGGTCAAGGTCTACGAGCGCGGCAAGCTGCGCCGCGATGTGTGGGATCTCATCTTCGCCAACGTGCGCCTGGACATCGTTCAAGCCGACATGCGGGCCGAGATCGGTAGCTGCACGGTGGGCGAGAGACGGCTGCTGGCGCTCATCGAGAAGTACGGGCTGGAGGTCTTCCAGGCCCACACCGAAGCGCTCATGGCGGCGACCGAGAAGATGATGCGAGCCGAGATCCGCACCATCCCCAACGGCACGTACAAGGGCGAAGCCACGGTGTACTTCGACGGCAAGAACCCCGGCTCCACCTACCAGATTCGGGTCACCATCACCGTGCAAGACGAGCGGATTGTCTTCGACTATTCAGAGACCGACGCCCAGACCAACGGATTCGTCAACGGCACGTATACCTCCAGCGCCTCGGCGACCATCCTGACTTTCCTGCAGATGGTCGATCCGCTGATTCCCCACAATCACGGCATGGTCGCGCCCATCGAAATCATCATCCCCGAGGGCACCATCCTCAACGCCGCCTATCCCGCGGCAACCACCTTCGGCAACCACCTCTGCCCGCCCAACGCCGACGCCATCATCCGCGCCCTGGCGGACGTGATGCCCGAGCGCGTCACCGCCGGCTGGAATGGCTTGCTCTGTTCCCTGTCCACCGGCGAGGACACCCGCAAGGGCGGGCCTTACGTCGACATCCTCTTCATCGGCCTCAAGGGCGGTTCCGGCGCTGCCAACGACTGCGATGGCTACGACCACATCGGCATGATCGACGCTTCGGGCGGCGTGCTCGACCAGGACTACGAGATGTTCGAGCAGATGACGCCCCACCTGCTGGAGCACCACGAATACCTCTGCGATTCAGCCGGCCCCGGCCAGTTCCGCGGGGGTCTCGGCGTGGAAACGCGATATCGCGTCGGCGGCGAGGGCACGCAGATCATCACCTTTGGCGACGGCGACGTGGAGCCGGCATTCGGTCTCTTCGAAGGCGGCGACGGAACGCTCAACAAGATCGAGCTGCACTATCCTGACGGACAACTGGTGGTGCCAACCAGCAAGGACCTGATCACGGGCGTGCCCACGGGGACGCTGTATGTGCAGGAAGCGGGGGGCGGCGGCGGCTTCGGTTCGCCCCTGTTGCGACCAGCCGAAAAGGTCCGCGAGGAAGTGCGCAACGGCGTCATCTCCCTGCAGGCTGCACGGGAGCGATACGGGGTGGTGTTGGACCCGGACACGCTGGAGCTCCAGGTTGAGGAGACGGCGGTGTTGCGACAGACCGCGGGTACCTGAAGGAGTCTCGATGGATTTCGCACTGACCGAAGAACAGCAGGCCATTCGCGAGACGTTCCATCGCTTCGCAGCACAGGAGATCCGCCCCACGGCGGCGGACCTGGACGCCAACCCGCGCTTTCCGCACGAGATCTTCAAGCGCGCTGGCGAGATGGGTTTTTTCGGCATGCGCTACCCGGCGCCCTTTGGCAGTGGGCTGGACGTGCAGTCCTATCTGCTGGCCGTGGAGGAACTGTCCTGGGGCAACCTGGCGGTGGCGGCAGCGTGCACCATGCACTCGCTCATGGGCACGTTCTTCTTGCATCGCTTCGGCGACGAGGCTCTGCAGCAACGGTTGCTGGTGCCGGCCCTGCGCGGCGACCTCATCTCCACGATCTGCATGACCGAGCCCGACGCCGGCAGCGACCTGGGTTCGATTACGACCAAGGCCGTTCGGGATGGGGAGAGTTGGCTGATCAGCGGCAGCAAGACCTTCATCACCTCCGCGCCGGTGGCGGACTTCTTCACCGTCTTCGCCCGCACCGGCGAGCGTGAGCTGAGCTGGTTGCTGGTCGAAAAGGGCGCCGAAGGGCTGCACGTGGGCCGCAGCATCGACAAGATGGGGGTCAAGGCGTCGCTGACCTCGGAGGTCTTCTTCGACAATACGCCGGCCACCTGTCTGTTCGGCGAGCCGGGCATGGGCATGGGCTGCCTGCGCGAAATCCTGGCCGAGATCCGATTGATGACCGCCGCCCTTTCGCTGGGCGTGGCCCGGGCGGCGTTCGAGGATGCCCGCGCCTACGCCGATGAGCGGCAGCAGTTCGGCCGGCCGATCCGCAAGTTCCAGGCGGTGGGGCACCACCTGGCGGAGATGGCCGTGGACCTGCAGGCATCGCGGCAGCTGATCCAGTGGGGCGCCTGGCGGAGCGAGCAGGGCCTGGAGAACGCGACCGAAGCCTCCATGGCCAAGCTCTTCGCCTCCGAGGCCGGCCATCGCATCTGCGATCGGGCCGCGCGCATCCTGGCCAGCTACGGCTACGCCACCGACCACGCCATCGAACGCTATCTGAGGGACATCCGATTTACGCTCATCGGCGGCGGCACGTCAGAGATCCTGCGCGTGAACATCGCGCGGGGACTATTCTGAACGGCGCGGTGCGAAATCGAGCGACCCGCGCGCTCCGGAGATCGACTCTCTACCAGGGAGGCTGCCTTGGCTGAACCGACCCCTTCGATCCGTGTCCTTGTGGCCAAGCCGGGCCTGGACGGCCATGACGTCGGCGCCCGCCTGGTCTGCCGCGCCTTCATGGAGGCCGGCATGGAAGTCATCTACACGGGCCTGCGCCAGTCGCCCGAGTCCATCGCCCGGGCGGCGCTCCAAGAAGGCGTCGACGTGGTCGGGCTGTCGATCCTCTCCGGTGCCCACCTGCCGCTCTGTCGGCGGGTCGGCGAGCAGCTCAAGGCCCAGGGGCTCAACGATGTGCTGTGGCTGGTCGGCGGCAACGTGCCCGAGCCGGATCACCCGGCGCTCGCCGAGCTGGGCGTGCACGGCGTATTCGCCACCGGCACACCCTTTGAGCAGATCGTCGACTTCGTCCAGCAGCGGGTCCAGCGCCGTCGGGAGCAGGCATGAGCAAGACGTCCGACAAGAGGGTCCAGCCGCCCATCGCCCCGCTGTTGTGGGAATCGGGCGTCGAGGTCGACCCGGTCTGCACGCCCCAGACCCTGGCCGACAGTGGCGGCTCGGAGGGTATCGGTGAGCCCGGTCAGTATCCCTACACCCGAGGCATTCACCCGAATATGTACCGCCAGCGGCCCTGGACCATGCGCCAGTACTCCGGCTTCGGTACCGCGGCGGAGACCCACGCCCGCTTTCTCTACCTGCTGGAACACGGCCAGACCGGGCTCAACGTGGCCTTTGACCTGCCCACGCAGTGCGGGCTCGACTCGGACGATCCCCTGGCCGAGGGCGAGGTGGGCCGGGTAGGCATGTCGGTGGACACCCTGGCCGACATGGAAGAGGCATTCGCCGACATCGACCTGAACAAGATCTCGGTCTCATTGACCATCAACGGCGCCGCGGTGCCCATCATGGCGATGTACTTCGCCATGGCCCGCAAACGCGGCTTCGAGCTGTCGAGTCTGCGCGGCACGGCCCAGAACGACATCCTCAAGGAGTTCGTCGCCCGCGGCACCTGGATCTTCCCGGTCGAGCCCTCCATGCGCCTGGTCGGCGACACCATCGAGTTCTGCGCCCATAACGTGCCCCGCTACAGCGCGGTGAGCGTGTGCGGCTACCACATTCGCGAAGCCGGGGCGACGCCGGCCCAGGAGATGGGATACGGCCTGTCCATCGCCTGTGCCTATATCGACCACGTGCTGGCCCGCGGCCTGGACATCGACCAGTTCGCGCGCGGGCTGAGCTTCAACTTCGATATCCACGGCAACCTCTGGGAGCAGGTAGCCAAGTTCCGCGCCGGTCGACGCCTGTGGGCGAAGTTGCTCAAGGAGCGCTACGGCGCCAAGCATCCTCGCTCTTTGCAGCTGCGCATGATCGCTGGCGGCGGCGGTGGCGGACTGACCATCGAGCAGCCCGAGAACAACATCGTGCGTGGCGCCTATTACGCTTTGGCCAGCGCCTTGTCGGGCACCCAGACCATGGCCCTGTGCTCCTATGACGAGGCCTACACCATCCCCAGCGAGCATGCCGCCCGCCTGTCGCTGCGCACCATGCAGATCCTGATGCACGAGACCGGGCTGTGCGACACCGTCGACCCGCTGGCTGGCTCCTACTTCATCGAGACCATGACCAATCGCATGGAAGAGCTCATGGTCCAGACGATGGAGCAGATCGACGCCGAGGGCGGCATCGTCAACGGCATCGCCGAGGGCCGGGTGCAAGCGGCGGTCAATCGACAGGCCTGGGAGCGCGAGAAGCGGCTGCAGAGCGGCGCCGACCACAAGGTGGGCGTGAACTGCTTTGTTGAAGAGGAGGCCAGCCGCGAGGTGGAGTACCACCCCTACCGCGCCCAGGAGGCCGACAAGCAGATTATCCGGTTGCAGCGCATCCGCGCGCGCCGGGATAGCGACGAGGTGGCGCGCACCCTGGCGGCGGTGAAGGCGGCGGCGAAGAGCGGCGCCAACGTAATGCCTTCGGTCATGGACGCCGTCGAGGCCTGGTGCACCGTCGGCGAGGTCTGCGGCGTGCTGCGCGACGTGTTCGGCACCTACAAGGAGCCCGTGCGCTTCTGACTGCGTGCGACTGAGCACACGCGGCCATGCGGTCGCGTAAGGGGAAGATGACGACGTGACAGACCACCGCCCGGCAGCCAAACGCAAGCCTGTCGTGCTCAGCGTCGAGCAGGCGCTGTCCATGTCGTACGCAACCTTACGATTCGTGCATCTCGGCTGGCGGGTCATCCGTGTCGAGGCCACACCGCGACCGGGGCAGCGCTCTCGGGGGGACCCCAATCGATTCATCGGCCGCGCGGTCGCGGGCGAGGATCGACACAGCTACTTCGTGGCCCCAAATGCCGGCAAGGAGGCCATCGCCCTGGACCTGAAGCAGGCCCAGGGGCGGGCGACGTTGAAACGCCTGGTCGACGAGTTGCCCGTGGACGTCTTCTGTACCAACACCCTGCCCATGAGACACCAGCCTCTGGGCATGGACTACGACACCCTGAGCGCGGACCGGCCGGACCTCATCTGGTGCGCCATCTCGGCCATGGGTTTGGACCATCCCAAGGTGCCCGGCTACGACCCCATGGTGCAGGCGTTGTGCGGCTACATGGACATCAC
>CAYTLW010000148.1:0-17230 GCA_964438735.1 uncultured Enterobacteriaceae bacterium | reverse complement strand
TTCCAGTGGCGGAGGCGCAGGAGAATCGAACTCCCCCAGGACGCTCGTCACGCCCTACACCGGTTTTGAAGACCGGGGGGCTCACCAGAACCCACGCGCCTCCGGAGATGGCCAGCCCGAAGCCGGCCAGATTGGGCTACTTGAGCGGGTTCTTGACGCAGATGCCGATGACGCCCATCGAGACGTACTTGGTGGACGTCTTGATGCAGTGGGGCAGCTCTGGATTCCAGGCTTTGCAGTCGCCATCGCTCTTGCACTGCTTGGCGCAGACCTTGACCACCTTGCCGCACTTCTTGCCGCTGAACTTGTCGTTGCCACTCTCTTTGGTCTTTTCGAAGCCGGACTTGAACTTGCCGTCGGCCTCGCACTGGGTGGCGTCACCGCCGCTGCCGCAGGCGTTGTTCTTGGTGCAGAACTTGACGCCGTCGTCGTAGCCGGTCAGGTGACCGCCGGTCATGCAGTAGCCGTACAGGCAGTCGTCGTGCTTGTCGCACTTCTTGCCGTGCTCGAGTCCGGCGGGGTTCTTCTTCTCGGGGGGGCAGTCGCACCACGGATCGGGCGGGCCCGCGTCCACGGGGTCACCGGCGTCCTTGGTCGTGGTGCCGCCGCCGGCGTCGGTCTTCGGCGTTGTGCCGGCATCGGTGACCGTGCCACCGCCGGTGTCAGTTTTGGTGGTGCTGCCCGCGTCGGTGGCGCCGCCGCCGGTGTCGGCGGGGTTGCTGATGTTGGTGTCATTGACCACCTGGCAGACGCCGTTGACGAGCGCAGTGCCGGCGCCGCACTGCGCCGGGGCGACGGGCGGGGTGGCGGCCTGGTTGCCGCAGCCGGCGGCCACGAGCATCGTCCCTGCGACCAGGATGGGGATCGTCATCTTCTTCATCGCAACCATCTCCTTGCCGCATCGGATCGCGACCGTGCGGGTTCGAGCGCACCCCTCCAGGCGAGCCCCGGCAGTGTGGCGAACGGGTTGCATGGAGTCAATCGACCATCACTTCCACGTTGACCCCCCGCGATCAAAGTGGTACTTCCCGCGCGCCCTTTGAAGGGAGGCCGACGTCGCCACAGCGGCTGGCGTCTCCCGAGGAGCCCCAACACCGATGCCCGTCGTCCCGATGCCGCTCGCCGCTGCCCTACCGCACGCCGGTGAGCTCGTGATCAACAGCGCCGGCCTGGTCGATCTGGATGTCACGTTCTTCATCCAGCTCTTCCTCTTCCTCGCCCTGGTGTTGACCCTGCCGAAGCTGATCTTCAACCCGCTGCTGGAGCGTTTCACGAACCGGCATGCGCGGACCGAAGGCGCGCGCGATCAGGCCAAGGCCATGCTGCGCGACGCCGACAAGCAGGGTTTTGTCTACGAGGAGGCGACGTCCAAGCAGAAGCAGAAGGCGCTGGCTGAGCGCGCTGCCGCCCGCGCTGAGGCCCAGCAGAAGGCCGCCGATCTGGTCCAGGACGTCAAGAAGAAGACCCACTTCCGGATCACCCAGGGCATCGCCACCCTGGTCCGCGCCGAGGCCGAAGCCCGCGCGGAGATCGACAAGGAAGCGGCCGCCATCTCGGTGTTGATCGCCGACAAGATCGTGGAGGGCTGATGATGCGCGCTCCCCTGGCCCGGCTGCTGACCGCTGCCCTGATCCTGGCTACACCGGCCATCGCCCTGGCGGGTGGTGACGCCGGCTTCGAGTTTGAGGTCCACGGCTACTACATCATCGATTTCATCATCTTCGTGGGCATCATTGTGTACTTCGGGCGCAAGCCCATCGCGGCCATGCTCGATCAACGCCACAAGTCGGTCGCCGAAGAGATCCAGAAGGCCCACGCCATGCACGCGGAGGCCGAGGCCAAGTACAACGAGTACCGCTTCCGACTCGAACGCCTGGACGCCGAGCTGAGCACGGTGCTGGACGATGTGCGCAAGGGCACCGAGGTCGAGGTCGATCGCATTCTCGAGGACGCCCGCAAGGCCGCCGATCGCATCGCTTCGGACGAAAAAACCCGCCTGGAGCAGGAAGCCAAGAAGATCCGCGACAACCTGGCCCGCCACGCCGCCGAGGTGGCCCTGGAGCTGGCCGAGGTTCAGGTACGCACGCGCCTGGCCAAAGACGGCAAGCAGGAGCAGTTGGTGGATCGGGTGGTCAATGAGCTCGAGAAGCGGGATGCGGAGGTGCAGGCATGAGTCAGTCCGCCGTCGCCCGCCGTTACGCCCAGGCGCTGCTCGAGATCTGTGACGAGCAGGGCAATCACGACGCCATCCAGGCCCAGTTCGCTCGCCTGGTCGAGCTGCTGGGCGAAGGACCCGAGGTGGGCCGCTTCCTGGCCAACCCGACCATCGCCGAAGCCGATCGCGTCGAGCTGCTGACCTCGATCATCGACAAGCTCGAGCTCACCGGCCCGGTCGGCAACCTGAGCCGATTGCTGCTGGATCGCGGCCGCATCGACGCCATCGACGCGATCCACGAGCACTTCAGCCAGATCCTCGACGGCCGCACCGGCCGCGTGCAGGCGACGGTGACCACGGCCGCGCCCATGACAGACGCAGCGCGCGCCCGCGTGCACGCCATGTTGACGAAGAGCTACGCCAAGGAGGTGTTGCTCGAAACCGCGGTCGATTCCGAACTTATCGGTGGCCTGGTCATCCAGGTGGGCAACACCGTGTGGGATGGATCGGTTCGCAATCACCTCGAACGACTGCGCGAGCGGATGCTGTCCGGCTACGTGCAATGACCGAGCGGCCCGACGGCCGATGAAACACGCCCGGAGCGACGCCGGGCCCGCAACGGAGAACAAACATGGACATCGGAGTTGCTGAGGTCAGTCGCATCATTCGCCAGCAGGTTGCGAATTACGATGCGAAGGTCGACGTCCAGGAGACCGGTCACGTTCTGACGGTGGGTGACGGCATCGCCCGCGTGCACGGCCTCGAGAGCGCCCTGGCGGGTGAGCTGCTCGAGTTCCCCAACGACGTCAAGGGCATGGTCCTCAACCTCGAAGAGGATAACGTCGGTGTGGCGCTCTTCGGTGAGGCCAACTCCATCCGCGAAGGTGACCTGGTCAAGCGCACCGGCCGCATCGTCTCGGTGCCCTCCGGAGAGGCCCTGCTCGGTCGCGTGGTCAACGCGCTCGGTGAGCCCATCGACGGCAAGGGCCCCCTGGCCAACGCCGACGGCTCGGCCATGACCTACCAGCAGGTCGAGCTCAAGGCGCCGGGCATCGTGCAGCGCAAGTCGGTGCACGAGCCCTTGCAGACCGGCCTCAAGGCGGTCGACTCCATGGTCCCGATCGGCCGCGGCCAGCGCGAGCTGATCATCGGCGATCGCCAGACCGGCAAGACCGCGGTGGCCATCGACACCATCATCAACCAGAAGACCAGTCACCAGCCCGGCGGCTCCCCGGTGTACTGCTTCTACGTCGCCATCGGCCAGAAGCAGTCGACCGTGGCCCAGGTGGTCAAGCGCCTGGAAGATAACGACGCCATGCGCTTCACCACGGTGATCAGCTCGCCGGCGTCGGATCTCGCGCCGCTGCAGTTCATCGCGCCCTACTCGGGCTGCGCCATGGCCGAGTTCTTCCGCGATTCGGGCCGTCACGCCCTGATCATCTATGACGACCTGAGCAAGCAGGCGGTGGCCTATCGCCAGATGTCCCTGTTGCTGCGCCGCCCGCCCGGACGCGAGGCCTTCCCCGGCGACGTCTTCTACCTGCACAGCCGCCTGCTGGAGCGCGCCTCCAAGCTGCGCGACGAGGACGGCGGCGGTTCGTTGACGGCCCTGCCCATCATCGAGACCCAGGCTGGCGACGTGTCGGCGTACATCCCGACCAACGTCATCTCCATCACCGATGGCCAGATCTACCTGGAGTCTGACCTCTTCTATAAGGGCATCCGGCCGGCCATCAACGTCGGCCTGTCGGTGTCCCGTGTGGGTGGCTCGGCGCAGGTCAAGGCCATGAACGGCGTCGCCGGTCAGCTCCGCCTGACCCTGGCCCAGTACCGTGAGCTGGCCGCGTTCGCGCAGTTTGCCTCGGACCTGGATCCGGCGACCCAGCGTCAGTTGGCCCAGGGCGAACGGCTCACTGAGCTGCTCAAGCAGAACCAGTACACGCCGCTGCCGGTGGCGTTGCAGGTGGCGATCATCTTCGCCGCCACCGCGCCGGAGGGCTACATCGACGCCCTGCCGACCAGCTGCCTGCGCCGCTACGAGACCGAGCTCTTCGCGTGGCTGCAGAGCCAGCATCCCGAGGTGCTCAGCGCGCTGGAGGCCGGCGTGGCCACCAGCAAGCTTAAGGATGATGACGACCCGCTGCGCGTGCAGCTGGCCGGCGCGCTGGACGAGTTCAAGGCGATCTTCGAGCCGTAGACGGGACGGGAGCAGCTCATGCCTTCATTGAAGGACCTGCGCCGACGCATCGGGTCGGTCAAGAGTACGCGCCAGATCACCCGGGCCATGAAGCTCGTGGCGGCGTCCAAGTTGCGCAAGGCCCAGGAGCACATCGTGCGCCTGCGCCCCTACGCCTATCGCATCGGCGACATGATCGCTGAGCTGGCCCGCGAAGTGGACCACTCGGCCCACCCGCTGCTGGCCGTGCGCGACCCCAAGCGCACCATGCTGCTCGTCCTGACCAGTGATCGCGGTCTCGCCGGCGCCTTCAACGCCAACATCAACAAGGCGGCGTTGAACTGGATCAAGGAAAACGAGGCCGAGCGCGACCAGATCGAGCTGCACATCGTCGGCAAGAAGGGCCGTGAGTTCTTCAAGCGGCGCCCGGTGCAGGTCGGCGAGGTGTTCACCGACGTGCTGCCAGACGTGCACATCGGTGATGCGGCGCGCATCGGTCGGGCCGTGGTGGCCGCGTTCCTGGACAGGCAATTCGACGAGGTCTACGTCGTCTACAACGAGTTCAAGTCGGCCATCTCGCAGGACACCAAGGTCGAGCGCCTGCTGCCCATCGTGCCCGAGAACCACGACTTGTCTGACGATGTGCTTTTGCCGCCCAGCAGCGAGACCCTCTTCGAGCCGAACCAGGGCATGGTCCTGGACGCGGTGCTGCCCCGTCACGTGACGGTGCAGATCTTCCGCTGCCTGCTCGAGTCGGTGGCCTCGGAGATGGGCGCCCGCATGACCGCGATGGAGTCGGCGACCAACAACGCCTCGGACCTCATCGACAAACTCACGCTCAAGTACAACCGCGCCCGCCAGGCGGCGATCACCACCGAGTTGATGGAGATCACCAGCGGCGCCGAGGCCCTCAAGGGCTGATCGAACGGATTCTATGAGCGCCCCAGCGGCGCTCCAGCAGGAGAAGCCAAGATGGCAGAAGGACGCATCAGCCAGGTGATCGGCCCCGTGGTCGACGTGGTCTTTCCCGAGGGCACTTTGCCCCAGATCAACACCGCCTTGAAGGTCACCAACGCGGCCATCAACGACCAGGAGTGGAACCTGACGTTGGAGATCGCCCAGCACATCGGCGAGTCCGCGGCCCGCTGCGTGGCCATGGACGCCACCGACGGCCTCAAGCGCAACCAGCCCGTGCAGGATACCGGCAAGCCCATCGCCATGCCCGTGGGCGACGGCATCCTGGGTCGGATCTTGAACGTCACCGGCGATCCCGTCGACGAGGCCGGTCCGGTGGAGTTCGACGATCGCTGGCCGATCCACCGCGATCCGCCCGTGTACGAAGATCTCAGCGTCGAGGTGCAGGCCTTCGAGACCGGCATCAAGGTGGTCGACCTGCTCGCGCCCTACATGCGCGGCGGCAAGATCGGCCTCTTCGGCGGCGCTGGCGTCGGCAAGACGGTCATCATCATGGAGCTGATCGCCAACCTCGCCCGTGAGCACGGCGGCGTGTCCGTGTTCGGCGGCGTCGGCGAGCGAACCCGTGAAGGCAACGATCTCTGGCACGAGATGAAGGATTCGGGCGTCATCGACAAGACCGCCCTGGTCTACGGCCAGATGAACGAGCCGCCCGGCGCCCGCGCCCGGGTCTGCCTGTCGGCCCTGACCACCGCCGAGTACTTCCGCGACGAGAAGGAGCAGGACGTGCTCTTCTTCGTCGACAACATCTTCCGATTCACCCAGGCGGGCTCCGAGGTCTCGGCGCTGCTCGGTCGTATCCCGTCCGCGGTGGGCTACCAGCCGACCCTGGCCACGGAGATGGGCGTGATGCAGGAGCGCATCACCACCACCAAGAAGGGTTCGATCACCTCGGTGCAGGCCATCTACGTGCCCGCCGACGACCTGACCGACCCGGCCCCGGCCACGACGTTTGCTCACCTGGACGCCACGACGGTGCTCTCGCGCCAGATCGTCGAGCTGGGCATCTACCCGGCCGTGGATCCGCTGGATTCGACCAGTCGCATCCTGGCGCCCGAGGTGGTCGGCGAGGAGCACTACCTGGTCGCTCGCCAGGTCCAGGAGATCCTGCAGGAGTACAAGGACCTGCAGGACATCATCGCGATCCTGGGCATGGAGGAGTTGACCGAGGATCAGAAGCTGGTCGTCAACCGCGCCCGCAAGATCCAGAAGTTCCTCAGCCAGCCCTTCCACGTCGCCGAGGCCTTCACCGGTCTGCCCGGCAAATACGTCAAGCTGGCGGACACCATCAAGGGCTTCAAGATGATCATCAACGGCGAGCTGGATCAGCTGCCGGAGCAGGCCTTCTACATGGTCGGCACCATCGAAGACGCCATCGAGAAGGCGAAGACGCTCTAATCGGTCGCAGAAACCGGCAAACCACCGCGAGGCGAAACCATGCAGGTCGAGATCGTTACCCCCCTGGGGGAGCAATACACCGGCGACGCGGTCAAGCTCGAGGTACCGGGCCTGCTCGGCGAGATGGGCATCCTGCCCGGTCACCGTGACCTGCTGGCCGCCCTGGGCACCGGCATCTGCCGCATCTTCGAAGCCGAGCATGCCGATCCCATCAAGATCCTGCTCGACGAAGGCTACGTGCAGGTGAGCGCGGCGAGTCGGATCATCATCGTGACCGAGCAGGCCGAGACGAAGGACGACATCGACGTCGACAAGACCCGCGATGCCCTGGGCCGCGCCCGCAGCGAGCTGTCCGGCACCCGCGAGGACGTGGGCACGCGCACCTGGCAGACCCGCCGACACGCCGTCGCCCTGCACGAGGCCCGGCTGCGCCTGGTCGACGCGCTCTGAGTCCACAGTGAACAACTCCGCCCACCATGGTCGCCGCGAGTCCGCGGCGGGGCACGGATTCGTCTGCTTGCTGGCCGTGGTCAGCGTGGCGATCGCCGTGTCGCTTGGCGGATGCACGACGTCGCGAGCGGTGCTGGCGTGGGAGGCGGGCTGGAAGGCCGAGGCCCAGGGCAAATACAAGGTCGCCGCCAAGCGCTACGCCGAGGCCTACAGCCGCAACGAGCACCTGGTCGGCGCCGAGCTGAACCGCATCCGGTTGCTGGCCCGGGCGCCGGACAAACGCCTGGCGGCCGGCAAGGCCCTGGACGCCCTGCTGAAGAAGAAGGGCGAAGTGCCTCAGGCGGCCATCTTCGGCGCCACCTGGGCCCTGCAGACCGGCGAGCACAAGCAGGCCGCCGCCAGACTGGCCCCGGTCCGGCCCAAGATCGTGGCCATGAAGGGCTGTGCACCGCTTCGCCGTGACTTCCATCGCGCCGACCTGCAGGTACAGGTCTCCCGCCAACGTTGGCAACCGGCAGCCAAGATCATCACCGCCCTGAACAAGCGCTGCGGAACAGGCGCCGTGCCGCCGGCCACCGGCGCCCTGGTGGCCTGGAATACCGGCGACCCCAAAGGAGCATCCGCCTGGCTCGGCCGCATGCCCGCCGACGCCCCCGGCAGCCACCTTCTTCGCGCCCTACTGGCCCTGCACGGCGGCTACCACAAGCGCGCGACGACCCTGCTCGCCGCCGTCGACCGGCCCGACCTGAACGACCTGATCCTGCTGCTGCAGGCCCACGCCGCCCTGGCTGGAGGCGATGCCGCGGGCGCCGAACGCCTGGCCCGCCGCGCCCTGGACGCCCGGCCCACCTCCACCGCCCCGCAGCAGCTCCTGGGCGTGGCCCTGCTCCGCCGCGGCGATGTCGCCAGAGCGCGCGATCTGCTGGCCGGCGCCGCGGCCCGCTACAAGGGCACGCCGCCTTGGAGTCTGAGCTTCGACCTGGCCCTGGCCGAGCTGCGACTTGGACGGCTGCGACCGGCGCGAGCGGGTTTCGAAGCCGCGGCGCGCGCCTGTACCAAGGGTGAGTGCGAGGTGGCGAAGCGGAATGTCGCGGCGATGGTGAAGCTGGGGCTCTAACGCGAGCTTCTCACCCCGCAATCACACGTCGACAATCGTTATGAAACGCGCCCCGAAGCCAACCGTCGCCAACCCAGCAGCAACCCGCATAGCAGCAGCAACCCAAGCATCGACAACGACCCCCGCACGCCGCGACCCAACGTGCAGCCCGAGTTGTCCACCCGCGCCTTGTCCGCCACCGCCGCCTTGAGCGCGTCGCCATCATCTGGCGGCATGGCCCAGCGCTTGGTGACGGTCTTCAGGGTGATGTCGCCGGGTAGCGACTTCGCGCCCGGGATCGCGCCGGCGATGGCCTGGTCGACCAGCTTGACGTCCGATTCGTGCACCGGGACGGGCGCTCCGGACTCCTCGAGCACCTCGATGTTCAGGGCGAAGGGGGCGTCCTTCCAGCGGCTGTCCAGGGTGCTGCTGGTCTTGGTGCCAGTGGGCTCGGTGAAGGTGAACTGCGGTTCGTTGTTGCGCAGGATGTAGGAGCCGCCGCCGTCGACGGTCAGGCGCGTGGCGTCGATGAAGGAGTCGCCGCCGGTGCAGACCTGCTTGACCTCGGCGGTGTGCAGCGGGTTGACGTCGGCCAGATCGGGGTTGAAGCCGAACATGGGGTCGCGATCCATCTCCTGCGGCGAGATGCGCATGGCCAGGCGGGTGAGACGGGCGCTGCCTTTCATGATCTGGGCGACGTCGTAGATGGGGTCGATGATACCCACCTTGAGACCCTGGGCGATGGACTCGCCGTCGACCTTCTCGTTCCAGAGGTGGTTCTGCACGTTGATGGCCCCGGCGCGCAGCTGGGTGTACCAGGTGAGCACGTCGGCGGCGCCGTGGCGCTCGGCCAGCTTGGTGTGCGACTCCAGCGTGGTGGCGAAGTCACCCACCATCAGCACCTTCTCGCGGCGGATGGCCTCGACAATGCCGCTGATGGTCTGCGCCTTGGCGAAGGCCGACACATCCAGGAAGCCCTCGTCGAAGAGAGCGCCCGCCATCCAGGGCGACTTGCGGTTGATGCCGCCGGTGCTCAGGGGCGCGATCTGCTGGCTGTACAGGGCGACGGCGTTCATGCCGAAGCCGCTGGGGGGGGCGGCGATCTGCAGGCCTTTGGCCGGCGCGGAGAACTCGGTCACGAAAGCGCGGCCAGCGGCCTCGTCGATGCCTGCCGCCAACGCCTGCGGGTAGTTGTTCACCCCGCCGGGCCAGCGCAGCTTCATGGGGTTGAGCACCACGTGCATGTGGTTCTTGGGCACGCCGCGGCCGGGACCCAGCAGGTAGACGATGACGTTCATATCCTCGCTGGCGGCGATGGAGGTCAGGCGCAGGGGTACGCAGGGATCGCTGTCATGCATCTCCAGGGTGACCGGCCGGATCTCCTCGACGCCTTTGCCCGAGGACAGCTTGAAGGCTACGAAGACATCTCCCTTTTCGATGTGGCTGTTGATGATGGGCATTGCGGCCTCGGGCGTGTTGTAGCCGTACTTGTTGAGCCACTTGAGCAGGGGTTCGGCTTTCTTGGCCTGGATCAGCACGTAGTCGTAGGGGCCGGCCTGGTCCTTGGCCAGCACCTTGACCCCGTTCTGGCCATCTTCGTCCGCTGCGAAGCCGCCCGAATTTGCGGCCTGGGGTGCGCTCACTGCCTTGTCCGCCATATCCATGCTGCTGCAGCCGAAGCCGCCCGAGGTCGCCACGTCGTCGTACACGCAGCCCTCCTGCTCGAACGCCCGCTTGGTCACAAAACGCGGCGCTGCAGCCTGGTCCAGGCGATCGAAAAGGTACGAGGAGCCCACGCCCACCGTGGCCGGCTTGGGCAGGGGCAGGACCCAGCCGAAGTCCTTGGCCGGGCCGCTGTAGCGCACTTCGACCCAGGCGATGGTGGTCTTGGTCACCGGATCGCGATGAAAGAGCACGCGTTCGGCGTCCTGCACCACCAGACCGGGGCCGGGGGGCGAGAAGCAGCCACCGCAAGCCAGGACATCCGTTGGTGACAGGACCAGCAGCGCGCCGGCGGCGAGCAAACCGAGGGCGACGGGCAGGTGTCGGGTCGGGGCGTCGAGTGCGGCGGTGTTCATGGGGCCTCCGTTGTCGAGGTCGGGTGCGGGCTATCAGAAGGACCAGCCAAACCAGAGATTCGCCAGGGTGCCGCCCTGGCCGAGCCAGGTGCCATCGCCGCCATCGTCGACGCCGGCCCACGAGTAGAGGTAATCCCGGCCCACCTGGAGTTCGACGAGGGCGTTGCTGTCGAAGGTATAGCGGCCGCTGAAGAAGAGGGTGCCCGAGACGCCGTAGCTGGTGGCGTCGTACTTGCCCAGCTTGCCCGTGGACTGCAGCCCGCGCACCCGGCCGACCAGGCCAATACCGCGGCTGGCCTTGCCAAGCGGGAACCAGCCGCAGTGAGCGCCGACCTCGACCTGCGACTTGTTGTCCAGGCCGGCGGGCTTCGGTGACCCCCAACTGAACGAGCCTCCGGCGACCAATTGCTCGCCCAGGTGCCCTTCGACCTTGAACTGCAGCATGGGCGTCAGCAGGCGAATCGCAGAGACCGCCACGGTCAGGGAGGTCGGGGCGAGCGCTGTGGTGGTCTTGCCGGCTGCTGCCGGCGGGGCGGGCGCGGGTTTGGCTGCCGAGGCCGTTGGTGTCGCGCCTTTCGGCAACGCGGGTGCCGCGGATGCGGCGACGGGTACCAGCAGGAAGAGCGCTGCGAGCAGTGGCGCTGCGAGCGGTGGCGCCGCGACCCGATAGAAGGCGTGGTCGGGGTGGTTCGGCATGTTCGGATCCCGGTCGGTGGCGCCTGCGCGCCGAGCATCAAGACAGCGATTGCAGGGTAGTGGCGGGCGCAGGACCGGGCAAGGAAACGCGTACGGTCGGCTGCTTAGGGCTTGGTCGGGGCCCCAGGAGCCGGGCTCTTGCCAGCTGCCGGGGTCGGAGTCCTGCCAGCGGCCGGGACCGGTCGGGCGCAGCGGAAGCCCAGGAAGTAGAAGCGCTCGTCCGGGCGCTCGTCGTGTCGATAGGCGGCGCGCAGCACCTCGGGCTTCATGTGGATGCCGCCTCCGCGAGAGACCCGTCGCTCACCGGACGGCGGCCCCATGGGATCGACCGCCGGGCTGCGGCTGTACCAGTCGTCGGCGTAGTGGTCGGCCGTCCACTCCCAGACGTTGCCGATCATGTCGTGCAGCCCCAGGGCATTGGCCTGCTTGCCGGCGACCTCGTGCAAAACCTCGGCGGCGTTGCCGGCATGCCAGCCGATGGCGTCCAGTTCCCCGTAGCGTTCGGAGGGATTGCCGGCCCGGGCGGCCCGCTCCCACTGGGCCTCGGTGGGCAGCCGACCCCCAACATGGCGACAGAATGTGTCGCTTTGCGACCAGTCGACGCAGTTGATGGGGAAATTGTCGCGCTTGGGGCCAAACCAGGTGTTGTTCTTGGCGTGCACGCCGGTGCATAGCTCGCTGTGTATGTCTGGTGCGGTGCACGCTTCGGCCTGCACGCAGGCGCGATACTGGGCCACGGTGGTCTCGGTGCGGGCGATCTCGAATGCGGCCAGGGTGACGCGATGGACCGGCTTTTCGGCGGCTTCACCGGCGGTCGAACCCATCTGGAATGCCCCCGCCGGCACCGCCACCCAGTCCATGGTCGGCGGCGCGACCTTCTTCTTGCGGCTGCAGGCCAGCGTCAGGCAGAGGCCCAACGCCAGCGCCAACAGAACGATCGCGTCTCGGCGGCTTTGGCGTCGCAGATTCATGCTCTCGCCTCAGAACTGCACCGCCGCCGGTCGCGACAATGAGATGTCATCGCGACCGATGGCTGCATACCGAACGATGGTACGCGAGGTGGCGTAACTGCGCGCGTCGTGGATGCGCAGCAGCCCACCCTCGGGCAGTCGCATGGGCAGGCGACCGGTGTAGTTGCTGCCATCGATGATGCGCAGCCCCAGACGTTCCGGCGGCTGCACCCGCTTGCTGTCAAAAGGCAGAAAGAGCAGGTGCGTGGTGCCGAAGCGATCGCGCGCCAGCAACGCGTTCTGCGGCCCCTCCAGCCACGGCACGCGCAGGCCCGTGACCAGTTGTGGCTCGCCGCTGGACCCGTCGAGGATCGTCGCCTTCGTCTGCGTCGGCGGCAGCAGGGGCGTGTCGATCACGGCGGGGGGGGCCCCGATGTCCAGGTCCAGGCGCACCCCCTCGCCGCCACCTGCTTCGCCGTTGCCACCCTCGCTCGATCCCGGCTGCCAGCGCGGCGGCGCCACGGGGCCGCCTTCGGCCACGCGATACATGCTCAAAGCGGACACGAAGAAGCCCGGCCCCATGATCTGGGTGGAGTACCAGTCCGTCAGTGGCTGGTTGTGCTCGGCGGTGCTCGGATGGGCGATGTTATGCCCCAACTGGCGCAGGCGCAGGCCCCCCACCGCGGGCTGCAGCAGGGTCCAGGCGCCGCCCGGGTCGGGCAACAGGCGCGGCGAGAAGCGGCTCCGATCCCAGTCCACGTACGCGGCGCTCTCGCGCACGATCGGCGGCACACCGGCTGGCATGCCGTCGCTGCCGTCGCCCGGGTTGTCGCCGAAGAGCTGGTAGACCCGCTCATCCGCCTCCACCTGCACCGCCGCGGCCGGGAAGGCGAAACCCGCCGCCAGCAACATGCCGATGACGCCGCCGGCCAGTCGCCGCGGCACCGCCACTTCGCGGTCGGCCAGCCACTGGATGCCGGCCACCATGGCCACGACCACGGTGACCAGCACCGACGCTGGGATGCCGATCTTATTGGCCTCGACCCAGTTGCTCATGGGTAGGATCACGGCCCAGATGGGCAGCATCCAGCCTACCAGCAGCACCAACTCGCGCCGTCGACTGCGCCACAGCGCCCAGAGACCCGCCGGCATGGTGGCGGCCAGCAGCAGGCCGTAACGATGCAGCAGGTCCAGGGGATAGAGCAGGGCGTTTGGGTAGGCGTTGTAGGGCGAGCGCATCAGGGAGTCGGATAAGGGCGGCATGCCGAAGAGCACCGGCTTGCCCTCGTAGAGCTCCTCGCCGGTGAGCAGGAATTTGCCGTGCAGGATCAGGTAGGGCAGGCAGCCGATCACCAGGGCTGAGGCGAAGGCGAGCACCGAGCGGGCGCTCAGGCGCTCGTCAGACCACATGTACCAGAGCAGCACCGGCAGCAGCAGTACGCCCACGTGGCGGGTGCCCAGGAACATGGCCAGGGCGATGGCCGCCGCCACCGGGGCCGGTCGCTGGCGGATCAGCAGGCACAGAGCGAGGGTGCCCGACCACAAGGCGATGAAGTTCTCGTCGTTGACGTTGATGTCCAGCGAGTAGGGGTTGAAGGTCAGCGCGATGGCCAGCAACCAGGCGGGCCAGCGCCGGCGGAAGAGGACGAAGCCGAGCAGCAGGCCCAGGCCTGGCAGCAGCAGGCCCTGCAAGGCGAAACACAGGCGAAGACCGAAGGCGCCGAAGGTGGCCACGAAGGGAGCGATGAGCACGCCCGGCCCCAAGCGCTGGCCGTAGTCGACCAGGAAGGTGTTGTTCGGCTCGTCGCCAAGTTCGACCCAGTCCTCGTCCAGGAAGCGCAGCGCCTCGGCGTCGTAGACCTGCGCCAGCAGGTCCGGTCGGGCGAAATTGACGTCGATGGCCATGGAGGACTGCACGATGCAGGAGTCTTCGAGCACCTGGTCGGCGTCGTATTGGAACAGGAACCACGTAAAGGCCAGGCCGCTGAGCGCCAGCAGGGCGCCGTGACTGCGGTTCGGGCGCAGCCACAGGGTGCCCACCGGCCAGCGCCAGCCGTTGCGACGCAGCAGCAAGAGGGCGCAGAGCGCGGCGATGGCCAGGGCGACGGCCACAACCAGCGTGCGTGTGGCGAAGAAAGGCGCGCTGAGCCCGATGAGGCCGACCACGAGGATCACCGCGGTGTGCACTGCAATCACGCCCAGACCGACGGCGGTGGCGAGACGCTCCTCGGCGTGCTGCTCGGCCACCAGCAGGGCCGACAGCAGCCGACCCGGCAGCCAGATGACCACCGCGAATAGCAGCACCAATTCCACACCGTTGGCGATCATGAGGTCTGCGCCCATCCGTGCATGGAGGTCTTCGCTGGGATCACTTGGGCTCGATGGGCAGCTGCATCTCCACGGTCCACGGGCCCGCCTCGGGACCTGGCGCGGGCGTGTCGCCGGCGCGATCCTGCGGTGGCGAGGGCACGTCGACGATGTGCACCAGGCGCGGACTGCCTGCCTTCGGCTTGTGGCCGGCCTTGATCACCTCGGCCACGAAGGTGGCATAACGCGCCGGCAATTCGGCGATGGGCACCTTGACCACCTGCCGGGCGACGCGATCCTGGGCCGCCACCCGCTTGAAGCCCGCGTCGGCTACGGCGCCGCCAGCGGAGGCGGGCGCCACCCAGACCTGCAACTTCGCCACGAGTCCGGCGGCGTCGTTGGCCTCTCCGAGCACCTCGTACCAGTCCGGCTGCAGGGTGTTGTGGGCCCTGGGGATGCGCTCCTCGGTCTTGATCAACGCCTCGAAGAGCCCGGCGTGGTTGGCGCATGGGCCCGCCACCACCTGCAGCGCCCGTCGTGCCGAGACGCGAATGGGCGAGTTGATGGCCGGCTTGCGCGGCTTCATCTTCGCCTCGTCCACGCCGGCGCTCACCGCGGTGATCACCTCGGTGTAGGGCGGATCGTCGGGCCGGTCGGTGGCTTCGGCGCGCTTCTGGAAATGGATTGCCCGCATGGTGGCGACGGACAGGTCGTCGAACTGGCGGTAGCTGCCCAGGTCGCAATGTAGTGGTTCGATGCGCCGATCGGCGCGCGAGATGGTGACCCGCAGGGGCCGCAGGTTGTCCGGCTCCTGCAGCAGCGTGACCGACCAGTCCGTGCCCTGCAGGGTGAAGCCATAGCGGTTCACCGTCCGGCCCTCGTGCTCGTAGACGCTGGTCTTGGCGACCTTGTAGGGACCCTTGCGCAGGGGCAGCAGCACCGTAGCGTCATGCACCGCCTGGGCCAGGATCATCTTGGCGTGATCCTCCAGCGTGCACTCGGTGATCAGCCCCTCGCCGCGGTCGACCCAGCAGTTGCCGCCTCGCCAGCCGAAGGTGCGGCCGGTCTGCGGCTCCTCACGCACGGCCATCTTGCCCGCAAGATGCAGCAGGCTGCCCGGCAGCGCGGTGCCCGATTCATTGCTGGTGCGGTTCCAGGTGGCCTGCTGCCAGCGTTGCAGCGCCTTCTCGCCGCCCGCGGCCTCGATGGTCTGGTCGAGCAACTTCAGGGCGTGTTTATCGTCCTGAATGTAGTTGCCCTCGATCTCCTTGGCGGCCGGCTCGTCACCGACCTCGGGGGCCTCGGGCCAGGTGGGGCTGGCTGCGGCGGGGGGCGCTGTCGGGCTGGCCGCTTCGGGCGCTGCGACCTTGGCCTCCGCCGTCTTCGTCGGCGTCTCTTTCACCTCAGGGTTGGGGGCCTCGGGGCTGCGCAGCGCGAACCAGATCGCCGCTGCGGTGGCGACCAGGGCGATGACCATCCAGACCTTGCTGTTGCCGCTCGACTCGGACATGGCGACCTCCTTCTCTGGCGCGAGAAGGAGGCAAGCGTAGGCCGGAGGTGAGGGCGCGCGCAAGCCGGCCAGCCCGCCGCCCGGAGGTGTGCTCGCTGCAGTCCAGGTTGTGCCGGTCCTCCGCTGGCGGCCTGCAGGTCAGACCAGTACAGTACAGAGAGCTACGGGCACGGATCGAGCCGCGCCGCAAACGGCGCACTCCACGCGACGATCGAGGAAACTCCTTGGCACCGACTTGCGCAACGATTGGCTGGAGCGCATCGCTTGCCGCGGCCTTGGTCGCGCTGGTGTTCGTCGCCGCGTGCGGCCCCACGACGCCGGAGACGACCAAGGACGCTGGGTCAGCGGTGGACGGCGCGGTCGATATCGTGGTCGACGCCGGGGCGGACGTTGCGCCCTGCGCGCTGGATTGCGACGACGACAACCCTTGTACCAGCGACGGTTGCGACGCCGCCGGCGCCTGCCTGAACGCGCCGGTGCCGACCGGCACTTCGTGTGGCAAGGGGCTGCACTGCGACAAGGGGCATTGCGGGCCCGAAACCATGCTGCTGGTGCCCGCCGGTGACCTCTGGCAGGGCTGCAACGAGGCGGTCGAGGGCGCGCAGACGTGCCAGCATGACGAGTATCCGCAGCATCGAGCCTTCGTTACCGCGTTCTGGCTGTCACGACTCGAGGTCTCGGTGTCCGATTACGGCAAGTGCGTCAGCGACGGCAGCTGCCCGACGCCGCTGCGCAAGCATGGTGTCGGCGACCACGGGGCTTTGTACAACTGGGGCGCTGACGGCAGGGGCAAGCATCCCATCAACGGCGTGGGCTGGCAGCAGGCCGTCGACTATTGCAAGTGGCGCCTGCCAGGTGGCCGCCTGGCCTCGGAGTCCGAGTGGGAAAAGGCCGCCCGCGGCGCCTGCGAGTTGCACCCGCCCGGCGAGTGCGCCCAGAAGATGCAGGCCTACCCCTGGGGCAACAGCAAGCCGGACTGCAAGCACGCCATCGTCGCGTTGCACTCCGCCGCCGAGGAGACGGGATTCGGCTGCGGCAAGGGGGTGACCTGGCCGGTGGGTTCGGCCGCCAAAGACCTGGGACCCTATGGCCACCAGGGCCTCGGCGGCAACGTCTCTGAGTGGATTGAGTCCTGCTACGTCGCCGACTTCTATGAGCAGTTCAAGGACAAGCTGGCCGTCGATCCCGTCTCCCCTTGCGACAGCGAGCAATTGCGCGGAGTGCGCGGGGGCGGTTTCTACGATCCTGGCTTCGATTCCCGCGCCTCTTATCGCCATGGCCATCCGCCCGACCAGCCGGATTATTACGTCGGCTTCCGCTGCGCTCGTGATGTGAAAGCCCCGGCGAAATGAATCGGCCCGATGGGCCTCGTGTTTGTTCCATGTGAGTCGCCCACCGGCACCGCGGACAGCGCCGGATGAAACAGGCGACTCATTCGC
>CAYTLW010000147.1:0-17270 GCA_964438735.1 uncultured Enterobacteriaceae bacterium | reverse complement strand
TAGTACGTCGAAATACTGTAACCGCCAGCATCCACGGTCGAACCAGTCACCTGCCGCTTCAACGCGATCAGGTTGCCCGGCACATGGGCGCTGAGCTGGTTGAGTTTGCCGCCCCAGGTCTCCAGGTCATCGCCCTCGAACATGGCTTCCATCAGCCGCCACGCCGAGACCACGCCGCGATCCAGCGCCTCGCAGGCGGCGATCTTGGTGCACGCTGCGGCGTCGCCGTCGAAGGTATCCTTGCCCTTGGCCACCCGCTGCGCGGTGCGCGCAATGCCTGAATCCACCGCGTAGCAGTCGATGATCATGTTGGCCAGGCCGACCAGCACCTCCTGCTCACCCTCCAGGCCCAGGCCGTGGCGCGTGGTCGCGGCCTGGAAGACGGTCATGGCCAGCCACTTGAGCCGCTGCAGCGCGAACTGGGCGCGGTCGAGGCCGTTGTCATCGGGCAGCGGCGGGATGGCGCCCACGGCCAGCAGCTTCTCCAGCTCGACGATAGGCGTCTGGGCGTCCAGCCGACCCTGCATCATGCGCTTGATGAGCGTGCCGGGGATCAGCAGCCGGTTGATCTCGTTGGTGCCCTCGAAGATGCGGTTGACGCGCGCGTCGCGGACGAACTTCTCGATGCAGTACTCCTCGACGTAGCCGTAGCCGCCGTGGATCTGCAGGCAGCGGTCCAGGATGCGATCGAGCGCCTCGGAGCTGTACACCTTGGAGATGGACGACTCGACGATGTACTCCTCCACGCAGGCCATCAGCACCGTGGGATCGGACTTGTCCTGACCCTCGAGCAGGGCGTCGATGGCGCCGCCGATTCGGTAGTTCAGCGACTCGGCCAGGAAGAGCTGGACCACGCTGTCGGCCACCTGCTCTCGCAGGGCGCCGAAGTTGATCACGGGCGTGCGGAACTGCTTGCGATCGCCGGCGTACTCCAGCGTCTCCTTGAGCGCCCGCTTGGCGCCGCCGGTCACCGACGCGCCGAGCTTCAGCCGGCCCAGATTGAGCGTATTGAACGCCACCCGGTGGCCCTTGCCGATGTCGCCGAGCACGTTCTCGACCGGCACCTCGGCGTTCTCCAGGATCAACTGGGTCGTGGATGAACCCCGCAGGCCCAGCTTGTGCTCCTCGGCGCCGGCCTTGAGGCCGGGCGTGTCGCGCTCGACGATGAAGGCGGTGAACTTGTCGCCGTCGACCTTGGCGAAGACGATGCCCACATCCATCCACGCGCCGTTGGTGATGAACTGCTTGGTGCCGTTGAGCACATAGTGGGTGCCCGCCTCGTTGAGCACGGCGGTGGTTCGCGCGGCCAGGGCGTCCGATCCGGAGCCCGGCTCGGTCAACGCGTAGCAGGAAGTGACCTCGCACATGCCAATCTTTGCCAGCCACTTCTTCTTCTGGGCGTGGTTGCCGAACAGGATGATGGGCGCCAGGCCGATGCCGGAGTGGGCGCCGTAGGTCACCGAGAAGTCGCCGTTGCCGCCCAACTTCTCGCACATCAACAGGGAGGTCACCTTGGGCGCCTCGAGGCCGTCGTACTGCTCGGGCACGTCGACCAATGCGAAGCCAAGTTCGCCGCACTTCTTCAGCAAACCGACCAGGGCCAGGTCTTCCTTGCCCTGCTTGCTCTCCAGGTAGCGCTCCTGGGGCACGACCTCGGTGTCCATGAACTTCTGCGCCTCGAAAGCGATCATGCGCTGCTCTTCGTCGAAATTCTCCGGCCCATAGACCGGCCGACCGCCCGCCGGCTCGAACATGAAGCTGCCACCAGGTGCTGCCATCGGGTTGTCGGCTGCCATGTGTACCTCCGTGATCTGGACGTTTCCAGGGGCTGTCCTGCGAATGGGACCCCGTTGTTTGAATGCGTGACTGCGCGCCTTGACGCAGTGCGGCATGGTAGGGGCCAGAGGCTGCGGATTCAAGGGCTCGCCGGTTGACGATCATCCAGCCAGCCCGGAAACTCGCGCCCCCACCTGGATGCAGTCATGAAACACCGCCAACTGAACCGGATCCTCTCTCTGCTGGCGCTCGCCGCGCTGGTGCTGGTTCCGATCGCCTGCAAGCGTGCGCCGACCCGGTCCAGCGCGCCCGCCGCTTCTCCCGCGATCGCCGCGCCCACCGCCGTTGCGGTGAAGCCAGCGGTGGCAGCCACCCCGGCCGCCGCAGCGGTCGCCGAGCCGGTCAAGGAGCCGCTGGTCAACTTCGCGCTGCCCCGGCGTGCCGTCGGCAATAGCGCCGCGGTCGCCACGGCCCATCCCCTGTCCACGCGCGCCGCCGCCAAGGCGATCTACGACGGTGGCACGGCCGTCGATGGCCTGGTCGCTGCCTCGTTCATGCTCTCCGTCGTCACGCCCCACTCCACCGGTATCGGCGGCGGCGGTTTCGCCATCGTCTGGCCCGGCAGCAAGAAGCCGGCCACCGCCTGGGACTTCCGCGAGACCGCGCCCGCCGCCGGCAAGATCGCCGACTACCTGGACAAGGAGGGCCGCGCGGTCGCAAAACGCAGCCGCCATCACGGCCTCGCGGTGGGTGTGCCGGGCTACGTCGCCGGGCTGGAGCTGCTGCACAAGCGCTACGGCAAGCGACCCTGGGCCGAGCTCGTCTTGCCGGCCGCCGAGGCAGCCGAGCGCGGTTTCGCCATCAGCAAGGGCGTCGCCTGGTCCATCAACGCGGTGTGGAAGCAGTTCGGTCCCACCGAGAGAGCGCTGTTGAGCAAAGATGGCAAAGCCATGAAGCAGGGCGACATCCTCCGCCAGCCTGCCCTGGCGGCCACCCTGCGCACCATCGCCGAAAAAGGCGCGGCCGGCTTCTACGGCGGTGCTGTGGGCGCCGAGATCGCCTCCGTTGTACAGACCCGCGGCGGCCGACTCACGCCCCTGGACCTGACCACCTACAAGGTCCGCGAGGTCGCCCCCCTGCGCGGACGCATGTTCGGCCATGACGTCTACACCATGCCCCAGCCCTCCGCCGGCGGCGCCCAGTTCCTGGCCATGGCCGAGTTCACCGAGCGCTTCGCCAAGAAGTTGCCCCGCGCCGAGCGGAAGGTCACCGACGGCCCCGGCATGTTGCACGCCCTGGCCGAAGCCATGCGACGTTCCTTCCTGCTGCGCTTCGCCTACAGCGGTGACACCGACAAACCCGCCCAAAGGCTCGACGACGTCTATCCACGGGCGATCCGCAAGCGCCTGGCCCGCAACTTCAGCGCCAAGAAGGCGTCCAAGACCGAGCCCATGATCCTGCGAGGCAGCACGACCAAACAACGCGGCGGCAGCCACACCAGTCATGTCTCGATCGTGGATCGTCAGGGCATGGCGGTGAGCTCCACCCACACCATCAACCTGCTCTTCGGCGCCGCCATCGTCACGCCCAAGAGCGGCGTCTGGCTCAACAACGAACTCGACGACTTCGCCTACACCCTCTCGGACAGCAACGCCTTCGGACTGGCCGGCAACCGCGCCGGATTGTTCCGTCCCGGCGCCCGGCCCACCTCGTCCATGACGCCCACCATCGTCGTGCACAAGGGCCAGCCGCGCCTGCTCCTGGGCGCACCTGGCGGTACGCGGATCCCCACATCGGTCTTCCTGACCGCCTTCTGGCACCTGGTCGGCGGCCTGGACCTGCAGGCGGCCTCGGATCACTTCCGCATCCACCACCAGGCGCTCGCGGACGAGTTGTGGTTGGAGGAGGGCGATGATGGAGACGCGGCCCTGGACGCCATCAAGGCGCGCGGCCACGAGGTGGTGCGCCGGGTGCCGTGGTGCAATGTGCAGGCGATCGCGATCCATGCCTCCGGTGGGGAGAAGGCTCGTTACGAGGCGGTCTGTGACAAGCGTGGTGGCGGTGGGGCGATGTGTTTGTAGGACGGTAGGCAGGGGGAGGAAGGGCTCGCGCAAAGCCGCAAAGCCGCAGAGCCGCAAGATGGAAACAGGGCGTGGTTCGATGGGCCGTCCTCGTATCAGACATATTGTTCGTAAAATCTGAACAATCGGATACTGATCATCCTGATTTACAAGATTCCATTCCGCCTCAATGCTGTTCGAAGCCAACAGCGGAGGCCTCACATGCGAATCTCTCTCCACGCCTTGCTCTTCCTGCTCATCGTCGCCCTTGCCAGTACGGCCTGCGACGTCTTCGAGCAGGCGTCCAATCCGGCCACCGCTCCCACGCCCGGCACCACGGTTGATCCCGGAGAGGTGGTCGATGGCACGTCGCCCAACGGCGAGTTGGAACGCCCGGATTCGCAGACTGCTTTGCTATCGCTGCCGGTCTGTGCGCCTCAACCCGCGGCCTGGGTGCCCGGCAAGCTGGTCGACCAGCCGGGCGCGTTGGATGGCGAATGCGCGTTGCAGAGCATCGGCATCGACAAGGACGCGGACGGGGTGCAGGACGCTGTCACGTCCTATACCCATGACGACAACACGGTCACCGTCATCAACGGCGCCACCCAGCGCACCTATACGCTCGACGAGGAGGGCCGGGTCGTCGGTCGGCTGACGCTGCAGGGCCACGGCAAGTACGAACAACATGACTGGCGCGTCTACAACAAGGCGGGCCGGCTCGCCGAGCACGAACAGCGCACTGTCATGCACAAGACCGGCAAGACCTACCTGAGCCGCATGGAGCAGACCTGGCAGGGCGACCGGCTGGTGGCCCTGCGTCGAACCACCCACCAGGCCGCCGGATCGGTGCACACCGAGTGGTCCTACGACTCTGCTGGTCGACTCGTCTCCGCACAGCGACGCGTGGGGCCGACGGCCGAGGTCGTGGCCAGCGCCTGGTGGAGCTACGACGCCGCAGGTCGTCCGACGACGTTGGAGCGGCAGATCAAGGGCAAGACGTCCATGGTCGCCTCCTGGACGTGGACTTCCACCGGAGCGTTGCGCAGCCGAACCGTCAAGGTGTTCACAGGGCTGGGCGCCGTGCCCGGTGGACGACTGGACAGCTACGATTCGCCCACCGGGTCGGTCGCCGGGTCCTGCTACGGGTGTGGCTACAAGGCATCGTCGGCCGGTGCCGCGTGGCGCGACGCCGAGATGCGCGTGGAAGGCGACTGCCGGACCTTGCCCGTGGCCGTCGGTCATGGCTATCCGGGCGCCGACTACGCCCTGGCGGACGACGGTGACGCCGCCCAGGCCAAAGCCGGCATCCACTCTCCCTACAGCGCCTACGGCGGCTACTACGGCTACTACGGATACTATGGCTACTACGGGTACTACGGCGGCGGCGGTACATTTCAGGGCCATGGCGGAATCGGCACCAACTGGGATGCACTGGCCTTGTGGAGCGCCCACGCTGACGCCACCTTCACCATGCACTACGACCGCTCCGGTCGCATGGTCCGCGAGATGCTCGACGCGACGCCTTCGCCCAAAGCCCTGGAAAACGGCTTGAAAGCACCGACGAAGCTCATCCGACTGCGCACATTCACCGTCGGCAGGCTGAGCGCCGACACCGTGCTTCACCAGGGCGTGGCCTTGCGTAGACTCGAGTTCGATCGCGACGCCGCCGGTCGCTTGCTCAGCCGATCACTGCACGTGGCGGGCCAGTTGGCAGAGTCCGACACCTGGCAACGGGATGCGGCCGGGTGGCCGGTTTTGCGCATCCGACGCGGCCTGACCTCGCCGCATAAATACCTCCACCCCGCCGCGAACAACGAGTCGCTGCCGGCGGCGGTCGAGCTGGGCCGTATCGAGCGCCAGTTCGGTCCTGATGGCTTGTTGGTCGATCTGCGCACCATGCGGCAGAACAACCCCACGACGGTCCAACACGAGACGTTTCAGTGGAGCGAGGACCAGCGCCTGGTGCGGCGCACGCGCGGCCAGCAAGACAATGAGCCGAGCGTGATCGAGACCTGGCGTTTCGACGCCGAGGGTCGCGAGACCCTGCGCACGCGCGCCTACCCGACGAGCAAGACGGCCAGCGGCTGGTTCCAGGAGACCCGCTACAACCACGTCGGCATGAAGCTGGAGGTCGCCCGCGGCAAGTCCCTGGACATCGGGCCGACCTGGCGCGAGATGCGCAGCTACGTTTGTGATTGAAGGGTGTCGCGGCGGGGGAGTCCGGGCCTACGCGCCGCCTACCCCGGCACCGAACCGAACCGGAAGCCGAGCTCGAACGTGCCGTGGATCTCTTCCCACCCCTTCAGCTCGATGTCGCCTTTGGCCGGCTTGTTCTCGTTGTAATACGTCAGGGTGAAGCCATCCATCGCGGCGCTGTTCTTGTCTTTGAGCGTCTTGGTCGGCGTCATCAACCACTGCTCGACGTCGCCATCTTCAGGGCCACCGGTCGCCGACAGGACCGGCACCACGTGACCATCCATGACCGCCGTGACCGGTTGTCCGTTGCGCAGCGAGCGCTTCAGCCGGGCGGCCACCACCGCCGGCGGCAGATCCTTCACGTCGCCCGATTCGGTGGTGTAGAGCTCCTGAATGGGCGTCTTGCCCGACTCGGCTCGCTCCTCCCGATCCTCCTCGCTGGCCCGCTTGTCGCGACCATAGGAGGCCGGCCATTTGCCGGTGAGCACCAGCATGCCGAAGCTGGCGCTGCCCGGGCTGAGCCGCAGGTAGTCACCGCCGAGCTCGGCGTTTTCGGGCTTCATATCCATCTGGGTGAACAGCTTGGCGACCGCCATCTCCAGGGCGACCACCCAGAGCACGCTTTTGCCCGACTTGGACTTGCGGTGGGTCGTCGAATACGCCGGCTCGGCCTGCCCCTCGTCGTTGTCGTGCACGGGCAGCTCGCTCAACGAGATCTGGATGGGCACCGACTGCACCGGCTCCGAGCGCCGACGAGCGAAGAACAGGTTGACGGTGACGTTGTCGCCCGACTGTTGCATCAAGTCGTTCTGGATGTAGCCGGGATTGGCCGCGGCGAGCGCCGACATGGTGCCCACAAGCCAGCAATCGGACAGGTACTGCGCTCGCTGGATCACGTCATGGGGGCGCGGCGGCCCGGCGAATAACACGCCGGACTGGCCGCCCTGGTATAGGTCGTCATAGCGCTGATAGTCGTTGACCAGCGTCGGGTTGCCAGCGTCGTCGCCGCCGTTGTCCTGGGCGCTGGATCCGTCACCGACGTCCATCTGCACGGGCGAGACCGCAGCCCGCCCCTGGGCGTAGTTCATGCTCCGCAGCTGCACCGACAGACCGCCGCGCGGCCCCTCGGAAGCGGGGGATTCGCCCTCGGCCGATGACCGGGGCGTCGCGAAATCCTGGGTATGTCGCACTGACGCCCCTTGTCGCTCAGACGCGTGGTGCTATCGGGCGTCCGTTCGGTTTAGGGCCGGGTTCCAACGAAATTGCCGACCGCCCGCGGCGAGGTCAAGCATTGATTGACGGGGCCCAGTCGCGCTGCACAGTTGTGCTTGTCGTGCGTCACCGCCCCTTTTCTGCGGCTTGGCGGCTTTGCGCGAGCCCTGCCCGCCCGACCACAAAGCGCGCCCACCCAAACCTCGAGCGCCCCAGCCGCGACAGAATCGCGACCGGGTCGCCGAGGACAGGTCGGGTGAATCGCTTCGGTAACCTGCCGATCCTAGATGCCAGCGGCCTTCTTCAGCATGGCCACCGTCACGGACTTCGGCCGTTCGATCGCCAGGCCCACCGCGCGGCTCCAGATGAGCTGCGAGGTGATGCCCATGGCGCGCGAGACGCCGAAGAGCACGGTGTAGAAGTCGGCCTCGTTGACGCCGTAGAAGACCTGCAGCGCGCCGGAGTGGGCGTCCACATTGGGCCACGGGCTGGCCGCCTTGCCGTGCTCTTTGAGCACCGCCGGCACCGCGTCGAAGATGCGGTGCACGGTGGCCACCACCGGGTGATCGCCCATGCCGTTGGCCAGCGAGAACTCGCGCTGGGCCTTGTAGCGCGGGTCCGTGTCGCGCAGCACCGCGTGGCCGAAGCCCGGGATGACCCGGCGGGCGTTGAGCGTATCCCAGCTGTACTGGGTCACCTGCTCGACCGTCGGCACGCCACCGAAGTGGTCCATGACACCGTTGACCCACTTCAGGCACTCCTGATTGGCCAGACCGTGCAGCGGCCCCGCGAGGCCGTTGATGCCGGCGCTGAGGGCGTAGTAGACGTCCGACAGGGCCGAACCCACCACGTGCGAGGTGTGCGCGCTGACGTTGCCGCTCTCGTGATCCGAGTGCAGGATCAGGTACAGCCGCATCAGGTTCTCGTAGTCCTTGTTCTCCACGCCCATCATGTGAGCGAAGTTGGCGCCCCAATCCAGGTCGGGATTGGCCGCGATGTGGTTGCCGCCGTGGTAGCTGCGGCGGTAGATGTACGCCGCGATCACCGGCAGGGCGGCGAGCAGGTTCATGGAATCCTCGAGGGTGGGATCCCAGTAGTCGCCCTTGCCCATGCCGCCGTTGTAGGCCTCCAGGAAGAGCGAGGTGGTCTGCAGGCCCAGGATCGCCGCCGAGAACTGCGTCATCGGGTGGCAGTCGGTGGGCAGCGCGTCGAGCATGTCGAAGACGTGCTGCGGCACCTTGGTGGCGCGCGCCTTGAACTCCGCCTCGAGCTCCAGAACCTCTTCCTCGGTGGGGATGTCGCCGGTGACCAGCAGGTACCACAGGCCCGTCGGGTAGGCCTCCAGGCCCTCACCGGGGGTGGGCAGCGCGGCGCGCGCCTCGGGGATGGAGTAGCCGCGGAAGCGGATTCCCTCGAAGGGGTCCAGGTAGGAGGTGTCGCAGACCAGGCCCTTGACGCCACGCATGCCGCCCAAGGTGTTGCTGATCTTGATCTCGCCAAGCGAGACGCCGCCATATTGCTTGGCCAGGGTGCGCACGTCGTCACGCCAGGCGGGGATCTTCTCGGCAAGTCGTTTCTTCAAGCTCGTCATGTCGGCTCCTTCTGCTCGCTGTTCATTGGCTCTGGTGGGCTCACCCGAGTCAGCGGTATATGCGCCAGGCGAATTGCCGGTCGGGTGCGCGCGAACCTCCCTCTGGGCCCGTCGCGATAGGTTCCAGGCGAAAGGATAGCCCTCGAACAGATTTTTGCTTTGGCCTTCGTCAAGCCGGTTGAGATCTTGTCAGCGAGTCGTGGGCGTGGCCGCTTGGGGGGCCGTTTGTGCGCCTGGCTCCTCGCCGGAACGGAGCGTGGCGAGCGGCACGCCGAATTCCTTGGCGCGGCGTGCGCGTACAGACTGCAACTTGTTGAGACGCTTCTTCAATCGGGCGATCTCCCCGGCCTTCGGCGGGGCCTGGTCGGGTTTGCTCGGGGCCTTCATTGCGACGATCGCCGCGTCCAGATCGCCCTGCTCCAGCAGGATCTCGGCCATGCGCAAAGAGCCCACTCCCGTCGCCAGGCTGCGCACGCCGGGCCGCACCACGGGCCACAATTTCGACGGCGGCGCGATCACCGATACGTGGTCGCGAAAACGTGGACTGGGTTCGATCAGCACGACGCCAGCGGGGCTGTGCCCGATCATCCGCATGCCGTCCGGGGCCCACTGCGGATCTTCATGCGACTGGTCACCGCGCACGATCTCCACATCGGCTGGTAGCGACCAGGTGGTCCAATCGTGTTGTCTCTTCCAGGACGGTCGCTGATTCTGCGGCTGGCGAAAGCTGCGCAGTGTGAGGCGATATCGACATCCCCGCCTGGCGCGGCGGTGGGCCAGCACGAAGAGACCTCGACTGTCGCGCATCCACACAATGCCCGCCGATCGCGGCGGCAGCGAGCTGCCGTTGAGACGTCCAGGCCGACTGCCCAGACGCGCGCGCGACATCAGGTTGCCGTCCAGCTCCACCAACATGCGGGTATTTGGCGAGGTGCCTCGCCTTCGCAGCCGACGCTTGAGCTCGTGGGGACCGGCCTGCACGATCCGCTGGATTGGCTTGCCCGGCCGCTGCTGCAAACGAAGCCGGCGCTTGACCCGGATGGACCGACACGCACCGCCGGGAGATGCGGCGGCGCCTTTGCCGATGACCACGGTGACGTAGGGGCGCTGCCGGTTGCCGTGGCCACGCACCTCGACCACCGATTCGCCGGCGCGCAGGCGAGCCTGTCCCAGCGGCCTGGCGCGGGCGGTGCGTACGTCGACCGCTTTGACCAGGCCCTTGCCGTGCACCACGTAGAGCCAGTGACCATCGGACGAGAACGAATAGCCCAGAATCGGCCCGCCGGCGAAGACGCGCCGACGTTCCAGGGTGAAGGCGTCCGTGATGGTCACCTTCTCGCCATTGGAGGACGCCACGTGGATTCGATAGGGCGCGTTCTGCACCAGCGCGGTCACCGGGCTCGGCGGCGGCTTGTCCTTGTCGATCCGCTTGCCATCTTCATCGAGGCGGTTCAGCCCGCGCCAGTCCACCTCGCCTTCTGTGGCACGCCCGGCCTTGGCAGGCTCCTGCGTCTGTCCCTCGTTCGCCAGCAACGCACACGTCAGGATCGCCGCGCACGCGCATGCGAGGGGGAGCGATGTGGCAGGTGGGGTGGACAATGGGGGCATCAGGTCGGGCTGTGGGGGCGCTAAGGTGGTGGCGGCAGCTGCGGCACAGCCGACAAACCCTCCGGGCTGCCCGGATGTTCCGGTTGCTCGGTCATGATCCAGTTATACGCATACGACACCCAACGCCAGATACTCAACTGCTTGTGACTGAAATGATCGATGCTCAGCTGGGGCGCGTTGATGCGCCAGACCCGTACCCGCAGCTGACCCGGGGGCAGGGGATCGCTGCCGCCCACCTGCGTGAACGAGGGCAGGGTCACCTTGGTCACGCTGCCCTTGACGAAGATCTCCCACAGGGTCGTGTAGTTGTAGCTCGCAACGCGGACCATATTCAGCGTCGGCGTCACACCAGGGGCCGCCTTCCACTCGATCACATTGCCGATCTTGGCGCCGCTATCCGGCTTGATGATGTAGGGCATCTCCACGTAGGGCCCCATGACCAGCATGGGTTGCCCCGCCGCGACCATGGCGCCGGGCGCGTCGGCGATGCCCTTGAGATCCACCGCGACACCCTTGACGCTGCGATCGACAATGGCGCCCTGCAGGTCCATCTGCACCCACGCGCCGCCTCCGCCGACCGCGTGCACGCCCGAGCCGTTGCCGATGACAGCGTTCAGCGTAGCGGTCAGGCCGGTCTTCAAGGTGACCACGTGGTCACCCGCCTGGTGGGCCAGCAGACCGCGATCGCCAGCGATCCAGAAGTCGGCCGCCGCGAGGCCCCAGATGGCGCGGATCGTCGATGAGGTACCGCTGCTGACGATCTCCCAGGACAATTTGCCGCCCGCGATCGGCTTGCCACGCACCAGCCCGCCACCATCGCCGGCGACGATCACTTCACCGGTCGGCGCCTGCCAGATGGCGCGTAGACGGGGTGGGCTGGTCTTGGGCCAGGTGTTCGTCTTCTCCACCGGCACCGGCCAGGGCCCGGCCACGTAATCCCAGCCCTTGCCGCTGTGATGCTGCAGCTGGTTGTCCGCGGTGAGCAGCCAGACGTCGTCCTTGGCCCGCCCGGCGATGCCGATGATCCGCTCCTTGGTCGGGCTCTGCGCCTTCTTCCAGCCCTCCACCGGGTCGAAGCGCAACAACACGCCGCCCTCACCGCCCGCCAATCCGTGGCTGGCGCTGTGCAACCACACCGCCTCCAGGTCGGAGGTGGTCGGTGCCGCCTGCGCCGTGAAGGACTTGCCGCCCCAGACGCCGATGTGGCCGTGATCGCCCACCGCCACTACCAGACCGTTGGCCTGAGCGACATCGTTGACCGGCAGCGCCACGTCGGCAGACAGCTGCGGCTTCTTGTCGCCGGACGGCCACCACAGGTAGTGATCGGTCTCCTGCGGGAACAACCCTTCGACCACCGCGATGGCGGTCGGTGCGCCGCCGAGCGGGCTGCGGATGCCGGCATACATGTCGTAGCCGATGTCCGAGTGCAGGCCGGTCAACAGCGCCGGCTGGCGCTCCAGGACCAGCGTGTCGGTCAGGTGGGTGGTCTCCACGTCGGCCACCGGCAGGTAGCCCTCGGCGCCCAGGCTCAACGCCGAGTAGAGGAAGCGCTGGTGATTGGCCGCGTCCGGGCCCATTGGGATGCGATCCAGGCGCACCCGCACACGTCGGGTCAGGGGGATGTTGAGGAAGACCTTCACGCCTGAAGTGGTCGCGCCAGGCGAGACGGTGATCGCGCGCTTGATTCCCATGACCAGCGGCACGAACTCGCCCGACTTGGCGTCCACATAACCGGCGGTGCAGGCCACCGCGAGATCGCCGAGGCGCGACAGGATGTTGAAGGCGTGCTGCTCGTTGGCGACCGCGCCGGGACCCGGTGAGGGGTTGCCGCCGAACATGGATGGGCTGCTGGTCTCGCAACGCACCTCCGCCTTGCCGATGCGCGGCGCGCAGCGGTACTTGGTGCTGCCGGGCGACCAGCCGATGGCGCGGCATTCGTAGGCCGGCGGGCATTGTTCGTCGGCGATGCAGGCCGAGGCGCAGTACTTCTGACCGGCCCAGAGTTCGGTCGCTTCGGCGGGCGGATCCACGCCGCCCACATCGCCACCCTTGCCAGGCCCGAAGCCCAACGTGGGATCGTCCAGCTGCTCACAGGTCAGGGTGCCCAGGCATTGGCTGTCCGTCTGGCAGGGCTTGCAATGACCCGAGTAGACAGGCTGATCTTTGCAATTACCGGGCGGCAGGGGCGCGTACTTGGCCGCGTTGACCACAACGCCCTCAATGATGCCGTCCGGGAAGGGATCCTCCTCGGGATCGCCAACTCCACCGCCCTGCGAAGGCGGCGGCTGCACGTGTTTGCGCAGCCGGATGGTGATGTTCTCCGAGTTCACCGCCACCACCGAGCCCGCGGTGTAGCCAGACTTTGTCGCCGAGACCATCAGCGGGCCCACCAGCCCGGTATCGGAAAACGTGATCTGCCCGCGCGAATCCGTGGTCCCTTTGTAGGGCGTGGACGGATCGTTGCCGACGACGACCAATGCGCCTTCAACCGGACCGCCGCCCTGGTTGGACTGCATCACGGTCACGTTGACCGCGTCGTCGATGGGTGGGCCCCACGTGCCCATATTGCCGGCCAGAGGATCGAAGTAGACGAAGGCTTTGGGCAGCACGTGTTTGGCGCCGCTCTCGAAATAGCCCTCCAGGTCGGCCGGTCCGGGCTCCCCGGGCGGGGTGCGCAGCCGCGCCAGGCCCGCGTCGACAGCCTGCCATTGGCCCGCCATGACGCCGTTCAGCCCCAGGTGCTTGAGCTTGTCGAGGCCGGCGCCGACCACATGTACCAGCGTGCCACCGGCCTGGGAGCCGCGGCCTGGCACGATGGCGGCGAGGAAGGGTTGTCCGGTGTATTGGATGGCCGCCGGTGCGACCAGCTCGGTGCCGCCAGCGAACGCTACGCGTACATCGGCCGGCCCCGGGCTGCCTTTGGGCGCCAGGGCGGTGAGGGTCATATTGCCCTCGGCGTCGGGCTTGGACGTCTGCAACTTGCTGGCCAGCAGGGCACCAATGCGCAGCGATCCGACCGCGCCCATGGCGGCGGCTGAGGGGCCGATCTTCACGGTCACGGCCGACCCACCGGCGGACGCGATCTGGTCGGGCTCCACCGCCAGGATCGACGCCTTGGCAGGCAACCATTCAAACGCCTGCTTGACCGCGATGGAGTGGCCACCGACCGCCACCTTGACCGTCACTTTGCCGGCTGCAGGCCAGGGTTTGTCGGTCGGCGTACGTACATGGATCGTGCCGCCGACACCGCTGCTTTTGCTGGGTCCGACCGCGGCCGCGATCACCTTCGCCTTGCGGCTGCCCAGACGCACCGTCACCTGGCCCACCGCCTGGGTGGCGATCGGACCGACCAGGTACAGGACCACGTCCCGCTGCTGGTTGACCGGCGCCGCCGCCGGCAGGATGTGGATCAGCTTGCTGTCGAACATCTTGCCGGTGGACGGGTCGATGTAGCCGGCGTATTGCACCGCGTCTTCGAGCGTGCTGCTGCCCCATGGGTTGGTGTAGCGAATGTCCAGCAACGCGGCGTCGGGCTGCTTGGGCGCGACCACCCGAATCCAACTGCCATCGGCGGCCGCGGCGCTGACCGGGGCTGCAACGGGGCCATCCGGCGCCAGCACCCGCACCAGCGCGCCCTTGGAGACCAGGCCAGCGCCGTAGAGCGTCAACTGGATGCCACCAAGAAGCGGCACGACGCCAGGCATCACAAAATCGATGCGCGGCGTCTGCGTATACTCGAAGCCGTCTTTGAGGAACGCCGTGCCGTCGCCGTTGGCGGCCGCCACAGACACCCGCCCGGGCGCGCCGGGTGGCGTGCGAACGATGGCCGTGAACTCATCCACAACCAGCGGATCGATGGCCAGACGTTGGCCGAAGACAAACCGGGTCTGGGCCGAAAACCCGGTCCCGGTCAGGGTCACGACATCGCCACCCAGGGTCGAGCCGTGCGCCGGGTCCACCTTGCTGACCGTAACCTCCGCCTCGTATCGAAACGCCTCCGGCAGCTCGATCACGGTGCCGACCTCGTCATCGAGGCGGACGGAGACATCGACGATTCCAGCCGGACGGGGCGGCGATCGCGCGTGGATGGTGTGGTCGTCGATGATCTCGAAGTCCACCGCCGGAGACTCGGCGAAGAGCACCGCCTCGACGTCGTCGAAGCCCACTCCCAACAGCACGACCTGGGTCAAGCCCGATGTCGGCCCATGCGTCGGCGCGATGGAGACGATCTGGGCATCGCTGCCCGCAGGAGGCAGGTCGGGCCCGGCGTTCTGGCCCCCACCCCCCGCGTCATCTTCGGTGTTGGATGTCAGCTGGGCATCCGCCCATGGGTCTGCGTCGGCGCTCTGCTCGGGCTCGTCGTCAGTCGGATCGTCGGAGCCACCGCAAGCGACCAGGAGGCCGGCCAGAGAGAGCGCCAGCGCGCGCCGCAACACGCGCGCGCGGGTCCGTATGTGGGCAGAACTGGTGGCACGCACATGCATCGAGACTCCGGACCCCCGCGTCAGCTGCTTGCGCGCCAACTTTCCCCACCCAGCGAACATACCAAATCGCGGGGGGCGCCGAAACGATGCAATGGCAACGCCCCGCCGGTATTGTCGGTCTGCAATCCATCGGTCCGCCGGCGCGCACAAAGCTTCCCAAAATCGTTCAAGACTGGGCACCGCGGAGGATTGGCAGACCGCGATACCTTGCGTTAGGGTAGGGCGCCTTTCCAGGTCCACGATCCGGATCTGGCGAACGCGTAACGGAGAGGCGGTATGCGCAACATGCAACGAATGTGGCTTCCCGGCCTGCTGGCCCTGTTCGCTCTGGTCGCATCACCAGTCGTCGCTGCGCCTGCAGCGAAGGGCAAAGCCGCGGCCAAGGCAAAGCCGACCGCCAAGAAGGCGGCGAAGAAGGCGACCAAGAAGGTGGCCAAACCGGTGAAGAAGGCCGCCAAGAAGGCGGTCAAGAAGGCGCCAAAGAAGGCCGCCGCAAAGGTCGCCGCGGCGCCAGCGAAGGCCGCCTCCGCGGCGCCCGGCAAGCAGCCTTGGGGTTCCCGTGTCGAAGCGTCGGTGCTGGCCGGCTGGCTCGCCATCGATGAAGACGTGGGCCTGGGCAATGCCTTCCATCCGGAAAACGTGCCAGCCAGCGCGCCGCTGGTCGGAGCCCGCGTGGGCTACACCATCACGCCCGCGATCGCCGCCGAGGTCGAGTTCGGCTACGCGGCCTCGAAATTCCGCCGGGAAGGGCGCCCCAACGTGCCTCTGATCGGCTATCGCGCGGCGGCTCGCTACTCGTTCATGCCCGAGGCGGCCCTGTCGCCCTTCGTCTCCCTCGGCCTGGGCCAGTACATGTTGCTCAAGGAGACCGAGACGATCCACGTCGATCAGTCCACGCAGAAGATCGTCGACGAGGCCGACTGCAAGCCTCCGATATGCAAACCCTTCGACGTCATCGCGGGCGGTGAGCCGGATGATGGCATCACCGACGGGGACAACGACTTCTTCGCCCAGGTGGGCGCGGGCGCGACCTACAAGATCAACTTCCGCCTGAGTGCGCGGGTGGACCTGCGCTGGGTGCCCTCCGACCCCCGGCCCTCCACGCCCGACAAGAAGGGCGCCGCCATGTCGAACAACTTCGAGGCCGCGGTTGGCCTGACCTGGGGTTTCGGCGGTCCGGCTGAGGATCGCGATGGCGATGGCATCATCGACGACAAGGACAAGTGCCCGACCCAGGTCGAAGACAAGGACGGCTTCGAAGATGGCGACGGCTGCCCCGAGGGCGACAACGACAAGGATGGCGTGGGCGACGCCGACGACAAGTGCCCCAACGAGGCCGAAGACAAGGACAAGTACAAGGACGAAGACGGCTGCCCCGACCTCGACAATGACGGCGACGGCATCAATGACGCCGGCGACAAGTGCCCCAACAAGGCCGAGGATCGCGACGGCTTCAAAGACAAGGACGGCTGCCCCGATCTCGACAATGACGGCGACAAGATCCCGGACGTCAAGGACAAGTGCAAGAACCAGCCAGAGGACATGGACGGATTCCAGGATGGGGATGGCTGCCCCGAGGCCGACAACGACAAGGACGGCTTCCCCGACGCCAAGGATAAGTGCCCCAACAAGGCCGAGACGCCCAACAGCTTCAAGGACAAGGACGGCTGCCCCGATGAGATGCCCAAGCACATCGCGTCACTGTTCACCGGCCCCGCCAAGGGGGTGACCTTCAAGCGCGGCAAGCTGTCCAAGAGCGCGGCGCCGACCCTGGAGAAGCTGCTGGAGCTGATGCTCGAGCATGATGACGTGCGCATCGAAGTGCATGTGCACGCCGACGGGCGTGGCAAGGCAGCCAAGCACAAGGCCGCCTCCAAGAAGCGTGGCGCGGCTGTGGTCTCCTTCTTCAACGAAGCCGGCATCGACCCGTCGCGCTTCGTCATCATCGCCCACGGCAACGAGAAGCCGCTGAGCAAGAAGAAGGGACGCAAGGCCCGAGCGGCCAACAACCGCGTCGAGTTCCGCTTCTTCGACCCGTCCAAGCAGAAATAGCGCCTCCAGACCCCGCAGGTCCGATTTGCGCCGCGGTGCGTCGAACTCTTCGACGCACTGCGGCGTCAGCCCGTTCAGCGCCGCTTGATCAGCGACATGAAGCGCTTGACACAGTGCGTCAAAAGGGTTCTCTTGGCGGCCATCAGGAGTTGCCCACCGGCTCCGCAGAGAGCGCCGATTGAAACGGGCAACTCATCGGCGGCCGGCGAACGCCGGACGCCCCCCCCCAACGGCGGCGCAGCGAAGGGGTGAGGCCCGAAAACGACCGTTTTAGGCCCGAGGGGGGGTGCC
>CAYTLW010000146.1:0-17448 GCA_964438735.1 uncultured Enterobacteriaceae bacterium | reverse complement strand
TTGTCTTGTCAAGTGGTTGGGACGAAGTCGCCACTGGTTGGGACGAAGTCGCCACATAGCGCCTCATGATAGAGCGTGTTTCACATTCGTCCTCATGAGGACGAATGTAGTTGAGCGGCGCTGTTGGCTGGCGTGCGGCACCCCGGCGGGGTAGTGTGGGGCTCTGAGGAGGTCGCGGAAGGGTGGTTTCGGCACGACCAACGTCCGATAAAGTGGTGGTTATCGTCTCGAGCCAGGAGCAGATGTGGGCCTGAAACTCCTATCCGGTGCGCCACGAGGGTGCACACAACCAGCGGGTGCAAGTCCCGCCCGAGCAATGTTCGGTTCGGCTCGGTAGCTACCTGAGCGGCCAACGCCGGCAACGGCCTGGTCGAAGCCTCGGGGAAAGGAGTTGGTGAAAGACCAGCTGCAATCCAGCAGGCCGTAACGCGAGTGAATCCTGAGCAGGTCCCGAAAGTACAGTCGTGGACGCCGACCCGGCCGGATAGCGGGGAAGGCCGTTGTGCGATGGGGAAGCAGCCGAAACGAGCACCCATCGCGGCCACCGGGATAGTGGGAGTGGCATGTTGGAAAGGTTGCGTGCGCAACGTGGGAGACCCACATCGGCGAGGGGTTGCGACCCTCGACGAGTCCTTTGGGGACTTGGCCGGAGTGGGAGTCGGAGGGGCCCATAGTACCGTTGAGGCCGGGTAATGCCGGCGGAGGGAAGGGGCCTTACTTCTGGGTGCTTGTGAAGGAACCAAGGGTGAGGAGATTGGCGTGAGCCTTGCAACTCCAATGAAAATCCGGCGGCTCCAGAGGAAGCTCTACCTGAAGGCGAAGGAGGAGCCGGAGTTCCGCTTCTACCTGCTCTACGACAAGGTGTACCGAGACGACCTCCTGACCCATGCCTGGCGTCTGGCGCGGAGTAACCGCGGCGCTGCCGGGGTGGATGGGATGACGTTCGACGACATCGAGGCGCAGGGTTTGCAGCAGTGGCTCTCTGGCCTTGGAGAGGAGTTACGTCAAGAGACGTACAAGCCCTCTGCGGTCCGCCGCGTGATGATTCCAAAGCCAGGAGGTGGCGAGCGGCCACTGGGTATGCCGACGATTCGGGACCGGGTGGTGCAGACCGCTGCCAAACTGGTGCTGGAACCCATCTTCGAGGTGGACTTCGAGCCCTGTGCCTACGGCTATCGGCCGGGACGCAGCGCTCTTGATGCTGTCGAGGAGGTCCACGAGACCTTGCGTGAAGGGTACACGGATGTGGTCGATGCCGACCTGTCCGGGTATTTCGACACGATCCCCCACTCGGAGTTGATGCGATCGGTCGCACGCCGTGTGGTGGACCGGCGAATGTTGAGGCTGGTCAAGCTGTTCCTCAAAGCTCCGGTGCAGACCGAAGACGGGCAGGGCGGGCGGCGCATGACGGGTGGCAAAGGCAGCAAGCGAGGCTGCCCCCAAGGGGGCGTGCTTTCACCGCTGCTTTCGAACATCTACATGCATCGCTTCCTGCGCGCCTGGCGCCTGTATGGGAAGGGCGAGCAGTTCAAGGCGCGTATCGTCAATTACGCGGACGACCTCGTCATCCTCAGTCGCGGTCACGCGGCCGAGGCGCTGGCGTGGACGCGTGCGGTGATGCGTACCATTGGGCTGACGCTCAACGAGGACAAGACCAGCCTTGTCGATGCCGACAGGGAGACATTCGACTTCCTTGGCTACACCTTCGGGCCGGCGTACCCACGGCGGACGGGACGGCTGTACCAGTCGTACCGGCCGTCGGCCAAGAGCGTCGGTCGCATCAAGCAGAAGGTTCGCGCTGCCCTGCGCCCTGGCAACATGCAACCCTGGCCTGAGGTCATGGCTCGCCTGAACCGCATTCTGCGGGGCTGGGCGAGCTACTTCAGGCTGGGTGCGCGGTCAGTGGCGTGGCGGGCGGTGCAGAGCTACGTTCTCGAACGCGTCAGGTCCTTTCTGAGGCGCCGCCACAAGGTGACCACGCATGGTAACCGGCGATTCACAGCGGGTCGGGTCTTCGGCGAGCTCGGAGTCCTGCAGCTGTCGAAGCTGAGAGTGGGGGCTATCTGACGTATGCCGCAGGTGAAACCAGTCGGAGAGCCGGATGCCTTAGTAGGGCACGTCCGGTTGCGGCCTCCTCCGGAGTGCCGTCCTGACGGACTCGCTTGCGCTCGCTGCCCGTTTCTCCGCTTCGCTTCGAAGCCGTGCGCGATGAGCGGGGATGGGAAACGGAGTCATGGTATGAAGGAGCTGGAGCTGCCGGCTTGCGAAAGGCGACGCAGACCACCGGAGTGCTTATGGCCACCGCGCCCTTCTTCGACTCTACCTGGTGATCCAGGTAGGCGGCCCGCAGATTCCCAATGTGGCCTCCACCACCGTCACCTGCAGCTTTCCGGCCGACAGCCACGCCGGCACCATCCCCAAAGAGGCGTTGTCGGCCATCGAGGGCACAGGCACGGGCGTCATCTCGGCGCGGGTGCTGTCGCTGGGCACACCCGTGGCCGGCGCATGGGGCGAGGTCCGGGTTCGCGTCACCTGCGACGGTCTGACCCCGTGGGGCACCAACTGGGGCTCGTCGGTCGACTTCCAGTAGCGGCTCAGTCCTTCTTCACACCGCCCGAGCCGAAGGCCCGGGCACGACCGCGGCGGCCACGGCAGCCAGACCTCGCGCATCCAGGGCCTGCGGTCCATCGCAGAGCGCCGCGCCCGGGTCGGCATGGCACTCCACCATCACCGCATCGGCGCCTGCGGCGATGGCGGCGCCGGCCAGGGCGGGCAACAGGTCCCTGCGCCCGGCGGCGTGGGAAGGGTCGACCATCACCGGCTGCCCGAAAGCATGTTTGAGCAAGGCGACGGCGCCGAGATCCAGCAGATTTCGGGTGTGTCGATCGCCGCCCTTGACGCCGCGCTCGCAGAACACAACGCCCGCGGCGCCGGCCGCGAGCAGGTGTTCGCCGGCCGAGAGCCACTCGTCAATGGATGCCGAGCGGCTGCGCTTGAGCAAGACCGGCAGAGCTGCGGCGCCGGCAGCGCGCAACAGGTCGAAGTTCTGCATATTACGCGAGCCGATCTGCAGCATGTCGGCCACCTCCGAGACCGCCTCCACCTGCGTGGCGGCCATGACCTCGGTGACCAGCCCCATGCCCTGTTCGTCGGCGGCGCTGCGCAGCCAGCGTAACGCCTTGGCGCCGTGGCCAGCGAAACGGTAGGGCGAGGTGCGTGGCTTGAAGGCACCGCCGCGCAGCAAGGTGGCGCCGGCCCGGGCGGCCATCTCGGCGGCCGCGTTCACCTGGGCCTCCGACTCAGCGCTGCAGGGTCCCGCGACGAGTACGGGCACATCACCCAGTTGGACGGATCCGACCGAGACGGGCCGATTCGCCTGCCGATCCACCAGGGGGCGGGTCGGCGCCGCGGTCAACACCTGCAGCACCCCGGGCAGGGCGGCGACACGCTCGACGGAGACGGCCGGCGAGGGTGACTTGACCGCAATCGCCGTGGCGCCGGCTTCGCTGGCCAACTTCTCGGTCCACAATCCCATGCCGCGCAGGCTCCGCTCCACGACCGCCGCGTCCTGTTCATGGCGCAATGTGACGAGCATCTATCGCCTCCTGCTCACCGCCGCCTCGACGATGTCCGCCAGGGCCTGCCTGGCGCGACAAGGGGGAAGGGCTGCCAGCTGTCGCCTGGCGCCCTCGGCGTGGCGCTCGGCCTCCTCGATGGTGGCCTGCAGGGCGCCGGTGGATCGGATGCCGTCGACCAGTTCGGCGGCGACGGCTGGGGGAATGTCAGCGTCGGCAGCGGCGACGTAACGCAACCGGGCGGCGACCTCATCGCTGCGTTCGCCGGCCAGGATCAGCGGCCAGGTCAGTTTGCCTTCGCGCAGATCCGTGCACGCGGTCTTGCCCGTCTCCTCGGGGTCGCCCTGCAGGTCGAGGGTGTCGTCGATGAGCTGAAACGCGATGCCCAGACTCTCGCCGAATTCACCCAGGGCGGCGCCCTCTGCCGCGCTCAGGCCGCCCAGACTGCCGCCCGCCTGCATGGCCCAGCGAAAGAGCGACGCGGTCTTGCCGCGGGCGATGGCCATGTAGGTTTGACGATCCGGGTCGAATCGGCGACGTCGCTCCAACTGCAGCGCTTCGGCCTGCACCATGGCCGCCATGGTGGCCAGCAGGCCGTTGCGCATGCCGGGCACCGCATCGTCGATCCGCAACAGGGCGTCGACCAGCAGATGATCGCCGCCCAGTACGCTGGCGGAGTTGCCGTAGATTCGCCGGGAGGCGGGTGCGCCGCGCCGCAGATCTCCCTCGTCGATGACATCGTCGTGCAGCAGGGTGGCCGTGTGCACCAGCTCACACGCCACGGCGGCCTCACGCACCGCATCGTCGAACGAGCGGCCGCCGAGTCTGGCCGCCAGGGCCAGGCAGACCGGCCGAATGCGCTTGCCGGGACGGGCAAGCAGATAGCGCGCTGCCCGCCAGGCCAGATCACCTTGACGGCCACCTACCTCGGAGAGCGCCCCTTCGAGGCAATCCAGGTCGTCCGCCAGCCAACGCCAGATGGCGCCGATTTGGTTGGCTGCCCCCTGGACCTCGTGCCTGGCCGCCACCCGCGACAATGTGGGCAGCACCACGTCCCTCTCCTGGCGGCCGTTCAGGTCAGCCGCCGGTGTTGCGGCGACCGCCGTGATACCTTCGCTCATCTCACCACCTCCAGGAGATCTTCGCCGTGAGCTTTGCGCACCGACTGACCCCCCGCTTCAACCATGTCGACCGGGCCGGCATCATCTTCTTCAGCCGCGCCTTCGAGTACGCCCACAACTGCTTCGAGGAGCTCGTCGGCGCCGCGTTGGGCAACTTCGATGTGGTCTTCGACCAACTGGGCTTCGGCATGCCCCTGGTTCATGCGGAGACCAGCTACCGCAAACCCATGCGCCTGGCTGAACCCCTGCTCATCCAGGCCCGGATCAGCCAGGTTGGCGCTCGATCGGTCACCTTCGTCTACGAGATCGCTGGCGAAGCGACCGGCGACCTGCGCTGTACGGTGACCCTGCGCCACGCCTTCGTGACCTTGCCCGGCTTCGATCCCAGAGCCGTGCCCGACGAGTTTCTGCGCGCCATGGACGGCCTCGGCCTGCTGCCGGAGCAGCCGGCGACGTAGTTTGCCCAGGGGGCCGCGCGGCAGGCCGGACCGCCAGACGAAGTCCCGGGGCACGCTGTAGCCGGGCAGTCGGGACAGGCACCAGGCCCGCAAGGATGTGTCGTCGGGGTGAGGCATCTGGCCGACAATGAATGCGATCGGCAGAGCGCCCCATCGCGGGTCTGGACGACCCACCACCGCAGCCTCGTCAATTCCGGGGTGGGCAAGCAGCGCGGCTTCGACCTGTTGCGGGGAGGTCTTGGCGCCGCCGCTGACAATGACGTCATCCCGACGCCCCAGCACATGAATCCTTCCCTGTTCGTCCACCACACCCCGGTCGGCGCTGGCCAGGATGCCGTTGGCGGGATCCCCGCTTCCGGTCAGACGATGGATCGGGGCCCGGCCGACCAGCGGACCGTGAATGCACAGCTGCCCATCCCGCTCGGCGACGCGGATAAAGGGCAGGGGCGGCAGCCCCGGGCTGCGCAGATCGCCCGGCTCCGCGGTGCAGACCTGGGAGCCGGCTTCGGTCATGCCCCAGGTCCGCGCGACCGGCAGGTCCAGCCCCCTGGCTCGCTCGAGCAGGGGCTCGTCCATGGCCGCACCGCCCACCAGGATGACCCGCAGACGCGGCGGCAGGGGCGCCGGCAGGCCAGCGTCCAGCACATCGCTGAGCATACGCGGCGTCAGGGACACCCCGCTGACCTCGCCACTGCGCAATCGTCGCGCGACCTCACGCGCCGAAAAACAGCCTGCCAGCTCCAACGTGGTGGCGTGCACAGCGCAGCGAAAGACGATGGCCAGGCCACCGACATGGGACAGGGGCAGGCAATGCAACCATCGATCTTCGGGCAGGTGGCCCAGGCGGATCGCCGATGCACATGCGGACAAGAGCACCTGGGCGGTGCTCAGCCGGACCACCTTGGCCCCGCCCGTGGTGCCCGAGGTCAGCAGCAGACAGCGGGTCTCGTGCAGGGGCCAGGGCCGCTCCAGGGCTGGCTTCATCGCCCCGCCTTCCCGCAGCGACCGACCCGGCAGATCGACGCCGCCGTCGGGCAATTGGCGCGCGATGTGAAAGGAGGGCGACACCAACGTCGCCGCTTCACGAAGCGCTGTGGTTGGCAGCGCCTGGGAGATCGGCGCCACCGCCGCACCCAGCCAGCCGATGGCGTGGGCGTCGACCAGCCAGCGTCCGTCGCGTGGCGCGATCAGGGCCACGATGTCGCCCGCTCGCACACCCTGTTGGTGCAGCGCGGCTGCCCGTGTGGCCACCGCCATGGCCAGCTCGGCCCAGGACCAGGTCCTCTCGGCGATCAGCGCCACGGCTGTCGGGCGGGCCAGCGCCGCGCTGGCCACCGGCAGCGGGATGGCGATGGACTCACTCATGCCGCCCTCTCCAGGGCGCGCACGCCGAGGCCGGCCACATCCGGCAGGGTGAGTTTGGCCTGGAATCGAGCTCCATCACCCAGACCATGCACGCCCTGGCCGAATGCGGCGGCCAGATGGAGCGCTCCGATGCGCCCGACCGGCGACTCCAAGGCGTGGGTGATGCAGACGCCCCTGTTCGCGCTCCGGGCCGAGGCGGCCACCGACCACGCCGCACGCAAGCCGCCCAGGAACATGGGCTTGATGACCACCACATCGGCCAGCGCCAGCACCGCCTCCGTGGGCTCGCCGATCACCGACTCGTCCGCCGCCAGGGGTACGCCATGGCGACGCAGGAGAGCGAAGTCCACCAGGCTGGCGACCGGCTGCTCGACCCATTGGGGCGCCAACGGTGCCAGGCGTTCCAGCAGCTCGTGGGCTTCGGATGGCGCGTAGGCGCCGTTGGCATCCAGGCGCAGCGGGATCGCCGGCGCCGCGTTGGCGATGCGGGCGGCCCGTGCGGCCGCTTGGGCAGGCGATCCACTGAGTTTCAGCTTCAGCGCGGCGGCCCCGACGGTTGCGGCTGCCTGGGCTTGCTCGGCGTCGACCACCAGGGCGTGGCTGTCGATAACGGTGGCCGGTTCATCGCTGAGCAGCGCGGCGATGGGCTGACCACGACGCTGTCCGTCGAGATCCAACAGGGCCAACTCCAACGCATGTCGCGCGCAGGATGTCGCGGCCAGGTGCGGCACCTCCGCCAGACAGTCCCGGATCCGACGGCCCGGCAGAAGACGCTGCAGCGCCTCCAGATCGGCGGCAACCTGCTCAGGCCCGGCGCCAAAGCCCGGCCACGGAGCCGCGTCACCACACCCTTGCAGGCCGCCGTCACGATGCAAGCGTAACCACCAGCCGCGTCGCTTCAGGCGCCGACCACGCACCTGAAGTGGGACCTCGTAGGGAATCACCCAAGCGCGAACGATCACAGCAACACCCCCGCGGCCAGGAGTGAGCCGAAGAGCAGCTCCAATCGGGCGGTGGCGCCCAGCAGGGGATTGAGCGCAGCGCCCTCGCGCCGCCAGACCTCGCGCGCTTGAACAATGGCCATGGGTAGGGCCAACCACGTCAGCCAGGCGCCCGGATGAGTGGTCAACGCCAAGGCCGACGACAGAGCGAGAGCCGCCGTCAGCAGGCCGCTGTACTCCAGTCGAGCAGCGCGGGCGCCGAAGCGGACCGCCAGGGTACGTTTGCCCTTTCGGGCGTCGCCCTCATGGTCGCGCAGGTTGTTGACCACCAGGATGGCGGTCGCCAGCGCGCCGATGGCGCCGCCCGCCGCCAGCACCGAGACGCTCAAGCCACCGACCTGCACGTAATAGGTCCCGCCCACGGCGACGAAGCCGAAGAAGAAGAGCACCAGGGGGTCGCCCAGACCGCGATAACCCAGCGGCGTCTTGCCGGCCGTATACCCCACCGCCGCCACCATGGCGGCCGCTCCCAGGAGCAGCAGCGGCCAGCCGCCCACGCTGGCCAGCCAGGCACCGGCCGCGGCCGCGCCGGCGAAGCTGGCCATGGCCCCGCGGCGCAGCTGTCTTGGACTCAGCCACCCCATCGCCGCCGCGCGCGGCGGACCCAGGCGTTCGGGCCCATCGAGACCGCGCTCAAAATCGCCGATGTCGTTGACGAGATTGCATCCAATCTGCAACAGCAGCGCCACCGCGAGGGCTGCGAGAGCAGGCCCGGGCGCGAGCCCCCCGGCCGCCCAGGCCAGCGCGCTGCCGACAACAACCGGCACCGCTCCCGCCGCCAGGGTGGCTGGGCGCACGGCCGCCAACCAGGCCCGGTGGGCCGGCATGGCGACAGGTGCAGGGTGCGGCGAGGAGTGCATCAGGGCACCCGTGGGAATTCCGAGAAGTCGGGCGCGCGCTTCTCCACAAAGGCGCGCCTTCCCTCCTTGGCTTCTTCGGTCATGTAGAAGAGCAGCGTGGCGTTGCCGGCCAGCTCCTGGATGCCCGCCTGACCATCCAACTCCGCGTTGAAGGCGCACTTGAGCATGCGCAGGGCCAGGGGCGACAGGGCCAGGGCCTCACGTGCCCACTGAACCGCTTCCGCTTCCAGCTGTGCCAGGGGTACGACGGTGTTGACCAGGCCCATCTCCAGGGCCTCGGTGGCGCTGTATTGGCGACAGAGGAACCAGATCTCGCGTGCCTTCTTCTGACCGACGATGCGCGCCAGGTAGCTGGCGCCGAAACCGCCATCGAAACTGCCCACCCTCGGCCCGGTCTGACCGAAAACAGCGTTATCCGCAGCGATAGTCAGGTCACAAACTACATGCAGGACATGGCCGCCACCGATGGCATAGCCGGGCACCGCCGCGATGACCGGCTTGGGCAGCGAACGGATCTGCTTCTGCAGGTCCAATACGTTCAAGCGCGGCACGCCATCATCGCCCACATAGCCCTGGTCACCGCGGATCCGCTGGTCGCCACCCGAACAGAATGCGCGACCACCTTCGCCGGTGAGAATCACGGCGCCGATCGCGGGATCCTCACGTGCGTCGACAAAGGCCGCGCTGAGTTCGAAAAGGGTCTGGGGCCGAAAGGCGTTGTGAACTTCGGGACGATTGATGGCGATGCGGGCGATGCCCTCCGCCTTGCGGAAGGTGATGTCCTGGTTGTCGCCAACCTCCTGCCAGTTGATGGCGCCGTTGCCGGCGTCCGGGGCGTCTGAGCCGTGGTTGCTGGGGTTGGTATTCATCTGTTCTCCGTGGTCGGCATGGCGACCGGCAACGCGGGCAAGTGCCCCGCTTGTTCCAAAACCGTGCGCGCGGCGGCCGCGGCGCGGAGGCGGGTCTGGCGGCGATGAGCGGCGCTGGCGGCCCGATCCACCGTCACGATGGCGATCCGAATGCCGCGCGCAGGCCGCCTCAACCAGGCTCGCAACGAAGCCATGGAGCCGACCTCCACAACCTCGGCGCCGGTACCGCGGCACAGCTCGGCCAGTGGCGCCGCCTGGGGCGTCAGGAAGCTGGCCTCGAACTCCTCGGGGTGATCGACGATGGGCAGCTCGGCGAAGATGCCGCCGCCGCCATTGTCGATCACCACCACATCGAGGGGGACCCCGAGCGACCTCGCGGCCAGCAGCCCCCCCAGGTCATGGCGTAGCGTCAGATCGCCGCAGAGCAGCGCTCCATGGCCGCCCGCCAGCGCGTGGCCGGCGGCGGTGGCAACGGCCCCGTCAATGCCGTTCAAACCGCGGTTGCCGTGAATCTGTGGGCCCGCTTCACCGCAAGGAGCAAAGGCGTCCACATCGCGGCTGGGCATACTGGCGCCAACGAGCAGCGGCACACCTCGGGCAAGGCCCGACACCAGGTGGCGAGCCACGCCCACTTCGAACAGGGCCTCACTCGCGCCCCCGATGGCCAGCTGCGCGGCATTCTCGGCCGCCCGCCAGGTCGGCAGCCAGGTGGATTCGGCTGCCACGACCCGCCCCGCCAGGGCCTGCATGGTGTCGGCGGGATCGGCCACCAGCAGGCTGCCCCCGGCCAGCGCGGGATCGTCGCGCTGGCCGCGCTCATCCAGTCGCATCACGTGGCCCGCGCCCGAGAGCCAGCGCAGCAGTGGTTTGCTCAGGGGCGCCGCGCCCACCTGGACCGCCACCTGGGGTGGCGGCAGCAGGCCTGTCGCCACGATCGCCTCATAGGCCGCGATGACGTGGCCACCGGCCGCATGAGCGCCGATCCGGCAACCCGAACTGGCCTCGGCGAGCAGGGGCCAGCCGGCCGCGTCGCACAAGGCGGCGGCCGCCGCGCCGATCGCCCCCTCACCACGCCGGGCGCCGCAGAACACCACGCCCCGGGGTACACCCGACAGGCGCCTGGCGAGCTGCTGCAGCTGGTCCTGTCCGAGCGTCCTCCTGCCGACCATGGCGGCCGGCTCCGGCGCCGGAGGCGACGCGGAGACGCCGGGCAGCCACAGGGGCTCGCGCAAGGCCACATTCAAGTGCACCGGACCCGCCGGCGGACCCGCAGCCTCGTCCACGGCGACCAATCCGGCGTGGCGCCAGCCGGGCAGATCCAGCCCGAACAGGCTGCGGGCATGGCGAACATGGCCCGAGAAGAGGCCGCTCTGCTCCATGGTCTGCGGCGCACCACAGGCGTGCAGTTCCGGCGGCCGATCGGCGGTCAGCGCCACCAGGGGCAGCCGACTCCGCTCCGCTTCGCAGATGGCCGGCAGGTAGTGAGCCCCGGCGCTGCCGGACGTGCACAGCAACACCACCGGGCGCCCCTGTTGGCGAGCCAGTCCCAGGGCGACGAAGGCCGCCGCACGTTCATCCAGCACCACGTGCACCCGAAGATCGGCCCGGGCACGCGCGGCCAGAATCAGCGGCGTATTGCGACTTCCTGGCGACATCACCAGGTCGCGACATCGCGCCGCCAGTCCGGCGAAGAGCGCAGCGGACGCTTCGGCGTTGGCCACCGCCACGGGCCGCTCGCCAGATGGCCGACCGCACGGCAAAGCGCCGCTCTGGCGCACGGGTTCAGCGCCCATGGGTCGGCTCCAGGACGAGCGCCGCGAGGGCGGTCTGCAGCTTCGATTCGGTCTCGTCCCACTCGGCTTCCGGTCGTGATCCAGCGACGATTCCGGCGCCAGCGAATGCGGTGGCGCGATCGCCGTCGAGCAGCACGCTTCGGATGGCGACCGCGCAGGCGCCACGACCCGCGTTGTCGCTCCACCCCACCTGGCCCGCATAGAGGCCGCGATCCAATGCCTCACGCTCGCGCAACCAGGCCAATGCCGGGTGCCGTGGTTCGCCGCAGACCGCCGGCGTGGGATGCAAGGCATCCACGGCCTGGCGCCAGTCGATGCCGTCCCGCAAGCGCCCCGCGATGGGCGTCTCCAGGTGCATCAGCCGGGCCAACTTGCGTACCTGGGGGCGCGGAGCGCCGTGGATTTGCTGGCACAGGGGACGCAGTGAAGCCAACAACCGGTCGACCACGACGGCGTGCTCGCGACGCTCTTTGTCATCGGCCAGCAATTCGGCGGCCAGGCGCTCGTCCTGGCGCCGATTCAGGCCGCGCGCTCGCGTACCCGCCAGGGCATGGCTGTGAATCTGGCCGCCATTCGCCCGCATCAGCAGCTCGGGCGTGGCGCCGACGAAGCAGCGTCCCCGGCCATCGGCGACCGCGAAGATCACCGCCCCCGGTTCGGTCGCGCGCAACCTGGCCACAGTCGCCGCGGGCGCAAATTGCTGCCCGGATGGCGCCCGCACAGTCACCGACCGGGCCAGGACCACCTTGTCCAGTTCGCCCCGCGTGCACGCCGCTTCGGCGTCCGCCACCCGCGCCGTGAAATGGTGGCGGGCTTCACCGGTGCGCTGCCAATGGTCGGTCGACCCAGCCTGCCGCGACGCGTTCGGCGACGCAGAAGTCGTGAGTTCAGGCCGACCAGACCAGACGATCTCGTACTTCTGGCGGCCGGCTTCGCGCCCATAGAAATCACGCCATTGGCCACAATCGCTGCCATGAGCCCGATCAAACCAGTCCGTCCAGGTGTGGATCAGCCGCGTCCCCGGCGGGCGACACGATGTATGTTCAGTGTCGCAAGAACTTATCTCCTGGGCTACGAAGGCGTCTCCATGACGTGGCTTCTGCTGGTCGTCGTGCCAGGCAAAGCACCGCTCACCTTGTCGAATCGCGCGCTCAAACGCCGCCATAAAGCCGTCGTCAGACACAAAATCGGGCGCGACCACGCGGCGTCCGGGCAGGCTTCTGGAGACGAAGAGCATCGGTCTTTCCCCGACTTGATGTCTTGCGATCAACAGTGGTTCACGCCTCCGTGAACAGTATGGGCAAGATAGGGCCCATGGACCGCTCATGCAAGTGCACGGCTGGACGAATGATGGCGGCGGAGACTATCTTGTGGGCATGGTCGGAGCGCGCGAGCGGCGGGCAGATGAGAGATTGACGCGCCAGGTGGTCCGTGTTTGTGACACCGTGGGCGCGTTCATCGAGTATTGGGGCTTCAAGTCCGTGCACGGCAGGGTCTGGACCTTGCTGGCCCTGCGCGGCGAACCCATGGCGCAATCCCACATCGCGGCCATCCTGGGCATCAGCCGATCCCTGGTCAGCGGCACGGTGGCCGAGCTCTGCGGCCACGGCCTCGTACGTCGTCTGGGCAGCGAACGCAACGCCCCCTATGAAGCCGTCGTCGATGTCTGGCCGGTGATCTCGGACATCCTGCGCTCGCGGGAGTGGATGTTGATCGAGGCGGCTCGCGTGGCGCTCGATGCCGCCATCGAAGAAGCCGAACTGGCCGAGGCGATCGGCTACCCGATTCGCTGGAATTTGGAGCGAATGCGCATCCTGCTGGCCATGACCGAGCTGGCCCAGACCTTGTTGCGCATCCTGGTATCCCTGCGCATGCCCAAGCCATCCGAGCGGCTCGGCAAGTGGTTCGAGCGGGCCAGCCAGTTCGCGGATGGTTTGCGCAAGATGGTGTGAGGGCGAACCGCTGCCGGCCGGGCGCTGCGGATGACTCTCCGGTGACGGCTCAGTCCTTCTTCAAACACCAGGTCTTGAAGCCGCCGGCGCAGCCGCCGGTGGGCGCGTAGACCTTGACCTGTCCATCCTCAATACCCGTCTACCAACAAAGACTGCACGTTGCGGCGACGCCCAGAATGTTGAGATCTCCGAGATCGTCCATCAGGATCTCGCGTCATGCTCACCTTCCCCCGGCTCTTCGTCTCCATCGTCGTACTCATCGTGCAGGTCGTCCGGGTCCTCGCCAGATCCCGGACTGACCTCGTCTTGGAGAATCTCAGCCTCCGCCAACAGGTCACGGCGCTCAAGCGCGAGCGACCACGCCCATACCTCGACGACGTCGACCGAGGCGTCCTTGTTGCCTTGCGGAAATCGTGGGCGGGATGGGCCACACGTCTATCGATCGTCACGCCGCAGACAGTGGTGAAATGGCACCGGCGACGATTCCGGCGCTACTGGACGCGGCTGTCCCACGAGAACCGACGACCAGGCAGGCCGAGGCTCACTGCCGACGCGATCGCGGCGATGGACTTCTTCACCGTCCCAACCATCCGGCTGCGGGTGCTCTACTGCTTCTTCGTGATCGGTCACGGCCGGCGACGGGTGGTGCACTTCAACGCGACCTTCAACCCGACCTCGGCGTGGGCGATCCAGCAGCTGCGTGAGGCGTTTCCATTCGACGCGGCCCCCGGCTACCTCATCTTCGATCGCGACGCGATCTTCGGCGCCGCCGTGGTCGCCTTCGTGAAGGCGATGGGGACGAAGCCATCCCGGACGGCGTTCAGGAGCCCCTGGCAGAATCCGATTGCGGAGCGCTGGATCGGCAGCTGTCGGCGAGAGCTGTTCGATCACGTCATCGTGTTCGGCGAGTGCCACGCCGTTGGGCTGGTCCAAGAGTACATCGCCTACCACCACCAGGACCGCACCCATCTGGGGCTCGCCAAGGACACACCAGACGGCAGGGCTGTCACCCCGCGACCATCCGGCCAGGCGAAGGTCGTCGCCCTGCCCCGCGTAGGTGGGCTGCATCATCGATACGAGTGGCGCGAAGCTGCCTGACCTCGCGCTCGGTGAGCGTGGTGGTGTCGTAGGGGCTGTCGTGGCCCATGGGCTCGTGCGCCTTGTCGTTGGGCCTGTGGGAGGACGACAGTGAATCCAAACCTCTCGAGCCGCCTCGATGGCCAATCCCATGTGCGGCGATCCCACTTCGCGGCGGATAGCAGGCCAGATGTGGCGGCTTGAAGAGCGCAGACCAGTATTGAGGAGACACAGGTTCCCGATCGGGGTCCGCAGTGCAATTCCGACCCTCTCCGTCGCCGCCAAGGACGTACTTGTTCCCGAACGGGAACATCCCTGCTACAATCTTGTCCCCGAGCGCTCTCAGCCGTCACTCAGGAGCTCTATATGCCCGATCGGGAAAAAACCGGCGACTTTGTCCGGCGCCGGCGCAAGGCCAACCGCATGACACAGGCGGAACTCGCCGAGCTGGCCGGGGTGGGCAAACGCTTTGTCTCTGAACTGGAACGGGGCAAGTCGACTGCGCGCGTGGATGCGGTCAACGCCGTGCTGGCGGTCTTTGGCAAGCGATTGGGTGTGGTCAACTTGGAGCGAGACGATGAACTCGACGTCTGAGCGCTCCTTGCCGGGCAGGCGGGCTCGGATCAGCCTCGATGGGCAGCCGGTGGGGTGGCTGGTGGAGACGGGCTCGGGCAGTGCCTTCACCTACGATGACGAGTGGCTGCAACACGCCGATGCCTGGCCGATATCGCTGACCATGCCCTTGCGGGTCGAGCCCTACACGAGCCCCAGTCTGCATCCGTACTTCGCCAACCTGCTGCCCGAAGGATGGTTGTTGGATCTGTCCACGGCGCGCCTGAAAATCGCCCGCGACGACGTCTTCGGTCTGTTGCTCGCCCTATGTCGCGACTGCGTGGGTGCCGTAGAGGTCCTGCCTGAGGCGTCGACCACGGCGGCGGTGTCCAACGGGGCTGGGGCGGGGTCGTCATGAAGGTCTGCCCGCTGTCGCTGGAGCTGCTGCAAGACGGTCAAGACTTCCGACCCGCATCTGCTCGCGCGCTCTTTGGACGCCCACAGCTGCCCACCATCGACGTGGAGATGGCGAAGCTTCACACCGCGGGTCTGGCGATGGTCGGCAAGACCTCGCTGTCGGGCGCCCAGCGCAAGCTCTCCTTGGGCATGGACTCCGAGCGGATGACCCTCAGCGTGCAGGCTCATGGGCATCGCTACGTGCTCAAGCCGCCCTCCGAAAACTTCCCGGGCTTGCCCGCAAACGAACACGTGACCATGGTGCTGGCGCAGCGTTGCGGTCTGGACGCGCCCCCCTGCGGTCTGGTGCCCCTCGCCGACGGAGAGCTCGCCTACATCGTCCTTCGCTTCGACCGCCCGAATACCGGCCAGAAGCTCGCCATGGCTGACTTCTGTCAGCTCTCCGCGCGCATGCCGGCCGACAAATACGAGGGCTCCGCAGAGCTGTGCGTGCGATTGCTGCGACGGTATGCATCCGAGCCTGTCATCGCCATCCGTGACCTCTTCATGCAACTGCTCTTTGCTTGGTGGACCGGCAACGGCGACCTGCACTTGAAGAATCTCTCCCTTCTCCGCGAAGCAGACGGGGTACATCGTCTGTCGCCGGTTTACGACCTGCTCTGCACCCGCCTGGTGATCCCCAACGACCCGCTGGCCCTGCCCATCGGCGGCCGGCACGCTCGGCTGACGGCGGGGACCTGGCGGACGTTCGCTGACTACTGCCAACTGCCGCCTCGCACCACGGTCCGTCTCGCAGCTCGCTTGCACGGGCGCCTGGAGACGGCCTGCGAGCTCATCGGTCGGAGTTGGCTGCTGCAGGACCAGAAGACCGCATACGTCGCGCTGCTGCGAGAGCGTGGGGAAGTGTTGAGTGCGTTGGTGCACAACTCGGCAACCTGAGCACTTCGTGAGGCCCGGCGAGGACTTCAACGACAATGGTGTCGTGCTGTGCCAGAAAAGGGCCGACCCCGCAGTGGCCCGATCAAGCCCGAGCCGATCCCGGCTTGTCTGACACGCGTCGACTGGCCAACCTGGCCAGATGGACATGCTCTCCCCACCACTGCGGTTCCTCCTTCTGACGCTGGCCGGCGGGCTCAACCGTGAGCAGCAGGCCATAATCGACTACCTCAAGGAGGAGAACACGGTCCTGCGCGAGCAGATGGGTGGTCGACGCCTGCGCCTCCACGACGACCAACGGCGTCGACTGGCAGTGAAAGGCAAGGCGTTGGGACGGAAGGTGCTCGGCGAAGTCGCCGGAATCGTCACTCCGGACACGATCCTGCGCTGGTACCGAAAGCTGGTCGCCCGCAAGTACGATGGCTCCAAGAAGCGCGGTCCCGGTCGGCCACGCACGAAGGCCGACCTCGCCGCCCTGGTCGTCAAGATGGCGACCGAAAACCCCCGCTGGGGCTACACCAGGTTGCGTGGGGCTCTGCACCACCTGGGGCACGAGATCGGCCGCAACACGATCAAGCGGATCCTCAACGACCACGGCATCGAGCCGGCGCCCGAGCGAGGTTCCAGGACGGCATGGAAGACGTTCCTGGCCGCCCACTGGGACGCGATAGCCGCCGCCGACTTCTTCACCGTCGAGGTTCTCACGGTGGGGGGCCTGGTCCGCTACTTCGTCTTCTTCGTGCTGCGGCTTGAGACGCGCAGGGTCGAGATCGCGGGGATCACATGCAGCCCGTCGGGAGCGTGGATGAAGCAGATCGCGCGGAACCTGACTGATTGCGAGGAGGGCTTCCTGTTGGGCGTGCGGCACCTGATCCTCGATCGCGACCCGCTGTACACCGCGGCGTTTCGGCGGATGCTGAAGGATAGCGGTGTGAAGTCGGTGCGGTTGCCGGCAAGGAGTCCGAACCTCAACGCCCACGCGGAGCGGTTCGTTTTGTCGATCAAGTCGGAGTGTCTCGATCGCATCGTGCCCATCGGGGAGCGACATCTGCGCTCGGCTGTCACAGAATACGCTGAGCACTACCACGTCGAGCGACCACATCAGGGGTTGGGCAACCGACTGATCGCCCCTGACCCGGCCGAGCCGAGCACCGCAGGCGAGGTGAAGTGCCGAGACCGGCTTGGTGGGACGCTGAGCTTCTACTATCGCGAAGCCGCGTAGGCAGAGCTTTGGCGGGCGAGGTGGTCAGGGGCCCGGTGGCGGGCTGTGCCCCAACGTGTACTTGGGACCTGACTGGCGTGTTTGAGCCTTGCTCGCCCGTCGCCGGCGCGGCCGGTTTCGACGTGAGCGGGCTCAAGGGCGGCTCAGCGGCGGCACGATCTGGGTGCCGATCGGGGCCGGCCGAGATTTGGCACAGGACGGGAAGGACACCTGGATTGACACATAGGCTGTGGGCACGTATCCTGTGTCG
>CAYTLW010000145.1:0-17529 GCA_964438735.1 uncultured Enterobacteriaceae bacterium | reverse complement strand
GTTCTTCTACTTCTCCTACAGTTTCAGGGCTTCGACCGACTTTGGGTCAGGTCTGTGCTGGGCAGCCTTCGCAAGTTGCTCGCCGACTACCCGGCGGCGCTCATGGACGAAGCATCCGAGGTCGGCTGGGCGTTGCCCGAAACGGATATGAAGGGTCCGGCTGTGCTCGCCCTGCAGAGCGCTTCTGGCGCCCACGTGGGCTGGCTGGAGGTGCTGCAGCCCGTGGCCAGCGAAGACGATGACGTGGCGCCCATCGGCGTCGACGCCCTGAGCCGCGATCTCGACGAATTGCTGCACGCCAACGCGCTGTCTCAGGCCATCGCGCCGGCCGGCGATCGCTGGCGCGGGGTCCTGCGTTTTGACGCCCGGCTGGTGCACGCGCGACGGCTGCACGGCGAGCTGGTCGCTGTCGCGAGGGCCGCCGCCGAAGGGCGCGAAGGGGTCAACCTTCAGTCGCTGGGTCAGATCTGCCTGTGGGATCTTCGCCGCAGAATGCCGCATGTGCACTGGCACGAATCGCTCGATCCGCCGATCGTGATCCATGCGGTTCGACACCAACTGCGAGCGCTCATCGATCGCATCGCCACCGCCGCCGGCGACCACGCCGGGCCGGGCGGTCATGTGTTGTTGTTCGCGCAACAAAGCAACACGGCCGACAAGGCGTTCATCGCCGCCTGGGCCAGCGGCGAACACGAGCCGGCGCTGGTCGATCTGCCCAGCGGTCCACCGCTCGCCCAAGCCGTGGCCCTGGGGCACGGCGGCGCGCTTGAGGTAGCTCAAGCGTTCGACCGGCGAACGCTCAGCGACCTGCGCGGGCTGCGCATTCCGGGCCCCAGCAAAGGCGCCTTGTTCGCCGCGGAACTGGCCGGAGCGACTCGTGATCGTTGAATTCCACGTCTCCGAATTCCAGGTGCCGCGCGGGGCGTCCCATGGTACGAACATACCACACCACAATGGTCAATTCGTGCAGCGAAGATACTGCACTCATGTAGTTACAGGGCTATTCACACCTGCATAGTCTCAATGCGAGGGCGTGGTGGCCGCCACGCCGAATGCCAAGATGTGAAAAAGCGCCGGGAGGTCGATCGATCATGGCTCGACTGGACAAACTACTGCTGCGTTTTGCGCGACCGGCCGATCGGGCCGCGCTGCGCCGTCGTCCGGGTACGCTCGTGCGATTGCGGGCCATCGCCGGCATCGCGCTGCGCTTCTTCTGGCTGTACGTCCTGCTCTTCATCGTCGGCGGCGCGCTGACGGTGGGCGGCGGCGCGGACATCTACCATCGCACCGAAGTTCCCCGCTTCTGCGGCGGCTGCCATGAGATGGACAGCAACTTCGACACGTGGGCGCAATCCCAACACGAGTCCATCAAGTGCGTCGACTGCCATGCGCGACCGGGACTGTCGGGCTGGATCTCCGCCAAGACGGCCGGCACGACCCAGTTGTTGCACCACTTCACGGCCGACTCGATCGACGACATCAGCCTCAAAGAGCGGCATCGCGCCATCGTGTCGGAGAACTGCCAGCGCTGCCATCCCGGCGCACGGCGGCTCAATGAGCGGCATGGCCTGCTCATCTCCCATGAGCGGCATGACGAATTGGGCCTGCAATGTGTCGCCTGTCACGCCGGCAACATCGCCCACCCCAAGGAGGTCCCGGACAAGGACAACAAGGTGGCCGGGCTCGTCGACATCGACCTCTGCTTCACCTGCCACGACGGCAAGCAGGAGGTGGGCGACGTGGTCGCCTTCAACGCCCGCAACGAAGACAACTGCGGCAAGTGCCACCCCGACTCGGGCTACGCACTCGCACATGGCAAGGGCCATCCCAGCGCAGCCACTCGCAAGCCCTGCCTCAGCTGCCACGATGCGCCGGTGGAGAAGGCGCCCCACTTTAAGTGGAATCGCAAGGAGCAGGCGCAGCTCTGCAGCAAATGTCACGAGCCGGCCAAGGACCTCGTGTCCACCCACAAGCCCTACGCCGAAGGCAAATGCGACGAATGCCACCTGGTCATGTCGCCGAGCCACCTCTTCCGCGTTGGCCCCAAGCCGAACGCGAACTTCTGCCTCGGCTGTCACGAAGACCTGGCCAGGGTGTTGAAGTCCAAGGATCCCAAGGTAATCAGCGGATTTGCCGACATTGAAGAGGAGACCGACCTGCACCGCTACCACGCCGACGAGCTGGCCGACGACCCGCGTTGGTGCGCCACGTGTCATGCCGCCCACGGCAGCAAAAGCAAGCGGGGCATCGTCCTGTTGAAGCCCACTGAAGAGGAAGAGGACGAGGACGAAGACGAGGACGAGGACGAGGGCGACGACGAGGACGAGGACGAGGACGAAGCGGTCAGCGCATCGTTCGAAGCCACGGAGACCGGCGGCCGCTGCTCCGGCAGCTGCCACGAGGACGACACCATGGAGTACGACCGGGGCCGCCTGCCGGCGAAAGGAGGTGCGCGATGATCGGGCGCCGCTTCATCGTCTATTTCGCCCTGCTGGCCGTGGTCACCATCGTGACCACAGTGGCGGCTGAGTATCATTTCATCGACCAGAGTATCGAGCACTCGGTGCACCAGAACCTGCACTTCGCCCGCAGCGTCTCCCGCTTCGTCGGCGGTATGGTGAACGAGGAGGGCGAGGGCTTGACCCAGCTCATCGATCGCCTGCCCGACGACGTCACCCCAGCCGGTGCCGACGTGAGCAAGCTGCTGGCCGAACATCAGCGGGTCCACTCGCCCGAGATGGGCTACGGGGTCTACGACGCCGAGAGGCGCACCGTGGCGGCGCTGGACGCCCCGGGCGGACCGCCGCCCCCGTCGGTGTTGCTGCCCGCGTTGCGCCGGGCCGAGGAGACCGATGAGCAGGTCGTCACCGATCTGTGGCGCGGCTTCGACGGCAAGCCTCGGGTCACGCTGGTACGCGGCCGCAAGCACGATGACGGCTGGCGAGCGGCCATAGCGAACCTGCGCCTGGATGGCGATCGCTTGAAGCGCCTGTTCGGCTACTTCCGCCTGACCGAGAATGCCCGCCTGCAGCTGCTGGATTCCCGAGGGATCGTGCTCTACTCCTCGCGGCCCGAAGAGTTGTACAAGTCGGGTGTGCATGGCACCTACTTCAGCGATCGTGTACGCCCGGGCCAGCCGGTGCAGATGCGCTGCCATTCGTGTCATGAAGATGGCGAAAAGCAGGTGCGTACGGCCGAATTCACCACGGTGGTCCCGGTCAACGGGACCGGCTGGAGCGTGACCATTCGCGAAGGCGAGGCCGAGCTCTTCGGTCCTCTGCATCGCTCTGCGCTGACCCACGCCGTGTTGTTCGCGATCCTGTTCGGCGCATTCGTGGCGTTCTTCATCCTGCTGTGGCGGCGGGTGATGCTGCCCTTGCGCCAACTGGCCCGCGCCGCCGCAGCGGCCATGGAGCCCGGTGAGGCCATCAGCGATCTGCCCCTGCGCGAGGGCGACGAGTTCGCCCAATTGCAGTGGTCGCTCCAGGCGGCCACGAGGCGTCGCGCCCGGGAGACCGGCAAACAGGTCAGGGTGAGGATCGAGGAAGAGGGAGAGGTGTCGGCCGAAGACGACGATAAGCCCCTCGACCTGGGCGGATCGGCCAACGAGCTGGGCGGCGCCGCCGAGCAGGACGGCAGTCGGCTGCGAAACTCCATGCAGCGGCCGCTGACCACCGTGACCGCAGGTCTGGCCCGACTGGAACCGGTCAAGTGCGCCATCGTGGCCCTGGAGGGCGCTCCGCTGAACCGTAGCCTGACGGTGGCGAGCAAGATTGGCCTGTCCGACGAACGAAAACCCGAAGCGCTGATGAATGTGGAGCTCAGCAAGAGCGGGGTCCTCAATCGCGACGCGCTGGCCGACGCGGGCTTGAGCTTCGACGGTGCGGACGAGGTGCGCTGCCTGCTGGTGCGGGAGTTCAAGGTGCTCGACCAGCTGCGGGTGCGATTGTGGCTGGGTCTGTCCGAGGGCGGCGACACAGAACTCGCCGCGGTCAAGCCCCTGGTGGGCCTGTTCAGCGCCCAGGTGCACGCGGTCGTCGAGCGGACAGCGCTCTTCGAGGAGCTGCAGCAACGACATGAGCAGAAGAACCGGCTGTTGCGCCACCTCTTCGATGCCGAGAGCCGCGAACGGCAACGCATCGCGCGCGAGATCCACGACGAGACAGCGCAGGATCTGACGGCCTTGCTGCTGGTCTTGGAGACCTTCCCAATTGGCGACGAAGAGGGCCAGCAGAAGCTGGACGCGGCCAAATCCCAGGTCAGCGATGCGCTCGAAGGCATCGACCGCCTCATCCAGCGTCTCCGCCCGGCGGTGCTGGATGACCTGGGTCTGCTGGAGGCGCTCCGTTCACTGGGTCAGAAGTGGCTCGAACCGGCGGGCATCGCCTTCGATGTGCAGGTCAGCGGCAGCGATCTGGAGCTGCCGGCAGAGGTGGAGAGCACGGTCTACCGGGTCTTCCAGGAGGCATCGACCAACGCCATCCGCCACTCCGGCGGCGATCGCGTGGACGCCACCCTGGAGATGTTGAGCGACCGCCTGCGGGCCACGTTCCGCGACAACGGCAAAGGCATGGACCCCGGCTGGCTGCGTGACACCGAGCGCAACCCCCGCTGGGGGATGCTGGGGATGCGGGAGCGCATCCTCCAACTCGGCGGTACGATCCGTTTCGAGTCACCGAAGACGGGTGGCTTGCAGATCACGATCGAGGTACCCTTCGGGGCAGAGCGCGGCAACAACGAGCCGGCCGAGCCGGAGGAGCAGCCCGATGGCCCGAATCATTCTGGCTGATGACCACGTCCTGGTCCGAGAGGGCGTCAAGGGTCTGCTGGAAGCGCGCATGGCGGGCGCGGAGATCGTCGCTGAGGCCAGTACGGGCGTCGAAACCCTGCGCGAGTGCCGCAAGCACCTGCCGGACCTGCTGATTCTGGACCTGTCCATGCCCGACCTGGGCGGCCTGGAAGTTCTGGCGCAATTGCCAGACGTGAGCGGTCGCACCCGCCCCATCGTGCTGTCGCAGTACAGCGATCGGGCATACGTGATTCGGGCCCTGCGCCTGGGTGCCAAGGGCTACCTGCCCAAGAAGGCGGCTGCCCGCGACCTGGTGTCGGCCTGTGAGGCCGTGATGATGGGCCGGACCTATCTCGACCCATCCGTGGCCGACGTGGTGGTCGAGGCGGCCGTCAGCCCGGACGATGGCGGCGAGGATCGCGAGCTCGCCTTGCTCACCGAACGCCAGCGCGAAGTGCTCAAGCTGACCGCCGAGGGCCGCACCGCCAAGGAAGTGGCCAAGCTGCTGGGTATCTCGGTGCACACCGCCAATCGCCACCGCGCCAACTTGATGGAGAAGCTGGGCCTGCATAATCGGGCCGACCTGGTCAAGCTGGCCATCCGCTTGAAGCTGGTGGACCTGGCGGCGACTTGATGTCTCGCCCGCCCGCTCATCGCAGGACCCTGCAGGGGGCGGCGCTGATCGTCCTGCTCGCGCTGCCTTTGAGCGCTTGGACGCACAGCCAGTACCCGAGCATCCAGGCCATCGCCAGCAGGCCCGACAACGCCATGGGCGACTGGCTGATGATGGCCACCTTCGGCATGTTGCGCACCAGGGACGGTGGCAAGACCGCCGGCTGGATCTGCGAGGCGGCCTACGCGCCTGACAACAGCAATTTCGACGCCACGGCCAGCGCATTGCCGGACGGAAGCTGGCTGGCCACCACCGACGGCAGGGCGTTCATCTCCAAAGACGACGGCTGCTCCTGGCAGACGATGCCCGGATTGCCAGCGGACTCCTTTCTGTACGGGATCTGGCAGGACAAGACGCCGCCGAGGTCGCTGTGGGCGGCGTTGGTGGTCGGCGGCACCCAACATCGAATTGCGCGCCGACCGGCCGCCGGCGGCGACTGGCAGACCGTGTGGACGTCGGACGAGCTGCACGTGCAGCGGGTCCAGGTCGGCTATGGGCGCATGGCCGCGCTGGCGCTCAAACCCGGCGCCTCGGGCGCCTTGCTGCTGACCAGCGACGACGGCGGCAAGACCGTCAACGAACAGAATGTGGCGAAGGTGGAAGGCAGCTTGTTCCTGGCACCGCTGCATCCAACCAGCGGCGAACAGCTGGTGATCCGGGCCGCGGCGACCGGCGCCAAGCACAGCATCTGGCGCAGCGTGGACGCCGGCAAGACCTGGCATCAAACCCTGCAATTGAAGCCGAAGCATGACCTGCTGGCCGCCACCTGGGTGCCGGGCGCGGTCACGCCGACGCTGCTGGCAGGCGGCCTGCTGGGCGGATTGTGGCGCTCCACCGACGAGGGGGCGTCGTTCAAGAAGGTCAAAGGGGCCCCCGAAGTCGGCTGTTTTCAGCATCCGGACGGCTTGCTGCTGGCGTGCACCAACAACTACTACGACTTCGCCGCGCTCATGCGCAGTGACGACGCCGGGCTCACCTGGCAGCCGCTGACCTGCTTCAACCAGATCACTGGCCCGATGACCTGCGCGAACAAGAGCATCGAGAAGTTGTGCGCTTCGGAGTGGCCGATTCTGAAGAAGGAGAAGCTCATCTACCCGGGGCTGGCCTGCGATGCGCCCGCTCCGAAGGATGCCGGCGGCGACGGAGACACCAGCGGAGGTGATGTGGCGCCTCCCCCACCCGATCCTGGTGATGAGGACTGCTGCCAGTCCGGCCCCACATCGGCTGGCGGATCGATGCCGATTTGGCTGCTGGTGTTGACCCTGATCGCTCTATTTGTCCGCCGCATGGGCGGCACGGGCGCTCAAGGCAGCGGCACCGAGGGCTGATCCAACTCCACAATGCCGGTGCCGGCTTCGGCATCAAACGTCGTCGGAAAACGCGCCAGGGGCAGCAGGGCCGGCTCCTTCACCGCCGCGCCGTCGATGTCGAACTGCGAACCGTGGCAGGTGCAGGTGATGAGCAGGCCGTCCCAGGTGCCATCCACCTCGGGCGATAGATCGCAGAGTACGTGGGTGCAATAGCCGTCCAGGGCGACGACGCTGCTCTCGGTGGCCCGAATCAACAACAACCGGCGACCGTCGACCATCACCGCGGCCAGGCCTCGCAGGACCGCCAGGTGCGGCAGCTTGTCGAGCGAAAACAACAGCCTTCGACCGTGCTCCCCCGGCTCGCTGGAGCAGCGTAGGGCGATGGGCAGCAGGGCACCGCAGCCGGCGGCGCGACCCGCTCGCTGTAAAAAGGCGCGCCGGCTTGGACTCGGAGCGCTGTGGTCGGTCAAGGGCTCTTCCCCGTTGGCGCTTGAGCCCACCAGGTATCGGGAACCGGGCCGCTCAAGGCGCGCAGGAATGCGTGCAGATCGATCTTCTCTGCGGAAGTCAGATTCAGCGATGTCAGGTAGGGCTCGGTGATGCCGTAGGGCGGCGCGAAGAGGTCGATGCGGTTGTAGTGCTCGATGCTCTCGTTGAGGTCTTTGCAGAGGCCGCCGTGCATGAAAGGCGCCGTCTCCTCGGCGTTGCGCAGGCTGGAGACCTTGAAGGCGCCGATGGCGTGGAACTCCTGTGGGTTGGCGTAGAGCAGATGCTTGCACTCGCCATCTTTGGCGTCGCTGTGGAGCCCGAGGCAGGACCAGTCCGAATCCAGGGCGGCCTTGATGCCCGCGGCCCGGCCCTGGTCGGGCGTGCCCTGCGGCTGGGCCGAGCCATCCAGCGAGGCGACGTTGTAGAAGCCGTCGCTGGTGAAGCGTGCGCCAAAGTGGCAGGCCACGCAGCCCGCCTTGTCGATGTAGAGATCCAGCCCGCGACTGGCCGAATCGCTGAGGTGACCGCCGCCGGCGTCGTCGCCCGCCTTCAACGCCGCCACGTAGCGGTCGATGGGCGCCTCGGCCGGCCGGATGTTGCGCATGTAGGCGCCCATCGCCTTGCCGGCGTTGACGAAGATGGCGTCGATCAGGGCCTTGTCGGCGGCGTCTGCAGGTTCTCCGGTGGCCGGAAAGCGCTTGCTATTTGATAAATCGGGCAACTTGCCGAAGACGCCGGACCAGGCGTCGGCATGCTGCTTGGCGATGACGTGTGCGACCTGCAGCCGGCTGGAACCCATGCGTTCGGAGTCCTCCAGGGCCACCAGGGCCATGGACCAGAGGCTGTCGCAGGCGCCATCCCACCCCTGCCAGGGGCTGTGGGCGGCGGCGATGAGGTTGGGGGTATGCCGCCACGGTGTGCCGGCTCCCTTGCTGGCGACCAGGCCGTCGCTGAAGAAGAGCTCCGGCTTGTGACAGGTGGCGCATGCGGTCTTGCCGTCGGGGCTGAACGCGGTCTCGAAGAAGAGCCGATGGCCCACCTTGGCCGCCTTGTCGTCATCGGCCCACTTGTTGCCGGGCGAGGTTGGCAGGGGGCCGATGGGCGACATGGCTTCGACCCAACCCCGCTGCTGCGCCGTCCAGCGGGGCGGTTTGATGTCCTCCTCGCTGCCGCAGGCCGTCAACAAGCTCACGAAGAGCACGGCGGCCGACAAACCGCCGACAACCGGTACGGTTCGCCTTCGAGGCGCCCTGTCAGAGGCAGATCGTGAACATCGCTTCATCAGCGCCCGCTTTCGCCTTGACCTTCACGGTCAGATCCCAGCGCCCCAACATGCCCATCACCACGCCGGTGACCTTGTAGGAGCCGGTCTGACCGGAGACCGGACTTGGAACCGGCGTGTAGCCCTCGAAGCCGTGGCCGTGTTGCGGCATGAAGCCCTTCAACTCCACGTCCCCGGCGACGGGGGAGCCATCGCCGGCGGAGGTCACCTCGATGGTGAACTCCAGCAACAGTTTAGGCGTGACATCGGGCTCGGTCTTCCAACGGATGTTGTACAGGCCGTTGGCCGTCTTGCCGCTGTACCAGCCATCCGCGTCGGGTTTGGCGGACTTGCATTCCGTGTCGTCGGGTTCGGGGGTGTCGGTGCCGCAGGCGGACGCCGACAAGCTCGCCGCCAGGGCCAGGCAGGCCATGGCCCCGATCGTCGTCCATGCGCCGCGTTGGCGGTCGGCAGTCGTCGAATTTGTCACGTGCACCTCCCACTCACCCCCGATCAGTTGTAGAATTGAGGTGTGGGGCGGTCAAGCGACTGAGGTCGTGGAGCAGCGCAAGATCATGCCAGCGAACCAATCTACACGGGCGGCACGAGTCATGGTGGGACGGCAACCGGGGCTGTTGCTGCTGCTCTTGTGGCTGGCCATGGGCTGCAACGGCGAGGGCCCCGCCGCGGACGCTGCGTCGGTGGACGGGGCGCAGGACGTGGGCGATGCGCACGGGGACGCGCTCACCAACGACCAGTCGACGTCCTCCGAAGTGATCACGACCGATGGCTCGGCCCACGACACGGGACCGCAGCAGGCAATCACGCTGCTGAGCTGCACCACGCCCATCCTCGATAAGTGCAAGACCCTGACAGAGAGCGCCGAGGTCGCCGACGTGCTCTGGTTGAAGGTGATCTTCAGCGCCGATCTGGGCGCACCGACGCAGGTGGTGTTGCGGGTCGACGGCAAACTCGCCGGGACCAACAAGACCGCGCCATGGTCATTCGAGTGGGACAGCACCTTCGCCGACGATGGCGAACACCTGCTGCGGATCGAAGCGACGCTGCCCGACGGTGACAAAGCGCTCGATCGCAAGGTGGTGGTCAACAATTGCGACGCCGACCACGACCAGCATCTCGCCAAATGGGCGGGCTGCGACGGCGACGACTGCAACGACCAGGACAAGACGATCCACGGCGGGGCGGCCGATCTCGTCGGCGATGGCATCGATCAGAACTGCGACGATGCCGACGGCGTGGACGACGACGGCGACGGCTACGCCAACAAGAAGAGCGGCGGCACCGACTGCGATGACGAGGCGTTTGCCGTGCATCCCTGCGCGGACGATGTGGGCGGCGATGGCGTCGACCAGAACTGCGATGGAATTGACACCGACGACTGCGACGACTGCGACGGCTGCACGTCCGACACCAAGACCAAGGGTGGCTGCAGCCATGTGGACATGCCGCTGGGCGCCACCTGCGATGATGACAACCCTTGCACCTCCGATTCCGTCTGCGAATTCGACGGTTGCCTGAGCGGCACGGTCAAAGATTGCGACGACAAACAGGCCTGCACCGCCGACAGCTGCTCGCCCAAATCCGGCGACTGCGTACACAAAGCCCTCACCGAAGGCGACGCCTGCGACGATGGCGATCCCTGCACCAGTGACGCGATCTGTACCTCGGCCAAGTGCGTCGGCAAGAAGACGCTCGAGGGTGGCGCCTGCGACGACGGCGATGCCTGCACCGCCGACGATGCCTGCCACGGCGGCAAATGCGCCGGCGCCGCGCTGAAGTGCGAGCAGGGACAGGTCTGCCACTATGGTCAATGCGGTCCCATACTCACGGTCCAGGTGCCTGCGGGCGCCTTCCACATGGGCTGCAACGCGGCGCTGGACAAGAGCTGCAAAGCCATGGAGAAGCCGCAACACGAGGTCTGGCTCGACGCCTACGAGATCGACCTCTACGAGACCACGGTGTCGGACTGGGCGTTGTGCGTGAAGGCGGGCACGTGCAAGAAGCCAAAGGGCGACTACAAGCACTGCAACTGGGGCAAAGAGGGCTTCGACAAGCACCCGGTCAACTGCGTCAACTGGTTCCAGGCCCGCGACTTCTGCGCCTGGGCGGGAGGTCGCCTGGCCACCGAAGCGGAGTGGGAGAAAGCCGCCCGCGGCGGTTGTGAGCTCTACGGTGTCGACTGCGCCAAGAAGATGCCCACCTGGCCGTGGGGCGAGCAGGCGCCCGATTGTACCCGCGCGATCATGAAGGTCACCAAGGGCATGGGCTGCGGCGACGGCACCACCAAGCCGGTGGGCGGCAGGCCGGCGGGCAAGAGCCCCTACGGTCTGCACGACATGGCCGGCAACGTCGCCGAGTGGGTGCTGGACCGCTTCGACCCGTTCTACTACGCCAAGTCACCGGCCAAGAATCCGCCCGGTTCGGACATCGCCAGCACCCGCGGTCGTCGCGGCGGCGCCATGGATGGAACCGCCCTGCACATGCGCGCCGCTCGCCGGGATGGCGACGGCCCGGTACATGCCCATGAACGCGCCGTAGGTCTGCGCTGCGTCTGGCCGAAACCGTAGCGTCGCTTTGCCTTTGCGTCCGCCCGCCGTACCCTCGGCGGACGCGGGAGGCTCGAGTTGGCTCGTTTTCGCCCACATCGCATGTATCCGGGGGCCCTGCTGGCCCAGGAGTCATGCACCTACCAGGCCATGACCGAGCTGCTCGGACGGCTGCGTGGCGACCTGGTCGTGCTCATCCACAGCGATCGTGACTGCGCCAACGTGCTGCCCAAGACCCGCGGCCGGGTGCACAACCACCACCCCTACAAGTTCCTCTGCACCAACCTGACCGAAGACGAGATGGTCACCGGTCAGGGCAATCGCAAGCTGCGCCGGTCCATCGAACTGGTTGTCGAACAGTGGCAGCCCGAGCTCATCGTGGTCCTGTCTACCTGCCCGACGGTGATGATTGGCGACAACATCAAGAACGTGACCCGCAAGGCCGGACGCGACCTGGGCGTGCGGGCGGTGGCGCAGATCACCCACGGCCTCAAACCGAAATCGCCGGCCGAAGTGGTGGACATCCTGTATTGCACCCTGTCGGCAGCGGCCGAAAAGACGTCAGACGACGGCGACCGGCAGCGACGTCTCAACCTGGTGGGCATCAGCCTGGATCGCGACGAGCGGGCTGAATGCGAGGCCATCGCTGCGGCCATGGGCCTGGAGCTGAACGCGGTCATCGACGAGCGCGCCGGCACCGCCGACTTCCTGGGCCTGGGTCGAGCCGCCTGGAATGTGCACCCCGGCCCCAACATGCTCATCGCCTTCGACGAGCAGTGCGCCGAGCGCCTGGACCAGCAGGCCATCGAGGTGCCCCTGCCTTATGGCGTCACGGCCACCGACGCGTTCTGGCGTCGCATCGCCGCCGCCACCGGCGTCTCTGATCAGGTCTGCGAACGGGCCATCGCCGAACGACGAGCCGGTGCCCAGTCGGCCATCGAGGGCTTCCGACAACGTACGGCAGGGCAGGTCGAAGCCGCCGGACGGCCCCTGAAGCTGGCCTACAACATCGGTTCTGTGCGCAGCTATGACCTGCGCCGCATCGCTTTGGAAGAACTTGGCGAGCTGCCCTGGCTCCAGGAGATGGGCTTTGAGTGCAAGCTCTTCATCCAAGGGCCGCAACACGCCGCCAACTGGGATCGCGTGGCCGCGGTGCTGGCCGACCTGGACGTGGGGCTGGAGTTTGTGCTCTTCCCGGATCCGGGCGGGCTGGTGCACTTCGTCGAGCCCGGCGAGTTCGACCTCTTCTACGGCGCCCGCTTCCTGCGCGACCAGCTCACCCAGGTCAACCTGCCCCTGCTGCACCACCGCGCCCCGCGCTTGGGCTACGACACGGTGGCGGCCAACGTGGACCTGGTCGAACAGGCCATGCGGCAGGACTTCTATCGCCACTTCCAGGCCCGGGTCACCAGCCAGGGCGACACCGAACAGCTCGACGAGATGCTGTCGCAAGGCAAGGGCCAGTTCCCCATCGCCCAACCGGGCGGCGCGGCGGGAGGCAAGGCGTGAGAGACGGCCGCCCGAGCGATGAACTCACCCTGGACGACCTGGTCATCCGCTCGTCCAGCCACACGCCCTTCTTCGGCGTCTACCTGGCCAGCCACGCCATCTCCGACGCCCTGTGCATGTGCCACGCCTCGGTCGGCTGCAAGGTCAAGACCGAGCTCCATCTCTGCGACCACGACGGCATCGCCGACGCCCACAACCGGCGCCGCTACTCGCAGTTCATCGACGAGGACCTGATCTCGGGTTCCACCGAGCAGCTCGAAGACGAGATCCGGGCCTGGCAGGCGCGCCAGAAGTCCGGCGTGGTGCTGATCGACGCCTCCACGCCCATCTCCCTGCAGGCCCAGGACATGCGCCCGGTCATCCGCCGCATGGAGGAGCGAACCGGCGCCGACGTGGTGCACGTGCCCGCACGCAACTACGACGACGACCTCTGGGGCGGCTACGCCAAGACGATCGGCGCGCTGCTGAAGCGTCAGCGCTGGCCCGAAGACGACGACGAGGTGGCCGACGACGAGGTCTCGGTCATCGGCTATCCCTTCGACCGCTACGAAGCCGACCACCAGGGCAACGTCACCGAACTCCGTCGCCTGCTCTGGGCGCTGGGGCTCAAGGCCCGCTCGGTGCTGTTTGCGGGCGAGGACTACCAGACGCTCAAGCGCGTCACCCGGGCGCGCAGCCACCTTCTGCTGCCCTGGGCGCACAGCCAATCCAAGGTGCTGCGCAAACTCAAACGAGACCACCTGCGCACGGTCATGCCCATGGGCCTGGGCGGCACGCGGCGATGGCTCGAGCAGATCGGCGGCCACCTGAACGTGGACCCACGCCGCATCGAGCGCGCCATCAGCGCCGAGACGGACCGCATCAAGCCGATGATGGAGTTGGCCCGGCGGAAGCTGTCAGGGCGTCGATTTGCCATCTTCGCCGAGGCGCCGCGAGCGGCCGGTCTGTTGGGCACCTTGTTGGAAGTGGGCATGGTGCCGGTGACGGTGGGCGTGCTGCACTTCAGCCTCGGCGGTCGAAAAGCGGTCGAGAAGATGCTCCGGCAGTGGTTCGATGTGGAGGTGCCCGGGTTTACGCAGTGGCTGGAGGATCCAACGCCGGCGGAGGTGAGCGCGTTGGTGCCGGAAATGGAGACGGGTACCGTTTATAGGAACCGTGACACTGCACGGCATTCGGTAGATTCCGTTGGGCCCGCGGGGCGAGAGGTTGGCTTCGGCGACGCACAGGTCGCCATTGGCACCACCATCGAGCGCGAACTGCTCGCCGATGCGCAGGTGCCCTGGGTCGAACATGGCTACCCCTCCGAGGGCCGGCACTACCTCTTCCCGGCACCGTGGCTCGGCTACAACGGCACCCTGCGCCTGCTGGAGCAGGTGATGATGGGTCTGGAGCAGGTAGGTCGTGGCGGCGGGCGGCGCTGACCGGCCGCGTTGACACCACCCCCACACAGCGCTAGCACTACTGGCAGATGCCCGAGCCGCACCATGTCTGCTTGTCCCCCGACGCGGCCCCCCGTGCGCCTGTCCTGTCGCCCCGAGAGATCGAGCTGCTCATCGGCATCCTCGGCATCCTCCTGGGCACACTCGCCATGGCCGTACTCGCCGCCAGCTTCATCTGGACGCCCGAAGACATCGCTGCCGGCGCGCATTTGATCGCCCTGGGCCTGCCTGCAGACGCCTGCGCCGGCTGTCCATGGTGCGGCATGTCGCGGGCGTTCTCGGCCGTCAGCCATGGGCGCGTTTTCGAGGCCGTCGGGTGGAATATGGCGGTGCTCATCCACTATCCGCTGGCCGTTCTGGTGGCGATCTTCGGGCCCCGACTGGCCTGGCGGAAGCTGCGCGATTCGGCTCTGCGATAGAGAGGGCCGCCTTCAGCGGCAGACATAGAAAAGCGCCCGGCGAACCTCCGACCCTCGGAGATCCGCCGGGAGCAGCGCGCCGGAAAGGTGGGCGCGGATCCGGCGCGCCGGCTGAACTCAGCGACTGGCGGTGCGGCCCAGGATTGCGGCTTTCTGGACCAACTTGACGAACTCGAAGCGATAGCCTGCGGCGTCCTTGCCCAGGGCGTTGCGGGCGCGCTTGACGACCGCGGCGTACGAGGCCTTGCCCTTATGCGGTGACTTGCGCAGCAGCAGGCCAAACTCGGCCACGGCGCTGGCGAAGCGGAAGTCTGCCGAAGTGTTCGACAGGGCGACATGGCGATCGAGCACCGGCGCGCTCAGCAGGATGCTCTTGGAGCGTGTCGGCGGCTTGTAGCGCAGCTTCACGGTCATCAACTCGCCCGAGGTATACGCCGCCTTGGTGGTGGCCACGGCCTGGTACTTGAGGCGGTCGACGGCGACCAGGGGCTCCTTGGAGCCAGCGGGGATGATCTCGTACAGGGCGGTGACCGAGTGGCCCGCGCCGAGCTCCCCGGCATCCTTCTTGTCGTCTTTGAAGTCGCGCGCCTTGAGCATGCGGTTTTCGTAACCGATGAGCCGGTAGCCCTTGACCAGGGTGGGGTTGAACTCGACCTGGATCTTCACGTCCTTGGCGATGGTCACCAGGGTGCCGCCCATCTCGTTGACCAGCACTTTGCGCGCCTCGAGCAGGCTGTCGATGTAGGCGTGGTTGCCGTTGCCCTTGTCGGCCAGCTTCTGCATCTTGGCGTCCTGGTAGTTGCCGGTGCCGAAACCGAGCACGGTCAAGTAGACGCCCGATTTGCGCTGCTTTTCGATCATGGAGACCAGCTCGGAATCGCTGGACTGGCCGACGTTGAAGTCGCCGTCGGTGGCCAGGATGACGCGGTTGTTGCCGCCCTTCATGTAGGTCTCGCGGGCCACCTTGTAAGCCAGGCGGATGCCCGCGCCACCAGCGGTGGAGCCGCCAGCGCGCAGCCCCTCAAGGGCGGCCAGGATGGTGTTCTGGTCCGCGCCCGATGTGGGCGGCAGGACGAGTCCGGCAGCGCCGGCGTAGACGGTGATGGAGACGCGATCCTGCGGTCGCAGCTCCTGCACCAGCATGGCCAGGGAGCGCTTGAGCAGTGGCAACTTGGCCGGGCTGTGCATGGAACCGGAGACGTCGAGCAGGAAGACCAGGTTGCTGGGCGGCAGGTTCTTCGTCGCCAGGCGCTTGCCCTGCACGCCGATGCGGACCAGCCGGTGGGCCGGATTCCAGGGCGCGCCCGAGACCTCGCTGTGTACCGCGAAGGGGTGGCGGCTGGTGGGGCCGCTGTAGGCATAGGGGAAGTAGTTGATCAGCTCCTCGATGCGCACGGCGCCCTTGGGCGGCAACCGGTGGCCGTTGAGGAAGCGGCGCACGTTGGCGTAGGCGGCGGTGTCCACGTCGATGCTGAACGTCGACAGGGGCGCAGCCTTGACGCCGCGGAAGGCGTTCTCGGAGATGTGGTCGTAGCCCTCGCGGTCTTTGGGCGGCGGCGATGGGCGCATGACCATGGGCGCGGGCGCCGCGGCGATGGCGTAATGGCGCCTGGACTTCAGCATCCCGGCGGAGCCACCGCCTCCCGAGCCGTAGGCCCTTGAGCTGACGCTGGCTTTACCCAGATACACCCGAGGGCGACGCTTGACCTTGCGATAGACGCGCGACTTGCTGGCTCTGATGCTGCCGATACCCCGCACGACGCCCCTGGTCGCGTCGGCTTTGCTCGGCTGGGCGACCACCGCGCGTTCATCTTCTTCTTTGTTGGCCGGCTTGGTCTTGGCCAGCGGCTTGAGACTCAGGACCACCTTGACGACGCTGCCACGCGGCAGGGTGATCGCCGACGCGGCGCCGGCGAACCCGGACTTGCGTGCAGTCAGGCGATAGCGACCCGCCTTGAGACCGCTGAAGGCGAAGCTGCCCTTGCGGCCAGTACGCACCCTCTTGCCACTTGGGGACAGACTGACCATGACGCCAGCCAGGGCCCGACCGTTGGCGGCGTTGACCGCCCTGCCCTCGATCGTCGCGCTCGACACGTCGGCCTGCACGCTGGCTGCCATCGCCAGCATCATCAGTCCCGCCAGCAGACCACTGAATCGTCGTCCGATGCCCTTCATGATTCGTCCCTCCGGCCGGCAGGTTTTCGCCGCGCCATGAAAGCTCCGACGCGCCGGCTCTGGAAACGATCTACAGCGCGCTCCGGGCCCCCTGACGAAGGGATCTGGTGTGCGATCCGGACAGTGGACAGCCGCCTTGCACGCCCCCACCTCGCCGTGGCATGTTCGCGCCCCGAATCATCGCCGCGGCCGGCCAGAGCCACCGGCCCGGATCCCAGGAGCATCGCCGTGAGCAATTCGTTCGAGTCTGTCGCCGCGCTATTCGTCCACCGCATCAACGAGACCCCCAATCGGGAGGCCTTCGAGTTCCCCGACGCGGCCGGCACCGGCTGGGAGCGGATCACCTGGAAGCAGGCCGGCGAGCGCGTGCGCGCCATCGCCATGGGCCTGAACTCCCTGGGCGTCGAGCCGGAACAGCGCTGCGCACTGCTGGCGACCACCCGCGTGGACTGGATCCTGGCCGACCTGGGCATCCTCTGCAGCGGCGGCGCCACCACCACGGTCTATCCGTCCAGCACCGCCGATGAGAGCGCCTACATCATGTCGGACTCCCAGTCGGTGGTCGCCTTCGCCGAGGACGACGCCCAGGTGGAGAAGCTCCTCTCCAAGAAGGAGGACCTGCCCCAACTGCGCCAGATCATCACCTTCGACGGCACCGCCGGCCACGACGGCCTGGTCATCACCCTGGCCGACCTGGAAAAGCAGGGCCGCGGCCACGATGAGGCCAACCCGGGCCGCTTCGACGAGATCGTCGGCGCCATCAAGAAGGACCACCTGGCGACCCTGATCTACACCTCGGGCACCACCCGCACGCCCAACGGCGTGGACCTGATCCACGACTGCAGGGTCTACGAAGGCGAGGGCAACGAGGCGCTCGGCATCCAGGGCCAGGACGACC
>CAYTLW010000144.1:0-17585 GCA_964438735.1 uncultured Enterobacteriaceae bacterium | reverse complement strand
CAAGCTACCTGGCTCGAGTCGTCGCGATGGGGTGACGTGGGGCTAAAGTCGAGCCTAGGGGCGCACTATCGGCTTGCAGCCGCCGGGTCGGTCCACCAGGGTGGGCACCTCGCGGACCACCTCGGTCGACACATCTTCCATGGTGACGCCCGTGGACCGGATGACGGGGGGCCCGAATGTGGGCTTTTTGACGTAATGGGCGATGCCAACGTTCATGTGGCGCAACGTCAGCCCCTCGATGGTCACCTGGGAGGCATCCTTGGCCGCGACCCCCGCATTGCAGTGCAGCGCGATGTTGTTGCGCAAGGTGGCGGTGGTGCGCTCGCCAATGCTGAAGCCCTTGTCGCCACAATTCTCGGCGAGGTTCTTCTCCAAGATGACGTCCGACCCGCTGAAGTCGAAGCCATCGCCGCCGGCGCTGCGTACGGTATTGCCGACGAGTCGGCCGGTGCAGAAGTCGCAATCCACCGCGTCATCCTTGGACAGGAAGAAGAGCGTGCGTCGGATGTCGACCCGGCAGTTCTTGAGGTTGATGCCATCGTCGGCGTCGCCGCGCCGGAAGGCGCTGTCGGCGATGGTGACCACGCCGCCGTGCACCGCGAAGGAGGAGGTGAACCATGTCCGCTCGTTGGACGAACCCGTACCACCTGTCACCGTGCAGTGCTGCAGATTGACGATGGCCGGCTGGCTTTGTGTGCCCTGGATCGCCAGCCCGCCCCAGGCGGTCCTGTTGCCCAGCGGGCCAATGTGCACGGGCGCATCCGCCCGACCGAGACAGTCGAAATCACCTTCGATCATCAGGCTGACGTCCGCGCCCATCTTCAGGTCGAGACCCGGCTCGAAGATCACCTTCCGGCCGCGTGGGATGCGCACCGACTCGCTCAACTCCACGCGCCCGGCAAAGCGCACCTCGTCGGCTTCGACCCGCACGCCCTTCACGTCCAGGGTCCAGCTCGCCGCGTTGGATAACGACACGGGCGGCAGGGTGGGCACCTCGGTGAGATTCCACCGTGTGGCAGGTCGGACCAGGTCCTGACCGGTGACGACGTTGCGGGCCTGTATGCCGACGGCCTTTCTGCCAGCGGGCACCGTCACGCGCCACGAGCCTTCGCCCGGGCGCTGCTGCCAACTGCCGGCCACTTCGGCGGTGACCGGACCCGACAGGGGCACCGCGCTGCCGTCGTCGAGCATGACGGCGCGCAGCTCGACCGGGGAGCGGGCGTGGTTGTGGACCGAGAGCGCCAACGCGCCCGAGGCATCGACCTGCGCTTCGATGCGCAGATCCGCCGCTTCCAGCACCTGTCGCAGGGCCGCCGCGTTGCGTCGCAACGTGCGAGAGTAGGTCTGCAATCGCTCCACATCGACCGCGAAATCCGGGTGTCGCACGTCCAGCTTCAAGGCCGGCGAGAGGCGGTCGAACATGCGTTGTGCCGCCGCCTGCATGACCGGCACCCGATCGCGAATCAGGGTCCACAATTTGCGATCCCGGAGGCCGCGGACCCGGTCGTTACCCAGCAGCAGGTCGGACATCAGGCGGCGTTTGGGCTCCCCGTCAGGGGTCTTCTTCAAATCGATGGGATACTGCGCGTAATCCCAGGGGATCGGTTCGAAAGCCCCGCGCGCCGGGTCCCAGAACAAGCGCACATTGTCCGGATGCCAGGCGTGTTCGGAGTGCATCAGGGATACCATCGCGGCAGCCCAGGCGACGCGATCGACGTCGAAATAGGCCTCGACATCTCGTCCGCAGCCGGTCCCGCCCGGGTCGGTGCCGTCGAGTCCGGCGCAGGCGCGCACGCGGGCCATGGCGGCGCTGGCTTTATCCCAGGCCACGCTGGGGGCCTCATACGCCTTGCCATGGCCGGTGAAGATGTAGCCCTCTGGCCGCCTGTTGCCGTCCGCCACGCTGCGGCTGAAATGCTCGAACTCCTGGAACAGACCGACCACCGCGCCGTTGATGCGGACCACGGCGAAGCGGTCGCGCAAGGTCAGCAGACCATGCTGCGCCAGCTCTCGATGCGTGATGGCGTCGACCACCAGCCCCTTGTCGTACAGCTCCACCAGGTTGATCAGTCGCTTGCCGTCGAGCAGGCGATTGGCGGGCATTTTGAGGCGGAACGAGAAGTGATTCTTGTTGTAGTGGCCGCCAACCAGCCCCCGCAACTTGATCTCCACGTCCACCCACTCACCGCCGTGGCAGAAGCGGGCGTTCTCGAAGATGCGCTGCACGCCGGTGGACTTGCCGCGCGCCACGATCTGGTCGGCGGTGCGATGCAAGGCCTGCAGCTCGTCATCCTCGATCAGCAGGTCATAGAGCGGCAGGTCCAACTCCAGCAGGCGCGCCGATACGGGCTCGCCGATGGCGAAGATGGCGTTCAGGGCCATGTCACGGACGATGGCCCGGTTGGTGATCGGCCAGCGGACCTGGGCCTGCGCGTGCTCGACCCGGTACACCGCGTGGCGCATCAGGAAGTCGCCGCCCACGAAGAGCACGGCGACGCCGGCGAAGGCCAGCAGGACGGCCAGCACGGTGCGACGCAGCCTGGGGCGAGCGCCGTCACCAGCGGCCAGCAGTTGATCAGAAGGGCGCATGCTGGTCGCTCTGGTAGAGCGCGATGCCGGCCACGCCTTCCACAGCGCGCAGCCGGTCCTCGATGGCGCCGGGCTCCTCGCCGCGGCGCGGCTTGACCACGTACACGTTCGTCTCGTGCTCGTCGCCGAAGTCCAGCACCCGGTTGATCAGTCGATGCTCGGCGAAGGTCCGTTCGAGCTCGGCTTCGATGCCGGGCAGCACCTCATCGCCCCGCTGGTAGGTGACGCGAACGATGCTCTCGATCTTGCCCTTGATGCCGAAATCGGCGTGGTAGAGCGCCAACAGGAGCGCCGACAGGAAGCCCACCATGGCGATGGCGGCCAGGTAGAACTGGGTGCCGCAGCCCATGCCAGCGATCATGGCCGCGAAGAGATAGCCGGTATCGCGCGCATCCTTGACCGCGGTCCGGAAGCGAATCACCGACAACGCACCGACCAGGCTGAAGGCGCGGGCGATGTTGCTGCCGATGATCAGCATGACCACGGCGGTGGCCACCGCCATGATGAACATGGTCACCAGGAAGGACTGCGAGTAGCTGGTCCCTCGATGCGTATGGCGATAGGTATGCGCCAGCACGTAGGCCAGCAGCGCCGCGACGCACATGGCCAACAACAGGTCGGGCGCCGAGAACATGTCGGGCTCGGCTGTGCGCAGCAACTTATCGAGAAAGAAGGTGGTCTCGGTATTCATGCGTGGATTCCTGAGGCGTACAATTCGGGCAGGCCCAGCACCTCGACGGCGGTGATGTACTTCGGAACGGTCTGCTGCCGCAACTCTGCGGCCACGATCCCGTCGTGAACCCAACGTGGGATGCCGACGGTGCTCTTCACTTCGAGGATGGACAGGGTCTCGGACATCATCCGCCGCGAACGGTCATAGAGCAGGTCGCGGGTCAGGCGCTCGCCGGGGTGCATCCCCAACAGGCAACTATCCCAGGTGACCCGAATGTCGGGCTCGACCGCGCCTTCCCAGGCCTCGCGCTGGTAGTACACCTGCGCCGAAGGTCGCAGCCGGTGGCGCTCCACCAGGGTCATGAACGCCGTCGTCATGGCCGGTTCGGAGAAGCGCCAGGTCTGCGGATCGAGATGGTGCGGCCCGAAGTCCGGGATCTGCTCGCGGTACTTGCGCACCTTGTCGAAAGCGCGGTGCTTGATCTCCAGAAAGGCGGTCATGCCCGACTCGTAGCCTTTGCCGTAGACCCGCAGTCGCACCTTGTTCCGATAGGCGATGCCGTCGTGCTTCTCGTGATAAAAGGTCAAGGTCGGCGAATCGTAATACTGGCTGAGGATCGGCGTCTGGGCGTGCTCGTTGGTGAACGGTGCGCGCATCAGGTAGCGCTGCCAGCGCGCCATGAGCATGCGCTTGACGCTGTGATGCACGACGAACTTCAACTCCGAGCGGAAGGCGCGCAGCTTCATGGTTGCCCCCCGGCCTTCAGGCCCAATCCGTCGACCGCAGCCAGGCGTGCGGCTACGGCGTCGGCAGTCGGCATGGGCAGGTCCCGGGCGCTGTGATGCAGCACCAATCCATGGGTGAACGCGGCCACCCAGGCAGGCCAGACGGCCTGCATCGCCGCCAGGTGCGCCTCGTCGAAGGGCTGGGGCACTTCCGGCGTCACAGCCTGACGCCAGCGTTCGATTCTTACATCCTCCACGCGCGCTGGCGGCCGCCCGCGCGCCCGTTCGAATAGAGGCGCCAGCGCGACTGGCATCGGGATCAACCGCAAGCCATGGGGCGGCTCTGCGGCAACCTCGATCGTGGTGGTCGGCAGGTTGGACATCGCCGCCAGCCAGCCCAACTTGCGGTCGGGCATCACCGGCATGGGGAATTTCCCCATGGCCAACAGGGCCATGTAGGGGCCGGGCCCGTCCTCGAATCGGGAGTTGATGCGCGCGGCTTGCTTGCCGTCGATCTCCAGGAAGACCCGCAATCGACCCGTGCCGCCCTCCTTCTTGCGGGCGTCCACCGGCAGCGCGGTGCGCATGTACAGGCCCTGGTAGATCCTGTCCACGCTCAGGTGCACCCAGCCGACCTCGGGCAGCGCCGCGTCGGGCAGCTGCTCACCCAACCACGCGTACAGGAAGGGCAGACTCCAGTCGCCCACGGCCTCCAGCGGCGTGAACAGCACCGTTCCCAGCAGTCGCGAACGAAGCAGCCAGGTATCGCGCACGCCCTGCGCGCCAGAGGGCACACGTTCCAGCCGCCGTTTGCGGCCCGCCTGGCTGGCCCGGTCACGACGCATGGTCGAGCTGCGTCGGTCCACCAGGTAGCCCATACCCGGCTCGCTGCGGTGGCGCATGATGTACGCCTCGGGCAATGGCGCCGCTTCGACGGCCAGGTTCGCTACCCGCCCCCCGCTGCGTGCGGGCACCACGAGCAACGCCAACGCCGACGCCAACGCCAACGCACCCAGCGGAGCCAGGAGGTTGCGCGCGCGAAATGGCATGATGTCGGCCATGAGGGTGCTGCTTACTGCCGTGTCCGGCGCTCGTCAAATCCGACCGGCAAGAGGTCCGCTGCGTGCCGGCGCAGCACCTCGACCACCACCTGCTCATGCAGGTCGCCCACAATCTTGACGAACTCGCGTTGAAAGTCCGGCGCGTATCGCAGCGACGCCTTGTACTCGCCGTAGGTGCACGGGAGATTGTCCACATCCAGCGGCGGATTTGGCTCCCAGGAGGGGCTCACCTCCAGGATCAACGGCTCGGTGTCCAGGTCGTCGTTGCGCCAGGTGACGTCGTAGCCGCCCGTGCAGAGGTCCAGGCGGCGGTGGATGTCGAGCAGAAACTCGCGCCAATGCTCGGGGAAGTTGCCGTAGTCCACGCTGCTGCCCTGGCTCGTCGAGGTCGGCCGCCAGTTGTCGTCCGGGTTGATGCGCCAATAGGCCAACGGGATGCGGTCGCCGATGATGGTCACCCGCAGATCCCGGCTCATCTTGACCAACTCCTGCACCAGCACGACCTCGTTGCGGGCCAAGAACCGCTCGTCGTCCAGCAGCGCGTGCAGGTCCCCCGGCTTGCGGATCACCGACAGGCCCAACGAGCCCGCCGAGTGCAGATCCTTGACCAGGAAGGGCAGCGGCAGCGGCAGCTCATCGCGCAGACTGTCCTTGTCTTCGATGAGCAGCGTCTTCGGGCACGGGATCTTCTTGTCCTCGAAGACCCGGTGCATGTGGGCTTTGTTCTCCCACATCAACATCTCGTCCAGCGGCGGCAGGATGCGGTTGCCCTGAGCCCGCAGCAGCTCGTGCAGGTGGCGGATCACCGCGACGTGGTTATGGGCCCGGAAGACGTTGTAGTGCTTGCCATAACCCAGCAACACGGTGGTGTTCTGGATCGTGCTGATGTCGGTGCCCACGACCACGCGCACCCGCAGCCCCAGCCGCTGCATGGCGACCACGGAGGCCACGTCTTTGATGAAGGTATCGGTGGTCAGGTAGAAGGGCGTCAGGGGCAGCGGAAAGGGCACCACCCAGAGCGTCACATCGGCGTCAGTTCCCGCCAGGGGAGCCAGTCCCCCGCCCCGCTGCAGGCGGGCCAGGGTCCACCAGGTGCGCAGGCTGCCCTTGGCAAGCTGCTTCAACCGCTTGTTCAGCTTGGCCCATGGTCGCATGGCTCACCCCCTCGATGAAGTCGACGCCCAGGTGTGTGATGCCAATTCGCGCCAATCGGTTGATCACATTTTCGTACAGGAGCATCTCGCCGTGCTCATGATTGCGCGACATGTCGTCGATCAGCACGACCTGACCGTAGGCCATTCGAAGCGCGTTGAGCAGCGGCAGCTTGTCGGCCGCCGAGCGGACCATCAAGACCCGACCGGCCTCGTCGACGCCGGCGTGTTCGCGCAACCAGCGCAGGGTTGTCGGCCAGGTGCGATATTCACGCGCCGTCATCACCAGCCAGGGACGCCGACGACGCACCCGCTTGAAGAGCTCGATCATGGCGGGTTTGGGCGGCAGGCCGGCCAGTCGCGCCCAGATGTGCGGATGGGCTTGCTGAAAGCTCGGCCAGGTATGGGCCAGGGTATTGTCCAGATCGAAGACCACGAGCGCATCGTCGGGCAGCGACTGCCGGCGCAGGAAGGCGCTCAGCAGACCGTCAAATAAGAGGCGCGGCGGCATGCCGAGGGCGGCGCGAATTCCATGTCTGAAGCGTCGGTTCTTCGCAATCCAAGACCCACCATCAACCGCGCGATACGGCGGTCCGCGGCCGCGGACCATACCGCCGCCCACCGGCAAGCGGCAAGCGGCTCAACGTGACGCAGGCTCGCCCATCACCGTGACCACCACGACCCGTCTTCGGCGCTTGATGTCGCACTCCAGGTGGAAGATCTGCTGCCAGGTGCCGAGCAAGAGCTGTCCCTCGCCCACCGGCACGGTGAGCGATGGCCCCATCAGCGTGGCCTGCAGGTGTGAGTGTCCGTTGCCGTCATGCCAGGTCTGCTCATGACCGTATTCGCGGCTCGGCGGGATCAGCTGGTCGAGGAACTCCGGCACGTCTCTGCGCAGCCCGGGCTCGAACTCGACGTGGCCGATAACGCCGGTGCTGCCGATGTTGAAGACATGCGCCAGCCCCGTGCGCACGCCTGAGCGGGCGACTACGGCGGACACCTCGGGGGTCAGGTCCCGCATATGCTGGTGTCCGCGTGTGTCGAATTCGAGGTGTTCTTGATGGACCATCTCATGGCCTCCGCTTGTCCAGTCCGTGTAGGGCATCGATCTCAGCGTACAGCCGCGCCAGCGCGTGACCCCACGCCTCGGGCGCCCAGCGGCCGAATACATTCCGCTGCCGCCAGGTGTCGATTTCGACGCGGGAGAGCACGTCCGCCAGCACCTCCAGCGCGCGTTCGCCACGTTCGCGAATGCGTGGTTTCGAGCTTCCACGCGCCTGCCGACTCATGCGTCGCAGCGTCTGGATCACGCGCAGATCGACGACCCCGAGGGCCATGCGCTCCAGGCGTGGCGTGGACACCACATCCCCGGGGATCGGCAGAGCCATGGCGCCCTTGGCCGCCTCGTCGCCATCGAAATTGTTGAAGGCGCGACCATGGCCCTGCTGGTAGAACTCACGGAAGCCCCCGGTGGCGCCGACACGAGCAGCCAGGAAACCCGTATCGAGTCGATGTGCGCCCTGGTAGATCCAGCGTTCGGCCGCGCCATCGGGCAGGTCGGACAGGGCCGGATCGTCGCCCGGCACACCGACGTTGGTGGCGATGATGTCGGCCAGCGGGCGCAACGCGTCTACCGCAGAAGGCGTCACCAGGCAGGCGATGACCCGCACGCCCACCGGTCGTACCGCCTGCAGGATGCGGCGGCCATAGGCGATGCCAGCGGCGTAACGATTGCCGGGTTCAGCGGCGATCACATAGCGCAGGGGCGGCCACTGCGGATGGTCGCGCCGGATCGCCTCCATGGATTCGAGGTACAGCCGCATCGCCCGGTAGAAGGCTTCGGGCTGGACCATGCTCGGCGCGCCACGGACCCTGTCGATGGCGAAACGGCGGCCCGAAATGGTCCAGTGCATGGTCACGGTCACCGGCACGCCCGGGAAGACACGCCGATGGTGTTCGATGTCGGCGACGAAGCGCGCGCGATCCCGGGCGCGCAGTCGCACCGCGGCCTGTGGACCTGAGATGTCGACCACCCGACCGTCCACCTCGCTCACCTGCGGCAACAAACCCAGTCCGCCCAGGTGGCGATAGACGGCCGCCCTGCCCTGCTCCCAGGCATCTCCAAAGAGATGTCGGCCATGGGAAGCCAGCGCGGAGGGTCGGGCGTTCTGGAGCACGAAGTGGCCGGCATCGTGCGCGGCAACGAGCGGCCACGGCCGCAGCAAGATCGGGACCCGAAGCGTGGTGGAGGAGTCGCCGGCGCTGAGATCGACCTGGAGTTCAGCGCGACCGTCGTGGCCATGATCGACCGTTTGCAGGTCGATCCAGAGCGCCCGGGCAAGGCCGGGGTCCAGGCGATCACCGAGCCCCGCGCTGGCATCATCGGGCGACACCGGCAGCAAGTGGGAGGGCCCCAGTTCGCCGTCGACGCGCCAGTTATAGGCCAGCCTGCGCAACCGCCATTTCACCGGCGCGACCCTGGCGCCTCGCATCACCCGCACGGTCACGCGCGGCGACTTCAACGCCCGCAGCGCGCGCACCCCGACCACCACCAACGCGCGTCCACCCGTTGGCAGCACCACCGGCGAAGGCTGCGGCTCCCCTCGGGCCGGGGGCCGGCTGCCGGTAGTCATCGGCACCATCACCGGCTGGCGCCACAGCTGAAGAGCCGAGTCCCGTTCGGCGGCCAGCGGCGCCCGGCCCGGAAAAGCCGGTGGCGCCTCCCGAGGGTCGGCCACGCGGGCGAAATGGTCGGCCAGGCCCTGCCACACGCGAATCAGCTGCGCCTGCAACACCTTGCGCCTGGCCACAGACTCGACGGCCAGGGCGCGCAGCTGCAGGTTGCGGCCGGTGATGGTGAGCGCGCCATCGACCACGCGCACCGTCGTCATGTGTTGTTGCAGCAGGGGCGTGATCTGGAGCGCCCAGGGGTCATCGCCGGGCCGATACAGACGATCCCAGCCGCGGTGGAATGCGCGGTGCACCTGTCGAGCCACGGCGGCGCGACCCGGGCGCGCCCGAACCATCTTGCCCTCGACGGAGAGGGCGTGGTCGGCGTCGTCGATGACGGCGCTCACCCAGCGCTGACCCAGCCCCCCGACCAGCACCCACGCGACATACTCCCCAGGCGGCAGCGGCACTTCCAATTGGCCATTCAACAGCACGCCGTAGCGCAGCAACGGATGCAGGAAGCGCTGGCTGCGGGCGTTTCCAAGCGCCCTGGCCGTCGCACCCTCAGCAAACCTCGGCGACGTTCTCGTCGTTGTTTTGGCGGCAGTCGCGGGCAGCGGTGTCCAGCCAGCGACCTCGCCATCGCCGCCGATATCTACCCGCCAGCTCGTGGCCGCCTTGGCAGCGGCATGAGCATCGTTTGGCGAGACCAGCAGCAGAAGCGCGGCCAACAAAAGCCCCCTCTGTCTGCCTGGTCGGGCACGTTCACGACGCATCATTTGCGCACCTCGGCCACCAACTCCTCCATGTCCACGGGCGTCAGGTGATCCACTACGCGCACGAAGGCGTCATCGAAGGCCATGGCTCCGTCACGCCAACAGCGACCGATCTGCAGGCTCGCGGTGGCCGCCCCCGAGGGAATCGGCGCGATGTTCCGAATGCGCTGCCACGCCTCGGCGCGGACCACTGCGCCCGCGGCCCGCGCTTCGCCCTTGCCTCGCCCAAGGAAGCGCCCACCGGCGTCGTAGAAGCGCAGATACACCCCTGTCGAGCCGCCGGTTCGAAGGGACCGCGCCCAGGCGCCGAATTCCAGTTCGCGAGCCGGGGGCACGGCGAATCGATTGCTCTCCACCAGGCGATAGCAGAGTCCCTTGGCGCGCGTTTTCGCATCGATGACCAGCGCGGAGACACCGCCGCGAATCGGTCGCGAGCGCGTTCCGAGATCGACGCCTGCGCGCCAGGTGCCGGAGCCAAAGCGCCATCCGGCGGCGGCACCTGGCCCCGCCCGCGCCGTGGGCGACCTCGAATCTGGCCGCACGGCCTCAAACGAGGGGTCGGCCACCAGGTTCCGACCGGGCAGTGGCAGATCCGGCGGCCACGGGGCACCGGGACTCACCGGCAGGCCCGCGACGGGCGGGCCGTGGTAGACGAGCAGTCGTCGTGCGCGAGCGGGCAGGAGCAGTCCCGGCAAGCGCACCACCAGGTGTGCCTGCCGAACCGTGGCGGGCAGCAGACGTCCGCCCGGCAACTCCACCACCCGGACGGCACGGGGAACGCCCTTGCTGTCGACCAGGTCCGGCATCGGGTGGACAACGAGACGATCGCGGACCCGGTACAGGTGGCTGGTGACCGTCAGCGGAATCCGATGGGTCAGGCCGGCCAGGTGCCAGGGCGGTACCAAGGTGGCTGCGCGTGGCTGCGGCGGCGGTGCCGTCGCGGACGACTCCGCCGTGCCCAGACTTGCCAGCAGCAGCGCCAGCAGCGCGACGCGATGGGGCGCCCCGCATCGACGCAAGATCGTCGATTGCCGGGGCGTCATGGCATCGCTCACGGGGCCGGATCGACCAGGCGCAACAGGTTTTCCGGCGGGCGACCGAGCTCCGCACGGCCGTCCAGCAGTCCGATGGGCCGCTGCAGCATCCGCGGGTTTTCGGCCATGGCCGCCAGCAGGGCGTCGTCGGTGTCGGACGCCGACATGCCGACCTTCGCCGCGTCCCGCTTGCGCAGCACGTCGCGCACGCCCATGCCGAGCTGCCCGAGGACCTCGCGAATCTCATCGACGCTCAGCGGTTCCTTGGTGTACTCGCGGTAGACGAAGGGAACATCGCGCTCTTTGAGCAAGGCGACCGCCTTGCGACACGCGCTTCAGGTCCGGGTGCAGATCAGGGTCAGCATATGGCCTCCGTAGTCGGGTCTCGTCCGGCAGGGTGGAGCATGGCGGGGCGGGCTGTCCAGGGCGCCGGCGGTGGCCGTTTATGACAGCAGGACGTGCTGGCGGGAGACGTCACGGATGGCCGGGCGGCTTGCGACGTGATTTCACGGTCACCTTGCCGCGCTCCACGTCGATGCTCATTCGCCCCGTGCCGGGCCGGTCGATGTCCAGGGACACCGGCTTGCCGGCCTCGCCGCGGATCATCTCCACCACCCGACTCAGGCCCAGGTTGGTGGTCGGCTGAAAGTCCACACCGACGATGACGTCGCCGTGCTTGAGGCCGAACTGCTCAGCCGGCGAACCCGGCATGGTGTTGCGGATGAAGATGCCTTTGCTGCTCTGGCCCAGGGTGGCGCCAATGCCCTGGAAACTGAAGCGCTCGCCCGGCTTACGTCGTCGCAGGGTGACGTCGCGAATCACCTCGCCCTCGTCTGGAATGGACAGGCCACTGCTGAGCTCGGTCAGGTATTGGCGATGCTGGACACGGAGCGTGCGCGTGCCCGCGCTCAGACCTGTCAGGATGTAGCGTCCATCGGCGTTCGTGGTTGCGCGACGGGGCGGAATGCTCGACCCCGGCTCGTGCAGCACGACCTGGGCGCCGGCGATGGGCTTGCCGCCTTCGTTGTTGGTGACCCGACCCGTCACCTTCGCGCCGCCGCCCACGACGATGCGCACGCCGTCGTGCCGATCGCCGGAATTCAACGCCAGCCCGCGCACGAAGCCAGCAGCGTGGTGATGATGGTCGGCCCGCAGGTCGTAATGTCCCGGGCGCAGGGGACCGAGCTTGAAGGCGCCATCGGCCCGAGTGACCGATGGGCGCTCCCGCAGCGTGCGGAAGGGATCGGGTCCCTGGCCTTCGAAGCGCTCGATGGACACCGCGGCGCCCCCCACGGGCTTGCCGGCGCGATCGACCACCACGCCGCTCAGGTGCCCTCCGGCGGTGACCCGCAGGACCAGCTCCCGGTCGCCGCGCACGTCCACGGGCGGCGAAGGCGCGTGCCAGGGGGTCACGGCGTAGGCGGTGGCATCGCTCAGATCCAGCCCCGCCGGATCGAGTTGAAAGCCGCCGCCATGGTCCGTCTGCACCGTCTTGTCGCCCTTGCGACTGCGCACGATGACCGCCGCGCGACGCACCGCCTTGCCATCCTGGTCGACCACCCGGCCCTGGATGCCCGAGGCGACCGGCAACTCGAAGTTCGCCTGCACGATCCTGCCGGCCGGCACGCGGACCGAGCGCGCCCGCGATCGACGGCCTGGGGCGGTGACCGTGATCTCTACCCGCCCCGCGGGCACGCCCTCGACGCGATACTTGCCTTCGGCGTCGCTGCGGGCGGTCAACGGCCGCGACAGACCATTTGCGGTGACCCGAACATCGGCGACCAGGGCCGAGCCCTCGGCGGACGCGATCCGGCCCGCGATCTTGCCGGTCGGTTCGAGATCGATGATCACGCCGTCGAGCACCGCACCATCGGCCAGGTCCAACTCCGCGCTGGGCACCTCCTGGCCGCGCGGCGAGCGGGCGACCAGCTGCAAGCGACCGGGCGCCAGGCCATCCAGGCGGAACTTCCCGTCCGCTCCGCTGGCCCCCAGATCCGCCAGCACGAAGGGCGACAGCTTGCCGCCAAGACCCTCGGCGTACAGCCATTTCCCCGACAGTTTCACGCCGTCGACACCCTCGCCACGCGCCACCACACGGCCGGAGATGCTACCAGGGCGACGCAAGACCAGCCGCACGTCATCGACGGACTCTGCGCGCCCGTTCCGTTGGCGCAGCTCCACCTCAAGACCGCGCACGCCTTTCGGCCCCGGGCTCAGCAGACCTTCAGCGCTGGCGTCCAGGCGCCAACTGCCGGCGGCCAGGCCCTCGAAGACGAAACGACCCTCGCCATCGGCGCTCACCTGCCGATCACCAGCGGTGACCCGGGCGCCGGACACGCCCTCACCGGCGATGTCTACGACGACGCCCCGGATGGTGCCTTCGCCTGCAGATTCATCCTCGACTTCGGCCTCGTCGCTCTGCGGCACGGGGCCGGGCAACGTCCACGCAAGCCACATCACAGCCGCGCTGGCCAAGATGACCGCGCCGATTCCCGCTGCGTATAGCTTGTCGCGCCTCGTCATGGCTGGCTCACCCGCGCATCTGCGCGTTCCCTGGCCAGACGCTGCGCACCCGCCGCCGCCCTGTCAAGCGGTCCGACGCAGGTACGCGACCTTCCGGCCGCCTCGTTCCGCAACACCGGCGGAATCGGCTATAGTCCTTCGGTGTCCAACTTCGAGTGGTACATCATGTTCCAGCTCCCACGCACATCGCGCGCCGTCGCTGACCTGCTCATGCTGGCCCTCGTTGCCTTCGTCTGCGTCGCGTTGGCGGGGCCGTCCGTCGCGGACGCATCGTCGCCAGGCACGATCGCCGTCCAGGGGAGGCTTCACGCCAGCGGCGTGTCGGCGCCCGACGGGTCGTATCTGGTCACCTTCAAGCTCTACAAGGACCCGGTCGGCGGCGCCGCCGCCTGGTCGGAGGTAGCGGACAAGCTCAACGTCGCCAAGGGCCGATTCCGTCACGCGCTGGGCTCAGCCAAGCCGATCGCCGCCGCCCTGGCAAGCGGGGCCCTGTGGCTGGGCGTGCAGGTAGCCAACGAGCCCGAGATGAAGCGCACCCGGATTCACGCGGCGCCATTCGTCGCCCGTTCAGCGACCGCATCGGGGCTCAACTGCACGGGCTGTTTGAAGATCGGAGGGCTCAAGGTCGACGGTGACCTGCAGCTGGGCAAATACGCCATCAAGGCCAAGCAGGTCGTCGCCGGCGGGGTGACGGCGCAGCAGGTGCAGGCGCAATCCTTCGCCGGTGATGGCAGCAAGCTCGTCGGCGCGGCGCCGGCGCCCGCCGCCTGTGGCAAGAACCAGGTCATGCGTGGCGTCGACGGCGACGGCAACCCCCTCTGCACACCCGCCGGCCAGGTGGGCGGCGGCTCGTTGGAGCAGGTCTCTGGTGGCGCGCTGACCACCAAGGCGGGCGGCCCCATCGCCAGCGGAAACACGCCCAAACCAATCTCGGATAACAACCCGGTCGGCACCGTCGATCAGCTCACGGTGCCCGACCTCGGCACCGCGCTGGCGCTCAACGTGTCGGTGCACCTGACCAACTCCGACCTGTCGTCGCTCGAATTGATGCTCTACGACCCCAACAACGCGGTCTACATGCTGCACAAAGGCAAGCCGGGCAAAGAGCTCAACGAGACCTGGCCGACCACGGCCAAGCCGGTCAGTGGCGACCTGGGCACCTGGTTGGGCAAGAACCCCAAGGGCAAGTGGCGCCTGCGCATCATCGACAAGGGCTTCCTGAACAACGGCAACGATGGCGTGCTCAAGTCCTGGAGCGTCAACGTGCTGGTCAAGTCCAACAACCAGATCACCGCGACCGGTCCCGTCGCCGCGGCAGCGGGCCTCGGCTTGCAACGTTCGGCCGGCGCGCCCTACGCCTGCAACGCGGACACCCTCGGCGCGCAGTACTGGGACAGCAAGGACGCCGGCATGTACTACTGCGATGGCAGTTGGCGCCGGCTGTTGCCTGAACCCCTGTGCGGCAATGGCGTCATCAACGGCGGCGAGCAATGCGACGACGGCAACGCCAAATCCGGCGACGGCTGCACGGCTGGCTGTCAGAAGAACGTCTGCGGCGACGGCGTGCTCTGGCCCGGCGTCGAGCAGTGTGACGACGGCAATACCAAAGATGGCGACGGCTGCGACCCCAAGTGCAAGGGCGGCCTGCTCTCCTGCCGCCACTGGTTCGATCTCGCCGGCGCCAAGAAGACGGGCCCCTACCTGATCGATCCCGACGGCCCGGGGCCAGGCAAACCCTTCCAGGTCTTCTGCGACATGACCACCAACGGCGGCGGCTGGACCCTCATCGCCCGCTTCGCCAACAAGGACGCGACCAACTGGATGCATGACAGCGGCGAGTGGTGGTACACGCGCACAGCCGCCGTCGGCACGCCCCTTTCGCGCAGCGAAAACGCCGACATGTACAGCCCGGCCTTCCACTCGGTGAAGGGCAAGGAAATGCGCCTGTCCCGCACCTCCAACCCAACTGATATCGGCCTGCTGGTGACCAAGAACAACTGCCTGGCCGACAAGACCTTCCGGGCCAAGATCACCGGTTACGGCAACTTCCAGAACGGGGGTGTCTGGGGCAACAACTCGGTCAAGGGCACCTGCGACTTCACCCTGGGCAGCAACTGGAGCAGCACCAACGGCTTCAAGTACGCCACCTGCGCCGGCAACATCGGCGGCGCCAACAAGATCGGCTTCTGGTCGGACTGGTCCAGCGGCGATGGCGCCGTGATGATGATCGGCGGCGGCGGCAACAACTGCGCCCGCGCCGATCACGGCATCGGCGTCACCGAAGCCAACGCGGCCAGCTTCAAGTTCAACGCCTCTGGCGAGGATGACTTCGGCACCAACGGCACCAATCACAACGACGGCTACGCCCTGAATCTATGGGTTCGTTGAACCGACGTGGCGTTCCCCTCTGCGGGCGGCGCGCGATGTCGCCTCCGGACCCCGCCCGCTTCGCTCCACACCCCCCTTTTCGTTGACCTTTGCCGCGCAGTCGAACTACGGTTCAATGGAGGATGGAGTCGCCATGAAGTACGACCGTAGAGACGACAGCGCAGCCCGTGGGGGCGCAGCGCCCATGGGACCGACGCCGGGTGCTGGCGGCGAGCGCGTGCAGCTCAAGAAGGCGCTGCAGGGGCGCAACTACGCCCAGCAGACCCAGATGCTTCGAGCCACCAGCCCCGACGAGGACAAGTCCAGCACCGAGATCACCGCCCCCGACGAGGGTGGCGGCGAGCAGGGCGCCAAGCCCAAGGTCGCGGAGGTCACCCTGTCGGCGCGTTCGGGCGGCAGCCCGTTTTCGAGCGAGTTCTGGCAGGACCTGGACGTGGGCCACTGCTGGGTCGACGTGCGCAAACCCGACGGCCGCAAGGACTCGTGGGGATACACCGCCAAGGACGTGCGCAGCTTCCCCCGCAGCCGCCCGTGGAAGACGGTCGGCGGACGCGTGCTCCACCCCGACGGCAGTCGCGGCGCCACCGGCACGCTGACCGAGCCCATCGACGAGGATCAGCTGGCCAAAGGCGAGCGCTGGGCCGAATCGCAGGGCGACAACTACAATCTCTTCGGGCTCAACGGCGGCCATAGTTGCGCCACCTTCGCCAAGGGCTTCTACGAGGAGGCCAGCGGCAAGAAGGCGCCCACCGGCGCACTGGGCGCGCTCATCGCCAATCCCAACAGCTTCAGCGACGCCATGAACAAGAAGCTCGAACGCGATCGCAAGAAGAAGAAGACGGACGAGCCCGAGAACGTCGAGGACACCGAGCCCGGCGGCGGCGAGACGGCGGGCTAGGCGGTGGCCGGTCTCCTGTCCCGATTATTCGGCAAACGTGAGCCCGTGACCCTGTGGGTCGAAGGCGAGATCAGCGAATCCGGCAAACACCAGCCGCGCACCCGCCTGGGTCCGGAGCAGGCCGCCGAAGAGGCGTATTTTGCCATCACCATCGCGCGGGCCGGTCTCTCCGACGGGGAGACCCACAAGCCGGACACCATCCGCCCCAACGAATTCAGCGGTTCGCTCGCGCTCCTCGAGCAATTTGCGGTCGGCGATCAGGTTCGCGTCGAGTGCACCACGGCGACCGGCCGCCTCATCGCGACCATGACGCGTCAGTCGAACTGAAGCCCTGACTCCTGCCGTCCTCGCGGCTACATGACAACGCGGGCCCGACACGAGCCTCTGCGAACTGGCAGCGGTTTCTCCAATTCGGATTGCTGCCTCCGTTGCGCCCCAATAGGATATTGCTCAGTCCCAACTGCCGGAGATTGGAGACACACTTCGACATGCCCGACCCACGACTGCCACCGACCTGGCGGACGGGTGCGAAACGTTGTTCCGCGCTGCTCCTGTTCGTCACACTGGCCGCCTGCGGCCAGGACCTGATGGATGCGGGCGATTTCGCCTACGCCAACCAGGCGCAGATGGACGCGACCGATGACGGCGTCGCCACGGACGCCTCAGACGCCACGGCCGACGTCAAGGACGCCACCGGCAACGACACCGCCAAGAAAGACGCCGCCAAACCCGTCGACGAATGCCTGACCGACTTCGACTGCCTGGACCTGAAGGGCAAGACGCCCTGTCGCGTGCCGCAATGCGCCACCGGCAAGTGCAAACTCAAGCAACTGGACAAGGACGTTGCGTGCACCAACCCGCTGGTCACGCTCAAGGAATGCGAACATACCCTCTGCAACACCGCCGGTGAGTGCGCCGTCGCGCCGCTTCCGGATGCGGTGACCTGTGGCTTCGGCAACTGCGGCAAGCTCTGCAAGTCGGGCGCCTGCATGCCCGCCGGGGCCGATGACTACAGTGACGGCAACCCGTGCACGAAGGACTATAGCAAGGATCGGCGCCGTCGCGGGCACGCAGTCGCCCGCGCCGCGGGGGCGGCG
>CAYTLW010000143.1:0-17651 GCA_964438735.1 uncultured Enterobacteriaceae bacterium | reverse complement strand
AATCCCCTGAACCTTCACCAGGATCTCCCGCATGATCTCGCTGGTCCCGCCGCCGATCGTAATCAGCCGCGCATCCCGCCACATCCGGCTGATCTCATACTCATGCATATACCCAGCCCCGCCGTGCAGCTGCAGGCAGCGATCGGCCACGCGGCAGGCCAGCTCGCCGGCGATGAGCTTGGCCATGGAGATCTCGCGGATGGCCATGTCGTCGCCGCGATTGGCCAGGTCGACCGCGCGGTAGCTCAACTGGCGCGCCGCCTCGACCTCGGCTTCGAGCTGCACCAGCATGTGGCGCACGGTCTGGAATCCGGTGATCGGCTTGCCGAAGACCTTGCGATCGCGGCAGTACTGCAGGGTCATGTCGAGCGCACGCTGAGCGCCGGCCAGGCAGGTGATGGCGCCGACCAGGCGCTCGCCCTGGAAGTTCTGCATGATGTACATGAAGCCCATGTTCTCGATGCCGAGCAGGTTGCGGGCCGGGATGCGGCAATCCTCGAAGACCAGCTCGGCCGTATCGGAGCTGTGGTTGCCCAGCTTGCGCAGCTTGGCGGAGACCCGGTAGCCCTTGGCGTCCGTGGGCATGATCACCAGGGAGATGCCGCCGAAGCCCGGGTCGCCGGTGCGCACGGCGAGGGTGACGAAGTCGGCCCGGGTGCCGTTGGTGATGTAGGTCTTGGCGCCGTTGATGATGTAGTCGTCACCGTCTCGTACCGCGGTGGTGCGGATGGAGGCGACGTCCGAGCCGGCGTCGGGCTCGGTGACACCCAGGGCGGCGATGGCGTCGCCGGTCATGGCCGGAACACCGTAGTTTCGCTTGTGATAGTCGTCGCCGATCTCCCAGATGATCGGCGTGGCCATGTCGGACTGCACCAGCAGGCCCATGGTCAGGCCGGCCATGCCGCTCTGCACCATCTCCTCGGCGTAGCAGACCGTGTACCACCAATCGAGGCCGAGTCCGCCGTACTCCTCGGGTACGCGGATGCCCAGCAGGCCCAGGTCGCCGGCCTGCTTGAAGACCTCGCGCGGATGCAGGCCCGCGTCCTCCCACTCCTCGGCGTGGGGGTAGAGTTCGGTGGTCGCCCAGTCGCGCACGGTCTTGCGCAGGGCGGCGTGCTCTTCGGTGAATTGCGGGTAGTTGCGGGAGCGCAGGCTGTGGGACATGGGGGCCTCTTGGTGGCGGGTGTGAAGGCGGCTGCAGGCCGAGTGTAGGGAGCCGCCCGGGGGCGGGTCAACGGCGCCGGCACGCGCTACACTGGGCGCCCTGTGTGGCGCATCGTCTGGAGCGAACAGGGGCAGGAGGCGTCGATGACGGCAACAACGCGCTGGCTCGGCTGCCTGGTGATCGGGCTGCTGCTGGGCTGCCAGGCGGAGGAACCGCCAGACAAGCGCCAGGACCTGCGGGTGATGTCCTTCAACGTGTTGTGCTCATTCTGCGTCAAGGACGATCACGAACCCTGGGCCGACCGCGTGCCCTACCTGCAGGGCCTGATCAAGCAGCATGACGCCGACCTGATCGGCCTGCAGGAGCAGTTCTGGGCCGCCGAGGACAACAACGAGGTGCTGGATATGATCGCCACGCACCCGGTCTATACGCCGCTGTATTACATCTCGGTGCCGCCCAAGAAGCCGCCGGCCTATCCCGACGCGACCATCTACTACCGCACCGAACGCTTTGAGGAGATCGACCACGGCTTCTACTGGCTGAGCAAGGAGCCCGACAAGCCCTACTCCGGCGGCTGGGCGTCGGCGCAGCTGCCCCGGCTGGTGGCCTGGGTGAACCTGCGTGATCGCTGGACGGAGCGGGAACTCTACTTCGCCAACACCCACTACGATCCCAACAGCCCCAACCAGAAGCACAGCGCGCCGCTGATGCTGGAGCGCACCAGCAAGGACGCCAAAGGACGGCCGGCGATCGTGGTCGGTGACTTCAACGCGGAACCGGACAGCGAGGCCTACGGCATCCTGGTCGGCGACAAGGGCGACTCCGAGTACTCCTTCGTCGACACGCGCAACATCGCCAAGATCAAACGAATCGTGCACAATGCCGAGGTCGAGCCCGTCTATCCGGCCAGCGAGCGAATCGACCACGTCTTCGTGGTCGACGACAAGGCTGAAGTCAGCGATTGGCTCGTGGATATGCAGCGATTTGGTGCGGAGGACTTGTTCCCTTCCGACCATCGGTTGATCATGTCGACCCTGAAGCTCTGATGGCCCCGGACAGCGGAGAAGAGGATCATGGCCAGGACGCGCCTGACATTGAGCGGTTCCATCGAGGCCTATGCCGAACGGTTCACGGTGGAGGAGCTGGCCGTCGCCGCCGAAGACCTCTTGCGCCAGCACTCCAACGCGGCCCTGAACGAGGCCATCGAACCCGGCCGGGTGGCGTTCTACATCGAGCGGCAGTGGGTCGATGAGCCGATCCGCGACGACGAGGGCGAGCACTTCCGCAAACGTCACCTGCTGCAGCTCTGCGCGGTGCAGGTCATGCGTGGCCTGGACCTGGCGCTGGACGACATCGGCAAGCTCGTGCGCGGGGTCGACAACGAGCACCTGCGGATGCTCTGCGACGACCCAGCGGAGGCCGAAAAGAAGGCCGCCGTGATGAGCAACTGGCTGACCATGCTGGACAAGGGGCGTCGATCGCCGGCTCGTAAGGGCCGGACCATGCACATGAAGAACACGCCAGTGGTGCGCAACTACTCGGCCAGGTCGGCATCCCAGGGGGCGCCTCCGACGCCGCCGCCGGGCGCCGAACCCTCGGCCGACTCCACGCCCAACGATCTGCCCGACGCCATCGGCGAGCAGCGCAAGGAGCTGGCGCCGCGTACCCATGGTCGACCGCGCACCCTGCCGGCGACGGGACGTGGACGACAAACTCTGATGGCGGCCGCGGACGAAGCGATGCTGGCGGCGCTGGACTCGCGCACACCCCTGCAACCGGGTGGATACGCGGCCCTGGTGGCCGCCCGAGATTCGGCGTCGGACGGAGAATCGGCCGAGGCGCCCGATCCCGACGCCACGCCGGCGGCACCCGAGCGCGCCGTGACGGTGCCCGACTCGGCAGCGGACGCGGTTGCGGCCGACCCGGAGTCGAACGAGCACACCGCCCCCATCACGCCCGTGGTGGTGCCGGACGCCAGCCGGCCGCCGCCGAAGGTCGTCGCCAGGGAAGAAGAGGTCGCTGACGCGCAGATCGCTGATGCGCAGGTCGCTGATGCGCAGGTCGCTGATGCGCAGGTCGCTGATGCGCAGGTCGCTGATGCGCAGGTCGCTGACGCAGCAGTCGATGAAGACGCCGCGACCTCGAAAACCACCTGCTGGACGCGGCATGACGTGCTGGCCGGTGTGGAGCTGCACGTGCGAGACGATCGGGGCTCTTTGAGCGGTAGCGAGCTGAACGGGGCGCTCCTGCGACTGGCCGAGATCCTCAAAGGGGACGATTGAGCAGCGAAGCCGAACGGCTCGCCAGCCGCCGACGCGTGCTCGTGGACGAGCTTCGGCGGCAAGGCATCGATGACGAGGTGGTGCTGGCGGCCATCGCCGAGGTGCCGCGTCACCTGTTCGTGCCCGACACCTACGCTCGCAGCGCCTACGCCAATCACCCGCTGCCCGTGTCGGAGGGCCAGACCATCAGCCAGCCGTGGGTGGTCGCGGCCATGAGCGCCGCCCTGCAGCTATCGGGTGGCGAGCGGGTGCTGGAGATCGGCACCGGCAGCGGCTACCAGGCGGCGGTGTTGCACGCGCTGGGCGCGCGGGTCTGGAGCATGGAGGTGCGGCCCGAGCTGGCGCGAATCGGCCGACGCAACCTGGATCGGGCCGGCTGCCAGGCGGTGCAGACACAGGTGGCCGACGGCTACGATGGCTGGCCAGAGGAGGCGCCATTCGAGCGCATCATCTTGACCGCGGCGCCCGACGAGTTGCCCCCCGCGCTGCTGCAGCAGCTGGCGCCAGACGGCCGACTGGTCGCCCCGGTGGGGCCCATACAACAGCGCTTGCTGGTCGTGCACAAGACCCCATCCGGGCTGCGCACTCAGGACATCTGCGGCGTTCTCTTCGTGCCCATGTTGCGCGCCGACGAGCTTCGGTAGGCGCCGCCACCGGGGGTGGCGACCTCGATCATGTCGCCCGCCTCGACCCGCACGACCGCCTTGCCAGGCAGGTCGACTGGCCCCGCTCCTGCGCGCCACAGCCGGTCTCTGCCTCGGGTGCCAGCCTGGCCGCCGCCGGCTCCCCAGGGCGCCAGGCGTCGCCGCTCACCGAGCAAGGTCACCGTTGCCGGCGCCATGAAGCGGTACCGTCGGACAATGCCGGCTCCGCCGCGGACCTGGCCGGGTACGGTGGTCGTCGGGCGCACCGCGTAGCGCTCGATGGCCACGGGAAAGGCGTGCTCGAGGGCCTCGATGGGTGTATTGCGCGTATTGGTCATGTGCACGTGGATCGCGTCGGCACCCGGGCCGTCGGGTCCGCCGCCGGCACCGCCAGCCAGGGTCTCATAATGCACCCAGGGGCGGTCCCCCTCTCGTTCGTCCAGGCCGCCGAAGAGCACATTGTTCATGGAGCCGCAGGAGGCCGCCGGCACGAGCTCGGGGGCGACCCCCGCCAGGGCGCCCAGGAGCGCGTCCACCAGCCGCTGGGAGGTCTCCACGTTGCCGCCCGAGACGGCGGAGGGCCAGACCGCATCCACCAGGGAGCCGGGTCGCGTGTGCACGGTGATGGGCCGCATCATGCCGGCGTTGGCTGGCAGCGCTTCGCGTTCGTCGACCAGCGCGCCGGCCAGGCAACGCAGGCTGTAGAAGACCGCTGACATGGCCACCGCGCGCACCGCGTTCAGCGGGCCCGTGCTGGCGTCGGCACAGCGACTCAGGTCGATCTCGACCTTGTCACCGGATACGTGCAGGTCGACGGCGATGGTCAGGGGGGGAGCGCCATCGTCGTCGTCATCCAGGGCGTCCTCGAAGCTGGCTCGGCAATCTGGCAGGGCGGCGATGACGGCCCGCATTCGGCGCTCGGAGTAGTCGAGCAGCGCCTCGTTGTGGGCGCGCACGGCGGCCGCCCCCTGGTCCGCCACCAGGCCACGTAACAGGCGCACGCCCAGGGTATTGGCCGCCTCCTGGGCTCGCAGGTCACCGGCCCGCTCGGTGGGCGTGCGGGACGCCGCGGCGAATGCCTGCCGAACAGCTTCCGTCAGCACCGTCGGGCCGAGCCGGAAGCCCTCGTCCCCGATGGTCAAAGCGCGGGGCCGACCTTCCTCGTCCAGGGGCGCGGGCATGCTGCCCGGCGTCAGGCCGCCCACGTCCGCGTGGTGGGCGCGATTGGCCACGTAGAACTCCGGGCGGGTACCGCCGTCGAGGAAGACGGGGGTGATCAGGGTCACATCCGGCAGGTGGGTGCCGCCGGCGAAGGGGTCGTTGAGGATCACGTGCTCATCGGGCCGCATCTCGATGGCGGCGATGGCGGCGGCGACGCTCAGCGGGCTGGAGCCCAGGTGTACCGGGATGTGGGCGGCGTGTTCCAGGAGCTCACCACGACGGTCGAAGATGGCGCAGGACAGGTCCCGGCGCTCCTTGATGTTGGCGCTGAAGGCGGCGCTGATCAGCAACTCGCCCATCTGCTCGGCGATGGCGGCCATGCGCTGCCGGTGGATCTCCAGCCCCAGATTGGACCGATCTGCCGACGGGTTGCCGTCGCCCGACGCGGGCTCGCCAGCCAAAGCGGCCGGGGGATTTGAGGTCGGCCGACACAACACGGCGCCGTCCGACAGCTTGCGGGCCTGCCATCCGGACGGCAGCCAGAGGGTCGCGCTCCAGGTCGGCAGGGCGAGCGGCCCCTCGAGACGTTCTTCCAACTGTATCGACCGGTCGGCGAGCTGCGGGCTCGGGCCCGAGGCCTCGCAGCGTACCGCGACCAGCTCCATGGCCCGATCGGCCGGCAACGCGTAGCCGTAGCGACGTCGATGGTGGTCATCGAACGCGCGTCGCAGACCCGAGGCCAGATCGTCGGTGCCGTTGGGCTCGATCTCGACCAGGCGCACCGCCAGCGTGTGGCTCTGGCCCCGATAGCGGCAGTCGGCCCAGCCGCGCGCGACGATGTGCTCGGGATTCAGCCCCGGCCAGCCGCGCAGCAGCCGTGCCCTGGCGCGTGCACGGGTCTCGCTCAGCAAGGCGCGTAACGCTGACGCATCGAGATTCGCCTCGTCGGTCAGCACGGTGCGCGTGATCGTGGCCTGCGCTGGAGCGGCGCTGATGCCGTCGGCGCTGAGCACCCCCGGTTCGGCCGGGAAGAGGACCTGCCGACAGCCCAACTCCTGCGCCAGTTCGCAGGCGTGCAGACCGCCGGCGCCACCAAATGCGACCAGGGTCAGGGTGCGGGGGTCGACGCCGCGGGCCATGGTCACCCGCTTGCAAGCGCGCCCCATGTTGGCCGATGCGATGGCCACGATGGCGGCGGCCGTGTTCTTTGTGGTGCTGCCCAGACGGGCGGCCAGGCGACCGATGGCGGCCTCGGCGGCAGCCCGATCCAGGGGCATGTCGCCGCCCAGCAGGGTGTCGATGCGGCCCAGGACCACGTGGGCATCGGTGACCGTGGCCTCGGCGCCTGCGCCGGCATGTCCGTAGGCCGCCGGCCCGGGCGTGGCGCCGGCCGAGCGAGGTCCCACGCGCAACGCCTGCCCGCTGTCGATCCAGGCGATGGAACCGCCACCGGCGCCGACGGTCTCGATGGGCAAGAGCGGAATGCGCAGTGGATGCTCGGCGATGGCGCCGTCGTCTTCTGGCAGCAGCTCGCCGAGCACCAGGGAGACGTCTGTGGAGGTGCCGCCCATATCCAGGGTGAGCAGGTGTTCACAGCCGGCTCGCCGACCCGCGGCCCAGGCACCGCGTACGCCTCCGGCGGGCCCGGACAGCACCGTCTGCACCGGTTCGGCCAGCGCCTCCTGGACCGGCAGCAGGCCGCCGGCAGAACTCTCCACGTGCAGCCGCGCCGGCGCGACCCCCCGCTGCAGGCGTGCCAGGTAGCTGATCATGATGGGCGCCACCACAGCGTTGACGGCGGCGGTGGAACAGCGCTCGTACTCGCGCAATACCGGCGCCACCTCGCTCGAGAGGGTGATCGGCACCTGCGGCAGGACCTGGCGCAAGGCGGCGCCGAGCTTCGCTTCGTGGCGATCGTCGGTGCCGGCGTGCAGCAGGCAGACCGCGATGGCCTCGGCGCTGCGCAGGTCGTGCAGGTTGTCGGTGACCCAGCGTTGGGGATCGTCCAGCGGCCGCCAGATCTCTCCACGAGGGCCGAGTCGCTCGTCGACGCCCAGACAGCGCTCCGGCGGCACCAGCGGCGCCGGCGTCGTGGGATGCAGCGCATAGAGGTCGGGCCGATCCTGTCGGCGCAGCCGGAGCAGGTCCTCGAAGCCGGCGGTCGTGATCAACACCACGTCGGCGCCGCGTCGCTCCAGCAGCGCGTTGGTCGCCACCGTGGTGCCGTGACGCACCTCCTCGATATCCAACTCGACACCATCGGCCGCCAGGCGAACCCGCAGACGTTCGAGGATCTGCAACACCGCCCGGGCCGGGTCATCCGGTGTCGAGGGCTGCTTGAGTCGCCACGTGCGACCGCCCGGGGCCCGCGCCACCAGGTCGGTAAAGGTACCGCCCGTGTCGACCGCTGCCACGACACCCCGAGGCCCGGTGGACTCGCCCGCATCGCTCACGGGCTGATCCAGTTCAGGCGTCCGTCCGCGCCGCCTTGCATCATGCGATCGATGTTGTGCGTGTCGATGCGCCCGGCGATGCGGTCATAGACCCGGGTGAAGTCCTCGTCCGTCAGGGTCGTGAGGTTGACCTGCGGCCGCCGGAAATCGATGGACTCCGGCAGGGTCGCGTTGGCGGCCAGGCGCCACAACTCGGTGCCCGGCAGGGGTGTGGCGGAAAACAGGCTGACGGCATCCAGGCCCAGGTCGCAGGCGAAGTCCGCGGTGCGCTCCATGGTCGCCTCGTCCTCCCAGGGCCAGCCGATCATGAAGAAGCCAGAACAGCGAACGCCGGCGGCCTTGACCATGGCGACCGCGTCCCTGATCTGCGACAGGGGCATGTCCTTGCGGATGCGACGCAGGGTCTCCGGGTCGCCGGATTCGATGCCGAAAAAGACCTGGTGCAGGCCCGCCTGCACCATGGCCTGCAGCAGCGCCGGGTCCAGGCGGTCGGCGCGGGTCTGGCAGCAGAAGGGAATCTGTTGCCCGCGGTCGATCATCTCGCGACATAAAGCCAGCGTGCGCTTGCGGTGCAAGGTGAAGACGCTGTCATGAAAGAGCAGGTAGTCGATGTCGAAGCGCGCTCGTAGATCGGCGATCTCGTCGACGATCCGCGTCGCGGAGCGGTATCGGGTGCGGCTGGCGTCCAGCCCAGGCACGGCGCAGTAGATGCATCGATAGGGGCAGCCGCGCAGGGTGATGACCGCCTGGTGAAACGCCGGCTGGATATCCTGGGGCCAGACCAGGCCGTCATGCAGCGGCGTCGGCAGGGCGTCCAGATCGGCCTGCGGCGGGCGCGGCGGGGCCGCATGGTGGTCACCCTGCTCGTCGCGCCAGTGCAGCCCGGCGATCTGCTCCGGACTGGCCCGGCGGCCGTCGTTGGCCTGCAGCGCAGCCAGCAATTCTCCAAAGGCGCCCTCACCCTCGCCGGAGATCAGCCAGTCGATGGCCGGCGCTGCCGCCAGAGACTCCCGCGGCAAGGTCGAGGCATGCACGCCGCCGAGCACGATGGGCAGCGTCGGCCAGCGCTCCTTGATGAGCGCAGCCAGGTGGCTGGCGGCGGGGAAGGTCGCGGTGACGGCGGTGAGACCGACCACCGCGGGCGCCTCCTCGGCCACGGCGGCCAGGATCTCATCCCACGGCTCGGGGCCGGTGTAGGCGCGGGTATCTGGCAGGAGCAGTCGCACCCGGGCCACATCGGCCACAGACGCGCCCACGCTGGCCAGCCCCAGGGGCAGGACCTGGCGCGTATGCCCATGTCCCTCCAGGAACAATCCAGGTGGCTCGATCAGCAGGACGGTGGGCTGTTCACTCACCGCCGCCCCGGTCGGCGTCCGCTGCATCGACATCCGGGCTGGCCACGTGCAGGCCGCACTCGCGACGGGTGGCCTCTTCCCACCACCAGCGACCTTCTCGCTCGTGTTGTCCCGGTCCGATGGGCCGCGTGCACGGCGCGCAGCCAATGCTGAAGAAGCCGCGCTCATGGAGCGGGTTGAAGGGGATGTTGGCGCCGCGGATGTAGCGCCAGACCTGGGCCTGGCTCCAGTTGGCCAGGGGGTTGAGCTTCACCAGCGGCCGCTCGTCGCTGCCGAACGCTGGATCCAGCTGGATCACCGGCACCTCGGCGCGGGTCGGACTCTGGTCGCGTCGCTGCCCGGTAGCCCACGCGGACAGGCCGCTCAGCTTGCGGCGCAGGGGCTCGATCTTGCGGATCCCGCAGCATTCGCCGTGACCATCTTCATAAAAAGAGAACAACCCCTTGGTGCGAACCAGCTCCTCGACGGCGGGCGCTTGCGGCGCGCAGACCTCGATGGTGATCCCATAGCGGACGCGCACGGCTTCGATGAAGGTCAAGGTCTCCGGGTGCAGTCGCCCCGTATCCAGGGTGAAGACCCGGAACCCGTCGCTGACCTGGCTGGCGATATCGATCAGGAGCACGTCCTCAGCGCCGCTGAACGAGAGCGCCATATCGTCGCCCCAGGTCTGCAGCCCGTAGCGCAGGATGTCGTGCGGCTGAGCGCTCGACAGCTCTTCTGCCCTGGCGGCGACCTCAGCTGAAATGCGGGCGGCCTCTGCCGTCATGAACACCTCGATGACGCGCTCCGTGGCCCGTCGTTGGCAGCGCAAACGATAGCGCTGGCGGCGCTGGGGTGTCCATCACCAGCGGCCGATGTCAGACTCCGCTGGCGGACCGAAGGTGGTCATCGGCAGCCAGGGTGGAGGGTCGGCCTCATGATGGCCATGTCAATGCGCGGGATGACGACGACAGCTTGTCGGCTCGGCCTGGTCGCGCTTGTGGCCGCGTTGGGTCTGAGCGCGCCGCCTTCGACTGCGGACGCCGATGGCGCTGCAGCTCGACCGGGCGGACCGGTCCTGACCCCGGCCGCGCAGCCGGGCTTCGAACGCCTGCAGGGACTTGTGAATGACAAGGCCGTCCTGGGTGAAGGCGTGCGCCTGGAGGGCGTCGCCATCGAGGCGGACCGTGCGCGACTCAGCCTTCGTCAAGGCGGCCATCTGTCGACGCTGGTCCTGCGCCATGCCGGCGCGGGCAGCTCGGCTGGCAGCTACTTCTCCATCTCACCGGCCGCAGCGTCGACCGCCACGAGCACTGACGTGATCAAACGGCTACCCGCCGCGCTGGCCCAGGCTTTCGAGGCCGACCCCTGGCAGCAACGCGTGGCGCCGCCGCAAACGCCCCGACCGGCCGAACCCGTGCCCGCTGGCCCGACCATGCTGCACGTATTGACAGCCATGGCGGCGATATTGGCGCTTGTGGCCCTGCTCGTGTGGACCTGAGGGCACACGGCCAGGTGGCCGTCGTGACGCTGAAACCTGTCGGCAAGCGCCGCTTGGACTGGGCAGCCAGACACGGCTCCGCTACCCTGACGGCCATTGCGCGCCGCCGTGGCCCGGACTCGGCCTGCGGTGGCGATCCCGACGAGGGAGGCCGAGGCGCAAGCCCCCGGAACTCAGGCGCAAGTTCGTAGCGCCCTCCGGGACGCGGAGGGAGTCTGGTGGTGCAGGGGGCGACGCGAAGCCGGCGGATGGCGCTGCTGGCAGCCTGCGCACTGGCGGCGGGCTGCGCGCAGTCTCCCTGGAAGTATGCCGCCCAGGAGCCACCCAAACCCGAAGATGCGGTCGTCTCCGGCGAGCCAGAGTCGGACGCGGCGGGTCAGGATGTGCCCACTGGGCCCTGTCTCGCCGGCCCCGGAGCGGACGCGGCGGGCGACAAACCCGCTCCGGCCGCGAACCTGCCGCCGGTGACGCGCACATTCCAGGAGGGCGTGGCCGGCTATGCCGGCACGGTCGATCTGCACCTGGCGATCAGCAAGGGGTTCTACCACGGCGGGCATGGCCGCAGTCACTTCGCCACCGACCCGGGCCACAAGCGGTTCGAGTGGGACCTGGAGGATACCTACGGCCTCGGCGCCCTGCGCGCCACCTCCCATGCCATGCAGCATGGCACCGGGGATAACGTCGGTCTGCTGCGCTTTGATCACATCTTTGGCGGCGCCGCGGCGCAGATTCCACCGGGTGCGCGCATTCTCCGCGCCACGCTGGAGCTGTCCGTCGACGTGCCGGGCGACCACGCCGCTCTACATCGGGTGCTGGTGCCCTGGGATCACAGTACGCGCTGGTCGACATTCGGCCCGAAAGCCGGCGTCGATTTCGGCATCGATCTCGCGCCACGGGTGGAGACGCGCACCCCGGCGTATAGCAAGCAGTTCAGCGTCGACGTCACCGACAGCGTGCGCACCTGGTCCACCAATCCGGCCAGCAATCGCGGCTGGGCGCTGATGCCGGTGGCGGCGCACTCCATCATCCGGGTGCAGGGCTCGGCCATCCAGTCGATCAAGTCGGTGCGGGTGCACCTGAACATCAAGACCCCGCGTCGAGGTGAGGTCGTGGCCACGTTGCGCCATGGCGACTACACGGCGTTGTTGATCAATCGACCGGGTCGAATCCCCTGCAATGGCCTGATCGGCGCCACCGGCAAGGACTTCCAGGTCATCATCGACCAGGCGGCCAAGCAGGACATCCACCTGTCAGATACCAAGGTCTCGCCGCTCGTCGGCACCTTCCGACCGGATGAGAGCTGTGGCGCGTCGCCGCTCTGCGAACCCGGCGGCGGCGGACTGTGCGATCAGCCGGCTGATGGCGATTGGATCCTGCAGGTCAACGACGAGTGGGTGACCTCGGGTGATCCGGCGACCGTGGTCGACTGGAGCATCGAATTGAACGACGGCGTGCACGAGGCGGAGCGCTGGCATCACGGCGCCGGCGTGGCGGTGCCCAACCGCAGCCTCGGCGACGTCTATGGCACCAAGGTCTGGTCCAGCGAAGCCCCGAAATCCGCGCACCGACCACGCCTCGTCGTCCAGTATTCGCCCGCCCTGTCATTCGATCCCGGACACCTCCAGGCCCTGCCACAAGCCGGCCTGGTGCTGGCCCGTCTGCGCCTGCCCCCCGAGGCGGATGCTGCCCGCCCGTTAACCGTAGAGCTGCTCAGCGACAACCCCCAAGTGGCCCTGGCTATGGACTGCGTGGCCACCTTTGCGGTCGGCGGCCCACCGGTGATGGAGGTCCCCATCTGGATCGGCGGCGCGGGAGCGGCACGGCTGCGCGCCAGTATCCCCGGCGGCGTGGCGCAGGCGACGTTGCCGATCACGGTCGGCAAGAGCCCCATCGAGGTCGATCCGCCGGCCATCTACCGGGCGGCCAACGGCCTCATGGCGCCGCTGCGGGTCACCCTGCCCCACGGAGCGACGGCCACGGGACAGGTCACGCTCAAAGTCACCAGCAACAACCCGAAGGTCGCCAAGCCGGTGGGATCGGCCGTGCTGCTCTTCGGCAAAGGCAAACCCACCAGCCAGGTCGTGACCCTGGAGCTCGGCAAGTCCGTCGGCAGCGCCACGCTCACGCTCAGCGACGTGTCGGGCAAGCTGGCCCCGATCCAGGTCAAGGTCGTGCTGAGCCCGAATCCGCCGGTGAGCTGGGAGGTCCTGGTGCCACCCTATATCCAGCCGGGCCAGACCCAGCCCGGCGACAAGACCGACTCGGTGTCCATCGCCTGGCAGACCGTGACCCTGAGCGAGGGCGGGCCCGATGCGGACCACTTCGTCTTCTCATGGCGACCCATTGGCAGCAAGACCTGGAAGACGGCCAAGATCCAGCCGCCCACGGACGTGGGTTCGCCCACCTGGCAACGGCACGTGGTGCAGCTGGACGGGCTGGCGCCGGGCGGCAAGTTCGAGTACCGCCTTGTCCACGTACGAAACGGCAACCAGGTGCCCGGCGGCAGCTGGCTGTACCCATTCCAATCGCGCAAGATCAAGGCGTTCCGCTTCACCGCTTTTGGCAACAGCGGCATGGGCAACATGTTCCAGATGCAGGTCGCCGAGCAGCTGAACAAGCTCGATACCGACCTGCACCTGCTGCTGGGTGACTTCGTCTACGACAAGGGCGAATACGAGCACTACCCCAGCCGCGTCTTCACGCCCCACGAGGTTATCTCTCGAAGCCGGTTGATGACCTACACGCCGGGCAATCACGACGTGGTCAAGGACAACGGCGCGGCCATCTTCGCCAACCTGCTGGCACCGGATAACGGCCCGAAGGGGATCCAGCCTGGGCTGTACTTCACGTTCGACTACGGCACCGTACGCTTCTTCTCAATCTTCACGGGCGACCAGGGGCTGAACCTGCACAAGGTCACGGGCTGGCTCGCCGCCGGGCTGGCCGCATCCACGCAACCGTGGAACGTGGTGTTGACCCACGAACTGCCCCTGCAGCGCGATCCCTTTGGCATCGACCGCAAGCCCAACGAGGCCGTCAGGAAGCTGCTCCTGGCGACGGCCATCCAGGGCAAGGCCAACCTGCTCATCGCCGGCGCGGCCCACTCCTGGCAACGCTACCTGCCCATCGTCAAAGTGCCCTCCTATCCGAACTCGGCAGACAGCGCCCCCTGCGCCCAGGGCCAGGGCACCACCCTGGTCTACCCGGGCACCGGCGGTTGGGCGCGGGATCCGCTCAAGCCCATCCCCGGCAACCTGGCCACCCCGCTGGTCAGCTACGTGCCCAAACGCGGCATCGGCGTCTTCGACGTCGACGACCACAAGATGACCATCTCGATGGTCGATTGGCAGGGCAAGGTCCACGACAAGGTGACCATCTCCAGCTGCAAGAAGGGGGGATGTACATGCCCCTGAAACGCCGCCGGACGCTCGCCCCCATCGCCGCCATGGCGACCCTGCTCGCGCTGTGCACGACCTGCGCCGAGCCGCCCCTGCTGGAGGGCGTGGTGACGCCGTCTGATGGCACGGGCCAGGACCTGTCTGGGCGATTGAGCGACGTCTGGAGCGATGACATCGCGGTCCAGGACAGCGGGACCACAGACAGCGGCCCGACAGACACCGGCTTGATAGACACCGCCTTGATAGACACCGCCCTTCCGGACGCGGCGGACACATCGTTTGAAGATTCCGGGGCCGTGGACCAGGTCTCCCCGACCGTGGATGTTCTCGATAACGCCGAGACCACCGCGCCCGACGACGCCCTGTCCGTGGATGCGGACGCCTCGCCCTGCCTGGGGCCCGGCTGCGCCTGCGTCGACAGTGGACCCTGCGATGATGGCGATGCCTGCACTGTCGGAGATGGCTGCATCGCCGGCGTCTGTGTCGCCGGTCCCGCCATGGATTGCGGCGATGGCAACGCCTGTACGGCAGACAGCTGCGCCGACGGCAACTGTGATCACCTGGCTGCCGATGGGCTGCCCTGCGAGGACGGTGATCTGTGCACCAAGGGGGACGCCTGTGCCGCCGAGCAATGCGTGGCCGGCCCGCCGCCTGCCTGCGATCCAGTGGGGCCATGCGAGCAAGGTCAGTGCGCCCCGGAGAGCGGGCTCTGCGTCCAGGTGCCAAAGGTCGATGGCGCGGCCTGTGACGACGAAGATGCGTGTACCGATGCCGACGCATGCAAGGGCGGCATCTGCGCCGGCGACGCCGTCAGCTGCGACGATGGCAAGGCGTGCACGCAGGACCTCTGCGCGGCCAAGTCGGGCTGCAGTCATCCGGCCGCAGCGGGCCCCTGCGACGACAACAACGCCTGCACCGCTGACGACGCCTGCGCCAACGGCGCCTGCGCCGGCCAGGTGGTCGCCTGCGGGGACGCCAACCCCTGCACGGTGGACGCATGCGACATGGCGTTGGGCTGCACCCATACCGCCGCGCCCGGCCCCTGCGACGATGGCAGCGCCTGCACCGTCGACGACGCCTGCAAGGCCGGCCTCTGCCAGGGAACAGCCAAGAGCTGCGACGACGACGATCCTTGCACAGCGGATAGCTGCAATCCGGCCACAGGCTGCCAACATGCCGGTGGCGCTGCCACGGCCGGCTGGACGTGCGATGACGACGACCCGTGCACGCTCAAGGACGTCTGCAACGCCGAAAAGGGTGGCTGCGCCGGCTCGCCGCTGAACTGCGACAGCGGCACGCCCTGCCAGGTCGGCGCCTGCGACCCGCAAGGGGGTGGCTGTGCCTTCACCCACGTGGACGGCGCCGCCTGTGACCTCGATGGCGACAAGTGCAGCCTGGACCAGTGCAACGGAGGCAAGTGCGCCGCCGGCAAACCCAAGGCATGCCAGACCGGCAACGTCTGCATCGCCGCGAAGTGTGCCCCCCAGACGGGCAAGTGCGTCTTCTCGCTGCTGGATGATGTGCCCTGTTCCGATGGCGACGCCTGCACCGGGCCCGATGCCTGCGACTCGGGCAACTGCATGGCGGCGCAGACCGGGGCGTGCAAGGACGACAATCCCTGCACCGACGATGCGTGCGATCCGGCCACCGGCAAGTGCAGCCACCCCCTGTCGAAGGACGGCCAGGCGTGTGATGTCATCCCCTGCACCCTCGGCGAGACCTGCGCCAAGGGATCCTGCCAGGGCGGCAAACCCAAGGGCTGCGATGACGGAGATGCCTGCACCATCGACTCCTGCGCCCCCGTCACAGGCAAGTGCCAGCACGTCATCGACGCCGAGGTGCCGGCATGCTGCAACCAGGTCGCTTGGGAGGAAGACTTCGAGCTGCCCCTGCAGGGCTGGAAGTTCGGCCTGCCGGCCAAGGGGCTGGTCTGGCATCGACACGCGTTCCCGGGGCCCGGCTGGGCCACGGCCGGCAAGTCGGCGCTGCGACTCGGGCCGGTCGACAAGGACGTCTTCAGTAACCTGGGCGCCGGCGCCGACCCGGTACAGGTGGACAGCGCGCCGATCTCGTTGCCCGCAGGCAAGCCAGCCACATTGCGCATGAACGTGGTCTTCGACGTGGCCGGAGGTGTCACGGCGCGCCATCGGCTCTACGTCTGGGCGCTGGTGGGCGGTCGCAAACATCTGCTCGGCCGCCCCTGCCAGCAGGACGGCGCCTGTCGCCCATTTGAGCGCGACATCGGCGCCCTGGCAGGACGCACCTTCCGCCTACGCATCGAGGGCGTGATCCTGGGCAGCGACAACAACCCAGCGAGCGGCGTCGGCCTCGTCGTCGACCAGCTGCGCATCGTCACCTCCTGCAAACCCGCTCCCTGCACCCTGGACTCGGGGTGCGCGGACGTCGGCTGCATCAGCGGCCATTGCAACGCGGGCAACTGCGCCTGGACCGACGGCTGCTGCAGCGAGGACGCCGACTGCACGGCGGGTCTTTGTCAGGATGTGAGCTGTTCCGATGGCGCCTGCGCGTTCACCGCCCAGCCCGGCTGCTGTGCCGGCGCCGGCGACTGTGATGACGGCAACCCGTGCACCACCGACGCCTGCCCGGCGCCCGGCGGCGCGTGCTCGCACAAGGCCATCGATGGCTGCTGCCTCTCGGACGCCTCGTGCGACGACGGCGACTCCTGCACCAAGGAGTACTGCAAGGCCAGCAAGTGCGTCTCCGAGGCCCACTGCTGCCAGAAGACGAGCGACTGCGACGATGGCGACCCCTGCACCAAGGATGGCTGCCCGGTGGGCATCTGCTACCACATCCCGATCAATGCGCCGGGATGCTGCACGCCCGAACTCTTCCATTGGAGCTTCGACAGCGCGTCACAGTCACAGGGTTTCGTCATGCAATCCTGCCAACCCGGAGGCCCGCAACTGGGGCCCCAGGGGTGCAAAACCTCGGCCATGGAGCCTGGCCGTGGCTGGCAGATATGGACGAATCCGCCGGCCGCGCTGGCCACGTCCGGGGTGCTCTACTACGGCGACAGCAAGACGGCCGATTTCGACTACGGGGCCAGCGCAGGCATGGTCCTGACACCGCCCATGAAGGCGCCGGCACGGGGCAAGTTGACCCTCGGCTACCGCACCCGCTGGCAGCACGAGGTGACCCCCTATCGCGATCGGTCGCGTGTGCTGCTCTACGTCGACGGCAAGCGCCAGTCGGTGCCGCCGAACATCTCGCCGCGGGCTGGCGCGCTCTGGTATTCGGGCAGCCCCGGCAATGGCGTTCCAGGCGTCTGGACCCAGGTGCAACATGACATGACCCATCTGCGCGGCCACACGATTCAGCTGGCCTTCACCTTCGACAGCGTCGATGGCGCCGACAACGGCGGCATGGGCTGGATGGTCGACGACCTGAAGTTGACGGTCTCCTGCCCCTGACGGTTCGCTCCGGCGTGCCGGCTCCCGGCAAGCGATGGCGGATTTGCAGGGGATTTGCCAGGGCCGGGGCCGCACCCCATACTCCCGTTTCAGGGCCACCGCGGTCGCGCTTCCCTGCCGTCTGCCGGTGCATGACGCCCTCCCAGCTCAGGCGGAGCCGGCCATTGAGCGCGCGGCGTCGCCGCCCCCGTGGCCGCATGAATCGACCCCACCTCTCGCTAGAATCTAGGGGGCTTCCGGAAGCCCCCTCGGCCCGAAAAACGTCGTTTTCGGGCCTCACCC